>JAECRO010000015.1 GCA_016000195.1 Burkholderiales bacterium | reverse complement strand
ACTGGATCAAGGCCGAGATCCACGAATACATCCTGAAAAACTGGCGCATGGTCAAGGTCGCCACGACCAAGGCCCAGCGCAAGCTGTTTTTCAACCTGCGCTCGATGAAGCAGGGCTACAAGGACGACGCCGACGTGGCAACGCACCGCGACACCCTGACCGAAGGCCAGATTGACTCGATGGCGAAAACCCTGAACGTCAAGCGCGAGGAAGTCATCGAGATGGAGCAGCGCATGTCCGGCGGCGATGTGTTGCTCGACCCAAGCCCGAATGACGAGGGCGACGATGCCTTTGGTCCGATTGCCTATCTGGCCGACAGCGCGCAGGAGCCGACGGCCCTGATGGAGTCGCGCGAGCATGATGACCTGATGACCGATGGCCTGAGCACCGCCCTGCAGGAGCTTGACCCGCGCGCGCGCCGGATCGTTGAAGAGCGATGGCTCAATGTGAACGATGACGGCTCGGGCGGCATGACGCTGCACGACCTGGCGGCCGAATACAAGGTCAGCGCCGAGCGGATTCGCCAGATTGAGGTGGCGGCCATGAAGAAAATGAAGAAGGTGCTGGCAACCTACGCCTGACCCGGCCGGCATCGCCCTCCACACCCAAGCCAAAGCCTGCGCTGAAAAGCGGCAGGCTTTTTTTTCAGCCGGTCTTGAGCAGCAGGCGAATGTCGGAAGCCAGCACTTCGGCGCCCGAGCCGTAGCGGTTGTACAGCCGGATCCGGCCTTGGGTGTCAAAGACATAGCTGCCCGCAGAATGGTCCATGGTGTAGCTGCCCTTGGTCTTGCCATCGACTTTTTTGTAGTAAATCTTGAAATCCCTGGCAACCTGGGGAAGTTGCTCCAGCGTGGGCCGCAGCGCCAGGAAACCTGAATCGAAGTTGCCCATGTAGGCCTTGAGCAATTCGGGCGTGTCGCGCTCCGGGTCCACGGTGATGAAGATGGCCTGCAGCTTGTCACCATCGGCGCCAAGCAGCTTTTTGACCTCGGCCAGTTCGGCCATGGAAGTCGGGCAAACGTCAGGACACTGGGTAAACCCGAAAAACACCACCACGACCTTGCCAGCGAAATCCTTGAGCGTGCGCAACTGGCCGTTGTGATCCAGCAGGGAAAAACCCTGCGCATAGTCGGCGCCGGTCAGGTCAATGCTCTTGAACTGCGGTTTGTCAGGCGCGCAGGCCGCTAAAAATCCAGCCGTCATTGAAAGCAGTGCAAAACCCGCCACGGCCTTGACGGTGCGCCGCCGACCGGACGACTGCAGGTGCAAATTGTTTTTCATATCAGGTAGTGATCCAGCAGCAGCGCTGCAAACAAGGCGGACAAGTGAATCAGCGAAAAGCGGAAAGTCTTGCGTGCCAGCGCATCGGAATAGTTGCGCCACAAGCACCAGGCATAGCCGCTGAAGCCGATGCTGAGCACCACCGCCGCCACCAGGTACAGCCAGCCGCTCATTTTGAAGATGAAAGGCATCAGGCAGGCGGCAAACAACACCAGCGTGTACAAAAACACCTGCAAGCGCGTGAATTCGTTGCCGTGTGTGACCGGCAGCATGGGCAGGCCGGCCTTTCGGTAATCATCGACGCGGTAGAGCGCCAGCGCCCAGAAGTGCGGCGGCGTCCACAGGAAAATAATCAGGAAAAGAATCAACGCTTCTGGTCCGACAGCTCCGGTCATTGCGGCCCAGCCCAGCACCGGCGGCATGGCGCCCGAGGCGCCGCCGATGACGATGTTTTGCGGCGTCAGCGGCTTGAGGATGACGGTGTACACCACCGCGTAGCCGACAAAGGTTGCGAAGGTCAGCCACATGGTGAGCGGATTGACCCAGACATACAAGATCCACGAGCCCAGGGCGCACAGGCCGGCGGAAAAAGCCAGCGTCAGGGGGCTGCTGAGTTGTCCCCGGGCCGTCGGGCGCCAGGCGGTGCGCCGCATCTTGGCGTCAATCTGCTGCTCGACCAGGCAGTTGAAGGCCGCCGCAGCGCCGGCCACCAGCCAGATGCCCGCACAGGCGATCAGGGCGAGCCGGACATCGGGCCAGGTCGGAACACCCGGCACGGCCAGCACCATGCCGATCAGCGCGCAAAACACGATGAGCTGCACGACGCGCGGTTTGGTCAGGGCATAAAACTGACTGAACCGGGAAGGAGCGCGGACGCTGGATGGAGTGGCAGCGGGCGGATGACTGGAATTCATGCGGACAATCTCGAAACATTCAGTGAGGATACCCGCGCCAGCACGGGCATTTTGCGGCTTGAAAAAACGATGCCGGTCAGCACCACGACCAGCGCGGCAGCGCCTCCGGTGTGGGCAACGGCAGCCAGCAGCGGCCAGCCCAGCACCACATTGCTCAACCCGGTCGCCACCTGCAACAGCGTCAGGGCGGCCAGCCAGCGCGCCTGCTGGCGAAGCGCCGGCACGCTGTACAGGCTGAAAGACAGCAGCATCAGCGCAACAAACACGGCGTAAGCGGCCATGCGATGCACATAGTGGATGGCCGTCAGCGCCTGAAAACTGATGTAGCCGCCGTCATGGCCAGCGCCGAGTTCGCGCCACAGCGTGAAACCCTGGCTGAAATCCATGACCGGCCAGAATGAACCCTGGCAAGCCGGAAAACCGGTGCATGCCAGCACCGCATAGTTGGTGCTGACCCAGCCGCCCAGCGCAATCTGCAGCCACAGCAAGGCAGAGGCAGCCAGCAGGAAGCGCCGGGTAGAGGTGCTCAGGATGGCCGGCGTGCTTTGTTCCTGCACCTGCGCATAACGCACCGACTGCGCGCGCAGCAAGGCCAGCAGGACGAGGCCGCCCAGCAGGTGCAGGGTCACGATGGCCGGAAACAGCTTCATGGTCACGGTCAGCGCGCCAAATGCGCCCTGAAGGCACACCCATGCCAGCGTGGCGATAGGCCACCAGGACGAAAGGATATGTTCCGGACTGGAATTTTTTGCACTTCGACGCTGCTCGCGGCGGGCCATAAAAGTCACCAGCGCCAGCGTCAGGATCAGCACGCCCACGCCGGTTGCCAGGTAACGGTGGATCATTTCAATCCAGGCTTTTGAATGCGTGACCGGGCCGGTCGGCATGGCGCTTTGGGCGGCTTCGATGTGCAGTTGCGCACCGACCGGGCTGGCGCTGCCGTAGCAGCCGGGCCAGTCGGGGCAACCCAGGCCGGAATCGGTCAGCCGGGTGAAGGCACCGAAGATCACCAGGTCAAAGGTCAGGAACAGCGTCACCAGCGTCAGCACGCGCAGTCGGTGAGCCACGGGAGCGTTCTTGTTGCGCGCCCAGATCCAGGCCAGCGGCCCAAGCGCCACCGCCAGGCCCATGACCATCAGGCGCAGGGCAGGGCTCAGGTCGTAGAGGTTTTGCGCACTCATGCTAAAGCGAGCCCGCCATTGCCGTCTGTGATGGGGCGCTATAGCAGCCAGGGCCGCAGAACCGGCTCAGCCGGGCCGCAGGGTGCAGTGCAGTACGCGAAGCGAAAAGCCTAGGGGCGATAGGAGTTCCATACCAGCCAGGGCCGCGGAACCGGCTTTGCCGGGCCGCAGGCGCAACAGCCCCCTCGGGGGGCAGCGAACCACACGAAGTGGGGAGCGTGGGGGCCACTATCTGCCTTCCTTGTCCCAGCTGCTGGAGGCACGCAGCAAACGCTCCAGGTCGCGCTTGGCCTTGGCGGCGGCATCCGCATCCATGTCGGCAGGAAACCGCATCATCAGGTTGCCCAGCGGATCGACCAGGTAAAGGTGATCCTGCAGCCGCTTGCCCGGCGCCGGCTCCAGCCACTGCGCCACGTCGCCCGGGGCAACGCGCAGCACGGTGGCGGAAGCCAGTGCGGGCAGCAAGGCGGCACGCACCGGCGCTGTGTCGTTGACGAGCCAGACGCGGTCCATGCGCTCTTTTTCCCGGCCCATCGATTCGCGCAGCTGGCGCTGGAAATACAGGTTTTGTTCACAGTGGGCGTCACAGGCGCCACCGGCAACGCTCAGCAGCAGCCACTGGTTTTTCAGTGCCGTCAACTGGCCGGTCTTGCCGTCCAGCGACTCGGTCGCCATGACCGGCAAGGGGCGCTGTGGGTCGATCAGTTCGCCAAAGTTGCGGCGGCCCTCGGGCCTGATCACGTAGTAAGCAAAGTAGGAGGCGACGACTGGACTGGCGCACACCAGCAGGACCAGCATCATTTTCCAGCGGCCTGAGCGGGTATCCGCCGAACGCACCCCGGACGAATTGATCGCAGGCATGGCATGCACCGTCAGGCCCAGTGGCCGATCTGTGGCTGCGGTACCGGGGCGAATGGAAGAGGATTCGGAAGAGTCGTTTGTCACAATACCTGGAGCAGTTAGTCGCGGCCTTGGGCACGCAAGGAAGCACGAAAAGGAAGAATCACTTGAAACCAGACATACAGGAGCACCACCAGGCCGCACAGGCCAAACCATTGAAAGGCGTAGCCATAATGTTTTTCCACCCCCAGATTGGGGGCGGCCCATTCGCGCAGCAAGCCTTCGCTGGGGGCGCCGGTTTGCAGCAGCGAGACGTTGTTCAGAAGCGGCAAACCGGTTTCAAGCTGAAACGCGGCCAGATCGAGATTTTGCCGGATTGGCCCTGCATCCACACCCTTGAACTCGTAAAGCTTGGAAGGCGGCGGGGCAATCCGGCCCTCGACCGTGACCCGTCCGGCCGGTGTGGCCACTTCGGGCAGGCGGGTCCGGTCGCCGAAATTGCGCGGCACCCAGCCGCGCTGCACCAGAATCGCCTGGCCGGTGCCTTGCAGCACCAGCGGCGTCAGCACCCAGAAACCAGTGCGCCCGCTCATCGGCCGGTTGTCGAGGTAGACCGTCCGCGCGGGTTGCCAGACGCCTTGAAGCACGGCTCGCCGGTAAACTTCATTTGCTATGTTTTTAGTAGCTGACAGTGCCCGCTCATCAAGCGCAGCAAGGCTATTCTTTGCCTCAATGGCGGCCTGCACGGCTTCTTTCTGCGCCGCGCGGCGAAGTTGCCACTGGCCCAGCGAAAAGGTGCTTCCCGCCACCAGCAAGGCCGCCAGCGTGAGCAGCCAGAATCGGCGTGAATGCAGGCGGTGATTCATCGACAGATAATCCGTTGCATCAAAAACAAACTCCGGTTTGAAACTTCCCACCTTCAGGGAATAGAATTCATTTGGACGAGGAGTAACCTCTTCCAGATTTCGCTCAGGCTGTGCTTGGGCGTGGATTGAAACATGACTTATCTTGTTGCCCTGGCATTTATCGCCATTCTTGCCAGCCTCGGAGCTGCACTTTTTTTCATGATGAAGGACGGCGCCGACGGCAAGCGAAAAACCAGCAACATGGCGCGCGCACTGGCGTTTCGCGTCGGGTTTTCGGTGTTGCTGTTTGTCTGCATTCTGGTGGCGTGGAAGATAGGCTACATACAACCGACGGGCATCCCGGCCGGCAAATAATCGAATATAAAAAAGCCGCGTCAAGCGGCCTTTTTACTGAATGGCATCAAGGCAGCATGGCGGGTTTATTCCCGCCAGCCACGTTAAAACCAGTAAACAAGGATGTACAGACCGAGCCACACCACGTCAACAAAGTGCCAGTACCATGCCGCGCCTTCAAAACCGAAATGCTTGTCGGCCGTGAAATGGCCTTTTTGCAAACGCAGCGTGATGAACAGCAGCATCAGCATGCCGACCAGCACATGGAAGCCGTGAAAACCCGTCAGCATGTAAAAGGTCGAACCATACACGCCGGAACTCATTTTCAGATTGAGTTCTGAATAGGCGTGGAAGTATTCATAGCCTTGCACCGTCAGGAACGTGATGCCCAGCAATACCGTCATCCACATGAAGGCAATGGTGCGGCCACGGTGGTTTTCACGCAGGGCATGGTGGGCAATCGTCAGGGTCACGCCCGAGCTGAGCAGCAGGGCGGTGTTGATGGTCGGCAGCCAGAACGGCGTCATGGTCGTGAACGGCTCGATGATGTCGGCCGGCGATGCGGTCACACCGGCAGCCAGGCTGGGCCAGACCGCCTTGAAGTCGGGCCAGAGCAAGGCATTGTCCAGACTCCCGAGCGCTGGCACCGAATGCGAGCGCGCCCACCACAGGGCGGTAAAAAACGCACCGAAGAACATCACTTCGGAAAAGATGAACCAGCTCATGCTCCAGCGGTAAGACAGGTCGATCTTGCGGCCATACAGGCCGCCTTCGCTTTCGGCAATCGAGTCACGGAACCACAGGAACAGGGTGCCGAGCCAGAACAGCATGCCAAAGGCCAGCAACCAAGCGCCCCAGCCGGCGCCATTGATCCACTGGCTGGCGCCCAGAATCACAAAGAACAGGCCAGTGGCGGCCATGACCGGGTGCCGCGAAGGGCCGGGCACAAAATAATAGGGGGTTGCCCCGTGGGTTGCAGCTGCTGACATCACTCGACTCCTGTTTTTCTCTCGAATTTTCACTGATCTTTTAATTAAACCGTGGTGTCTAGCGGGCAACCGCCCAGTTCACCAGCAGCACCAAAACGGCCACAAATACAAAAATACCTGCCAGCCCGACAGCAATGATATGAAGCGGGCTCAGGTTCCGGACATCTTCCTCGTAGTCGCCTCTGGCCCGCAAACCGACAAACGACCAGGCGATGGCCTTGACGGTACGCCAGAGGGATGGCTTGCGGGGTGGCGTCTCGGCCATCGTTATGCGCCTGCCGCTTTGGCGCTATCCGGCGCGGCCGGCGTCTTGCCGCCTACCTCGAAAAATGTGTAGGACAGCGTGATCGTCGTCACATCCCTGGACAGCTTCGGATCAATCACGAAGGCGACTGGCCACTGCTTTTTTTCGCCCGGCGCCAGGGTGTACTGGCTAAAACAGAAACATTCCAGCTTGTTGAAATGAGGCCCGGCCTGCGCCGGCGCATAACTGGGAATGGCCTGGGCCGACATGGTGCGGTTCTGCACATTCTGGAATTCGTACATCACCGTCGTCAACTCGCCGGGATGCACTTGCACGGAGTTTTTTGCAGGCTTGAAATGCCAGGGACCGCGCGAATTGGCGTCGAACTCCACCGTGATGGTGCGGGTGAGGTCAACCTGCGTGTTGGCCGGCAGCGTGGCCGTGGCACCGGGAATCTGCCGGTCGCCCAGGGCCAGCACGTTGATGCCGGTCATCTCGCAGATCGCCTTGTAAATCGGCACCAGCGCGTAGCCAAAGAAGAACATGCCGAGCACGATCACGCCCAGCTTTCCGAGCATCTTGAAGTTTTCGCGCTTGAGCATCAGGGTTCTGCGGGGTGGGATTCGTCCGGCTCAATGGCCGAGAAAAATCATCTTGCCCATGAAGCCGAAAAAGAAAACCACGGCAACCGATGCCAGGATCAAGGCCAGGCGCAGGTTGTTTTTTTTCTGATCGGGTTTCATGGCGGTCGGCAGCGGGTTCAAGCGATCACGCGGGTTGCCGTGGCATCCAGCTTCGGTGGAGTTTCAAAGGTATGGAAGGGCGCTGGCGATGGCACTTCCCATTCCAGGCCCTCGGCGCCCTTGCCGCCTTCATCCAGCCAGGGGTTCTGCTTGGCCGGCACGCCCTTGCCGCGCATGGCCGGCAGCACGACGAAGAAGAAGAAATACACTTGCGCAAAACCAAAGAAGAAGGCGCCCACGCTGGCAATGGCGTTGAAGTCGGCAAACTGCATCGGGTAGTCGGCATAGCGGCGCGGCATGCCGGCCAGGCCCAGGAAGTGCATCGGGAAAAAGGTCACGTTGAAGGAAATCAGCGACCACCAGAAGTGGATCTGGCCGCGCCGTTCACTGTACATCACGCCGGTCCACTTGGGGCTCCAGTAGTAGTAACCGGCAAACATCGCATAGAGCGAGCCGGCCACCAGCACGTAGTGGAAGTGGGCCACCACGTAATAGGTGTCCTGCAGCTGGATGTCAATCGGTGCGACCGCCAGCATCACGCCGGTCAGGCCGCCGATGGTGAACACAAAGATGAAACCGACGGCGAACAGCATCGGCGTTTCAAATGTCATCGAGCCGCGCCACATCGTGGCGATCCAGTTGAACACCTTCACGCCGGTCGGCACGGCAATCAGCATCGTCGAGTACATGAAGAACAGCTGGCCCGTGACCGGCATGCCGGTGGTGAACATGTGGTGCGCCCAGACGACGAAGCTCAGAATCGCAATCGAGCCGGTGGCGTACACCATCGAGGCATAGCCGAACAGGCGCTTGCGCGAGAAGGCTGGAATGATCTGGCTGATGATGCCGAAGGCCGGCAGAATCATGATGTACACCTCGGGATGGCCGAAGAACCAGAAGATGTGCTGGAACATCACCGGGTCGCCGCCGCCGCCGGGGTTAAAGAAGGTCGTGCCGAAATGGCGGTCGGTCAGCGTCATGGTGATGGCGCCAGCCAGCACCGGCATCACGGCAATCAGCAGGTAGGCGGTGATCAGCCAGGTCCAGCAGAACATTGGCATTTTCATGAGCGTCATGCCCGGCGCGCGCATGTTCAGAATCGTGACGATGATGTTGATCGAGCCCATGATCGACGAAGCACCCATAATGTGCACGGCAAAAATACCGGCGTCCATCGCCGGCCCCATCTGCAGCGACAGCGGCGCATACATCGTCCAGCCGCCGGCCATGGCGCCGCCCGGCAGCAGGAACGAGGTGCTGAGCATCAGCGCCGCCGGAATCAGCAGCCAGAAGCTGAAGTTGTTCATGCGCGCAAACGCCATGTCGGACGCGCCGATCTGCAGCGGAATCATCCAGTTCGCAAACCCGACAAAGGCCGGCATGATGGCGCCAAACACCATGATCAGGCCGTGCATGGTGGTGAGCTGGTTGAACAGCTCCGGGTTGACGAGCTGCAGGCCTGGCTGAAACAGTTCGGCCCGGATCAGCAGCGCCAGGACGCCACCGAACATCAGCATGGTGAAACTGAACAGCAGGTACAGCGTGCCAATGTCTTTATGGTTGGTGGCAAACACCCAGCGACGCCAGCCCGTCGGGGCATGGTGATCGTGAGCATCATGCGCATGATCGTGATGGTCTAGAACTGCACTCATCTTGGATTCCTTTGGTGGCTTGGGCCTGTAGCTTTTATCTTCGGGGCTGCCGGTGCATCGGCTCGGCAGCTGGGTAATTTGCGGTTTCGGTGCGGCTTACTTGCGTGCAGCCAGAATCTCGGAAGGCTGAACCAGCTGGCCGGTCTGATTGGACCAGTTGTTCTTGGTATAGCTGATGACGGCTGCCAGGTCGGTGTCTCTCAAGGCTTTCCATGACGGCATGACACCGCCGGCGACGCCATTGAGGACGGTCTGAATCTGCTTGCCATGGTCCTTGTCCAGCACGATGGCCGAGCCGTCCAGCGGCTTGATCGGGCCTGCGCCCTTGCCGTTGGGCTGATGGCAGGCTGCACAGTTGGAAGCATAGACTTTTTCGCCACGGGCTTTCAAATCAACCAGCGTCCAGACTTTCGCCGGATCATCGGCCAGGGCGGCGGCCTCCTTGGCCTTGACGGCTACCCAGGCGGTGTAATCCTGGGCGGAAACCACCTTGACGTGAATCGGCATGTAGGCGTGTTCCTTGCCGCAGAGTTCCTGGCACTGGCCATAGAAGTCACCGACCATTTCAGCCCGGAACCAGGTGTCGCGCACAAAACCCGGGATCGCATCCTGCTTGATGCCGAAGGCCGGCACGGCAAAAGAGTGAATCACGTCGTTGGCCGTGGTGATGATGCGGATTTTCTTGTTGACCGGAACCACCAGCGGCTTGTCCACCTTGAGCAGGTAATTGTCAGGCGCGGTTTCACCGGCCTTGGGGCCGCCATTGTTGGACATCAGGCGCTGGTCGTTGTCGAGCGTCGAGACAAAACCGATGCCTTCGCCTTCGCCCTTGATGTAGTCGTAGCCCCATTTCCACTGGATGCCGGTGGCCTTGATGGTCAAGTCGGCGCCGGTTGTGTCTTTCTGGGCAACCAGCACCTTGGTGGCCGGCAGGGCCATGCCGATCACGATGACGAAAGGAACAATGGTCCAGGCGATTTCCACGGCGGTGGATTCATGAAAGTTGGCGGCCTTGTGGCCGACCGACTTGCGGTGCTTCAGGATGGAATAAAACATCACGCCAAAGACGGCCAGAAAAATCAACAAGCAGATGATCATCATGAACCAATGCAGCCAATGCTGCTCCTGGGCAATGCGGGTGGCTGCGGGATGCAGGTCGAGCTGATTGACCGCCGGCCCGCCAGACAGGTCATTGACAGCGTAAGCGGCAGTGCTGAGCCAGGCGGCGGCAGAGACCGCGATGGTGCCTGCATGCTGTAAGCCAAGCCGTGTCAATTTGCTCATGGTGTTGCTCAGGTTCATCGTGATCACTTTTTTTCTGCTTCAATTACCGATTGAATTCACCCATCATTATAAAGTTTGCGACAGGTCAAAATTTCAGAAATGAAAATGAGGTACAGACAAGTTGCTTGCGGTTCAGCACGTCCGCAACGCAAACCGGATTTCGCGGGCCAGCAGCGGCCGCAGCTCGGGCCGCATGTGGCGCCCTACCCGCACTGACCGGCCCTGGCCCGACACCTCGATCAGCGAGCCGTCGCCATCCTTGGGCTCGACGCGGACCCATTCCCGGTTGAATGCTGCCCGCTGGGTACGGCCTGCGGTTTCCAGTTCGATCACCAGTTGCCCGCCCTGCAGCACGATTTTTTCGGCGTCTCCGGCATGACGCGAATACACGACAAAGACGGCTCCCACGACCAGCAGGGCAAACGTCATGACGACAGATGCATTCGGCGACCACAGAAATGCGGCAATGCCCACACAGGCCAGGCACAGGGACAAATAGAACCAGCCAAGTTGCGCGGGTGACAGCGAACCATGACGCTTCAGGCGCCAGAGCACGACGGCTCCCTGAGGATTGGCATCGTATGCCGACAAGGTGGCAAATTGAAATGCCGTGGATGATTGCAACACGTGACGACCCTCAGGAAAACGGCCTGCGGCGTGACCAGAAAAAGCAGGCTCTCACCAAATCACTATAGAGTCAAACAGAAGGCCGCACAACCCTCGTTAGGGAAACCGCCAACGCTTTAAAGACGAAGATGCAGAATGTTTCACTCTCCATGCGCACACGGCTCAACCCGAGGCGCCCGGACTGCCCTGCAGCATGTGGCGCATGTCCTCAATCGACACGGCGCTGAGCGGGCTCACCTTGAATTTGGGCCTGGCCTTCAGGGCATGCCCATAAATGACTTCAAACGTGAGCGACAGCCGGCCGTCGCGGCCGGTCAGCTGCGCCGCCAGCTCTTGCTCCAGCCGCGCCTTCCAGGCCCGGCTCCGCAAGCCGGGAAAGCGCGCCGGATGAAAATTGCGGCCCAGCTCGGCCAGTTCCTGCAACAGGCGGGCCGGCGTTTCGTACGTCAGCGTGATGCGCTCCATGTCCATCACCGGCTCGGCAAAGCCGGTCTGCACCAGCATGTCGCCCCAGTCGTGCATGTCGGTCAGCTCATGACCTGCCGGCGGCCAGCCCAGGCGCGCATACAGCGCACGCAATTCTTTGGCGGTATCCGGCCCCAGGCATGAAAACATCAGGAATCCATCGACCTTCAGGGCCTGGTGCCACTGGGCCAGCAGGGCCTGCGGGTCGGCGGACTCGTGCAGCGCCATGTTGGCCCAGAGCATGTCAACGCTGGCCGGCGGCGGCATCTCGAAACGCACGGGCGCGGCTCGCCACTGGCTGGGGTTCCACCAGGGCTTTGCTATGATTTTAGAAGCTACCTGCGCCCGTCCTTCCTGCGGTTCAGCAATAAAACATGCTGCATCCGGGTAGGTTTTAGCCAGTTGGGCATGTGCCTGCATGCCGCCGCGCAAGGCACCCCAGTCCGCCCAGGCCTGCGGCTTGAGCTTGATCCACTGCAGCCGGTCCTGCATGCGGCTGGCCACTTCTTCATGCAGCCAGGGTGAAGCCAGGGGCGCCATGCGCTGCCAGCGGCTGACAGCGTTTGGATCGAGCGTGGGCGGACGCGAGGTGGTGGTCATGAAAGGTAATGGTTGCACAAGGTCAGGCGAGTATATTGACACGGTGTTTTCCCGCCTGCTGACGCTTCCCCCACTTTTGTCCCGGCTGCCCGGTTTGGCCAGCCAGTGCGCCGTTTGCCACAGCTGGCCCGCGGCGCAGGTCTGCCAGCCGTGTCTGGCGCGGTTCATGGCAGGGGAGCCGCGCTGCGTCAGTTGCGCCCTGCCCTTGCCGGCTGATCTGTCCATGGGCCTGCGCGGCGCCGGTCGGCACTGCGCCGGCTGCATGCGCCAGCGCCCGCCGCAGGACAGCACGCTGGCCGCCGTGCCCTATGCCTATCCGTGGTCGGCACTGATCACCCGCTACAAGTTTGGCGAGCAGCATGGCTGGGCCGGATTTTTTGCCAGCCTGCTGCTCAAAACGCCGGGCGTGGCGCAGGCACTGAACGAACTGGACGCGCAGGACTGGCTCATTCCGCTGCCGCTGTCGGCCGAGCGGCTGCAGACGCGCGGCTTCAACCAGGCCTGGGAGCTGGCCAGCGCCCTGGCCCGCCAGTCGCAGACCCGGGCGCAGGCCGATACGCGTCTGCTGCTGCGCCTGAAGCACACGCGTCCGCAAAGCCAGCTCAAACGGGAAGCCCGGCTGGCCAATGTCAAGGGCGCTTTCCAGGTCGATCCGCTGCGCATGCCCAAACTGCAAGGCCGGCGCGTGGTGCTGGTCGATGACGTGATGACCAGTGGCGCGTCGCTGTTCGCGGCGGCGCAGGCCTTGCGCGACGCGGGCGCAGCGCACATCACCGCCGTGGTGCTGGCGCGCACGGCGCCCGCCTAGAATCGCCGCTTCACTTCCCAGCCGCACGCTGACAAAGCGCGACGCGGCTTCTTCCCAACACCTGCCCAACATGTTCAATATCGTCCTGGTCGAGCCCGAGATTCCGCCCAACACCGGCAATGTGATTCGCCTGGCGGCCAACACCGGCTGCCGCCTGCATCTGGTCGAGCCGCTCGGCTTTTCAATGGACGACAAGCACATGCGGCGCGCAGGACTCGACTACCACGAGTACGCCCAGGTGCTGCGCCATGCCAGCTGGCCGGCGTTTCTGGAAAGCCAGCAGCCGCCGGCTGAACGGCTGTTTGCCCTGACGACGCAAGGCGCGGGCACTCTGTACGATGCGCGCTTTTTGCCCGGCGACTGGCTGGTGTTTGGCTCGGAAACCAAGGGTCTGGCGCCCGAAGTGCGGCAATCGTTTGCCCTGGCCCAGCGCCTGAAGGTGCCGATGCTGCCCGGCCAGCGCAGCCTGAATTTGTCGAACACCGTGGCCGTCACCGTGTTCGAGGCGTGGCGGCAGAACGGTTTTGGCGGCGCGGCGCTGGCCGCTTGAAGCCAAACGGGCGAACGGGCGAACGGGCGCTACGGGTAGTGCCGCACCAGCGATTCGGCCACGCACACCGGCTTGGCCGAGCCACGCTGCTTTTCCGCTATCGTTAACCCACGCAAGACACCCTGGATGTTTTCATGAACGACACCCCCGCCTGGCTGGTCAACAGCTTCATCTACCTGGCCGCCGCCGTGGTCGCCGTGCCGCTGGCCAAAAAGCTCGGCCTGGGCTCCATCATCGGCTACCTGGCCGCCGGCATCGCCATCGGGCCGTGGGGGCTGGGCCTGGTCACGAATGTGCAGGACATTCTTCACTTTGCCGAATTCGGCGTGGTGCTGATGCTGTTCCTGATCGGCCTGGAACTCGAACCCCTGCGGCTGTGGAATCTGCGCCGGCCCATCTTCGGCTGGGGCAGCGCCCAGCTGCTGAGCTGCGCGGCCCTGCTGACCGGCACGGCCATGGCGTTTGGCGTCGAATGGACGACCGCGCTGGTGGCCGGACTCGGCCTGGCGCTGTCATCGACGGCGATTGCGCTGCAGTCGATCAACGAGCGCAACCTGATGCGCACTTCCAGCGGCCAGGCCGGTTTTTCGATTTTGCTGTTCCAGGACGTGGCGGCCATCCCGATTCTGGCGCTGCTGCCGCTGCTCGGTGCGCTTGGAGGAGAAAATGAGGCAGTTGCGCAGACCAGCCGGTCACTTGAAGCTATAAAAATAGTAGCAGCGATTGCCAGCATCATCCTCGGCGGCCGGCTGCTGCTGCGGCCGGTGCTGCGCTGGATCGCCAACAGCGGCACGCCCGAAATCTTCACCGCCGCGTCGCTGCTGCTGGTGGTCGGCATTGCCGCCTTGATGCAGCTGGTCGGGCTGTCGATGGCGCTGGGCGCCTTTCTGGCCGGCGTGCTGCTGGCAGAGAGCGAATACCGGCGCGAGCTGGAAACCGACATCGAGCCCTTCAAGGCGCTGCTGCTGGGCCTGTTCTTCATCGCCGTGGGCATGAGCATCGACTTTGGCGTGCTGTGGAAATTTCCGGGACAGATGCTGGCCATCCTGGCCGGCTTTCTGGGCCTGAAGCTGCTGGCGATTTATGGCCTGGCCTATGCCATGAAGCTGCCCTGGCAGGAGCGGCCGGTGTTTGCGCTGCTGCTGGCGCAGGGCGGCGAATTTGCCTTCGTGGTGTTTCAGGCGGCTGCCGGCGCCAGCGTGTTTTCGCCGGAAACCGCCTCGCTGCTGATCGGCGCGGTGACACTGTCAATGCTCATCAGCCCGCTGCTGCTGCTGGCCATCGACAAGCTGGTCTTGCCGCGTTATGCCAACGGCAAGAAATCCACGCTGGAAGAAATATCCGAGCCGCAGGAGGCGCCGGTCATCATTGCCGGCTTTGGCCGCTACGGCCAGATCGTCGGCCGCATGCTGCTGGCGCAAGGCATATCGGCCACCGTGCTGGACCATAACGCCGAGATGATCGAGACCGTGCGCGCCTTTGGCTATCGCGTGTTTTACGGCGACGCCACCCGGCTCGACCTGCTGCGCACGGCGGGCGCGGCGCAGGCCAAGATCCTGGTGCTGTCGGTGGACGATGTGGAGCAGTCGCTCAAAATCGTCGATGTGGTGCGGGAAAACTTTCCGCAACTGCAAATCGTCGCCAGAGCCCGGGACGTGCCGCACTGGAACGCGCTGCGCGACCGGGGCGTGATGCGGGTCGAGCGCGAGCTGTTCGACTCCAGCCTGCGCAGCGCGCGCACCGTTCTGGAACTGCTGGGCCAGCCGCAGGACGCCGCGCAGCAAGCCGCCGAACGCTTTCGCCAGCACAACCTGGAGCTGTTCGAGCGCATGTACCCGCACCGCAACAACCGCGAAAAATTCATCACCGTGGCCAAACAGGGACGGATACAGCTCGAGGTGCAGATGAAGCAGGAGCGCGAGCAGCTGGCGCAGCAGCATCAGGATTCGCAGGGCTGAAATAGTGATTGGATTGGCATCTTGCGCACGACTGGTATGCGCCAGCAGCTATTTATTTTATAGCGCCTGTCCGGCTCAGGACTGCGCGGCATTTGCGGCTGCGCCTCTGTGCCGTCGTGGACCTTGGAGAAGATCAGAATCACCTCGCGAATGAGCTTGCGCTGCGGGGCTGGCAGCTTGAGAAAAGCGTCTACTGGTGAGCGACGGCAATCCGGCCTGCCGCATATACGCCAAGGCAAGAAGCCAGGACAGGAAAACCGGAACGCACACCAAGCATTGGCCACCATCCCGGTGATTGACTTCAGCGAGCCCTTCGCCCACGCTTGCCGCAAGCGCCCCATTGCATGTCTTGACCTGAATCAACACCGACAGCCAGCGACACGCCTACGCTAAAAACTTTGTATCTAGATTGGAGAGTCCACCATGTACCAGCGAATTCTTGTAGCGACTGACGGTTCTGATCTTTCAGGGACAGCCGTGAGCAGCGCCATTGAGCTGGCGTCGGCCGTGGGTGCTGAACTGGTCGCGCTGTATGTGGTGCCACGCTACCCTGTCAGCTACTTTGAAGGGGGCATCACGATTTCGATTGAGGACATTGCCCGTACCGAGAAACAGTGGAGCGACAAGGGCCAGGCCATCGTGGATGAAGTGCAGAAGGAAGCTGAAGCCCGGGGAGTCAAGGCCAAGGCAGTTGTTGCCCAGTCTGACCTGGTGGCAGAGTCGATCATGGCCGCCGCGACCAAACACAATTGCGACCTTGTCGTCATGGCGTCCCATGGCCGAAAAGGCATCAAGCGGGTACTGCTGGGCAGCGAAACCCAGCATGTGCTGACACACAGCACCGTGCCCGTGCTGGTGTTGCGCTGAATGGGCCTGCCGGTCATGTGAAAGGCCTTTTAAAACTCCATCCCAAAGCTATCTGCGCGGCAAACCGGCAAACCGGCAAAAGGCAAGCTGCCGGTTTGCCGGTTTTTGAATTAAAAAAGGCACCTTGCAGGCGCCCTTTTTAACTGGATGTGTAAGCCTACCGCCGTCAGACCGGCAGCGGATTGCGCAGGCGGATGTGCAGCTCGCGCAGCTGCTTTTCATCCACCGGGCTTGGCGCATGGGTCAGCAGGCATTGCGCGCGCTGGGTCTTGGGGAAGGCAATCACGTCGCGAATCGACTCGGCGCCGGTCATCATGGTCACGATGCGGTCCAGGCCAAAGGCCAGGCCGCCATGCGGTGGCGCACCGTACTGCAGGGCGTCGAGCAGGAAACCGAACTTCAACTGGGCCTCTTCAGCGCCAATGTTGAGCGCACTGAACACCTTGCTTTGCACATCGGCGCGGTGAATACGCACCGAGCCGCCGCCCAGCTCCCAGCCGTTCAGCACCATGTCGTAGGCCTTGGCGATGCAGCGCCCGGGGTCGGTGTCCATCCAGTCTTCATGGCCGTCTTTCGGGGCAGTGAAGGGGTGATGCACCGCGCTCCAGCGCTTGCCGTCTTCGTCATATTCGAACATCGGGAAATCAACCACCCACAGCGGCTTCCAGCCCTTGGTGAACAAGCCGGTTTTTTTACCGAAGGCGCTGTGGCCGACCTTCAGGCGCAGCGCGCCGATGCTGTCGTTGACCACCTTGGACTTGTCGGCGCCAAAGAAAAGAATGTCGCCGTTTTGCGCGCCGGTGCGCTTGAGGATTTCAGCAATCGCCGCATCGTGAATGTTCTTGACGATGGGGCTTTGCAAGCCTTCACGGCCCTTGCCGGCGTCGTTGACCTTGATCCAGGCCAGGCCCTTGGCGCCGTAAATCTTGACGAATTCGGTGTAGGCGTCGATTTCGCTGCGGCTGATTTCAGCGCCGCCCGGCACACGCAGGGCCACCACGCGACCACCCGGTGTGGCGGCCGGGGCGCTGAAGACCTTGAAGTCCACATCGGCCATCACATCGGTCAGTTCGGTGAATTCAAGGTTGACGCGCAGGTCGGGCTTGTCCGAGCCGTAGCGGTGCATCGCATCGGCATAGGCCATGACCGGGAACTCGCCCAGGTCGGTGTTCAGCACCGTCTTGAACATGTTGCTGATCATGCACTGGAACATGTCGCGGATTTCCTGCTCGCCCATGAAGGACGTCTCGATATCGATCTGCGTGAATTCGGGCTGGCGGTCGGCGCGCAAATCCTCGTCGCGAAAGCACTTGGTGATCTGGTAGTAGCGGTCAAATCCGGCCACCATCAGCAACTGCTTGAAAAGCTGAGGGCTTTGCGGCAGGGCAAAAAACTGGCCTTCATTAACGCGGCTGGGCACCAGGTAATCGCGCGCGCCTTCTGGCGTGCTCTTGGTCAGCATCGGCGTCTCGATGTCGATGAAGCCGTTGGCATCGAGGAACTTGCGCGTCTCCATCGCCACGCGGTAGCGCAGCATCAGGTTGTTCTGCATGTAGGGGCGGCGCAGGTCCAGCACCCGGTGCGTGAGGCGCGTGGTTTCCGACAGGTTGTCGTCGTCGAGCTGGAAAGGCGGCGTGACGCTGGGGTTGAGCACGATCAGTTCGTGGCACAACACCTCGACCTGGCCGCTTTTCAGGTTGACGTTGGTCGTGCCTTCAGGACGGGCACGCACAATGCCCTTGACCTGAACGCAAAACTCGTTGCGCACGTCTTCGGCGGTCTGGAACATGTCGGCGCGATCTGGATCGCAAACCACCTGCACATAACCTTCGCGGTCGCGCAGGTCAATGAAAATGACGCCACCATGGTCGCGCCGGCGATTGACCCAGCCGCACAGGCTGACCGTCTGGCCCATCAGGCTTTCGGTCACCAGACCGCAATAGGTTGTACGCATTTGAGCGACTTGTGTATCAGCGATAGCCATAAAAAATACTCGGAAATTGTCAGCGCTGCTGCGCCGTTTACAGGGGGGGATTCAGCGGTGTGGCGGGACGCGCGGCAGGAACCACCACGCCCATGGAGATCACGTAGGTCAGCGCCTCATCGACACTCATCTTCAACTCGATGCATTCGGTTTTCTTGAGCATGACGAAGTAACCGCCCGTGGGATTGGGCGTTGTCGGGACATAGACGCTGAGGTAGTCCGTCGGCAAATGGTTCACCACGTCGCCGCCGGGCAAGCCGGTCAGGAAGCCGATGGTCCAGACGCCCTCGCGCGGCCACTGCACCAGCAAGGCCTTGCGAAAGGCGTTGCCGTTTTCAGAAAACAGCGTGTCGGAAACCTGCTTCACGCTCGAATAGATGGACCGGACAATCGGAATGCGGCGCAGCAGGGCATTGCCGAGCATCAACAGCTTTTTGCCAAGGAAGTTGCTCGCAAGTGCGCCCATCAGCAGCACGATCCCCAGGGTCAGCAGCACGCCGAAACCCGGCAGATGAAAACCCAAAAGCCTGTCGGGATGCCACGCTCCCGGCAGGATCAGGAGTGTCTGGTCAAGCGTTGTAACAATCCAGTTCAGCACCGCCAGCGTGATGGCCAGAGGCACCAGCACCAGAAGTCCGGCCAGCAACCACCGGCGAATCGAACTCATCATGAGGATTTCGTGGAAGCGTCGCCGCTGGTGCTCTTGCTGCCCGATGGCACAGCGGGAGCAGCCGCTGGCGCAGCGCTGGCCGGGGCCGGGGCATCGGCGGATTTACTGCCCGAATCGCCTGAGGCGGCGGATGGGGTCCCGGCTGGTTTTGAAGCGGTTGCGCCATTGTTGCCGCCGCGAAAATCCGTCACATACCAGCCAGAGCCCTTGAGCTGAAAACCGGCAGCCGTCAGTTGTTTCTTGAAGCTGGATACACCGCATTGCGGGCATACCGACAAAGGCGTATCCGACATTTTTTGCAGGACGTCCTTGGTAAATCCGCAGGACTCGCATTTGTAAGCATAGATGGGCATGGTGCTTGAGCTCGTTTTCCGGGAGTTTGCCGCCTGCAAAGGACAAGCGGCGCAAAACTCCCAATTATAGGGCGTCCCCTGCGGAAGGACCGGCAGCGCTGGCGCGCGTGAACTCCGGCATGGCAAGCCTCAAAACAGCCGGATGCGCAGAACGATCTGCATGAAAATCAGCCCCAGAACAAACCCCAGGCCGCCATAGATCAGGCTTTGCAGCAGTTTGTTGGTGCGCTTTTGTTCCGCCAGCAATTCACCCAGGTGGCCAGGGCTTGCCGGCGGGCCGGCCTTCAGGTACTGGGCCAGAAGGCGCGGCAGCATGGGCAGCAATTTAGCATAGGACGGCGCTTCCGCCTTCAGTTGGGCCAGCAGTTTTTCAGGGCCAACCTGCTCCAGCATCCACCGCTCCAGGAAAGGCTTGGCCGTGCTCCAGAGGTCCAGATCGGGGTCTAGCTCGCGCCCCAGGCCTTCGATATTGAGCAGTGTTTTTTGCAGCAACACCAGTTGCGGCTGGATTTCCACCTGAAAGCGGCGCGAGGTCTGGAACAGCCGCATCAGCGCCATGCCGAGCGACAGTTCCTTGAGCGGGCGGTCGAACATCGGCTCGCAGCAGGCGCGAATCGCCGACTCCAGCTCATCGACGCGGGTCGCCGGTGGAACCCAGCCGGATTCAATATGCAGTTCGGCCACGCGCTTGTAGTCGCGCTGGAAAAATGCGCTGAAATTCTGCGCCAGGTATTCCTTGTCCACCTCGGTCAGCGTTCCCACGATCCCGAAATCGAGCAGAATATAACGCCCGAAAGTTTCCGGCGCCAGGCTGACCTGGAGGTTTCCCGGATGCATGTCGGCATGAAAAAAGCCGTCGCGGAACACCTGGGTAAAGAAGATGGTGACACCATCGCGCGACAGTTTCTTCATGTCCACGCCAGCATCGCGCAGGCGCTGGGTCTGGCCAATGGGCACCCCGTGCATGCGCTGCATCACCATCACATCGGGCATGCAGTATTCCCAGTACATTTCCGGAATCATCACCAGGTCAAGGCTTTTCATGTTGCGGCGAAGCTGTGCCGCATTGGACGCCTCGCGCAGCAAATCGAGCTCGTCATGAAAGTATTTATCGAACTCGGCGACCACCTCGCGCGGCTTCAGGCGCTTGCCATCGCTTGACGCGCGCTCGACCCATCCCGCCATCATGCGCATCAGCGCCAGATCTTTCCTGAAAGCCGCGACCATATTGGGCCGCAGCACCTTGACGGCGACCTCGCGGCCACCGGGCAGGGTGGCAAAGTGAACCTGGGCAATGGAAGCGCTGGCCACAGGCGTTTGCTCAAAGCTTTCAAAGATGCGGTCCAGCGGCTTGCCGAAGGACTTTTCAATGATCGCCACCGCCAGCGCAGACGGAAACGGCGGCACCCGGTCCTGCAGGCGCGCCAGTTCATCGGCAATATCGGGCGGCAGCAGGTCGCGGCGGGTGGACAGGACCTGGCCGAACTTGACAAAAATCGGACCCAGCTGTTCGAGTGCCAGCCGAAAACGTTCGCCCCGGGGAGCTTTCAGGTTGCGCCCGACCGACACGATGCGCGTCAGCAGGCGAACCCATGGTTTCTCAAAGCTGGACAGCACCAGCTCATCCAGACCAAACCGCAGTACGGTCCAGGCAATGAAAATACCCCTGAAAACCCGGCTCATGCAGAAGCCTTGGGCGGGATGGGGGCTCCCACGCCTGTCACATCACCGGCCTCGATTTCCCCGGAAGGCATTGTCTTGGCGGGAATCCCCTCCACGCCGGGCTCGGCAGGAACTGCAGCGACGGCATCTCGTACCGGAATGGCTTGCGAAGCCGGAGCGCCCGGCGCGACGGGCGCTTTCGTGTGCTCTGGCGACGGCGCGGCCGTCTGCACTGATGAGGCTGGCGACAGCGGCCCCCTGGCCAGAAACTGTTTCAGGCCGGACATCAGCCGCCTGCCGGCATCGGCCAGCGCATGGGCTGGCGCATCCCCGATCAGGCGGGACAAATCTTCTTCGGCATCCCAGCGCAGGTTTTCTGCCAGCCAGCCCATGTCGGCGGCCAGTTGCACATCGCCCTCGATCTTGACCGGCGGCGCCTTGCCTGACAGCACCGCCTGCACCGCAGCCAGGGGCGATTCGGCGGCCACGGACAACACCAGATCAGGCTTGGACGATGCGGGGGCGCGGTCTGCAAGACCGGCCGGAGTTACTGTTAAATCAATAGCAAACAATCCCCATCGCAAATGCACAACACGGCCTTTTTGGCGTAAAAGGCGTTCCTGGGCCTGCTTTTCCTGCAGCAGGACATGGTTGAGAAACAGTACCAGCCGCTGCTGCCCTTCATCGACCACCCAGGCGGGAGGCTGAATACGGGTGGCGAAGGACTCCAGAAAAGAAAAAGGGGACGTGTTATTCATACGTCCCCGATTTTGCAGGATAAAAGGCCGCTGGAGCCCAATGCTCTTGACTTGGCCTTTAGCCGTTGATTGATTTTCCCGGAGCCAGCGTTATTGCAGCGCCTGGACACCTGCGACCAGCCATCCGCTGCCGCCGCTTCGGGGCTTGGTCATGTTCCAGACTTCGCGGAACGGACTGGCGCCGGCGGAAGCGTCTTCCTTGATCATGCCGGAGAACTCGACGCTGGCCATGTAGACATCGCTCATTTCCTCAATGCCCAGCAACTGGGCGTTGAGCATGACGACTTCAGTCTTGTTGGCCACGCCGCCGGTATGGGTTTCACGGTCTGCCAGCTGCGTCTTGATCTGCTCCAGCATGTCGTCGGTCATCATGGAGCGCAGGTTCTGGATGTCCGAACGGTCCCAGGCATCCTGCAAGGTCACGAAATTGGCCTTGCAAGCCTTGAGGAAGCCGTCAGCATCAAAGCCTGCGGGCACGCCCCAGGATTGCGAACCGGCCAGACCGGAACCGATCATGGACCCGCCAGCTGCCGGTGCGGCAGCGGAGCTGTCAAAAGCCGTTGCAGCGCGCTCCCACGGACGCGCTGAAGCGTCGTTGCCCACATTGGCGGGGCTGTAGTTTCGGGGCGTCGTGGCCTCCGATGCATTGCCCGCGCCCTGGAAGGCAAAAGGTGGCTGCGACCGCGTCGCGCCCGGCGCGCTGGCACCTCCGCCCTTGAGCTTGCGCATGACGAAACCGATCACCACCATGACCACCAGCGCCAGCAGGGCAAACATGATGATCTGGCTGAAAGCCCCGCCCAGGCCCAGCGATGAAGCCAGCCAGGCCAGACCCAGGCCAGCGGCCAGGCCACCCAGCATGGCGCCCCAAGGCTTTTTCGGTGCTGCCGCAGCGGCGCCTGCCGCTGGCGCGGTGGGGGAATTGGTCGCATTGTTGGCCGGCGCCTGACGCTGCGTCACGTTGGACGACTGCTTGCCAAAGGAACCGCCGCCACCCAGGCGCTTGGCATCGGCAGCCGTGCCCGACAAGGTAAGGGTTACGGCAAACACCGCGGAAAGAATGACCTGCCAGATTTTCATAATATCGTCTCCTTAAACAAAATAGTTACCGCCGGATCACCGCATGCAGCCGCGAACCTGTCAGCACTTGATTCCAACATGCAATGCCACCACGCCGCCGGTCATGTTGTGGTAATCCACATGACCAAAGCCAGTATTTCGCATAAGGGTTTTGAGTTCTTCCTGGCTCGGATGCATGCGAATCGACTCAGCCAGGTACTGGTAGCTGGCATCGTCATTGGCCACCAGCTTGCCGATTTTTGGCAATACTTTGAACGAATACCAGTCATAAAGTTTTTCAAGCGGCCTGGCGACCCTGGAAAACTCCAGCACCAGCAGCTTGCCGCCGGGCTTGAGCACCCGGTTCATCTCGCGCAGGGCCACGTCCTTGTGCGTCATGTTGCGCAGGCCGAAAGCCACCGTGACGACATCAAAACTGGCATCGGCAAAAGGCAGTTTTTCGGCATCGCAGACCAGCGTCGGCAGGCACACGCCCGCGTCCAGCAGGCGGTTGCGCCCTTCCCTGAGCATGGCTTCGTTGATGTCGGTATGCACCACGCGGCCGGTGGCGCCGACCTTGGGCGCGAACGCCAGCGCCAGGTCGCCCGTGCCGCCCGCAATGTCCAGCACCTGCTGGCCCTCCCTGACGTTGGCGACCAGTACGGTGTAGGCCTTCCAGGCCCGGTGCAGGCCCATCGACATCAGGTCGTTCATCACGTCGTACTTGGGCGCGACGGAATCGAACACGCTGCGCACGCGACGCGCCTTGTCCTGCTCGTCAACCGATTCAAAACCAAAATGGGTAGTAGTCATAAAGTGAATGCTAGAGGGCAAAGCGCCCAAAGACGGGAGCAACCCTGCATCAGGCCAGGGCATTGCCGGGGAATGAACGGGAAGATAGGGGTGTCGGGCTGTCAGTGGCTGCTGCAGGCATGTCCGCCTGCGGCCACCATGGGCGCGTCACGCTCGACGCCGGCTGCCTGCAGCCGGCGGTGGTAGTCGTCCCAGAGCTGGCTTTGGTCGGCGCCCAGATGGTAGAGATAGTCCCAGGTGAACAGGCCGCTCTCGTGGCCATCGGAAAACACCGGCTTGACCGCGTAATTGCCAATCGGCTCCAGTTCGACGATGTTGACCTCGCGCTTGCCGGTCTGCAGGATTTCCTGCCCCGGTCCGTGGCCCTGCACTTCGGCCGAAGGTGAATAGACGCGCATCAATTCAAACGGAATCCTGAATTGCGCGCCGTCTGAAAAGGCAATTTCGAGAAGGCGCGACTGGCTGTGAACCGTCAGCGCCGTGGGGGTTGGAGAGCCGGCTTGAAGACCTGCCATGAGGATGCCTCGCTTTTTTAAAAATAGGTTGCAGCGCTTTATTTAAAGCGCCATTTTTTCGGCAATCAGCCGATTGATCTCGCCGCACCGCGACGCGACAACAGCCATCCGGCCCTCATCCACCGGGCGCTGCGGCGCACCCCAGACCGGCGCCGGAAAGTGGCTGTCCCAGTCGAAGCGCGCAATCACATGCCAGTGCAGGTGCGGCACCATGTTGCCCAGCGCGGCCAGGTTGATCTTGGCGGGCTGCAGTTCGCTGCGCAGCACCTGCTCGACGCGCGCGACGGCATGCATGCAAATCTGCCGCTCAGTCGCCGAAAGGTCGGAAAACTCGGCCACATGCCGGTTCCAGACCACGCGGTAAAACGCCGGGAAACCGGCTTCGTCTGCCTGGATGATGCGCAAGTCGTGATTGCGAAACACCAGCAGGCCGCCATCGGCTTCGCACAGCGGGCAAGCGTGTTCGTTCATGGCTAGACCAGCACCCGTTCAATGCCGCCCTGGTTGGCCAGCGCCACGTAGTCGGGCAACCATGTATTGCCCAGAATCTGGTTCGCCATTTCAACGACGATGTAGTCGGCCTCCAGCAGGCCGTTTTGCAGGTCGTTGCCGTAGCGGGTCAGGCCCTGCAGGCAGCTTGGGCAACTGGTCAGAATCTTCACATTGCCGGTTTCGGAAACGGCCCCGGACGCACGCAGTTCGGCTTCGCCCTTGCGGATTTCCTCTTCCTTGCGAAAGCGTATCTGCGTCGAAATGTCGGGCCGGGTCACACCCAGCGTGCCCGACTCGCCGCAGCAGCGCTCGCTTTTCACCACGTTCTCGCCCACCAGCGCCTTGACGGTTTTCATGGAGTCGCCCAGCTTCATCGGGTTGTGGCAGGGCTCATGGTACAAAAATCCCGGCTGGTTCGCGGGCAGCGTGATGCCTTTTTCGAGCAGGTATTCGTGGATGTCGATGATGCGGCTGCCGGGGAAAATCTTGTCGAACTGGTAGCCCTGCAGCTGGTCGTAGCAGGTGCCGCAGCTCACCACCACGGTCTTGATGTCGAGGTAATTGAGCGTGTTGGCGACCCGGTGGAACAGCACCCGGTTGTCGGTGATCATCTTCTCGGCCTTGTCAAAGTCGCCGCTGCCGCGCTGCGGATAGCCGCAGCACAGGTAGCCCGGCGGCAGCACGGTCTGCACGCCGGCGTGCCAGAGCATCGCCTGCGTCGCCAGGCCAACCTGGCTGAACAGCCGCTCGGAGCCGCAGCCCGGAAAATAAAACACCGCTTCGGTTTCGGCCGTGGTGGCTTTCGGGTTGCGGATGATCGGGACGTAGTCCTTGTCCTCGATGTCCAGCAAGGCGCGCGCGGTTTTCTTGGGCAGGCCGCCGGGCATCTTCTTGTTGATGAAGTGGATGATCTGTTCCTTGACCGGCGCCTTGCCCACGGTGGCGGGCGGCAGCGCCGTCTGCTTTTTGGTCACGCTGCGCAGCACGTCGTTGGCCAGGCGCTGGGCCTTGAAGCCGACATCAACCATCGCCGTGCGCATCACCTTGATGGTTTGCGGGCTGGTCGCGTTCAAAAAGAACATCGCCGCCGCATTGCCGGGACGGAACGATTTCTGGCCCATCTTGCGCAGCAGGTTGCGCATGTTCATCGACACCTCGCCGAAGTCGATATCGACCGGGCACGGATTCAGGCACTTGTGGCAGACCGTGCAGTGGTCGGCCACGTCCTCGAACTCTTCCCAGTGCTTCAGGCTGATGCCGCGCCGGGTCTGTTCTTCATACAAAAAGGCCTCGACCAGCAGCGAGGTCGCCAGAATCTTGTTGCGCGGGCTGTACAGCAAATTGGCGCGCGGCACGTGCGTGGCGCACACCGGCTTGCATTTGCCGCAGCGCAGGCAGTCCTTGACGCTGTCGGCAATCGCGCCGATGTCGCTTTGCTGCATGATCAGCGACTCGTGTCCCATCAGCCCGAAGCTGGGCGTGTAGGCATTGGTCAAATCGGCCGTTAGCGCACGTCCAGCATGCGCAAGATGCTCCTGATTCCGTAGCAGTTTGCCTTTGTTGAAACGGCCTTCAGGATCGACCCGCGCCTTGTAGTCGGTGAAGGGCTGCAGCTCTGCGTCGGTCAGAAATTCGAGCTTGGTGATGCCGATGCCGTGCTCGCCCGAAATCACGCCATCGAGCGAGCGCGCCAGCACCATGATGCGCGCCACGGCCCCGTGCGCGGCCTGCAGCATCTCGTAGTCGTCGCTGTTGACCGGCAGGTTGGTGTGGACGTTGCCGTCGCCCGCGTGCATGTGCAGCGCGGCCCAGACCCGGCCCTTGAGCACGCGCTTGTGAATCGCGCTGCATTCCTCCAGGATCGGCTTGAACGCGCCGCCGCTGAAAATCGCCTGCAGCGGCGCGCGAATCTGGGTTTTCCAGCTCGCGCGCAGCGTGTGGTCCTGCAATTGCGGGAACAGCGTGGCCACGCCCTGCAGCCAGCCGGACCACAGCTTGCGCACGTCGGCAACCAGCGCTATCGCCTGCCCTACCCGGTCTTCCATCAATTCAGCCGAAGGAATCTCGCTGGCATCCTCGGCCTTGCCCAGCGGCAGATTGCCCTGGCGGAAAAATGCGTCCAGTTCATCGCACAGCTTGATCTTGTTGCGCAGGCTCAGCTCGATGTTGATTTGCTCGATGCCGTCGGTGTATTCGGCCATGCGCGGCAGCGGAATCACCACGTCCTCGTTGATCTTGAAGGCGTTGGTGTGGCGCGAAATGGCCGCCGTTTTCTTGCGGTCCAGCCAGAATTTCTTGCGCGCCTCGGGGCTGATGGCGACAAAGCCCTCGCCGCTGCGCGAATTGGCGATACGCACGACTTCACTGGTGGCGCGGGCCACGACATCGGCGTCGTCACCGGCGATGTCGCCGATCAGGACCATTTTCGGCACGCCCGTCGCGCCGCCCTTGCCGTCGCCGCCGCGCTTGGACTTGGTGGCGTAACCGACGGCGCGCAGGTAGCGGTCGTCCAGATGCTCCAGCCCGGCCAGGATGGCGCCGCCGCGCTTTTGCTCGGCGAACATGAAATCCTTGATCTCGACGATGCTCGGCACCGCGTCCCTGGCGTTGCCGAAAAACTCCATGCAGACGGTGCGGGTGTGCGCCGGCATGCGGTGAACAATCCAGCGCGCGCTGGTGATCAGGCCGTCGCAGCCTTCCTTCTGGATGCCCGGCAGGCCGCTCAGGAACTTGTCGGTCACGTCCTTGCCCAGGCCTTCCTTGCGGAAGGTCTTGCCGGGAATGTCGAGCCGCTCGGTGCGGACCGGCGTCTTGCCGTCGGCCTCGAAATAGTTCAGGTCAAAGCTCGCCATCTCGGCGTCGTGGATCTTGCCCAGGTTGTGGCCCACGCGCGTGACTTCGAGCCACTGCGCGTCGGGCGTGACCATGCGCCACGAGGCCAGGTTGTCCAGCGCCGTGCCCCACAGCACGGCCTTCTTGCCGCCCGCGTTCATGGCGATGTTGCCGCCTATGCACGACGCTTCGGCCGAGGTCGGATCGACCGCAAACACAAAGCCGCCGCGCTCCGCCGCATCGGCCACGCGCTGCGTGACCACGCCCGCTTCGGTCCAGACGGTGGCCACCGGCTGGCTCAGGCCGGGCAGCGAAACCATCTCGACCTCGGTCATGCTTTCCAGCTTTTCGGTGTTGATCACCGCCGACTTCCAGGTCAGCGGAATCGCGCCGCCGGTGTAGCCGGTGCCGCCGCCGCGCGGGACAATCGTCAGCCCCAGCTCGATGCAGGCCTTGACCAGGCCGGCCATTTCGACCTCGGTATCGGGTGTCAGCACCACGAACGGGTATTCGACGCGCCAGTCGGTCGCGTCGGTCACATGCGAGACGCGCGACAGGCCGTCGAACTTGATGTTGTCCTTGCGCGTGAGCTTGTGCAGCTTGCGTTCGGTCTGCTGGCGCAAGGCGGCGACTTCCTCGAACGAGGCGGCGAAGCGCACTATGGCCGCCTGCGCGCCTTGCAGCAATTCGCCCACGATGGCATCGCGCTCGCTGTCCACAGCGGGCGTGCGGCGCTTTTCAATCTCTGCCAGCCGGTGCTGCAGGGCTTCAACCAGCAGCTTGCGGCGCTTCGGGTTGTCGAGCAGGTCGTCCTGCAGGTAAGGATTGCGCTGCACCACCCAGATGTCGCCCAGCACTTCGTAGAGCATGCGCGCCGAGCGGCCGGTGTGGCGTTCGCCGCGCAGCAGGTTGAGCAGGTCCCAGGCGCGGTTGCCGAGCAGGCGAATCACCACTTCCCGGTCGGAAAACGAGGTGTAGTTGTAGGGAATCTCGCGGATGCGTGCTTCGGGTTGTTTTGCGCCGCCGGCGAAAACATTCAATTCTTGGAGGGTAGTAGGTGCGTTCATCGTGAATTTCAGCGGCTTCGGACCCACGTCCAGCACTGTAGCCCGATATTATCGCAGCGCCACTTTTACCGGATACTGGCCGGAATGCGCCCATGAAACTCCGCTTGTCCCGAAAACATCAGGCCGTTTAAAAAGGAATGTGAGAAACAATCGCCGGATTTCCCGCTGCACGGGCCCGTCGCCACCACCACCACCGGCATTCGCCTCTGAAACCCATGTCCGCTCAAGCCGTAGTCCTCCCTCCCTGGCCCTACCCGTTCTGGATTGCCCACCGGGGCGCCGGCAAGCTCGCGCCGGAAAACACGCTGGCCGCTTTCCGGCTGGGCGCGCAGCACGGCTACCGCATGTTCGAGTGCGATGCCAAGCTGAGCGCCGACGGCGTGCCGTTTCTGATGCACGACGCCACGCTCGCGCGCACAACGAATGCAAAGGAAAGACTCGCAGCACAGGCGAGCGCGACCGGCGGCGACCACGCCTGGGCCGAGCTGTCGCAGCTTGACGCCGGCGGCTGGCATTCGCGGGCTTTTGCCGGCGAGCCGCTGCCCACGCTGGAAAACGCCGCCCGCTTTTGCCGCGCCAACGGCCATGCGCTGAACATCGAAATCAAGCCCACGCCGGGAACCGAACGCCACACCGGCAAGGTCGTCGCGGCCCATGCGGCGCGCCTGTGGCGGGGCGCGGCGGTGCTGCCGCTGCTGACCTCGTTCTCGCCCGAGGCGCTGCAAGGCGCTCGCGACAGCGCGCCGGATGTGCCGCGCGGGCTGTTGCTCGATTGCCTGCCCGGCGGCTGGCTGGAAAGCGCGCTGGCGCTGGACTGCGTGGCGGTGGTCTGCAACCATGCCCTGTGGACCGGCGGCAGCGTGGCCCAAGCCCATGGCGCGGGCTTGCGCGCCTTGAGCTACACGGTGAATGACGAAGGGGCCGCCCAGCGCCTGATGGCGCTGGGTACGGACGGCATCATCACCGACCGCGTGGACTTGTTCAGCCCGGCCTGACGACGGGCCTGAAAGAAATTCCAGCACCGCCGGTTCCTTGACCCAGATCAACAAACCGGGTCCGAGCCCGGCGCGTGGCCCGCATGCGCTAGCGCTTCCAGCCGCCCAGCTGGCACCACTGGCTGGCCGCCATGGCAAACGCCAGAACGACGTAAGTCAGCATCTTGCCATCATGGCCCAGCAGCACCAGGCCCGCTGCCAGCACGCCGGCGCCAACTATAAAATTAATAGCAGCTTGCGCCCACCAGCCCTGCGCGAAAGCCTTGTTTGATCTAAAAAATCCAGAAAACAGGCGTGAAAATACGGCCAGCAGCAAGGCCATCAGGGCGGCAGGCGCCACCAGGTTGAGCAGATGGCCTGCAAGCAGGTAAGCGGTCATGTCAGCCAGTCAATCGTCAGGAAAAAGCGCCAAAAGCAGCGCGTGGCAAGGCCCAGAAAGAGATTGCGTGCCCGCATCCCGTCCTGGCCACTTCAATTTTATAATCAGCGAATGTCAGTCTGGGCCCTGGGGCTAAACCATCACACCGCACCGCTGGATCTGCGCGGCCGTTTCGCGTTCGCCATCGACCAGATTGAGCCAACCCTGCGCAGCCTGCGCGCATCGCTGGCGCGCCAGCCTGAGGCCACGCTGCTGTCCACCTGCAACCGCACCGAGATTTACTGCGCCGGCGCTACCGAAGACCTGGACAGCACATTGGCCTGGCTGGCGCACAACAGCGGCGTTTCGCCTTCCCTGCTGCGCGCCCATGCCTACACGCTGCAGGACGACCAGGCCGCGCGCCACGCCTTCCGGGTCGCCAGCGGGCTCGACTCCATGGTGCTCGGCGAGCCGCAAATCCTCGGCCAGATGAAGGATGCGGTGCGCGCCGCTGAAGATGCCGGCGCCATAGGCACCACGCTGCACCAGTTGTTCCAGCGCTCCTTTTCCGTCGCCAAGGAAGTGCGCACCAGCACCGAGATCGGCGCCCACAGCATCAGCATGGCGGCCGCCGCCGTGCGGCTGGCCAGCCAGCTGTTCGAAGACCTGAGCGACATCAAGATTTTGTTCGTCGGCGCCGGTGAAATGATCGACCTGGCGGCCACCCACTTTGCCGCCCGCAACCCCAAAGCCATGGCCATTGCCAACCGCACGCTGGAGCGCGGTGAAAAGCTCGCCAGCCGCTTTGGCGCCGAGGTGATGCGCCTGGCCGACCTGCCCAGCCGCCTGCATGAGTTCGATGCCGTAATCAGCTGCACCGCCAGCACCCTGCCGATCATCGGCCTGGGCGCGGTCGAGCGCGCGGTCAAGCTGCGCAAGCACCGGCCCATGTTCATGGTCGATCTGGCCGTGCCGCGCGACATCGAACCCGAAGTCAAGGCGCTGCCCGACATTTACCTCTACACCGTCGATGACCTGGCGCATGTGGTGCAAACCGGCAAGGACAGCCGGCAGGCGGCGGTGGCCGAGGCCGAGGTCATCATCGACGCCGGGGTGCAGAACTTCATGCACTGGCTGGACCAGCGCAGCAGTGTGCCGCTGATCCAGCAGCTCAATGCGCAGGCCGATGTCTGGCGTGCCCTAGAGATCACGCGCGCCAAAAAACTGCTGGCCAGGGGCGAGTCGATTGAGGAAGTGCTCGAAGCCATGAGCCGCGGCCTGACGCAAAAAATGCTGCACGGCGCCATGGCCGAGCTGCATGCCGGCGATGCCGGCAGCCGCGAAGCCACGGCGCGCACCGTGTCCCGACTGTTCCTGCGCGGCCAGGCGCCACGCGCAACGGCTGAGCGCAAAGAGCGTTAGCGCCGGCCTTCGCCCTGCCGCAGCCGCTGGCTTCGCCCTCCTCCCGGCCACTGCGCCGGCAGGTTTTCCTGATTTTTTCCTTTTTTTCCCTCATGAAACCTTTTCTTCGCCACACCCTGGACCGCCAGCTTCTGCGCCTGCATGAGCTGGACGCCCTGCTGTCCGCCAGCGACGTGGTGAGCGACCTGGACCGCTTTCGCGCGCTGACCCGGGAACACGCCGAGGCCAGCGTCGTGGCCGAGCAATACAACCGGCTCACCCGGCGCGAGGCCGACCTGTCCAGCGCTGAAACGATGCTGGCGCAAGCCAGAGACGACCCTGACATGGCCGCCATGGCAGAGGAAGAAATCGACACCGCCAAAGCCGACATTGCCCAGCTCGACGAAGCGCTGCAGCTGATGCTGATTCCGAAAGACCCGGACGACAAGCGCGCCGCCTTCATTGAAATCCGCGCCGGCACCGGCGGCGACGAATCCGCGCTGTTTGCCGGCGACCTGTTCCGGCTCTACACCCGCTTTGCCGAGCGCAAGCGCTGGCAGGTCGAGATCATCAGCGAATCCCCGAGCGAGCTGGGCGGCTACAAGGAAGTGGTGCTGCGCATAGCCGGCCCACCCGATGCGCTCGGCGTGGGCGTCTATGGCAAGCTGCGCTTCGAGTCGGGCGGCCACCGCGTGCAGCGCGTGCCGGCCACCGAAACCCAGGGCCGCATCCACACCAGCGCCTGCACCGTGGCCGTATTGCCCGAGCCGGATGAAACCGTCGCCATCCAGATCAACCCGGCCGACCTGCGCATCGACACCTACCGCGCCAGCGGCGCCGGCGGCCAGCACATCAACAAGACCGACTCAGCCGTGCGCATCACGCACCTGCCCACCGGCATCGTCGCCGAATGCCAGGAAGGCCGCAGCCAGCACGGCAACAAGGCCCAGGCCATGAAGGTGCTCACGGCCCGAATCCATGAAAAAGACCGTTCGGAGCGCGCCGCCAAGGACGCCGCTATGCGCAAGGGGCTGATCGGCAGCGGCGACCGCAGCGACCGCATCCGCACCTACAACTTCCCGCAGGGGCGCCTGACCGACCACCGCATCAACCTGACGCTGTACAAGCTCTTGAGCATCATGGAAGGCGACCTGGACGATGTCATCACGGCGCTGCAGGTGGCCCGCGGCGCCGAGCAATTGAACGAGCTGGAAGCGGCGAACAACGGCGGCTGACCGGCCAAGGCCCTGTTTTTATATCAAATCGCCCTCTTGCGCAGTATCCATAAGCACATATAGCTATTATTTTTATAGCAAACAAGAACCTCCCGTGAACCCCATCACTTGCGCACAAGCCCTGGCTGCAGCCCAACAGGCCGGCCTCGACCGGCTGGATGCCCAGCTGCTGCTGCTGCACGCGCTGGACAAACCCGCCACGGCCCGGTCCTGGCTGCTGGCGCACGATACCGGCGAGCTGGCGCCGGAGGTTTCCGCTGCGTTTCATGCCTTCAGCCAGCGCCGGGCGGCGGGCGAGCCGCTGGCGTACATCGTCGGCAGCAAGGAGTTTTTTGGACTCGCGCTGCAGGTGGATGCCCGCGTGCTGGTGCCCCGGCCCGACACCGAAACCCTGGTGGAATGGGCGCTGGCCGTGCTGGAGATGCCGGGCTTGATGCCGCCATTGAAGGTTCTGGACCTGGGCACCGGCAGCGGTGCGGTTGCCCTGGCGCTTGCGCACAGCCTGAAGGCGACGGGCCGCGAGGCGCAGGTCACGGCGGTCGATGCGAGCGCTGATGCGCTGGATGTTGCGCGTGAAAATGCCCGGCGCCTGAACCTGGCCGTGGAATTCATTGAAAGCCGCTGGCTTGAACAGGTGGGCGGCAGCTTTCACCTGATCGCCAGCAATCCGCCCTACATTGCCAGCGCCGACCCGCACCTGGCGGCACTGACGCATGAACCCCTGCAGGCACTGGCCGCCGGCGCCGACGGCCTGGACGATCTCCGGCAGATCATTCAACAGGCGCCCGCCCACCTGCTGCCCGGCGGCTGGCTGCTGCTGGAACACGGCTACGACCAGGCTGTCCGGGTGCGCGAATTGCTGGCGCAACGCGGATTTCTGCAGGTTCAGAGCCGGCCGGACCTGGCAGGCATCGAGCGCTGCTCGGGCGGGCAATGGCCTCAACGGCAGACAATTCCCGTCGGGAACGCAACATCGGACAGACAGCCATAATCTGGCTTTGGAATCCGTGTATTCAAATTCCATGTATTCACGTTCCGGCCATCCGCCGGTTATTGACACTGCGGCCTTGCAAGGCCTTTTCACCTGAAGGAGTTCAACATGAGCCATACCGACCCGACCCATCAACGCATTGAGCAAATCGTCAAATCCAGCGAAGTGGTGCTTTTCATGAAGGGCACGGCCCAGTTTCCGATGTGCGGCTTTTCCGGACGCGCCATCCAGGTGCTCAAGGCCTGCGGCGTGACCAAACCTGCCACGGTCAATGTGCTGGAAGACGAAAGCATCCGCAACGGCATCAAGGAATACAGCAACTGGCCTACGGTTCCCCAGTTGTATATCAAGGGTGAATTCGTGGGTGGCTCCGACATCATGATGGAGATGTACGAAAACGGCGAACTCCAGCAGATGCTGGCCACGCCTGCCGCCTGAACTTTAAAGGCCCCCCTGTTACGGGGTTTTTCCTTTACGGCTCAGTTCGTATAGCCGCTGCAGGCGCCCGCATTGACGCCACCCTTGCATTCGCGTTTCAGGCGGGCGCTTCGCTCTTTTGTGGTTTCCGCCGAGCCAGGCAAAAACCGTATCTGACCGCCAGAACCCGCTTTTTTCTTCGCCTTGCCTGCGACCGTTTTACGGCCCGGCTCAGCGGCAGAAGTGCTGGCATGCGCGCTGCCCATCAGGGCTGCAGCCATGAACAGCCAGGCCCATACAGGCTTGATCACGATGTGTTTCATTTTTATCTCGCTGTATCTGCACGATTACGCGGCAGGCTGGGACTTGCCGGCCGGTTTGACGGTCTGTCTGGACACCACTTCAGTGCAATCTCGGATCGCCATAAGGCTGGTCATCGGGCGGTGTGTCGGCGGGCAGGCGAAAGTCTTCGCTGGCCCATGCCCCCAGATCAATGTTTTTGCAACGCTCGCTGCAAAAGGGACGAAACGGGTTGCTGGGCGCATAAACGCTGGGGCCACCGCAGCCGGGGCACACCACCAGCCTGGCGGGTAACGGGTCTTTTTTCATGGCTTTAAATAGGGTTGGATAGCGCCTGCGACCACATGGCAGAGAGTTGCCGGACTGAACCGGCTCAGCTGCACAGCGTCAGCTCGAACACCGTGTCGCCGGTGCTGGTATGCAGGCGGCCGTCGCTCTCCTGGGACATGAAGCGTACCGACACCATCAGCCGGTTGCAGCTGATTTCAGGAATCACCGCCACGCGGGAATCCAGCCGCAGCCGCAACAACTGGAACGTTCGCCCCTGGGGCAGCATTTGCTGGTATTGCCCGGCCGGTGCAATCACCTTTTGCGGCGCACCCGAATCCCGCACCAGCCTGAGCAGCAGGCTCAGGGACTCGGCCAGCGGCACCAGCGGCGACACCCAGCGCAGCAAATCGTGCTGACGAACATTGAGCCCCAGATGCTGCCAGGCGTGGTAGGCCGGCAAATCAAATTCACAGGTGCCGCCAGGAATGCCGACGCGGCTGCGAATGCTCATCAGCCAGTCGTTTTCGGTGAGCTGCTGCCCGACCTTGCCCGACAGCTCGTTGAGGCTGGCAAAACAGCTGTCAAGCTGGGAGGTGATGTCGTCAAGCGCCCGCTCGGAGATGACCGGATTGCCGCGGTAGCCATTGAGCAGATGCTTTTGCTTTTCAATGTCCTTGAGCACATCGGTTTTCAGGTCTGCGCGAGCGCCCACATCCATGATTTCAAAAATGGTTGTGAGCGCGTGGTGATGGTCGATGGCGCTTTCCCGTTTCACCAGTTCGGCCAGGCGCAGAAACAGGTGTTCGAGCCGCAGGTAGGTACGCATGCGTTCGTTAAAGGGATGCTCGTAAAGAATCACGGAACTGGTTTTCCTGGCTTCAAGGGGTATGTTTTGTCATCATAGCCCGAAGCGGGGCGCCAACTGACGCACCAGCCGCTCCAGCGCCGCCAGCGACAGCCCCTCGTTACAAATACAGGCATCGGCCGCCGCCAGCCTTTGCGCGCGGCTGGCCTGCCCGGCGATGATTTTCTCGACCACCTCGCGCGCAAAGGCATTCCGGGCCATGACACGGACAATTTGCGTCTCTTCCATGCAGTCCACCACCAGCACACGGTCAAGCTGCTGGCGCCAGCGGCCCGACTCCACCAGCAGGGGGATATCGAACAGGATGCAGCCGCAGCCGGCATCTGCGGCCACGCGCGCTTGCCGGGCCGATTCCTGGCTGACCAAAGGATGAATGATGGCTTCGAGCTGCAACTTGATGGCCGGGTCGCTGAAGACCCGCTGGCGCATCCGGTCACGGTCCATCGCTCCTTCTGCCGTGATCATCTGCGGCCCGAACCGGCTGGCAAGTTCACGAATTGCAGCCCCTCCGGGCGCCGTCAGCTGCCGGGAAATCGCATCGGCATCAATCAGCGCAGCGCCGCAAGCCACCAGAACCCGCGCCACCGTGCTCTTGCCGCTGCCTATGCCGCCCGTCAGGCCAATACGCTGGATGGGCGGGTGCATGGGGTTACAAACCTACGAATTGCAGGATGGACTGCGGACCGAAAACCATGGCAGTAAAGCCTGCGCCAGCCAGAAAGGGACCAAACGGAACATAGCCGCCTTCGCGCAGGCCACTGGAGAACTTCATTGCGATGCCGATGACGGCACCGATTACTGACGCCATCAAAATCATGGGAACCAGCGCAGGCCAGCCAAACCAGGCTCCCAGCGCGGCAAAGAGCTTGAAGTCGCCATAGCCCATGCCTTCCTTGCCGGTTGCCAGCTTGAAAGCCCAGTAAACCAGCCACAGGGAAAGATAGCCAGCCACCGCACCCCATAAAGCCGTAGGCAGATTGACTGCGGGGTTCCACTGCAATGCCGCGGCAATCAGCCCCGCCCACATCAAGGGCAAGGTCATGTCATCGGGCAACAGTGTGGTGTCCCAGTCGATCAGCGCCAGTGCCAGCAGCACCGCAGAAAATCCGCACCAGACCAGCGTTGTCGATGTCCATCCCCAGCGCCAGGCACAAAAGAAAAACAGGCCGCCCGTGACCGCTTCAACCAGCGGATAGCGAACCCCATAAGGCGCACCGCAGGCCGAACATTTACCTCTCAGAAAAAGATAACTGAGCACCGGGATGTTTTCATGCCAGCGAATCAGGTGGCCGCAACTGGAACAGCGCGAACGCGGCGTCAGGAGATTGAATTTGTCCACCGGCTCCGGTGAGGCGCCGTTCAGTTCAGCACATTCCGCTGCCCACTGGTGCTCCATCATTTTAGGTACACGGTAGATGACGACGTTGAGAAAGCTGCCGATCAGCAAGCCTAAAATTCCGGTGAGCACGGCCGCAAGCTCGGGCTCCATGACTGTCGCCAGTTGTAACGAGTCCATCAGCATGCCAGTAAATCGTATTGATTTTTAACATTTTGATGACCAGCAATCATGAGGTTGGCACTAAAAAAAATCATCGAGTCGCGCACTTTCCTGAACAGCCAAAAAACCGTCCACAGTTTACATTCCCCCCTCGCACAGCTTTTAAAGAGAGTGGACGAGGGGCTGACCCCATTGCATCCCAAGTATCTGCAGCTTCTGGATAAACCCATCGCCAGATTCAGCAATTCAGGGTAGGTTGCGCAATATCGGTGAGGAATTCAAAGCGGGAGGCTGCTTGCATGCGTGGCTGTGTCAAAAAGTTTCGCCTTGCCTGCGAAGTACCGGTCAAGCCGCCATTCGCGAAGGATATCGAGTGCCAGGTTAAAGCGTTCAAAATCAAGCTGGTAAATATCTATGATCGGAAATTCAGCCTCCGACTCCAGGGCGAGCACAAGCTTGGCCAATGCCTTTGCTGAAGGATCAGCAGGATTGCGCTCAATGAACTTCCGGGCTTCTTTAATAGCACGCATGAAATACCTCTTGAAAAAATAGGAAGAAATTTCCATAAATCAATAATGATTTACCCGATAAGTATGGGACATTTTTCCTTGCATGGGAAGTTGCCCCATGTAACCGGGGAGCGTCTGGCAACCGCTACGGCCCGGCATATTCCTGCCCTGCTTGCCAGGATTTTTCTTATACGAAATCGTTTTTTGCCAGTCTGACCACACCGGCCAGCCGATTAGCCCCCATGCGCCTGCCCAGCCGCGACGCCACGCAGGAACTCCGTCAGTTCATGGTCTGTTTCCAGCTTGGCCAGCAGGATATTTGCCTGCACAAGATCGCGTGCCATGCCAATACTCGTCTGCAGATCCGTGGCCTGCTGATACCAGCGTTTGGTGTGCCGCCAGCTCAAAAGCGGCTTCAAGGCTTCGATACCGTAACGCATCCGCTTGGCAAGAATACGGACGCGGTGCTGACTTTCAACCGTGTCGGCATCCTGGCGCATGTTCTTGAACTGCTTGTGCAGGCGGGCAATGCGCCGCCTGGCCCAGCGGCGAAGTGACATTCCCGGAACACCCGACGCCTCTCCGAGCGCCTGGCCCTGCGGCAGCTCTTCCAGCCATTGCGTGATCCCAAGCAAGCTTGCGCCGACTCTTGGCGCTTCCAGCGCATAGCAAACGGCTTTACGCTGAAGGTCCGCCGACTGCATCAGGGCCTGGGTCAATGCCTTCCACTTTTCTTCCCGACTGGCCTTGCCGGCGATGTAGGCATCCGCGAATTTCGGGAGGGTTTCAGTCCGGGCCACATCCAGATCCCGCAACTCCCCCACAACAGTCAGGAGCGTTTGCAGGGGCTCCCAGGAAGGCACCGCATCGACATCAAGGGCGGGCTTGAAAAGCCGATAGGCGCTTTTGAAGCGTCGCCAACCGACTCGAGCCTGGTGTATTACCTCGGGGTCGTCTGAATGGCGCAGGGTGTTGAGGTTGGCCGTGAACTGGCAGAACATTTCCCGGAGCACGCATTGCGCAGCCTCGGAGGGCGACATTTTCCTGCTTAACGACGGCGGCTGCGCACGCAGTGGGAGGTTCAGGGAATCGTCGGCCAGGGCATAGCCACGCTCCGCCTTGCTCCGGTGCTCCGGCAGCACCGCGATGCTGCAGGCGATCTGCTGGGCAAGCCCGAACAACGCAGATGGCTGGCCTGCCAGCAGTTCAAGTTCGAGTTCGCAAAGGGGAATGCTCTTGCCTTCGACCACGATCTGCCCGACGTCCAGCGACACCTCGACGACACTGCCATCGCGCCTGCGCACGGTCCAGCTGGTCCGGTCAAAGCTCGTTACAAAGCTTGGCGCCAGCTTGCGAAACAGATCGCCGTCAGGATCAATGTCTGACCATGGCGTGGCTTGAAGCGCAGACAAGGCCAGCTCGGCACCGGGCACGGCGGTTTCCCACTCGCCACGCTGGCTCAGGGCCGAGGTGCTGGTGCCACCCATCTTGAGCGTTTGCAACCATTGGGGTTTCGCATCGCTGCCCACGCGCCTTAGACGCAAGGCCATGCGCTTGTCGCGCAGTATTTGGTCGGGCGTGTCGTAGTAAGTATTGTGCAAATGCAGGTGGCTTGCCTTGCGGCGCGCCAGCGCGGGCATTTGGGCCAGCTGCTTTTCCAGGTTAGCGGGATCGGATGCTGGCAGCGTCAGCTTGAGTTCTATTTCTTCAGGCCGGGGAATAAGAACATCTGTTTTCATGGCATTCAAATTGCTCAGGTTGATGGCTCGAACCGTCACTGGCCAGACAGGATGGGAAAGTTGTGGGCCTGGCACAACCAGAACTACTGGTTATGGCTTTTCTTGAATTCATCTCCAAGACATCCAGCACTGGCAGACAGGATAGTCCAGACTCCTTGATGACAAGATTACCCAGTGACTGGATTTCACCTCGTTTTCCCACATCGCACGCATAGAGTGGCACACCGAGGGAGATTGCCAGCCATAGCCAACGATGCGATAGAGGCAGCAGTCATGATGCGCCGTGCTTGTGGCGGCGAGTGGGTGCCTGTGACGCTCGAAGCGCCTTCAGGCGTTCAATCAGTGCAACATCGGGTACAAAAATACCAGCGACTACCCCGGCATAGATCCGGCCTTCATTGCCGTCCAGGGTGATGGTATCGCCTTCCTTGAGCAGCAAGTCCCCCAGGCGGACCGTCCGTGCGGCAAGGTCGATTCGCAAGGTTTCACAACCGACCAGACAGACTTTACCCAGTTGCCGGGCCACCACTGCGGCGTGGGAGGTGCGTGCGCCACGCTGCGTCAGCAGACCGGCCGCAAATTCCAGGGCAGCGATGTCACTGGTCTCGGCATCCTGGCGGACCAGTACCAGACTCGCGCCTTCAGCGGCACGCGTTGCGGCGCGTGTGCCGTCCAGGGTGATTTCGCCAGACACCACGCCAGAGCAGGCGGACATGGCCTGGCCCAGAGGGCGGACCTGCGAGTCCGGGTTGCCTTGCGAAGCCAGTTGCACCGTGCCAAGTTCTTCCTCATGCAAGTTCTTCGTGCGCTCCAGCGCGGTGGCGGCGTCAATCAGTCCTTCATCCATGAGATCAAGCGCAATACGGGCCGTCGCCAGAGGCGTGCGCTTGCCAGACCGTGTTTGCAGCATGTACAAAACGCCATCCTGCACCGTGAATTCAAAGTCCTGCATGTCCAGAAATGCCTGCTCCAGCGTCTGCGCAGCGTCCTGGAGCAGGCGCCAGGCGTCCGGTGCCACGCTGGCCAGCGCTTCATGCCCATGGGCATTCCTGCGGCCAGAGACGACATCTTCACCCTGGGCATTGGCCAGAAAATCCACCCATGGCTGGCGCTCTCCGGTCGTGGGATTGCGGGTGAACCCCACACCGGCGCCAGAATGACCGCCGCTGTTGCCAAACACCATGCTTTGAATCGTTACGGCGGTTCCCATGGCGGAGTCGATCTGGTTGATCTTGCGGTAGGCCTGCGCTTTTTCCGCCTGCCAGGACAAGAACACCGCACGAATGGCCCCCGACAGCTGCTCGTTGACATCCTGCGGGAACGGTTGCCCGGCATGCAACTGGTATATCGAAAGAAACCGGCGCGCCAGGTCGCGTAATTCAGAGAAGTCCAGCTGACGCTCGTCGCGCTCCTGCGTCACGCGTGCGATCTCGTCTTCAAACAGTGCGCCCGACAGACCTGCCACTACCTCGCCATAGCTGGCGATAAGGCGCCGGTAGGCGTCCCAGACCAATCGTGGATTCCCGGTCTGGCGCAGCAGGCCGGGCAGGGTTTGGTCACACAGGCCAATATTGAGCAGCGTTTCCATCATGCCCGGCATCGACACAGGCGCGCCGGAGCGCACGGAAACGATCAAGGGTTTGCGTGCATCGCCAAGAGTGCGACTCGTCGCCTCTTGCAGGGCCGGGAGCCCGATGGTGAACACCGGCAGCATGCACTCTTCGGGTGATTTGGCGTAGTGCGTTCCGATCACCAGCGCAGGCGGAACGGGAAGCCCGATATCTGTCATGCGCAGAAGGTTGTAGGCCTTGGACCCCATGCTCTCCCGGCTCGGCTTGTGATGGGGCGGCGTGTTGCCGCTGGCAATCAGATATAAATGTTTGGGCCAGAGGGTGACGGAGTTCATGCAGACATACCTGTTTTGGTAAGCACCATCTTTCGAAGCGCATAACCTGCGGCCAGAAGGCCGTCAGACGCTTGCTCGATCGTGGCGGTCAGATCGTTGGCAAGGAGCAGGCCGGCGGGTGAGGCGTGGAGCGAGTCGACAATCCGTCTGCGGGCCTGGCGCGACAATTCGTCGCAGAGCCGCTCCGCGCGCAACATGCGCCACAGCGTCTGCAAAAACAAGTCGCTGTCGGCAGGGTCGCCGCGGTCGCTGACGTGACGCGCGATCTCGATGGCCTTGACCTGGTCCTGAATGGCCGCCAGAGTGGTGTCCGCCAGTCGGCGCAACACCTCATTGACGGATGCCGGAAGCCCCTGCAGCGGCTCGCCCAATGTCATGGAGTGGATGAAAGTGGCCTCTTCCAGCGCATCGGCCACATCATCCGACTTCTCCAGAAGTTCCACCACCGGGTGCCACCGGCTTTGCCTCTCGGCGCGCTGGCGAGCATCCATCAGCAGGTGGTCCGCCTGCCGCTCCCAGGTTTTGGCGCGCAGCACGAGGCTGGCGCTTTGAGACGAATCCATCGCGGCGCCGTTTTCAAGCGCATCGCACAGCGCCAGTGCAATCGCATGACAGTACGCCGCATGCTCGGCCAGCAAGTCGAACTCGAAAGTGCGCTGGCGCAGCACGCGGGCGAGCAGCATTTGCGCTTCGTCGGCCACCAGCGCTACAGGCTGCTGCTGACGCAGCATGATGCTGGACATGCGCAGCAACCCCAGTAAAAAATCGGTTGCCGAAGGCTCCCCCAGCACGTCATCGAGACGATCACCGACGCGAAATGCCTCGCTGTCCACTACCTGCATGGCAGTAAAAACAAGTCGCTCTCCTCCGGCCAGCAACCATGCCATATGGCCCCACTCCTCCTTGGCCCCGCGCCGCAGGATGGCAACGGCCTGAGATTTGCTGACGAAGTTCTGGAGGCGCTTGCGGGCACGGTTCCAGTCAATGACGAACACGATGCGCGAGGCAACGGCTTCGAGTCCGTTCATCAACACGTCATCTCCATCGGCTTTTAATACTGCGGTTCCCATCTGGTAGGGCTTGCCGGCGTTGAGACCCTCGGATGTCACCGGGTCATGCACCGTCCACTCGAAACCGACGGCCTCCAGCATCTTGCGAAAAAAGTCAAAGCGCCCGGCATGAAGATCGGAATATGTCAGGCTGATGGTGCGCTGCTCCACCTCAATCACCAGGACATGTACATCGTTGGTGCCAATATCGTTCTGGATCAGGAGTTTCGAGCCATTGCGGGTTACTGCGGTGTCCAGGCCAGGGTGGGAAAACTTTAGCGGCGCCGTTCGGTGCAGTCCCCGCATGAAAGCCTTGATCAGGGGGCGATCGGCCTCCTCGATTTGCCAGACATGCGCGCCATCCAGGTTTTCGCTGGCGATCTCGCTGGCCATGGCATTGAGCTGCTTGTGCAAATCCATCACCAGGATATGAAAACTGTCCCCATGCTTGCGATCACCACGGGTCAGTTCCGCCAGCGCCTGAGGCCCAAGCCCTTCGCCGTCTTCCATGGCATGAAGCTTCTGGAGCCACAGGTCGCGCCGGGCAATCAGCGCCGGATGACTTTCATGCCCCGCGTCGCAAAGGGGACGCGCCATGAGGGATAAATCCGACGCCAGCGCGCCAAGCAACTGCCCCAACTGGGGAATGACCAGCGTCCGGTCATCAAAGTAAGCCGTCTTGACCAAATCCTGGAGCCAGGCTGCATCATGCAGGCCGCTCTGCGCAAGCTCCCGCCCCCAATCTGTCGCGGGATTTTCCGGTGAACCGGCATGCTGGGCAGCAGACTGGACCATCGTCAGGTACAACTTCAGGCGATCATTCGCCAGCAGCGCCGCCTTGACCCAGGCGGGCATCAGCAGGGATGACTGTCCCAAGGATGCGACCGCTTTTTCTTTAAGCATGTGAACTCTTTATTTGGAGTGAACTTCACAGATAAGCTTAAAAAAATAGTATGTCGAATGGATGACAAAGACTGTCCGCCCTTTCCCGTATTCGCAGCCATCTTGATTTATATCAAGCTTTATGGCGTCATCGGGCTTCATTTGGTAGACATTGGCGCCATCAAACGACCTGACCCAGCTTGAAAATGGGCAGGTACATGGAAACCACGATGCCGCCAATCAGGGTGCCCAGAAACACAATGATGATGGGCTCCATCAGGCTGGACAGACCAGCGACCATTTCATCGACTTCCGCCTCATAAAAGTCGGCGGCCTTGCCCAGCATGTGGTCCACCGAGCCAGATTCCTCGCCAATGGCGCACATCTGCAGCACCATCGTGGGAAACAGGTTGGCATTGCCCATGGCCGCCGTCAGGCTGGTGCCGGTCGAGACTTCCTGCTGGATTTTTTCGGTGGCATCGGCATACAGGGAATTTCCCGAAGCGCCGCCCACCGAGTCAAGCGCTTCGACCAGCGGCACGCCGGCTGCGAACATGGTGGACAAGGTACGGGTCCAGCGGGCGATGACGGATTTTTCGATCAGAGTGCCGAACACAGGCATTTTCAGCAGCAGCCTGTCCATGACCTTCTGCATTTTTTCGCTGCGCTTCCAGGCTTGCAGGAAAAAATAGATACCGCCGCCCACACCGCCAAAAATCAGCCACCAATAAGAGACAAAAAACTCGCTGATGGCAATGACGATCAGCGTGGGCGCCGGCAAGTCTGCGCCGAAAGATGAAAACACGCTTTTGAACGACGGAATCACGAAAATCATGATCACCGCCACCACCACGAAAGCCACAATCACCACCGAAATCGGATACATCAGGGCCGATTTGATTTTCGACTTGATGGCTTCAGTCTTTTCCATGTAGATTGCCAGCCGGTCCAGCAGCGACTCCAGAATACCGGCCGCCTCGCCCGCCTCAACCAGATTGCAGTAAAGCGCATTGAAATACATCGGATACTTGCGAAAAGCCCCGCTCAGGGATGTACCTGTTTCGACGTCAGTACGCACGTCATTGAGCAATTTGGTCACGCTGCCGTTGGGATTGCCGCGCCCCACGATGTCAAAAGACTGCAGCAGCGGTACGCCTGCCTTCATCATGGTGGCAAGCTGGCGGGTAAAGATGGCAATGTCACGGGGCTTGATCGATTTGCCCGAACGCATGCGGCGTTTTTTGATCTTGGTCGCCAGCACGCCCTGCCTGCGCAGCGACACCTTGACCTGGTTTTCGCCAGCGGCACGGATTTCTCCGCGAACCTGTTTGCCACCCCGGTCCTTGCCTTCCCATTCAAAAACAAATTCCTGAATGCCTTTTGATGCTGCAGTTGCCATGATGCCTTATCGTTGAATGGACAGCTTTTGGACTGTCTCGTCGCTACTGTCAACCGTCAATGTTCCGACTCTCAAAAATGCCCGATCAGACATTGGTGCAGCCCAGAACTTCTTCCATTGAAGTCATTCCCAGTTTAACTTTGTACAAACCGGACTGCCGCAGGCTGCGGACGCCTTCAGCCTGGGCCTGGGCAGCAATTTCCATGGCGCTGCCGTCGCGCAGGACAATGCGCTGGATTTCTTCAGAAATTGGCATGACCTGGTAAATGCCTAACCGGCCCTTGTAGCCGTTATTGCATTTGGCGCAACCTACCGGATGAAAGGGCGTCCATGAGCCGTCAACCTCATCCTCTTTAAATCCGGCTTCCAGCAAGGTGTCACGCGGAATATCTATTGGGGTTTTACAGTGCGGGCACAGGCGCCGCGCCAGCCGCTGGGCAGTAATCAGAATGACGCTCGACGCAATGTTGAAGGGCGCAATGCCCATGTTGCGCATGCGGGTCAGCGTCGTGGGCGCATCGTTGGTGTGCAGCGTGGACAAGACCAAGTGGCCGGTCTGCGCGGCCTTGATGGCAATGTCAGCCGTTTCGACATCCCGGATTTCGCCGACCATGATGATGTCCGGATCCTGACGCAAGAAGGCTTTCAGGGCCACCGGAAACGTCATTCCGGCCTTTTCGTTCATGCTGACCTGGTTCACCCCCGGCAGGGTGATTTCAGCCGGATCTTCGGCCGTGGCGATGTTGACGCCTGCGGTATTGAGGATGTTCAGGCAGGTGTAGAGCGACACGGTCTTGCCCGAGCCTGTCGGCCCCGTGACCAGCACCATGCCATAAGGCCGCTTGATGGCTTCGAGCAGGCGCTCCTTTTCTTGCGGCTCATAACCCAGGGCGTCAATGCCGAGTTTGGCGCTGCTCGGATCCAGAATACGAATAACGATTTTTTCGCCAAACATGGTGGGCAGGGTACTGACCCGGAAGTCGATCACCCGGTCAGGGCCGATCTTGAGCTTCATCTTGCCGTCCTGCGGCACCCGTTTTTCAGAAATGTCCAGCCTGGAAATCACCTTGATGCGCGCTGCCAGCTTTTCCTTGATGGCTACCGGCGGCGAGGAGATTTCGCGCAATTCGCCATCGACCCGAAAGCGAACCCGGTAGGAATGCTCAAAGGGTTCAAAGTGCAAATCGGACGCCCGCATGTTGAAGGCGTCAATCAGCATTTTCTGCAGGAATTTGACAATTGGCGCATCTTCAACTTCAGACACGCTGGCTTCACTGTCCTCTGCAGCCGCCACATTGTTCATATCCTCGCCGAATTCGAAATCCGAGCCCACGATGTTTTCAATCGCTTCGGCTGCCGTGACACTGGAAACATCCACCAGCCTGGACAGTTTGTCGTATTCCGCAATGACCCAGTCCACGCCCAGTTGAGTAGAAAACTTGATTTTTTCGGCAGCGCCCTGATCGGAGGGATCAGCGGTTGCCACGATCAGCCGGTTGTTGCGCTTGCCCAGTACAACAATGCGGCAGGTCAGGCATATCTTGGTGTCAAGCAGGCCTTTGGGTAAACGCTGGATGTCGATGGCATCCATATCCACCAGAGGCGCGGCAAAAGAGGTTGACATGATGTGCGCCAGATCGAAGGCCGACACCGCCCCCGACCCTGTCAACTCGGCAATGAAACTGGTTCGGCCGCCCTGCGCCTTGAGGAAAATTTCTTCGGCCGCCTTTTGCCCAAGCTTGCCAGCAGATACCAAGGCTCTGCCCAAGCCGGGCAATGCCATGGAAACTGGATTTTTTAGTGCGGTATCAGTAGCGGACATGATTATCTATAAAGACTCTGAATCGGCATCATCGCGTAATGATTACCAGGTGTAACTCAGGAAACATGCCAGCGTTCAGCCTGGCGTTGCAATCGTATGAAAAAACATGAAAAAACACCACTGAATAAAGTGGTTTTAAAGCACAGTTGACGATCGTGCCAAAAACAGGGCTTTTCTATTTCAGACCGTTAGCCTACGGGCACATAACGCTACTCTTAAGATAGCGCTATTCATTTAAATGAGGCAATTCGAGCGAAAACTTTACCGATGCACTGGTGGTGGAAGACAGTATTGCACTACGGCCGGACACCGATTCCAGCATCATGCCATCCTCAACCAGGGTACCCACGCGAACCGGCCGGGCTTCCTGTCCATCCACCGAAATCAGGGCGGCGCCGGGACGAAATCGTCCTGCCACGACACCCACCAACGCATACCGGCTGATGGCTGGAGCCGCGCCGGACACGGCCGCAGCAGGTGTCAGCCCGCCTCCCAGCGCTCGGGCGATAGCCTGGGAATTGACAGGAGAAACCTGTGCCGCGACCATTGCGGGAGCCGTGGACGGCGCATGCGGTCCCCACCCCTTGAGACCCCAATACACGACACTGGCCGTTGCCAATGCGGAAATGGCAAACGTCACAATTTTGGTAGACCATAGGCGGTAGACATCTGTCTGCATGGCAGGATTATCATTGAAGCAACTTTATGACCCTACAAAATCTTCCCCTCCTGTCTTTAAGACGCCGCCTGTCGGCGGGTTTCACCCTCATCGAACTGATGGTGGTGCTGGTGATCATTGGCGTGCTGGCAGCCTTGATAGTTCCCAATGTTCTGGAACGCGCCGATGATGCACGCGCCACCGCCGCCAAAACCGACGTCAACAACCTGATGCAGGCACTCAAGCTGTACCGGCTGGACAATCAGCGCTACCCCACGGCCGAGCAGGGCTTGCAGGCCCTGCTGGTCAAGCCGACCACCGGCCCCATTCCCTCCAACTGGAAATCCTATCTTGACAAGTTGCCCAACGACCCGTGGGGCCGCCCCTATCAGTACCTGAACCCGGGCATCAAGGGTGAAATTGACGTGATGTCCTTCGGTGCCGATGGTCAGGCGGGCGGCGAGGGGAAAAATGCGGATGTCGGTAGCTGGGACTGATATAACCCCCACGCTGGTCGCCAGGGCAGCGGCACTTCCTCGCCGCAAGCTGGCGCAGCTTTCATCTTCCAGGCGGATTCGCCATCGTGGATTCACGCTGATCGAATTGCTGATGGTGGTGGCTATCATGGCCATCGCGACGGCGGGCGTGGGGCTGGCATTGCGTGATACGTCGGGTACCGCCCTGGAACGCGAAGCGCAGCGGCTGGCGGTTTTGCTGGACTCGGCGCGCGCGCAGTCGCGCATGACCGCCAATCCGGTACGCTGGCATCCCACCACAAGTGGTTTCGCGTTCGAGGGGCTGACGACGGGTTCGGCCTTCCCCTCCAGCTGGCTGAGCCAGGACGTGCGGGCCGCAGGTGCCGGCGTCATTGTGCTGGGCCCCGAACCTGTGATCGGGCCCCAGCAAATTCGCCTGGTTTCCATCTCGCAGCCTTCCCGCAGCCTGACTCTGGCCACCGACGGCATCCGGCCCTTCTCGGTAGTGACGGACGGTGGCCAGTGATGCGGCGCTGCCGGCTCAAGCATTCTGGCGTTCGCGGTTTTACATTGATCGAAGTGCTGGTCGCGCTCGGCATTGTGGCGGTAGCCCTGGCTGCCGGTGTGCGGGCCACGGCCTCGTTGACGCGCAATGCAGAACGCCAGTCCGACCTGCTGCTGGCCCACCTGTGCGCCGAAAATACGCTGGTCGGCGTGCGCCTGTCACGGCAAATGCCGGCAGTCGGCGACAACACCAGCGCTTGCGAACAGGCTGGCCGCAATCTGGCCGTGAGGCTGTCGGTGCAACCCACGCCCAACCCGAATTTTCTGCGTGTCGAAGCGCAGGTGCTTGACGGCGAGGCCCGAATACTGGCGCTTTCCACCATTGTGGGGAGGTACTGAGCATGGCCGCCCCACTGGCCGCGTCGCCCACCGGGCCGCTGCCTGCGCGCGTTCGCGGCTTCACGCTGATTGAACTGCTGGTAGCCCTTGCCGCGATGGCGCTGATGGCCGGCCTGAGCTGGCGCGGGCTCGATGGCATGGTGCGGGCGCAGTCGCAGATTCAGCAGCGCGCTGATGCGGTGCTCACCCTGCAGGCCGGGCTGACGCAATGGTCCGCAGACCTGGACGCGCTGCTGCAGCTGCCCCAGACACCAACGCTGGACTGGGACGGGCGCGGACTTCGCATTGTCCGCCGCAGCACCGTTCAGCCCGGCGACGGCGTTCTGGTGGTGGCCTGGGCGCAGCGCAACGTGAACGGCACGGACCAGTGGCTGCGCTGGCAGTCGCCGCCGCAGTTTTCACGGGGTGAACTGCAGACCGCATGGGCCCGTGCCGCCCAATGGGCACAAAACCCGGGCGATGCCGAAAAAAGGGACGAAGTCCGCATCACGCCGCTGGCGCAGTGGCAAATTTTTTACTTTCGCGGCAATGCCTGGACCAATCCCTTGTCCAGCGACAACGCCAGCAGCCCGGCTCAAGGAGCGGCCCCGCCGGTAGCCGCTGATCTGGCGCTACCCGACGGTGTCCGGCTGGTGCTGACCCTGCCCGCCGGCGAAGCCATCAATGGCGTCATCACGCGGGACTGGGTGCGTCCTGCGCTGACCGGCGCGAAATCATGAGTTTGAGTCCCCACGCCTGTCGCTGCGTCTGCTGCGCGGCCCTCTCGAAGGAGCAGCCGGCGCCGTCCCGCCAGGCCGGTGCTGCCCTGCTCACGGCAATGCTGACGGTGGCACTGGTGGCCAGCCTGGCGGCGGGAGCCTTGTGGCAGCAGTGGCGCAGCGCCGAGGTGGAGACCGCCGAGCGCGCGCGGGTTCAGTCGCTGTGGCTTCTGAGCGGCGCCCTGGACTGGGCGCGCCTGATCCTGCGCGAGGATGCGCGTTCTGGCGGGGCCGACTACCTGTCCGAGCCCTGGGCGGTGCCGCTTGAAGAAGCCCGGCTGTCAACCTTTCTGGCGACGGACAAAAACAGCGCGCCTGAAGACGATGCCAGCGCCTCGCAAACCTTTCTATCCGGCCTGATCACGGATCTGCAGGCGCGCCTGAACGTGACCAACCTGGTGGACAACGCCAAGGTATCGGAGCCTTCGCTGAAAGCCTTTGCAAAGCTGTTTGAAATGCTCGGGCTGCCTCCTGGCGAGCTGACGGCGCTGGCTGAAAACTTGCGCCGCGCACTGAACGCCGATCCCGAGAACGCCGCCGCCCAGCAGGCGCCCCTGCTGCCGCAGCGGGTTGATCAACTGGTCTGGCTGGGTCTGTCGCAGCCCAGCCTGACGGCGCTGCGCCCCTATATCACCCTGCTGCCGGTACGCACCCCGGTCAACCTCAATACCGCCAGCGCCACCGTGCTGTCGGCCTGCATCCCGTCGCTGGACATGGCGCAGGCCCAGCGACTGGTGAACACGCGCCAGGCCAACCACTTTCGGACCCTGGCCGAAGTGACTGCGCAGCTTGACCAGACGGCCGTGCCGCTCGATGCGGCGCAGCACAGCGTCAATTCACGTTTTTTTGAGGTTCAGGGAAAGCTGAGGCTGGACCAGATCGTGGTGGAAGAACACTCGGTGGTGCAGCGCGACGGACTGGATGTGAAGACCTTATGGCGTGACCGGGGCGCTTCCACGCGATAACCCTGCCCTCTTACAATGCCCCTCTGAACCCAAGTATGACCACCCTGATTATCACGCTTCCCCAGGCGCTTCCCACAGCGGCCACGCTCTGCGAAGGCGTGCTGAGCGATGACGGGCGCAGCGTGCTGCGTTGCGTCGAGACGCCTGCGGCGCTGTTGCCCGCGCCTTCCGGCGCCGACATCGTGGCCGTGGTGCCTGCCGGCCGCCTGTCGTGGCACCGGCTTTCCTTGCCCAAAGGCGCTCTCAAGGGCGGGCTATTTCAGGAAGGCAATCCAGGGCGGCTGCGTGCCGTGCTCGACGGGCTTCTGGAAGACAGCGTGCTTGACGAGACCAGCCAGCTGCATTTCGCCCTCGAACCCCGACCGCGCGCCGATGAACCCGTGTGGGTAGCCGCCTGCGACAGGGCCTGGCTGCATGCCTGGCTGGCAACGCTGGCCCAGGCCGGCCGGCCGGTCGCGCGCATCGTTCCCGAGCTGGCGCCAACCCTTGGCGATGCGCCCGGCAACGCTTCGCTGAATGTCATCGGCACCCCCGACAATGCCCGGCTGATGCTTGCAGGACCCGATGGCGTCACCCTGCTACCCCTGTCGGTGGCGACCACCGCGCTGATCGCCTGGCCCGAAGAGGCCGAAGTGCTGGCCGAACCCGGCGTGGCGGCACTGGCGGAACACTTCTTCAACCGCCCCGCCACCCTGCAGGCCGCGCCCGAACGCTGGCTGGCGGCAGCGCAGTCGGACTGGGACCTGGCGCAGTTCGATCTGCTCTACACCCGTGGCACGCGCACCCGCAAGCATCTGTCGGCCATGGTTTCCTCGCTGTTTCGGGCGCCCCGCTGGCGCGCCGCGCGCTGGGCCGCCGCGCTGCTGGTGGCCGTCAACCTGGTCGGCCTGCAGGCCTGGGCCTGGAAAGAGCAGTCCGCACTGGCCGCCCAGCGCGCCGCCATCCAGGGCATGCTGACCGCCACGTTCCCCGAAGTGCGCGTGGTGGTCGATGCACCTGTCCAGATGGCCCGCGCACTGGCCGACCTGCAACGCCGCAATGGCACCGCCTCAGCGGCCGACATGGAAACCATGTTGGCACATTTTCAGGCTGCAGCGCCCGATACACCTGTACCTTCAGCTATAGAATTCATAGCAAATGAACTTCGCTTCAAAGGCCTTGATTCATCGCCAGCCGGCATTACCCAGATATCCACCCGGCTGCAGCCGCAAGGCTACGGCGTCCGGCTGGACGCAGGCAGCCTGGTGATGATGAAAGAGGAGCGACTGCCATGAGCCTGACGACTGCTTTTGAGCCGCTGCGCACGCGCTGGGCCGGGCTGCCGGGCCGCGAGAAAAACGGGGTCAGGCTGGCCGTGCTGCTGGTGCTGGCCTTCCTGCTCTGGCAGTTCAGCGTGGCGCCTGCGCTGGCCACCCTGCGCACCGCCGATGCGCAGGCCAAAGCCCTGGCCGCGCAGTTGCAGCGGATGCAGGCCATGCAGATTCAGGCGCAGGCCGTCCAAAAACAGCCGCCGCTCGGCTTTGACGAGGCGGTGCGCGCCCTGACCGCCGCCACCCAGCAGACGCTGGGCAGCACCGCCCAGCTTGGGGTGGCCAACGAGCGCGCCAGCGTCACCCTGAAAGAGGCGTCTCCCGACGCGCTGGCCGAGTGGCTGGTGCAGGCGCGCCTCAATGCCCGCTCGGTGCCGCTGGAAGCCCGGCTGGTGCGCGGCGACGCCTCGGGCCGCACGGTCTGGAGCGGCGTGCTGGTGATGGGCCTGCCAGCCCGCTAGCCCAGATAACCATGCAGCACCACACATCCACGGCCGCCGGCTCTGACGTTGCCCCCTGGCGCTGGGCCATGACGGGCGCACTGGCCGGGCTGATACTGGCATTGGGCGTGTTTGCCCCGGCCCGCTGGCTGGCCGCGCTGGTCAGGCAGGCCAGCGGCGAGCATGTGGTGCTGGATGCGCCGCGTGGCGGTTTCTGGCGGGGCACGGCGCAACTCGTGCTGTCGGGCGGTGCTGGCAGCCGCGACGCCGTGGCGCTGCCCGGCCAGTTGAGCTGGCAGATCAGCCCGGCCTGGAACGGCCTGAATGTTCAGTTAAATGCCGAATGCTGCATGCGGCAGGCGCTGCAGCTTCGGGCCCGCCCTGCCGGCTGGGGCGGTGTGCAATTGCTGCTGTCCGACGGCCTTTCCCAATGGCCCGCCGGCCTGCTGGCCGGCCTGGGAACGCCCTGGAACACCATTCAGGCGCAAGGCCAGCTGGCCGCTTCAACCCAGGGTTTCAATGCCCGCTGGACGCAGGGCCGGCTCAGCCTGGCCGGGCGCCTGCAACTCGACGCCACACAGATTTCGTCCCGCCTGTCCACCCTGCAGCCCATGGGCAGCTACCGCCTGACGCTCCAGGGCGGAAACCCTTCGACGCTTGAACTGAAGACACTTGAAGGCCGCCTGCAACTCACCGGCCAGGGCCAGTGGGTCGGGCAACGGCTGCGATTCGATGGCGCCGCCAGCGCCACGCCCGAGAGCGTCGATGCGCTTTCGAATTTTCTGAACATCATTGGGCGGCGCAAGGGCGCGACGGCCATCATCAAAGTAGGTTAACGCCGCATGAAACATCCCCACCACCGCCAGATTGCTATCTTTTCAATAGCTGGTAGCGCCCTGCTGGCGTGCGGAACAGGCATTTTTTCTTCAAATTTGCAAGCGCAGCCGCAAGTTGCGGCGCCAGCGTCCGAAGCCCGGCGCGGCGAAGCCATCACCCTGAACTTCGTCAACGCCAACATCGACGCGGTGGCCCGCACCATGGCCACGCTGACCGGGCGCAACGTGGTCGTCGATCCGCGCGTCAAAGGCACGATCACGCTGACCACGGAACACGCGGTCAGCCCGGCCGTGGCCTACAGCCAGTTTCTGGCTATCCTGCGCCTGCAGGGCTTTACCGTGGTCAACGCCGCCGGGCTGGACAAGATCGTTCCCGAGGCCGATGCCAAGCTGCAGGGCGGCGCGGTGTCCACCAACGTGCCGGTGGGCGGCGGCCAGATTGCCACCACCATCTTCAAGCTCAGCTTCGAGAATGCCAACAACCTGCTGCCCATCCTGCGCCCGCTGATCAGCCCCAACAACACCATCAACGTCAACCCCGGCAACAATTCTCTGGTCATCACCGACTATGCCGACAACCTGAACCGGCTGGGCCGCATCATTGCCGCGCTGGACGTGTCCAACGCCACCGATGTCGAACTGATCCCGGTTCGCTATGCGTCCGTGACCGACATCGCGCCGCTGCTGACGCGGCTGCTCGACAACAGCGCCGGCGGCGGCGTGGCGGCAACGGCCGAGGCCAGCTACAAGACCACCGTGATCGCCGAGCCGCGCAGCAATTCGCTGATTGTCCGCGCCGCCAACGGCGCGCGCCTGGAACTGGTGAAGTCGCTGCTGAAAAGCCTGGACACGCCGACGCTCAACGGCCCCAACGGCGACGCCGGCAATATCTACGTGGTCTACCTGAAAAACGCCGACGCCACCAAGCTCGCCACCGTCCTGCGCGCCGCCATGACGGGAACGGCCGCCGGCAGTTCGACCAGCCAGACCACGTTTGCAGGGAATGCACCGCCCTCGACCGCATCGGGCATCTCCGGCGCAATGACCGGCACCAACCAGAGCAGCGCGGCGACAGCCCCGATCACGCCAAGCGCCGGGCCGTCAACCGGCGGGCAGATCCAGGCCGACCCGGCGAGCAACTCGCTCATCATTACCGCGTCCGAGCCGCAGTACCGGCAGCTGCGCGCGGTGATAGAAAAGCTCGATGCCCGGCGGGCGCAGGTCTATGTGGAAAGCCTGATTGCCGAAGTCAACATGGACAAGGCGGCCGAATTCGGCATCCAGTGGCAGGGGCCCATCGGCGGCAAGGGCGACAGCCTGATCGGCCTGCTGGGCACCAACTTTGGCAGCAGCGGCAAAAACATCATCCAGTCGGCCATCTCAGCCGCCAACGGCACCGCGCCGACGCCTGGCACCGGCCTGAACGTGGGCGTTGCAGCGCGCAGCAACGGCGTGTATTTCCTGGGGTTTCTGGCCAACTTTCTGCAAACCTCGGGCGCCGGCAACATCCTGTCAACGCCCAACCTGCTGACGCTGGACAACGAGGAAGCCAAGATCATCATCGGCCAGAACGTGCCTTTCGTGACCGGGCAATTCACCAATACCGGCGCCAGCAACGGCAGCGTCAACCCGTTCCAGACCATCGAGCGCAAGGACGTCGGCCTGACCTTGCGGGTGAAACCGCAAATCAGCGAAAACGGCACCGTCAAGATGGCAATCTTCCAGGAAGTCTCCAGCGTGCAGCCGAGCTCCATCAATTCAACCACCGGCCTGATCACCAACAAGCGCTCGATAGAGTCGAACGTGCTGGTCGAGGACGGCTCCATCATCGTGCTGGGCGGACTGCTGTCGGACGAGTATTCGGGCAACCAGGACAAGGTGCCCGGACTGGGCGATGTGCCGGTGTTCGGCAACCTGTTCAAGTCCGAGAGCCGCAGCCGCAAGAAAACCAACCTGATGGTGTTTTTGCGGCCGGTGGTGGTGCGCGACGGAGCGTCCACCAATGCCCTGTCGATGGACCGCTATGATTTGATGCGCACCAACCAGCAGCAGACGCAGCCGGCCAGCAGCGCCCTGGTGCCGGTCAATGAGTCGGCCGTACTGCCCGCCATCGCGCCTGCCCGGCCGGCACTGGCCCCCGAGCCTGCCACGCAACAACGCTTCCAGCCGGCACCGACGGCCCCGGTGACTGACCGATAAACCATGCAACACCCCGCCCAATATCCCCTGCCCTACGCGTTTGCACGCAGCCAGCAATTGCTGCTGGAGGACTTTGGCGGCGACCTGACGCTGTGGCTGCACAGCCTGGGCACATCCGAAACGGCGGGCGCCGTGAGCGAAGTCATGCGCAAGTTCGAGGTGCAGCACATCAGCGTCGAGGCGCCCGAGCTGCTCCAGCAGCGCATCAGCGCCGCCTACGCGCAAAGCGAATCGAGCGCCGCCACGGTCATCAGCGAGGTTGAAAGCGACGTCGATCTGTCGCGCATGATGCAGGCGCTGCCGGCCATCGAGGACTTGCTGGAAACCTCGGACGACGCGCCCATCATCCGCATGCTCAACGCGCTGCTGACGCAGGCCGTGCGCGACGGCGCCAGCGACATCCACATCGAGCCCTACGAGCGCCATTCCAGCGT
>JAECRO010000014.1:37963-58983 GCA_016000195.1 Burkholderiales bacterium | reverse complement strand
CAATATGGGTACTGGGCGGACGGTTACGTTGCAACGAAGGCCGCTGATTTCTCAGCCGCGTTTGAACCCGCAGCCGCCACCCAGCGATGGGCTTGGCTGGCGGGTTTGTGGCATGACCTGGGCAAATACCGGCCGGGGTTTCAGCGTTACCTGGTGCAGCTCGTCAGCGGCCGGGGCGATGCCGTCAACATGCACGACATGCTGACCGGCTCCACGGCGGACGGCCGCCTGGACACCTCGGCCCCCGACACCACCTGCGGCGGCTGGACGCAAAGTGGCGCGGGCTCGGCCATCGTCGGCCACCACGACCGCATCGGCATCAACGAATCCGCCCCCATGAAGTCCTGGAACGCCTCCCATGCCACGCCCGGCTGCAGCCCCGAAGCGCTCAAGTCGGTCGGCGGCGCGGGGCTGTTCTATTGTTTTGCCGCGAATTGACGCAGACGCCTTGCGGCAATGCCGGACCAGGCTGGCGGGTCAGCCGGTGCTTCAGCCCTTGGGCTGATGTCCAAAAAAGCCCGGATCAAGCAGCAGTTCGCGCAGCGGCTGGAGGCGTTTTTCCGAAGCATCGGCCTGCTTGCGAAATTGTGCTGCCTCGTCGTGGCTCACGCCCGAAGCCTGCGCCAGCTGTTCCATCTGGCGCAGCAGCATCACCCGCTCTTCCGCTGCGCGCAAGGTCGCCCATAAGCCGTTGTCGATGGCGTCGTTGATCTCGGCCATCAGCGTCTTGAGCGAGAACGCATGGCCGGTTTGGCAGCGAAACCGGACAATCGTGCCTTCCTCGATCTGCATCAGCACGCCATGGCAATCGGGGCAGGTGTAGGGGGACGCCTTGCCCAGGTTCATGATGCCGGCCTTGAGCGCATTGCCTTGCATGGCAATGTCGTTTTCCATGGCGCGCTGCAGGCTCACGGCGGTGTCCGCCACCACCGGCGCGGCGGTGCCGACCAGTTCCGAAACTTTGGCGGCCAGCGCTTCAACCGTGCCGACAAAATCCACCTGGACATGCGCAATGGCGCTCTCGGGCATGGAGGCATGCATGGCCTGCGAAGGAAGTTGCACCAGCGTGGCGCCCTGGTGGTCCTTGATCGCCCAGAGCCCGGCCGTGCCGTCGTCGAGCGCGCCGCTCAGGATCACGCCGATGACGCGCGAGCCGAATGCCGTGGCGGCAGAGCGAAACAGCACATCGACCGAGGGCCTGGCCCGGCCTTCCTTCGGCCCCCGGCTGAGCCGGATGCCTTGCGGCGTGACCATGAGGTGCCGGTCGGCCGAGGCGACATAAACCTGTCCGTGCTCAATCGGCTGGCCATCCTGTGCAATGACCACGGGAAGCTGCGTCACATTCGCCAGCACCCGGTCAAGCTGGCTCGGGGTGTCCGCCGGAATGTGCAAAACCACCAGCATGGCGGCCTGCAGGTCGGCGGGCAAGGCCCGAAAAAACCCCTGAAGCGCTTCGACCCCGCCGGCCGACGCCCCGATGACCACGATGTCCCGTTTCGGCAAGGATGCGTTTTCCATGGGATGAGTCTAGTCTTGCCTCGGCGGGTTGCCTGTTCAGGGCGCGGCAGCTGGATGGCCTGTGCTGCGCCATGTTGGGATTTTGCTATCAAAAAAATAGCTACTTGCGCAGGTGCTGATTGCGCAAAAGCCACTTTTAGTTCCGAAACCGCCTGCGCGTCAGCGCCAGCGCGATCCAGAAGGCGGCCACGCCATAGGCCACCAGCACGGCCAGGTGCAGCAAGGCATGCGCCGGCCACTGGCCCAGGAACAGCGGGCGGATCAGCTCGACGGCGGCGGTCAGCGGCAGCCAGTCCGAGATCGTCCGCATCACGCCGGGCAACTGGTCGCGCGGAAAAAACACGCCGCTCAAAAACATCGTCGGCGTCAGGAACAGCGAGAAGTAATAGGTGAAAAAGTCGTAGCCCTTGGCCAGCGCGTTGAAGATCAGCGCGATGCTGGCAAAGACGATGCCCACCAGCGCCAGCAGCGGCAGCGCCAGCAGCAGCATCGGGCTGTGGCTGATGCCCAGCGCCAGCATCACCGCCAAAATGACCGCGCTGGTGAACAGCGACTTGTACGCGGCCCAGAGCATTTCGGCAAACACCACGTCGTCGAGCCGCACCGGTGCGTTCATGATGCCGTCCCAGGTGCGCTGCACGTTCATGCGCGAAAACGCCGAGTACAGCGCCTCGAACGACGCGGCATTCATCGCGCTCATGCAGATCGAGCCGCTGGCCAGAAACAGGATGTAAGGCACCGCCGTGCCATTGAGCTGGACCTGCCCGACCAGCATGCCGAGCCCGTAGCCGAAGGCGACCAGCGTGATCAGCGGCTCGGCGATGTTGCCGACCAGGCTGGGCACGGCCAGCTTGCGCCAGGCCAGCAGGTTGCGCCGGAACACCGGCAGCCAGCGCCAGCTGATCTGCGGCGGCCTGAACAGGGCCGGCTGGGAGACTTGCGCCGGCGCTGGCGCCGGCTGGGGGGCCGAGGTGGTGGCGTCGGTCATCATGCGGCTTCCCTGATCTGGCGTCCGGTGAGCTTGAGGAACAGGTCTTCGAGGTTGGCCGGGCGGTGCAGCATGCGCAGCGCCGGGTAATCGGCCAGCGCGGCCAGCGCGGCCAGCAGTCGCTTGGCGTCGCTGGTGTAGAAAAACACGGTTTCGCCGCTGACCTCGACGCGCGCGGCCATGGCCTTGAGCGGTGATTCGACCAGCGCCAGCGCGCCGGCGCCGTACACCTCGACCACGTCAGGCTCCAGGTTTTGCGCAATCAGGTCGCGCGGCCGGCCTTCGGTCATTTTCCTGCCCTGGTCCAGCACCAGCAGGCGGTTGCACAGGCGTTCGGCCTCGTCCATGAAGTGCGTCGTCAGCAAAATCGACTTGCCCTGCTGCACCAGCCGCTGCAGCCGCTCCCACATCAAATGCCGGGCCTGCGGGTCCAGGCCGGTGGTCGGCTCGTCGAGCAGCAGCAGTTGCGGGTCGTTGACCAGCGCGCGGGCCAGGCTCAGCCGGCGCTTCATGCCGCCCGAGAGTTCGCTCAGCTTGGCGTCGGCCTTGTGCGTCAGGGCGGCAAACTCCAGCAGCCTGGGGATGCGTTCCCTGATCACCGCGTCCTTCAGGCCAAAGTAGCGCCCGAACACCAGCAGGTTCTCGGCGCACGAGAAATCCGGGTCCAGGCTGTCGAACTGGCTGACGATGCCCAGCCGCTCCTTGATGGCCAGCGCGTCCTGCGGCATGTTCAGCGATTTTTCCGTGGCGCCGCCGCTGGGGAAGTAGGTGATGCGCCCGCTGTCCGGGCTGGTCAGGCCCAGGCACATGCGGATGGTGGTGGTCTTGCCGGCGCCGTTGGGGCCGATCACGCCCAGGCATTCGCCGGGCGCGATGGAAAACGACAACTGGTTGACGACGGTGTTGCTGCCATAGTGCTTGCTCAGGTCAAGGACTTCAAAAAGGGGCTGGGTCATGCGGCTATTGTGCCTACCGGGCGTGGCGCATGCATGCGTTCGGCATGCGTTTCATGCGTTCCGCCGCGCGTTTGCTCCTCTCAGCTTTCCCTGACTTCGATGTGGTAGGTGGCCCAGGGGCAGTTGGCAAAACGTGCGGGCAAGGGTTTGGCCGCCATGTCGGGAAAGCGGTCGGCGTCATAAACCGCCCACAGCGGACCGAGGCCACCCAGCGCCATCGGCTGGCCGTCAAGGTGCGTTGCCACGATGAAGCGGTATTTGCCCGCATCGGCAGCGGAAACCTGCGCCGCGTAGCCATCCACGGCGCGCAGGAACAGCAGGGTCTTGTCGCCCGCCTTCACGCCGCAGGCTTTCATCACGTCCAGCAGCAACGGCCCCTTGAGCGAATGCGGCTTGCCGTCGTATTCCAGCGTCGGCTTGATGCTGATGGCGGGCAGGGCCGTGATGGCGGCAAAGTCAAACACCTGTGCCTTGTCGAACATGATTTTTTGCTTGGCCATCATCTGGTCAAGCGCCGGGTCCAGCGGGCCACGGTTGCCCGCGCCGATGCGTCCGCTGACCGTGAGCAGCGTCGGTCCCGGCGGTGTCGTCTTGCGGCTGCCCTGGGCCGCAGCCCAGGAGGGCATGGCAACAGCGCCGGCCAGGGAGGCGTTCAGGAAATGGCGTTTTTTCATGGAAAAATCCCAGGTTGAAATGAGCTGCCGATGCTACACACCTGCTGGATGCGGTGGCGCCGCAATCCGTCGTTTGACGCGCGCCGTGCCCATTCCTGGCGGCTTCACTTCAGTAAAGTACAGTAGCTGTCAGCCGCAAGCCGGCGCATCCGGCTGTTGACCGGGGCCGGTTTTTTTTCATTCTTTATCCTCCCGCACCATGACCACCTTCGGAACCCCCTTGTCTCCCCACGCCACCAAAGTCATGCTGCTCGGCTCCGGCGAGTTGGGCAAGGAGGTCTTGATCGCGCTGCAGCGCCTGGGCGTGGAAACCATCGCCGTGGACCGCTACGACAACGCGCCCGGCCAGCAGGTGGCGCACCATGCGCGCACCATCACCATGAGCGACCCGGCGCAGCTCAAGGCGCTGATTGAAAAGGAAAAACCCGACCTGGTGGTGCCCGAGATCGAGGCGATTGCCACCGGCATGCTGGAAGAACTCGAAGCTCTAGGGGTGGTGCGCGTGATTCCCACGGCCCGGGCCGCGCGCCTGACCATGGACCGCGAGGGCATCCGCCGCCTGGCCGCCGAAACGCTGGCGCTGCCGACCAGCCCGTATGTGTTCTGCGATTCGCTCGAAGAACTGCAGGCCGCGATTGACTCGAAAATCGGCTACCCCTGCGTCGTCAAGCCGGTGATGAGTTCGTCGGGCAAGGGCCAGAGCAAGATCGCCCTGCCGAAAGACGTGGCGCCGGCGTGGGAGCACGCCATGGCCGGCGGGCGCGTCAGCCACGGCCGGGTGATCGTCGAAGGCTTTGTTGATTTTGACTACGAAATCACGCTGCTGACGGTGCGCGCGCTGGGCGCTGACGGCCAGGTCGAAACCCATTTTTGCGAGCCGATTGGCCATCTCCAGGTCAGCGGCGACTATGTTGAAAGCTGGCAGCCGCACCCGATGCGCCCGGCGGCGCTTGAAAGGAGCCGCGAGATTGCCCGGGCCGTGACCGGCAACCTGGGCGCTGGCCTGGACGGCAAGCCCTCCGGGCTGGGCGTGTTCGGCGTCGAGCTGTTCGTCAAGGGCGATGACGTGTGGTTCAGCGAAGTCAGCCCGCGCCCGCACGACACCGGCATGGTGACGCTGTGTACCCAGTGGCAAAACGAGTTCGAGCTGCATGCGCGGGCGATTCTGGGCCTGCCGGTCAGCACCGCGCTGAAAAGCCCGGGCGCCAGCGCCGTGATTTATGGCGGCGTCGATGCGGCGGGCATTGTGTTTGACGGCGTGGCCGACGCGCTGAGTGTGCCGAACACCGACATCCGCCTGTTCGGCAAGCCCGAGAGTTTTGTCCGCCGCCGCATGGGCGTGGCGCTGGCCTTCGATGCCGATGTCGAGGTGGCGCGCACGCGGGCCAGGCTGGCGGCGTCCAAGGTCAGGCCGCGCGTGGCGGGCTAGGCATGCGCCCATGAACCGCAATTTTCCTGAGCTGCATGCGCTGATCTCGTGGGCCGACGACTCGTCGCTGCGCATCCTGATGGCGGCGGGTGTTGCGGTGCTGCTGGCCCTGCTGGTGCATCGCGTGAGTTCGACCGTGGTGCTGCGCCTGACGCGCTCGATGCCGGTGGCCTACCGCACGGTGCAGCATTGCCAGATGCCGGCCCTGCTGCTGCTGCCGCTGATTGCGCTGCAGGCGGTCTGGCAAATTGCGCCCAATACCTTTCCGCTGATCGGCGGCGTGCGCCATGCCAATGTCTTGCTGCTGCTGACCGGCCTGACCTGGCTGGGCCTGCGCGCGGCGCGCGGCGTGGCGCAGGGCGTCATCAGCCTGTATCCGGTCGATGTCGAGGACAACCTGAACGCGCGCCGCATTCATACCCAGACGCGCATGCTGTCGCGCACCGCGATGTTCATCATTTTGCTGGCCGGGCTGTCGCTGATGCTGATGACCTTTCCGGGCGCGCGCCAGATCGGCGCCAGCCTGCTGGCGTCGGCCGGCGTGGTCGGCCTGGTGGCCGGCATTGCGGCGCGGCCGATTTTCAGCAACCTGATTGCCGGGCTGCAGATTGCGCTGGCGCAGCCGTTTCGCATCGACGACGTGCTGATCATCCAGGGCGAATGGGGCCGGGTCGAGGAAATCACCGGCACCTACGTGGTGCTGAAAATCTGGGACGAGCGGCGCATGGTCATTCCGCTGCAGTGGTTCATTGAAAACCCGTTCCAGAACTGGACCCGCAAGAGCGCGCAGATCATCGGCACGGTGTTCATCTGGGTGGACTACCGCATGCCGCTGGCGCCGCTGCGCGAAGCCGCCCAGCGCGCCTGCGCGCTTGCTCCCGAGTGGGACAAGCGGCTGTGCCTGCTGCAGGTGGTCGAGGCGGGCGAGCGCAGCATGCAGCTGCGCGTGCTGGTGACGTCCAGCAATTCGAGCCTGAACTGGGATTTGCGCTGCAAGGTGCGCGAGGCGCTGGTCGATGTGATGCAGCGCGAGTATCCGCAGCATCTGCCCCTGATGCGCGCCGAGCTGGCCGGGCCGGGGCCAGCGGATTCGATGGCGCATGCCGAACCGTGAAGAATTCAAGCAAATAATGGCTCAGGCGCAAGCGCTGCCTGCGCAGGCAGCTATCAAATTCATAGTGAATTCAGCACCGTCTGGGTGTGCCGGGCAATCATCAACTCCTCGTTCGTCGGCATCACCCACGCCGCCACGCGGCTGCCCGCCGTGCTGATGCAGCGGGCGCCGGACGCCGAAGCCTGGTTGGCGTCCCCGTCCAGTTCGATGCCGAGCCAGGCGGCATCCTGACAAACCCGGCGCCGGATCATGGCGCCGTTCTCGCCAATGCCGGCGGTGAACACCAGCGCATCCAGCCCGCCCAGCGACGCGGCCAGGCTGCCGAGTTCCTGCCGGATGCGGTACACGTACAGGTCGATGGCCTGCCGTGCCTCGGGCGTATCGGTCGCCTCGACGGTGCGCATGTCGCCCGACACGCCCGACACGCCCAGCAGGCCCGACTGCTCGTACAGCAGCTTTTCAACGGCCTGGGCCGTCATGCCCAGCGCGCCCATCAGGTACAGCACCACGCCGGGGTCCAGGCTGCCGCAGCGCGTGCCCATCATCAGGCCGTCGAGCGCGGTGAAGCCCATGGTCGAGGCAACGCTGCGCCGGTCCTGCATGGCGCACAGGCTCGCGCCGTTGCCCAGGTGCGCGACGATGACGCGGCCGCTGGCCGTGGCGCCCAGGTGGCCGGGCAGGATGCTGGCGATGTATTCGTATGACAGGCCGTGAAAGCCGTAGCGCTTGACGCCCGCCCCGGTGATGTGGCGCGGCAGCGCGTAAGCCTGCGCCACCCAGTCCTGCATGGTGTGGAACTCGGTGTCAAAGCAGGCCACCTGCGGCAGGTCCGGGAGCAGGCGGGCAATGGCATGAATGGCCGACAGGTTGTGCGGCTGGTGCAGCGGCGCCAGCGGCGTGAAGCCATCGAGCTGGGCCAGGATGGCGGGCGTGACGAAGGCCGGCCGCGTAAACAGCTCGCCGCCATGCACCACGCGGTGGCCGACGGCCAGCAGCGTGCGGCCTGCGGCGTGCTGCGCCAGCCAGTCGAACAATTGCCTGAAGCCTTCGTCGGCGCCAAGCGCCGGATCGGCCGCGATGTCGATGCGGCGGTCTTCCAGCGCCTCGCCGCTGCGCCCCCACACCAGCAGGCGGGGCGCGCTGCCGATGCCTTCAATCCTGCCGTGCGCAATGCGCGTCAGCGCCTTGTCGGTCTCGACATCGTAGGCGGCAAACTTGACGCTGGACGAGCCCGAGTTGATGACGAGGAGCGCCTGGCTCATGTCGCTTCCTTGTGCCGCAAGTGGGTGTCGGTGTTCACGAGGCGCTCCTTGAGGTGAGTGATGGGGTCAAGCCATCTGGCTGATGGTTTTGCGAAAATGTGCGAGTGACAAGGCGAACAGGGTCGAGCCGATCAGCAGCAGGAACAGGAAGGGCTTCCACACCACCTCGATTCCGGCGCCTCGGTAGAGGATGGCCTGGCCCAGTTCGACGAAGTGCGTGGTTGGTGCGATCTGCATGATCTTCTGCACGAAGACGGGCATGCTCTCGCGCGGCGTCACGCCGCCGGACAGTAGCTGCAGGGGTATCAGCGTCAGCATCAGCAGCATGCCGAACTGCGGCATGTTGCGCGCCAGCGTGGCCATGAAGATGCCCATCGAGGTGGTGGCGAACAGGTGCAGCGCGGCGCCGGCCAGGAACAGCATGACCGAGCCCTCGATGGGCACCTTCAGCAGGCCCTGGACCACGAACACCAGCGACATCGCAGCGGCCAGCAGCACCACCAGCGCCATCGACCAGACCTTGGCCAGCATGATCTCGCCTGGCGTGACCGGCATCACCAGCAAGTGCTCGATGGTGCCGTGCTCGCGCTCGCGGATCAGAGCCGCGCCGGTCAGGATGATCGACAGCAGGGTGACATCGTTGATGATCTCCATCAGCGCGCCGAACCAGGACGGCGTCAGGTTGGGGTTGAAGCGCATGCGCAGGGTCAGGTCTACCGGCGGCGCCGCGCTGCCGCGGTAGCGCTGCACGAACTCGCCTACCTCGGTCAGCACGATCTGCTGGACGTAGCCGCTGCCGGAAAAAGCCTGGGTCATGCGGGTGGCGTCCACGTTGAGCTGCAAGGCCGGCGATTTGCCGGCCAGCACGTCGCGCTGGAAGTTGGGCGGGATGTCCAGCGCAAAGGTGTAGTCGCCGTTGTCCATGCCCGGGTCCACCTGGCCGAGCGCGATCATTGCCGGCGCCGCGAACTGCGGCGGGTAGAACGCCGAGGCGATGCGTGCGGAAAGCGGCGAGCCGTCCTCATCGACGATGGCAATCGGCACCTTGTGCAAGGTCTCGGGCATGGCCGTGGCGGCGGTGTAGACCATCGCGGTGAAGGCATAGACGATCAGCACCAGCATCATCGGGTCGCGCCACAGGCTCCATAGTTCCTTGACGCCGAGGCGGTAGATGTTGGCGAGGTGGCGCATGCTCAGGTTTCCTGCTTCTTCAATAGGGCGATGGTTGCACCGAGCACGACGGGCGCCGACGCCAGCAGGGGCCAGAACGCACCCTGCAGATCGGCCAGGCCCAGCGCTTTGCTGAACACACCGCGGCTGATGGTGAGCATGTAGGTGGCCGGATAGACCTGGCCGATCAGGCTGCCGACACCCTCCAGCGATGACACCGGATTGGTCAGGCCGGAGAACTGCACCGTCGGCAGGATGGTCGTGATCGAAGTGACGAACATGGCCGCGATCTGGCTGCGGGTGAAGGTTGAGGCCAGCAGACCCATGCCGGTGGAGGTCATGCAGAACGCCAGCATCGCCAGCGTCAGTGCCCAGAAGCTGCCCTTGACCGGCACGTCGAACACGGTTACTGCCAGCAGCGTCATCAGCAGGAAATTGACCATTGCCAGCGCCACATAGGGCAGTTGCTTGCCGAGCAGGAACTCGGTGCGGGTGACTGGGGTCACGTAGAGGTTGATGATCGAGCCCAGCTCCTTTTCGCGCACCACCGCCAGCGCGGTGAGCATGGCTGGCAGCATCAGCAGCAGCAGCGGGATCACGGCGGGCACCATCGCCGGCAGGCTCTTGACATCGGGGTTGTAGCGGAAGCGGGTCTCGATGCGGGCCGGGCTGCTCACGCTCGCGCCGAGCCGTTCGCGTGCCTGCTCGACCAGCCAGCCCTGGTGCATGCCCTGCACATAGCCCTGCACCGTCTCGGCGCGCTGCGGCATGGCGCCATCGACCCAGGCGCCGATCTGCACTGCGGTGCCGCGCTGCACGTCGCGGGCGAAGCCTGGCGGAATCTCGATGGCCAGCGACAGCTCGCCGCTGCGCATGCGCCGGTCCAGGTCGGCGTAATCGGTGATCGGCGGCTTCTCGATGAAGTAGCGCGAGCCTGCCAGGTTGAGCGCGTAGTTCTGGCTCAACGTGGTTTGGTCGCGGTCGAGCACCGCGTAGCGCAGGTTCTCCACGTCCAGACTGATGCCGAAGCCGACCACGAACATCAGCACCAGCGAGCCGACCAGTGCCAGGCCGCCGCGTACCGGGTCGCGCTGCAATTCCAGCGTCTCGCGCCACAGGTAGCTGAACATGCGGTTGAAGCTGAAGTGGCTCCGGCGTGGGGGAGATGCTGGCTTGGCGGCAGGCTTTGACGCTGCAGCCTGCCCGCCTGCCTGCGCCGGCGTGCCGCCACCGGCCTCGACGAGGTAGTCGATGAAGGCCTGTTCCAGCGATCCGGCACCGCGCTGCCTGACGATATTGGCGGGGGTTTCTGTGACCAGTACCTTGCCGGCATGCATCAGCGAGATGCGGTCGCAGCGCTCGGCCTCGTTCATGAAGTGGGTGGAGATGAAGATCGTTACCCGGTCCTTGCGCGCCAGGTCGATCATCAGCTGCCAGAAGTTGTCGCGCGCGATCGGGTCCACACCCGAAGTGGGTTCGTCAAGGATCAGTAACTCAGGCTTGTGCACCATCGCCACCGCCAGCGACAGACGCTGGCGGATGCCCAGCGGCAGCGCGTCGGGCAGTGCATCCAGGGTCTCCTGCAGGCTGAAGCGCTCGACCATTTCCTGCACGCGCAGGGCGATATCGGCCTCGGGGACATGGAACAGCTGCGCATGCAGCACCAGGTTCTGGCGCACCGAGAGTTCGCCGTAGAGCGAGAACGCCTGCGACATATAGCCCACGCGGCGGCGCGTGACCATGTCATTGGCATTGACCTCCTTGCCGAACAGCCGGGCCTGGCCTTCGCTGGCGGGCAGCAGGCCGGTGAGCATTTTCATGGTGGTCGATTTGCCGCAGCCGTTGGAGCCCAGGAAACCGAATATTTCGCCGCGCTGGATGCGGAAGTCAACATGGTCAACGGCCACGAAGTCGCCAAAACGCATGGTCAGTCCCTGCGCCTCGATGGCGATCTCCTCGCCATCGGCGAATGGCGGGACTACCACGGCACGGTGGCCGCGCTTTCTCTCTTCAGGCAGCAGCGCGATGAAGGCCGCTTCCAGCGACTCGGTGCTGGTGCGTTCGTGCAGTTCGCGCGGGGTGCCGGTGGCCAATACCTTGCCCGCATCCATGGCCACCAGCCAGTCGAAGCGCTCGGCCTCTTCCATATAGGCGGTCGCAACAATCACGCTCATGTCCGGATGGTCGTGGCGAATGCCTGCGATCAGATGCCAGAACTGCTTGCGCGCCAGCGGATCGACACCGGTGGTCGGCTCATCGAGGATCAGCAGGTCCGGGTCGTGGATCAGCGCGCAGCACAGCCCGAGTTTTTGTTTCATGCCGCCGGAAAGATTGCCCGCTGGGCGGCTCAGAAAGGGATACAGGCCGGTGGCGACGGTCAGCTCGTCAATGCGGCGCCGGCGCTCGGCGCCGTCGTGGCCGAACAGGCGGCCGAAAAACTGCAGGTTTTCTTCCACCGAGAGGGTCGGATACAGGTTTTTGCCCAGCCCCTGCGGCATGTAGGCGATGCGCGGACAGACGGCGTTGCGGTGATGGGCGCTGGCCATGTCGCTGCCGAGCGCCTGCACGCGGCCCTGCTGGACTTTGCGCGCGCCCGCGATGAGCGACAGCAGGCTGGACTTGCCCACGCCGTCCGGGCCGATCAGTCCCACCATGCGGCCGGCCGGAATATCCAGCGTCACGCTGTCAAGCGCAAGCGTTTTTCCATGGCGCAGGCTGACATCGGCCAGGCTGGCAACCGGCGCGGGGCTGGCGCCATCCAGGCTCACTGCGGAACCTTCAGTGCCAGCTCAGCCGGCCAGGGCGCCTGTGCGTCGAGCTTGAGCCAGGCCACGCCGGGCAGGCCGGTCTTGACCTGCTTGAGGTGCTTTTGCAGCAGTTCGCGGTCGATTTGGGCCTTGACGCGGAACATCAGCTTTTGCCTTTCACTCGCGGTTTCGACCGTCTTGGGCGTGAACTGCGCGGTGCTGGCGACAAACGACACCTTGGCCGGGATCACGTACTGCGGTGCGGCGTCCAGCACGAGATGCACCTCGCTGCCCAGCGCCAGCTTGCCCGCAGTGGTTTCGGGTATGAAAAAGGTCATGTAAACGTCCGACAGGTCCACCAGGTTGAGCACCTTGCCGCCGCCACCCAGCACCTCGCCAGGCTGTGCGATGCGGTACTGCACACGGCCGGCGCGCGGCGCGGTGAGTGCGCTGTCGTCAATGTCGGCCTTGATGCGGGCCACCGTGGCTTCAGCCGCCGTGACCGTGGAGCGCGCCCCGGCCACCTGGGTGCGCGCGGCGGTAATCGCGGCCTGCGCCGCATTGACCTGCGCGCCGGCTGCGGCCAGGGCCGCCTGCACGCTGCGCACGCGCGCCCGGTCGTCGTCGAGTTCCTGATCCGATGCGGCTCCTTCGCGCGCCAGTGTTTCCGAGCGGGCCAGGCGGCGCTGGGCGGCGTCGAGTTCGCTCTGGCGCTGCGCCACGAGTGCCAGCGCGGCCTGCTTGTCGCTTTCGCGCACGGCCACCTGGGCTTCGGCGCTGGAAATGGCGCTGACGGACTGCTGCTGGCGTGCGAGTGCTTCATCGTGCTGGGCCATGAGCGTCTGGACCTGCATGTGGGCCAGCGGCTGGCCGGCAGTGACGAAATCGCCTTCCTGCACCAGGATGTCCTGCACGCGGCCGCCGAGTTTGGTGGCGACATCAATTTCGGTGGCCTCGATGCGGCCATTGCTGCTCACGAAGCCATCGCCGGGCCCTTTGGGGCGCAGCGACTTCCAGGCATAGAAACCTGCCGCCAGAGCGGCGACCACGAGCACGATGGGAATCAGTCGGTTCTTCAGGGTGACGTTCATGGCGTTTCTGGTTTTGTGCTCAGGGGGGGCGTTAGGGGGCATCAGGGGGGGGGTGTGGCGGCTGCGGCCTCTGCGCCGACCCGCTCCATCGAACCGCCGCCCAGAGCCGCATACAGGCTGACGCTGCTGGACAGCAGGGCGCGGCGGGTCTGGACGAGTTGCTGCTGGGCGGTCAGCAGGTCGCGCTGGGCATCGAGCACTTCCAGGAAGGCGGACGCTCCGTTGTCATAGCGCAGCTGGGACAGCCGGGCACGCTCGGTCTGCGCCGACAGCGCGGCTTGCGCAATGGCCAGCTGTTCGGCCAGCCAGCGGCGCGCCGACAGGGCGTCGGCCACGTCGCGGAAAGCGCCCTGCACGGTTTTTTCGTACTGCGCCACCGCCAAGTCGCGGCGCACCTCGGTCAGAGTCAGGTTGCCCTGCAGCCGTCCGCCGTTAAAAATCGGCAGCGAGATGCTGGGCGAGAAGGTCCAGGACTGGCTGCCCGAGGCAAACAGGCCGTCGAGTTCGGCGCTGGCCGTGCCGAGTGAGCCGGTCAGCGCGACACGCGGGAAGAACGCGGCGCGGGCGGCGCCAATGCTGGCGTTGGCCGCCTTGAGCTGGTGCTCGGCGGCGGCAATGTCGGGCCGCTGGGTCAGCAGGTCCGAGGGCAGGCCCGCATTCAACTCGCGCAGCAGATGCTGTTCATCAAGGCGGCCTGGCGCGACGGGCAGCTCAAGGGGGGCTCCGGTCAGCAGCGTCAGGGCGTTGAGCTGGGCGGCCCGCGCCTGTTCGAGCTGCGCGCCCAGCGCCTGGGCCTGGGTCAGCAGCGTCTGGACCTGGGTCAGGTTCAGGCGCGAGGTTGCTCCGACTTCGACGCGGCGCGAGAAGATGCGCAGGGTTTCCGCCCGGCTGGCGATGTTCTGGCGCGCCAGCGCGATGCGCTCGTCGAGTTCGCGCAGCGTGAGGTAGCTGTTGGCCACTTGCGCGATCAGCCCGACCGTCGCGGCGCGGCGCGCCTCGTCGGTGGCGAGGTAGCTCTCCAGCGCGGCATCCCGCAGGCTGCGCACGCGGCCCCAGAAGTCAATCTCCCAGCTGGTCAGGCCCAGCCCGGCCTGGTACTGGCTGCCCAGCAGGGGCTGGCCGGTCAGGTTCAGGTCGGCTGGCGTGCGCGCGCGGTCCATGCCCGCCTGAGCGCCGATTGTCGGAAAAAGATCGGCGCGCTGGATGCCGTAGGCGGCGCGCGCTTCTTCCACATGCAGCACCGCAGTACGCAGGTCGCGGTTGTGCTCCAGCGCCAGCTTGATCAGGGCCTGCAGCTGCGGGTCGGTGAAGTAGTCGCGCCAGCCGGTGGCCGCAGCGCTGGCACCTTCCTGCACGGCATCGTCCGCATAGCGCTGCGACACCGGCAGCGCGGGCGCTTCATAGGGCGGCGCCATCGAGGCGCAGCCGCAAAGCAGCAGGGCGGCTGCGGCCAGCGCGTGCCAGCGCGGTCGCGGTGCGCGGCGGCTTGGGGTGTTCATGGCTGATTCACAGTGCGAAAGCTTGTATCGACAGGTTTGATGCTTGACGTATCCGGGTGACAAGCTGTAATGGTAAAGCAGCCTTCATGCCAGCTCCCTGAGCCGGTGGGCGATCAAGAGCATGGCAATGGCGCACGAGGCGATGCGCGAATGCGCCGAGTCGGCCCGGCTGGTCAGCACGATGGGCACCTTGGCGCCCATCACCAGGCCGGCGGCCTGCGCGCCGCCCAGGTATTCGAGCTGCTTGGCCAGCATGTTGCCCGATTCGAGGTCGGGCACCACCAGGATGTCGGCGTCGCCGGCGACCTCGGAATGGATGCCCTTGGTCTTGGCGGCGGCCAGCGAGACGGCGTTGTCAAAGGCCAGCGGGCCATCGACCAGGCCGCCGGTGATCTGGCCCCGGTCGGCCATTTTTGACAGCGCGGCGGCGTCCATCGACGAGCGCAGCTTGGGCGTGACGGTTTCCACCGCCGACAGGATGGCGACCTTGGGCCGGGCAATGCCGAGCGAATGCGCCAGGTCAATCGCGTTTTGCACAATATCGACCTTGGCGTCAAAGTCGGGCGCGACATTGATCGCCGCATCGGTAATCAGCAGCGGCTTGGGGTAGCGCGGCACGTCGAGCACGAACACATGGCTGATGCGGCGCTCGGTGCGCAGGCCGCATTGCGTGTTGACCACCGCGCCCAGCAGCTCGTCGCTGTGCAGGCTGCCCTTCATCAGCGCATCGACTTCGCCGGCTCTAGCCAGCTCGACCGCCTTGTCTGCCGCCGCATGGCTGTGCGGCACATCGACGATGGAAAGGCCGCTCAGGTCCAGCTGGCATTCGCTGGCCAGGCTGCGGATGCGCGGCTCGGGTCCGATCAGGATGGCCTGGATCAGGCCCAGCCGGTCGGCGTCCAGCGCGCCTTCGAGCGCCTCGCGGCTGCACGGATGGACCACGCCCATTTTGATTCTTGGCAGGTTTTTGGCGGCGTTGAGCAACTGGTCATAGCGCAGGTTCTTGTCGGCCATCAACGGCTCGGGCAGGTCGGTGCGCAGGATGCGCAGCTTGTCGGCCGGCGCGCTGACCTGGGCTTCGCCCTTGATCACCGTGTCGCCGTCCTGATCGACGCAGAGCGTCTCCAGCCACACATGGCGATGGGCGGCCTCCAGCGCGGTCACGCGAACCGTCACGGTCAGGGTGTCGCCGATATGCACCGGCTTGAGGAATTTCAGCGTCTGGCTGAGGTAAATCGTTCCCGGGCCGGGAAACTGCGTGCCCAGCACGGTCGAGATCAGCGAGCCGCCCAGCATGCCGTGCGCAATGATCTCGTGAAAGTGGCTGCTCCGGGCATACAGCGCATCGACATGCGCCGGGTTCACGTCGCCCGAGACGGCGGCAAACAGCTGGATGTCGCGCTGCGTGACCTGGCGCACCAGGCTGGCCCCGTCGCCCATGCGAATCTCGGCAAAGGGATGGTTTTCAAGAAAGTCGGCCGGCGAGCCGGATTGAATGATCGGCATGTCCATATGTTTCCTTTTGTGGTGATGCTGGCGAATCAGCCCATGACGTGGTAGCCGGCATCGACAAAGATGACGTTGCCCGTCAGGGCGCGGGCTGCGTCGCAGCACAGCATGGCCGTGACCGCGCCGACATCACCGATGGTGATGAGCTGGTGCTGGGGGGCGCGGGTCGCGGCATCGTCCAGCAGTTTCTCGAAATCCCCGATGCCCGAGGCGGCCCGCGTCTTGATTGGCCCGGGCGACACGGCATGCACGCGAATGCCGGTCGGGCCGAGTTCAGCGGCCAGGTAGCGCACGGTGGCTTCGAGCGCCGCCTTGACCGGCCCCATGATTCCGTAGTTTTCGATCACCTTTTGCGCGCCGTAGTAGCTCATCGTGACCAGCGCGCCGCCGTCCTTCATCAGCGGCTCGGCCAGCCTGGCCATGCGAATGAACGAATGGCACGACACATCCATGGCGCGGGCAAAGCCTTCGGCGCTGCAATCGACGATGCGGCCGTGCAGGTCGGCCACCGGCGCAAAGGCGATGGCGTGGAGCACAAAGTCCAGCTTGCCCCAGCGCTGCCCGATCTGCGCAAACAGCGCTTCGAGCTGGCCCGGGTCCTCGACATCGAGCGGCGCGATGATGTCGGCTTCGAGCTGTTCGGCCAGCGGACGCACATAGGGTTCGGCCTTGGCGTTGAAGTAGGTCAACGCCAGCGAGGCGCCCAGTTGCCGCATGACCTGTGCGCAGCCGTAGGCGATGCTCTGGTCGTTGGCAACGCCCACCACCAGGCCCTTCTTGCCGGCCAGGATCGGCAGCGCGACCGCTGCGTTTGCGTCGAAGGCGGCGGACGTGGCGTGGGTGCCTGGGTTCGGGTTCATGGTGTGCTTTTTCAGGGAATCAGGACATAGTGGCCGGGTGCGTCTGCAAGCGCCGGGTAGCCGCGCGCCGGGTTGCCCGCCGGCGGTGGTGCGACGCGCTGGCCGTTGTGCTGCTGCAGCCAGCTGGCCAGCGCGGGCCACCACGAACCCTCGTGCTCAGGCGCGGTGCTGATCCAGGTGTCGGGGTCGATGTAGCGGTCGTCGGCGGCGCGCGTGGCCAGTTGATAGCTGCGCTTGACGCCCGGGCCAGGCGGATTCACGATGCCCACGTTGTGGCCGCCGGTGGTCAGGCAAAACGTCACCTCGACATCGGTAAGCAGGTTGACCTTGTAGACCGAATGCCACGGCGACACCGTGTCGTGCTGCGTCCCGAGCGAAAAAAACGGTACGCGGATGTCCGTCAGCGCGATGGGCTTGCCATCGACAAGGTAGCGTCCCTCGGCCAGATCATTCCTGAGGTAGAGGCGGCGCAGGTATTCGCTGTGCTGGCGGTAGGGCATGCGCGTGGCGTCAAGATTCCAGGCCGCCAGATCATTGATCGGCTGGTCGTGGCCCATCAGGTACTCGTGCTTCATGTGCGACCACACCAGGTCGCGCGAGTTGAGCAGGGCGAACGCGCCGGCCATCTGCTTGCCGTCGAGGTAGCCATTCTCAGCCATCATGTCGTCGAGAAAGGCCAGCTGGCTCTCGTCGATGAACAGGCCCAGCTCGCCGGGCTCCGTGAAGTCGAGTTCGGAGGCCAGCAGTGCCAGGGCATTGAGCCGGTGATCGTGGGAGCGGGCCATGAACGCCGCAGCCATGGTCAGCAGCGTGCCGCCCAGGCAGTAGCCGAGCGCCTGAATCTTCCGCTCCGGCACGATGGCGCTGATCGCATCAATCGCCGCCATGACGCCGGCCTTGAGGTAGTCGTCCATGCCGAGGTTGCGGTCGCTGGAATCGGGATTTTTCCATGACACGATGAAGACCGTGTGGCCGTTCTCGACCAGATACCTGACCAGCGAGTTGCCCGGCGACAGGTCCAGGATGTAGTACTTCATGATCCACGACGGCACGATCAGCACCGGCTCGGCAAACACCGTTTCGGTCTGCGGGCTGTACTGGATCAGCTCGATCAGGTGGTTGCGAAACACCACCTTGCCAGGCGTGACGGCAACGCCCTTGCCGGGCACAAAGTTCTCGGTCCCGGGCAGCGGCTGCCCGCTGGCCTGCCGCATCATGTCCCGCACCTGGTTTTGCGCGCCTTGCAGCAGGTTGGTGCCGCCGGTCTTGAGCGTTTGGCTCAGCACTTCCGGGTTCGTGAGGAAGAAATTCGATGGCGAAGCCATGTCCAGCAACTGCCTGACGCCGAAGGTCGTGATCTGTTCGTGGTGCGCCGTGACGCCCTGCACGCCGGTCGTGGCGTTGTACCACCACTGCTGGTGGAGCAAAAAAGACTGGTAGATCAGGTTGAACGGCCACTGCTGCCATTCGGGCGCCGCAAAGCGGCGGTCCTGCGGCAGCGGCTCGATGCAGGACTCGCCCTGAGTAGCCGGGCTTTTCAGGGCGTGCAGTCCGATGCGTGTCGTCTTGCGCACCGCCTTGGACATCAGCTCTTGCTGCTTGCCGGGCGAAATCGCAAGATGCATGAGCCAGTCCATGTAGGCACCGGCAATGGATACGGGCGAAATGCCCTGCGTGAGGTGCGCCAGCTTGGCATGCACCACCTGGTCAAGGGCGTTCGCTGGCTGGTGTTTGATCGGTGAATTGTTCATTGAGTGTCTCGCGTTAGGGAAGGTGAAAATTCCGTGGAAGGCAGCGTGCGCAGGCTGAAAAGGCCGGGCGGTAAAACGGGCGGTAAAAGCTTCAGGGTGTTCGGCGGGCGGTGGGGCGACATGGTTGGGAGTGTGAACTGGACTGCCGTATCGGCTTGTCATGAACTGCTTGGCCGCATCAGTTGAACCTTAATTCTTAACAGCCTGAAGAAAAGGCTGGGTGATTCGCCAGGTAATTGATGGTTGGTTGATGTGGATCAAGGAAAGCCTGCTTTGGTGGGCGCCACGCATCAATATCTCAGGGATTCATGGCAGCGCCCGGCTGAAGGCTGCTGGCTGAAGGCGCTTGGGCTAGACATGGCGCTGCCGTGTCTGGCCGCTCGCTTCCGCGCGCCGCCAGCCCGCGCGCCGCACCCCTTCCAGCCAGAGGATGCACAGCGCCAGCAGCGCGGCTGCGGCGGCAAGGCCTGCCGGGCCGGGCAGGGCCAGCCCCATGAGCTGGCGCAGCCAGGGCAGGCCCAGCACGGCCGCCAGCAGCCCGCCCATCGCCATGACCATGCGCCACAGCAAGGGGTTGGCATCCGTCATGCCCCGAAAGACCGGGCGCCGCAGGTCGCGGTTGGCCAATATCAGCAGCATGACGCTCAGCATCAGGGTGCTGAACACCACGCTGCGGCCCTGCGCGGCGCTCCAGCCCTGCGCGGCCAGCCAGGCATAGCCCGCCAGCAGCAGGCCCGCAACGCCCAGGCCCTGCAGCACGGCGTAGCCGAGCGGCGCCATGCCAAAGGGCGAGTCCGACACCGGGCGCGGCGCGCGCTCCATCAGGCCGCTGGCCTCCGGGTCGGCCTCAAAAACAATCGAGCAGGCCGGGTCGATCAGCAACTGCAGCAGCACGATATGCACCGGCATCAGCAGCACCGGCCACTGCAGCAGCGTTGGCACCAGGGTCAGGGCGATGACCGGCACATGTACGGCAAAGGTGAAGCGCGTGGCCTTGCGCAGGTTGTCGTCGATGCGCCGGCCCTGCCGGATGGCGCCGACGATGCGGGCAAAGCTGTCGTCGAGCAGCACCAGGCTGGCGGCTTCGCGCGCCACGTCGGTGCCGCGCTCGCCCATGGCGATGCCGATGTCGGCGGCCTTCAGCGCCGGTGCGTCATTCACGCCGTCGCCGGTCATGGCCACCACCTCGCCGCCGGCCCGCAGCATCATCACCAGGCGCAGCTTGTGCGCCGGCTGCAGGCGCGCGCACAGGTCCACCTGCCGCAGCCGCTCGCGCAATGCCGCATCGTCCAGCGCCGCCATTTCCGCGCCGGTGATGACCTCGGGCCGCTCGGACAAACCAACCTGCCGGGCAATGGCGCGGGCCGTGGCCGGGTGGTCGCCGGTCAGCATGATGACGCGCACGCCGGCGCGCCGGCATTCGGCCAGCGCCGCCGGAACTTCCGGGCGCGGCGGGTCGGCCAGCCCGAGCAGGCCGAGGAATTCGAAGTCGAAGTCATGCTGGCTTTTGGGCCAGAGGGGCGCGGCATCGGGTGCGGCTGGCGTGCCGGACCAGCGCCCGCGCGCCACGCCCAGCACGCGCAGGCCGCGCTCGGCCATGGCCTCGACCTGGGCGTGGATGGCTTCGCGCCGCTCAACCGGCAAATGGCACAGGTCGGCCACGGCTTCGGGCGCGCCCTTGGTGGCCAGCAGATGCTGCGTCGGCGCGCTGCTGGCAAATACCCGCGTCATCGCCAGGATCTCGCCCGACAGCGCGTATTCAAACTCCGCCTCGCGGCCGTCGTGTACATGCTCGGTGCCGGCCAGCCAGTCGTGGCCGAAGCGATGGATGGCTTTTTCCATCGGGTCGAACGGGTCGCCCGGCGTGGCCAGCATGGCGAATTCGGTCAGCAGGTGGAATGCTTCCGGCAGTTCGCTGGCGCCGTCGGGCGTGAAGCGGGCGCTGCCGGTGTCCAGTTCGGCGACTTCCATGCGGTTCATGGTCAGCGTGCCGGTCTTGTCCACCGCCAGCACGGTGATGGCGCCCAGCGCCTCGACCGCCGACATGCGCCGGGTCAGCACTTTTTGTTTCGAGATGCGCCAGGCGCCCAGCGCCAGGAACACTGTCAGGATGACCGGGATTTCCTCCGGCAGGATGGCCATTGCCAGCGCGATGCCGGACAGAATGCTCTCCAGCAGCGGCCGGCCGTTCCACCACCAGCCCAGCAGCACCTGCGCGCCGGCCAGCAGCAGCGCCGCCGCGCCCAGCCGGCGCACCAGCTGGTGCGAGGCGCGCTGCAGGGCCGATGGCGGCTCGGTGGTCGCCGCCAGGTCGGCGCCGATGCGGCCCACGGCGGTGGCGCTGGCAATCGCCTGCACCTCGGCCAGGCCAACGCCCCGGGTGACAACGGTGCTGGCGTAGAGCATGGCCCCCACGCTGGCCACTGCGTGTGCTGCGCTGCCCCCCGAGGGG
>JAECRO010000014.1:0-37863 GCA_016000195.1 Burkholderiales bacterium | reverse complement strand
GCTGAACTTTGCTTGGGGCGGCCCGGCGCTTCGTTCATGGCCCCCACGCTGGCCGCTTCGCGTACTGCGCTGCCCCCCGAGGGGGCTGAACTTTGCTTGGGGCGGCCCGGCGCTTCGTTCATGGCCCCCACGCTGGCCGTTGCGTCGGGCAGTTTGGCCACCGGCACCGATTCGCCGGTCAGCAGCGATTCGTCCACCTCCAGCTGGCCCTCAAAGAGCCGCGCATCGGCGGCGATGCGGTCGCCCTCGTGCAGCACCAGCACGTCGCCGCGCACCACGCCGGCGCCCGGAATGCGCTGCTCCTGCCCGCCCCGGATGACCAGCGCGCGCGGCGCCGACAGCTCGCGCAGCGACTCCAGCGCCCGCTGCGTCTTGCGCTCCTGGACCAGCGTGATGCCGATGACGACGAACACAAAGCCCAGCAAAAACAGCGCCTCGGCCGGGTCGCCCAGCGCCAGGTAAATGCCGCCGGCGGCCAGCAGCATCAAAAACATCGGCTCCATCACCACCTTGCGCACGATGGCCAGGCCGGACTTGGGCGCGCTGCCGGGCAGCAGGTTGGGGCCTTCAGCGGCCAGCCGGTGCGCGGCCTCGGCGGCGCTCAGGCCGCACGCTTCAAGCGCGCCGGGCAGGGGCTTGTCTGGAGGGGATTCGTGAGCGGAAATCATGCTGGCACCATCCTTCATACGCCGGCATCAGGACGCGGCCGGGCAGTGATGACTTTAGCACCGGGCGGTTCAGCTGCAGGCCGTTCCAGTGCGCAGCGCGCAGCGGCTGGCATAGGCGGCGGACTCCACCTGCAAGGTGACATGCCGGATATCGAAGTGCTCGTGCAGCTCGTGCTCGGCCTCCTGCAGCACGGCGTCGGTGCCTGCGCCGGCGCCGGCCAGCACCAGATGCGCCGTCAGTGCGATTTGCGAGGTGCCCATGGCCCACACATGCAGGTCATGCACCTCCGTCACGCCCGGCAGCCCCAGCAGCAGCCGGCGCACCTGCGCCAGGTCCACCTGCCCGGGCACGCCGTCAAACAGCAGGTGCAGCGACTGGCTGAACAAACTCCAGGTGCCGGCCACAATGATCACCGCAATCGCCAGGCTCATCACCGGGTCTATCCAGGCCCAGCCCTGCCACAGGTAGAGCGCCCCGCCAACCACCACGCCCAGCGACACCAGCGCATCGCCCGCCATGTGCAAAAAGGCGCCGCGAATGTTCAGGTCGCCCTTGCGGCCGCGCATGAACAGCAGCGCCGTGGCGGTGTTGACTACGATGCCGACACCCGCCACGGCGATGATGGTCCAGCCCTGCGTCGCCTCGGGCGATCCCAGCCGGCCCAGCGCTTCCCAGGCCAGCGAGCCCATGGCCAGCAGCAGCAGCAGGGCATTGAAGAAAGCCGCCAGGATGGACGCCCGCTTCCAGCCATAGGTGTGGCGGGCATCGGGCTGCAGCCTGCCGGCCAGCGCGCCGCCCCAGGCCAGCACCAGGCCGGCCACGTCGCTCAGGTTGTGGCCGGCGTCGGCCAGCAGCGCCAGCGAGTTGATCTTCCAGCCATACCCGGCCTCGATGGCGACAAACGCCATGTTCAGCGCGATGCCGATGGCAAAGGCGCTGTTGAACTCTGCTGGCGTGTGGTCGTGCCCGTGGTTGTGTCCGTGGTCGTGTCCGGCGCTCATGTCGCTTGCTCGATAGCCATGGTTTTTTCTTTCAATGCTGCGGGGCGATGCCGGCCAAGGAAATTAATGATCAAAACAGGGATTTGCGCATGGTACGCCTGCACAAGTAGCTATTAAAAAAATAGCATTCCGGCGCGCTACGGGTGCGCCGCAACTGCCGGGGCCGCGTGGCCGCTGGCGTGCAGGCAGGTCATGAAGGCATGGCTGTCGATCAGCGGAAAAGCGTGCGCGTTTGGCAGCTGGTAATGCCACCATTCGCGCGGATGATGCACAAAGCCGGCCTCCAGCATCACGGTCAGCAGCCGCATGCGGTTGACCTGGATGGCCGCCGGATGGGCTTCATGAAAATGGTGGGACGCCGGGCTCATGGTGTCCACCGGCGTTCCCATGTCGAGCGCCTGGCCGTCGGGGCCGACCAGCGTCAGGTCCACCGCCACGCCGCGCGTGTGGTTCGAGCCTTTTTTCGGGTCGGCGATGTAGTCCGGGTTGGGCGCCACCGCCCATAAAGCCTCCTGCGCTTCCTGCGGCCGGAAGGCGTCCAGAACCTTCAGCCGCAGGCCAAAGTCCCGCGCGCCCGCAATGGCCTTGCGCAGGCCGGCTTCGGCCAGCGGATGCAAAAAGCACAGCGGATGCTCGTAGATGGCCTGGCCGGTGAAGTTGTTCTCGCCGGCATACATCAGCTCGACGATCACGTCATGGTTCTGCTCGGTGATGTGAAGAAGGCGGGGCTGGGTCGGCATAAGTCCTGAAGTTTCGGGCAAGAAGGGACTGGCCAGACTCAGCCGGCCAGTCCCACATACACATTCTGCACATCGTCATTGTCATCAATCGCGGCCAGGAAGGCTTCGACCTCGTGCAAATCCCCGGCGCTCAAGGAGGCCGGGTCCACCGGGTTTCTGGGCTTGTAGCCGAGCTTGGCCGACAGCACGGTGAAACCCTGGGCCGGCAGCGCGCGGCTCACCACATCCAGGTCGGTCGGGTCGGTCAGGAACAGCGTCGTGCCTTCCTCGCCCGGCTCGAAGTCCTGCGCGCCGGCTTCGATGGCGGCCAGCTCCGGGTCGGCGCCTGCCGCCAGCGGCTCGGCCTCGATCATGCCCACATGCGCAAAATCCCACGCCACCGAGCCCGAACTGCCCAGCTGCCCCTTGCGGAACAGCACGCGCATCTCGGAGGCGGCGCGGTTCACGTTGTCGGTCAGGCATTCGACCATCACCGGCACCTGGTGCGGCGCAAAGCCTTCGTAAATGACGTGCTCGAAATGAACGGTTTCACCCGTCAGGCCAGCGCCTTTCTTGATGGCCCGGTCCAGCGTTTCCTTGGGCATCGAGACCTTGCGGGCCTGCTCCACGACCAGCCGCAGGCGCGCGTTTGAAGCCGGATCAGCGCCGTTGCGCGCCGCGATCATGATGTCCTTGGACAATTTTCCAAACAGCCGGCCCCTGGCGTTGGCTGCCAAGTCCTTGCCTTTTGCTTTCCATTGCGCGCCCATGTTGGTTCTTCCTTGATGTTGCGGCGCTCGCAGGCGCCTGGTTTTGTTCGGGTACCCGGGCCTGCGCGCTGCCCGCAAAGGCGCGGCGCGTGGCCGAAGGGGGACTAGGGTTATACACCCGTGGGTTTAGGCGGCTCAAGGCGCGCCATCGGGGCCGGGCGCGGCATCAGGCCGCAAGAGCCTGTCGGCCTGCAGCCGGGCTCCCCACGCCTTTTCGACAAAGGGGTCCGTCACGCCATAGTGCCCATGCCTGACGCGCATCAGCAGGTTGGCCGACGTCATCAGGCCAATCACGCCCTGGACTTCCTGGGTCGTGGCTTCCCGTCCGATCCGGGCCGCATACTCCTTCAGCGCGTCGGCGGTGAACACGCCCTTGACGTTGCCGCCGATGCCGCAGATGCGTGAAAAAACGGCCTGCGCCAGCGGGCCGAAAGCTTCGATCTTCTGCAACTCGATGTCGGCCGCCGCAGCGCCAAACGACTGGGCAATGGTCGGCAGATGTTCGTCGGGGTTGGCGCCTTCGGGCAGGGCGCGCAACACATTCAGGGCTTTCATCAGCTCCTCGGGCCGGCTCCCCATCCTTTTGAACGCCGCTTCGGTGACGCTGGCCGAAGGCGCCATGGCGCCCAGTTGCGGCCTGACCTGTTCAAGGACGTATTCCACGAATTCCAGCCCCAGCACCGGAAACTCATGCGTCACCGCGCCGTTGAACGCCTGGTTGCCTTTCAGCGACAGTTCCTGAACACGCGCGCGGTGCGAGCCGGTGCCGACGAACAGAAAGTAGCCCGGCGTTGCGGGCCGCGTGTTGATGGCGTCGCGCGCGGCTTTCAGCGCATGCAGCATGTTGTCGCCATCGGCGCTGCCCAGCGCGTGCTGCACCTCGTCAACGATCAGCACCAGGTCGGTTCTCGACTGGTCAATCAGTTCCGTGAACGCCTGCGCCAGGCTGACGCCGCCTTCCTTGCCCACATCGGCCAGCTTGAAGCCAAACTTGAAGCCCGCAGCGCCCGCCTCAAGGCTGGAAACCCGTTTCAGTTTCTGGAGCATTCCTGACTCGGGGGTTTGCAGCTCATTCAACGACTTGCGGATGGCGCCGTGAACCAGGTCCGCCGGGTTGGCTTGCGGCTGGCTCCACAGATCGACGTAAATGACGATGGCCCCCAAATCCTGCAGCGCCGGGATCAGGTCGGTGGCCAGAAAAGTGGTTTTGCCGACCCGCCGCTGCCCGGACAGAAAGAGCCCGGAGCGCAGCGAGGTGTCGAGAAAAGTGGGCCGAAGCAGCTGCTTGGCCATTTCCTGTGCGAGGGCGGTGCGGCGGAAGGTCATGGTTTATGAGGTTTCTGATTGCTTTGATAATTATGGCGTATGCATAATTTTAAATAAAGTGGTGGAAGTGGGTTTTTTGCCCGCAGTCTTTAACCCGCTCGTCATTCCCGCGAAGGCGGGAATCCATGGTTTTCAAGGCGCTGGCTACTGGATTCCCGTCTTCGCGGGAATGACGCTTTTTATACCTGGCTGAGGGATGTGTCTAATCAGGTTAAATATGGCTTTTGCGCAATAGGGACGGGCGTGAGTAGCTATCATTTTGTGTGGCTGAAGAGCGTTATCTGGCATGCGGTGTGCGGCCGGCGGTAAAACAGGTGACGTAATCCGTTGCGAGCGCGTCATGGCGTGCGCCAAGGGTGGCGGTGCAACTGGAGCTTGTCTGACAGTGTTGCAGTCTCTTGGACCACGCGCACGGCGTGGTACGGGATTTACAACGGTGTTGCAGCGAGCGTCCCGCTCGTCTACGCATTAACTTCCCGAAGGAGCGCACATGAACTCATCCAGCACTCAGCCGACAGACGTAAAACCTGTTGACCCAGACCTTGCCGAGCAGGCCGTTCCTGGACATGGTGTTCCGTCCCAGGATCCGGACCCTGCCGCCCAGGTGGCCCTTGACCCCGAGGAAGCCGAGCGGGAGTCAAAGTCCGCCCTGATGGGCGGCGGCTTGGTGGCAGGTGTTGCGACAGGTGCAGCCGTGGGTGCCGCGGTTGCGGGTCCGGTCGGTATATTGGTTGGCGGCACGATTGGAGCTGTGGCCGGCGCTATCGGCGGCGGCGCCGCCGGCGAGTTGGTCAATCCAGAAAGCACGCCCCCTGCTGACAATGCGCCAAAGGATGGCGAAGACCCCGATCGCGGCATCCCGCCACGCTGACGCACCTTGCAATCCAGGAGGCTGTCGGACTTGAGTCCCATGGGCTCAGGAATACATCGGGTCGCGGATGGCATCAAGGCCGTGCGAACGACGCCATCAGCAAATGACGAGGTCCGTATGCCCGAAGCCCCTGGAGTAATCAAGAACGGAAATGACCGAGGGCGTGACGCGGAAGATGCGGATTTCGTCCGGGCTTGGCATCTTGAGCGGCAGAGGCCCTGCCTCGGGGTATTTCAGCGGCAGCATGCGCAAGACTTTTTCCGCTTCGGCCCGGTCCTGCACCGCCTGCGCGCGTGCGGCCATCGACAGGCTGGTGATCGCCATCAAGTCCGCCGTGTCATGGTCAATCGTCAGCGAGAGCCGATCATCCCGCGCCAGGTTTTGTGCCTTCTGGCTGTCCAGCCCGCAGAGAAAATACAAGGTCAAGCCTTCGTTCACGTAGCCGACCGTCGTTGCCTGCGGCCAGCCATCGGGCCGCAGCGTCGCCACCGTCATGATTCGATGCTGGTCCAGCAGCGCCAGGATTTTTTGTCTGATTTCGTCGTCCATCAGTTACCTCCACTATCGTCAACAGGGAAAGTTTCACGACATTTTTGACTTGTTTGGCTGCGCGGCCTTGAGCGATATCAAGGGCCGAGGGCATAGGATCAAGTCCGCGCGTGCCTGTTGAGGCGGCGCAGCATGCGTCCTGAACCCTCGGCCTTGCCCGGCGCCTATTGCACCGCGCCACAGCCGCTTTTACCCAGGTTTTGTATCAAATCAGCCTCTTGCGCAATAAACACGGGCGCAAGCAGCTATCTTTTTGATAGTTGACTGGCGCCATTCGCAACCTCCCGGCCGCAAAACCAGCCCGCGCCAACATGGCCAGTCCCGTCATGATGTGTACGATGACATCGAGCCCCTCGACCCCCCAACAGCCCGCATTCGGCGCTTGATGGCCCCAGCCGGCTAACCTTCAAGGAAAAACCATGACTTCCGGAAAAATTCTCGTCGCCCAGGGTGGCGGCCCGACGGCGGTGATCAACCAGTCGCTGGTCGGCGTGGCGCTGGAGGCGCGGCGCTTTGGCGAGGTCAGGCGCATCTACGGCGCGCGCCACGGCGTGCGCGGCATCGTCAATGAAGACTTCGTCGATCTGACGCAGGAAACCAGCCACAACCTCGAACTCGTCGCCGGCACGCCGTCCTCGGCGCTGGGCTCGACGCGCGACAAGCCCGACATGCGCTACTGCCAGGAAATCTTCAAGGTGCTGCAGGCGCACCAGATCGAGCACTTCTTCTACATCGGCGGCAACGACTCGTCGGACACGGTGCGCATCGTCAGCCTGGAGGCGCAAAAAGCCGGCTACCCGCTGCGCTGCATCCACATTCCCAAAACCATTGACAACGACCTGGTGGGCAACGACCACACGCCGGGTTTCCCATCGGCCGCGCGCTTCGTGGCGCAGGCCTTTGCCGGCGCCAACCTGGACAACGCGGCGCTGCCGGGCGTGTACGTGGGCGTGGTGATGGGCCGGCATGCCGGGTTTTTGACGGCGGCCTCCGCGCTGGGCAAGAAGTTTCCCGACGACGGACCGCACCTGATCTACCTGCCCGAGCGCACCTTCGTGCTGGAGAATTTCCTGGCCGACGTGAAGGCGGCTTACGAGCGCTTCGGGCGCTGCGTGATCGCCGTGTCCGAAGGCATCCACGATGCCTCGGGCGCGCCGATTGCCAGCCTGCTGGCCAGGGAGCTGGAGCACGACGCCCACGGCAACGTGCAGCTGTCGGGCAACGGCGCGCTGGCCGACCTGCTGTGCGAGGAGATCAAGGCCAGGCTGGGCATCAAGCGGGTGCGCGGCGACACCTTCGGCTATTTGCAGCGCTCCTTCATCGGCTGCGTGTCCGACGTGGACCAGCGCGAAGCGCGCGAGGTCGGCGAAAAAGCCGTGCAGTTCGCGATGTGGGGCACGCAGGACGGCTCGGTGGCGATCAAGCGCACCGGGTTTTATTCAGTCGATTACGAGTTGCTGCCGCTGGATGCGGTGGCCGGCAAGACGCGGGTGATGGAGGATGAATTCATCTCGGCCAGCGGCACCGACGTGACCGATGCCTTCAGGATGTATTTGCGTCCGCTGCTGGGCTCCGGCATGCCCGACGCCTTCAGGCTGCGCCACCATCCGGTGGCCAGGGTGTTGAATCCCGGCCGCTGAAGCCGCCCCGCGCGGCCCGGCGCCCGTCCCGCGCGCCACGGCTGCCTTTAACCGGGGTTTACGCATCAAATAAGGCTTTTGCGCAATAGGGGCGGGCGCAAGCAGCTATCTTTTTGAGAGTCGTCATTCGGCTCACTCATGCTGCGGCGCCTCAGTCGGTTTCATGCGCACAGCCTGGCCCGCCCGTGCGCCTGTCAGCTGTTGTCGGCCGCCGCGTCTTCTTCGTCTTCCAGGCTTTCGTTGTCCATGGTGGCAATTTCGGCGTATTGCACCCCGTTGAGCTGGTGGCGGTAGGCGGCGTAGGCGTGGCGGGCCGTCGCTTCGTTGTCGCCTTCGTCATCGGCGGCGGCGGCTGACAGGTGGTGTTTGGCGGCTGCGGCGAAGTGGCGGGCCGCCATGCGGTGATGGTCGCCCATGCTTTCGTATTCTTCTTCGGTGTACTCGTCGGTCAACTCCACGGAAGAGCCGGCAAGAATTTCTGGAATGTGTGCATTGGTCAAAGGAGGCTCCCAAAATGGATGTCAGCGGCGACATGCCGCTACTGCAGCATTCCCGACCCGAATGACTTTTTGATGACAAATTTCCTTCATGCCCGGCGTGCAAAATGTGCGGCATGACCAAACGTCCGCAAAGCCTGGGCGAGGAAATCGCCAACAGCGTCAGCCACGGGGCCGCGTTGCTGGCCGCTGTCGGCGCCCTGCCGTTTTTAATGGCTTCGGCGCGCCACCGGAGTGCCGCGAGCTTTGCCGGCGTCGTCGTCTTTGCCGCGACGATGGTGCTGCTCTACCTGACCTCGACGATTTACCACGCGCTGCCCGATGGCCGCGCCAAGCGCGTCTTCCTGAAGCTCGACTACGGCGCGATTTACCTGTTCATTGCCGGCAGCTACACGCCTTTCGCGCTGGGTGCGCTCGGGGGCGCAGGGGGCTGGACGCTGTTTGGCCTGGTGTGGCTGCTGGCGGCCATTGGCGTGGTGCTGAAGGCGGTTGACCGGCTGACGCACCCCTGGCTCTCGACGGGCCTGTACGTCCTGATGGGCTGGCTGGTGCTGGTGGCGGCGGTGCCGCTTCTCAGGCATGTCCCGCGGCCGAGCCTGCTGTGGCTCGTGGCCGGCGGGATGGCCTACACTTCTGGCGTTGTGTTTTTCGTGCTCGACGCCCGGATCAGGTACACCCATGCGGTCTGGCATGGGTTCGTCGCGGCGGGCACGGGTTGCCACACTTTCGCGGTACTGAGTTACGCGGCCTGAAGCCGTCTTGGATGCCATTGCTGATTTTTACAGGGAGAACGCGCTTGAATAAACACAAACATCAACAAAACATGGAAAGGCTCTGCAGGAAAATGCGCTTCCGTTATGGCGACAACGATGACCTGGTGATGCAGTTGAAGCATGAGCTTGCCGCCCTTGAGGCGCGTAAGACAACGGCCTCTGCCCTGACCAGCCAGCGCCTGCGCGCGCAGGACAGCGAATAGCCTTGAGCGCCCAGACGGCGCAGCCGGCCAGGCGTGCCCGGCGCCGCCCGGGCCGGGCTCACTCGTGCCGCAGCGCCTCGATGGGGTCCATGCGCGCGGCGCGCCGGGCCGGGAAGTAGCCGAACAGCACGCCAATCGCGGCGGAAAACAGGAAGGACAGCAGGTTCACGCCGGGGTTGAAGGTGTAGGGAATCTGCATCAGGCTGGACAGCCCCAGCGACATGCCGGTGGCCAGCACGATGCCGATGATGCCGCCCAGCGAGGACAGCACCACGGCCTCGATCAGAAACTGCAGCAGCACCTCGCGCTCCAGCGCGCCAATCGCCAGCCGCAGGCCGATTTCGCGGGTGCGCTCGGTCACGCTGACCAGCATGATGTTCATGATGCCGATGCCGCCCACCAGCAGGCTGACGGCGGCCACCGCGCCCAGCAGCGCGGTCATCACCTTGGTGGTGCCCGAGAGCGTGTCGGCCAGCTGCTTGGTGTCGAGCACGTTGAAGTTGTCCTCGTCGCCGTCGGCCAGCTTGCGGCGCTCGCGCAGCAGCTGGGTGATGCCGGCCTTGACGCGGCTGCTGTCGCTGCCGTTCATCATCGAGACCAGCAGGGTGTTGACGAGGGTGTTGCCGGTAATGCGGCGCTGCAGCGTCTTGAGCGGCACCAGCACCACTTCGTCCTGGTCGTTGCCGAAGCTGCCCTGGCCCTTGGATGCCAGGATGCCGATGATGGTGCAGGAGATTTTCTTCACGCGCAGCTGCTCGCCCAGCGCCGGAATGCTGCCGTACAGCTCGCGCCGTATGGTTTCGCCGATCAGGCACACGGCGGAGCCGGCGCGCAGCTCGGCGTCGGAAAACATCCGGCCGCTGGCAATTTTCCAGTTGCCGGTGATCAGCCAGGCATTGGTGCTGCCGGTCACGCTGCTGGTCCAGTTGCGGCCATTGGCGACCACGGTGGCGCCGGTGCGCGCCTCGGGCGCCACGGCGGTGATGCCGCCAATCTGGCTGGCGATGGCGTCGGCGTCCACGTCCTTGAACGAGGGCGCGGTGGCGCCGCCGCTGCCCGGCCCCATGCGCTGGCCGGGGCGCACCTGCAGCAAGTTGGTGCCCAGGCCGGAAATCTGGTTTTGCACCGCCAGCGTGGCGCCGTTGCCCAGCGTCACCATGGTGATGACGGCGCTGACGCCGATCACGATGCCCAGAATCGTCAGGAAGGAGCGCATCAGGTTGCGCTGGATCGAGCGCAGCGCCAGCAGCAGGGTGTTGATCAGCATCAGACGGCCTTTGCAGTCGGTATGTCCAGCCCGGCCGGATGCGGGTTGAGGTGGTCGCTCTCCACCAGGCCATCGACAAAGTGCACGATGCGCTTGGCGTAGGCGGCCATGTCGGGCTCGTGCGTGACCATCAGCACGGTGATGCCGTGCGCCGCGTTCAGGCCCCGGAGCAGCTCCATGATCTCGCGGCTGCGCTGGGTGTCCAGGTTGCCGGTGGGCTCGTCGGCCAGCAGCACGGCGGGCTGGGTGACGATGGCGCGGGCAATCGCCACGCGCTGCTGCTGCCCGCCCGACAGCTCGGCCGGGGTGTGGTGTTCCCAGCCGGCCAGCCCGACGGAGGCCAGCGCCTTGGCGGCAGCGGCGTGGCGCATGGCGGCGGATTCGCCGCGGTAGAGCAGCGGCAGCTCGACGTTTTCCTGGGCCGAGGTGCGCGCCAGCAGGTTGAAGCCCTGGAACACAAAGCCCAGAAAATGCCGGCGCAGCTGCGCCCGCTGGTCGCGCGAGAGGGTTTCGACGTGGACGCCGTTGAACAGATACTCGCCCGTGGTCGGCGTGTCCAGGCAGCCCAGGGTGTTCATGGCGGTCGATTTGCCGGAGCCGCTCGGCCCCATGATGGCGACAAAATCGCCGGCCTGAATCGTCAGGTCCACGCCCTTGAGCGCCTGCAGGGCCGTGGCGCCTTCGCCATACGTCTTGGTCACTCGCTTGAGCTGGATCAGCGGTGTCTCGCTCATGGCGCGGTCCCGGCGGTGCGCTGGTCGGTGATGACCAGCGCGCCCGGCTGCAGGTCGCCGGCGGTGATTTCAGTCATGCGGCCGTCGCTGATGCCGGGGGTGACGGGCACGGCCACGGCGGCGCCATCGCGCAAGACCCACACCTGCTTGGAGTTGCCCGTGCCGCCGGCCGTTTTTTTGGCGGTGTTGCGGGGCATGCGGGGCAGCAGGCTTGAAACAATGCCGCCGCCTGACCTGGCGCTGGCGGTGGTGCTGGCCGCCGGGGTAAAACGCAGCGCGGTGTTGGGCACCAGCAGCACATCTTGCCGCTCGGTGGAGGTGATGGTGCTGGAGGCCGTCATGCCGGGGCGCAGCGACAGGTCGCTGTTGTCAACATCAAGGTAGGTGATGTAAGTCACCACGTTGTCGGTGGTGGTGGAGCCGTAGGCCACGCGGGTGATGGTGGCCGGGTATTTGCGCGTGGGGTAGGCGCTGACGGTAAAGCTGGCCTTTTGCCCGACCTTGACCGCGCCCACGTCCGCCTCGTCCACGTTGACCTGCAGCTTGAGCTTGCTCAGCTCCTCGGCCACGGTAAACAGGGTGACGGCCTGCAGCGAAGCCGCCACGGCATAGCCAGGCTCCACGGAGCGGGTCAGGATCACGCCGTCCATGGGCGCGCGGATGGAGGCCTTGGACAGGTTGGTCTCGTCGGTGGAGGCGGCGGCGCGGGCATCGTCCACGTCGGCGCGGGCACTGGCTTCGCTGGCCCGGGCCCGATCCAGCGTGGCCCGGGCCGTGTCCAGCTCGGTTTTGGAGGGCACCTTGCCGCCTGACAGCCGGGCCACTTCCTCGAACCGCGCCAGGCTGCTCTGCGACTCTTTGACGGTGGCGGCGGCCAGCGCGACCTTGGCGATGCTGGACTTGAGCGTGGCGCGCGAACGGGCCACCTGGTCGGTCAGCTTGGCGGTGTCCAGCTCGACCAGCACCTGGCCTTTCCTGACCTGATCGTTCACGTCCACCAGCACGCGCTTCACGGTGCCGGAGAGTTCGCTGCCGATGCTGACGGAGCGCGTGGGCTGCAGGGTGCCGTTGGCGGAAACGGACAGCGTGAGGTTGCCCTTGCTGGCGGGTTCGGTGACGAAGACGGGCGCGGCATTGTTCCTGGCCCTTAATTGCCAGAAATAGAGCCCGGCCGCCGTCAGCAGCACCAGCGCCGCCACGACCCGGACCGTGGTGCGGCGCCACCACGCACGCTGCGGCGCTTCAACGAGCAGGGCTTGCAGGTCAGTGGTTGAGACGGGGTCACTGGTGGCGGCTGGGGTGGTCATGGTGCGTTCTGGAAAAGGTTTTTATTCAAGGATGGAGGGAGCCGGCGCAGGCCGAGAGGGCGGGGGCGTTCAGCTCCAGCCGCCGCCCAGCGCCTTGTACAGGCGCACATGGTCGGCGCTCACGTCCGCAGTGGCGCTGGCCGCGCTGTCCTGCGCCGTCAGCAGCGTGCGCTGCGTCTGCAGCACGGTCTGGAAGTCAATCAGGCCGCTGGTGTAGCGCTGCTGGGCCAGCAGGTCGGCATTTTGTGCCGCCGTGGCCGCGCTTTGCAGGTGCAGCAGGCGCGCGCGGTCGCCCTGCAGGGCGACCAGCGCATCCTCCACATCCTTCAGGGCCGTCAGCACGGTGGCCTGGTAGCTGATGCGGGCCTGCTCCAGCGCGGCTTCCTGCGCCCGCACCTGGGCGCGGGCCGCGCCGCCGTCAAACAGCGGTACCGACACGCTGCCGAGCAGGGCGTTGACTACCGACGCGCCGCCGCCGGTGAGCGAGCCCAGCGTCAGGGCGTTCAGCCCCAGCGAGCCGCTGATGGAAAAGCTCGGGTAGCGCGCGGCGTCGGCCTGCGAGACGCGCGCCAGTGCCGCGCTGACGCGGTGCTCTGCGGCCCGCACGTCGGGGCGCTGGCGCAGGGTCTGGGCCGGAATGGTCAGCGCCAGGCCGGCGGCGGCCTGCGGCACGGGGCGGCTGTCGGCCAGCGCGGCCTCCAGCGCGTCGGGCGTCTGGCCGGTCAGCACGGCCAGGCTGTGCCGGGCCTTGGCCAGGCTGGTTTGCAGCACGGGGATGGTGGCGCTGGTCTGCTCGCTCGATGTCAGGGCCTGCTCGACTTCCAGCGAGGTTGACAGGCCGGCCTGCGCCTGCCAGCGCGTGATCTGCAGGGTTTCGTTCTGGCTGACGAGGTTGCGCTGGGCAATGCCGAGCTGCGTCTGCAGCCCGCGCAGTTGAATGTAGGCCACCGCCACCTCGGCGGCGATGGAGACCTGCGTGTCGGCCAGGCTGGTTTCGGCGGCCCGGGCATCGGCCTCGGTGGCGTTCAGGGCGCTTCGGTTGCCGCCAAACACATCGGGCTCCCAGCTGGCGTCAAAGCCGGCCTTGAAAAGGTTGCTGGTCCCGGCGCTGGCCGCCTTGCTGCGCTGCGCCGAGGCCGAGGTGTTGAGCGCCGGCCCCAGGCCTGCCGCGCTCACGTCGCGCAAGGCCCTGGCCTGGCGCAAGGCGGCCTGCGCGGTGCGGACATTGGTGTTGGCCTGCAGCGCCTGGGTCACGAGCGCGCTGAGCTGCGCATCGTTGAAGCGCTGCCACCATGCGGCCAGCGAAGCCGCTGCCGCGCCGGATGCATCGGCCCCAGGGGTGGACCAGGCGGCCTGCATCGGCGTTTCAGGCAAGGCGGCGTCCGGCGCGGGCAGCGACGCGCAGCCCGGGAGCAGGGCCGCCAGCGCCAGCGCCAGCGGCGCCAGGCGGCTGCGGGCCGCGCGCGGTGGGGGCGGTGGGGAAAAGTCAGCTTGTTGGAGGGGCATCGGGTCACACGGTGAAATCAGGCAAGCGAATTGTGCGGGGCGTGCATGGGGGGCAATGCTTGGGCCTGATGAATTTTTGTAAAGATGAGCATGCTGTCTTTCGGCCTGCGCCCACGCCCGCCCGCCCGGGCCGGATGGCCCAGGGTTTAAGATAAAAACAGCAGTTTGCGCAGGCTGGACAATGGCAGGTAGCTATTAATTAAATAGCAGTTGTTCACTGGAACGCGACTTCAGAAAAACTCCGCAGCTTGCGGCTGTGCAACTGGCTGATGCCTTCGGCGCGCAGCAGTTCCACCGCCCGCATGCCGATGCGCAAATGCTGGTCCACGCGGTCGCGGTAGAACTGGTTGGCCATGCCGGGCAGCTTGATCTCGCCGTGCAGCGGCTTGTCGCTCACGCACAGCAGCGTGCCGTAGGGCACCCGGAAGCGAAAGCCGTTGGCCGCAATCGTCGCGCTTTCCATGTCCAGCGCCACCGCCCGGCTCTGGCTGAAGCGGCGCTGGGGCTGGTTGTTGGGCAGCAGTTCCCAGTTGCGGTTGTCGGTCGAGGCCACCGTGCCGGTGCGCATGATGCGCTTCAGGTCCGCGCCTTCGGCCTGCGTCACGTCCTTCACGGCCTGTTCCAGCGCCTTCTGGATTTCGGCCAGCGCCGGAATCGGCACCCACAGCGGCAGTTCTTCGTCGAGCACATGGTCTTCGCGCACATAGCCGTGGGCCAGCACGTAGTCGCCCAGCTGCTGGCTGTTGCGCAGGCCGGCGCAGTGGCCGAGCATGATCCAGGCGTGCGGGCGCAGTACGGCCACGTGGTCGGTGATGTTCTTGGCGTTGGCCGGGCCGACGCCGATGTTCACCATGGTGGTGCCGGTGTGGTCGGCCCGCACCAGGTGGTAGGCCGGCATCTGCGGCAGGCGCGGCGGCGCGGCGCCCAGCGCGTCGCCTTCTTCCGCTGGCAGGCCGGCGCGCCGCGTCACCACGTTGCCCGGCTCGATGAAGGCGATGTATTCGCTGTGCGGGTCGGCCATCTGCTCATGGCCCAGGCGCACGAATTCGTCGATGTAGAACTGGTAGTTGGTGAACAGCACGAAGTTCTGGAACCACTGCGGCGAGGTGCCGGTGTAGTGGCGCAGGCGCTGCAGCGAATAATCGACCCGCGCCGCCGTGAACAGCGCCAGCGGCTGCGGCTCGCCGGGCCGGGCCTCAAAGGTGCCGTTGGCAATGCCGTCGTCCATGGCGGCCAGGTCGGGCAGGTCGAACACGTCGCGCATCAGCATGCGGCGGGCTGGACTCATCGTGCCTTCGATGTGGTCGTTCTCGGCGAACGAGAAGTGAATCGGAATCGGCTGCGTGCTGGTGCCCACTTCGAGTTCGACCTCATGGTTTTGCATGAGCAGGCGGAATTGCTCCAGGTAGTAGTCGCTGTACAGGTCGGGCCGCGTCAGCGTGGTTTCAAAATGGCCAGGCCCGGCCACGAAGCCGTAGCTGAGCTGCACGATGTCGGGCGTTTCCAGAATCGCGCGGGCCACCGTGTCGGTGTGGATGCGCACGAAGGGGTAGCAGGCGCGCACATGGCCGGGCAGGGTTGCGCCCGCCACATAGCGCTGCATGGCGCCGCGCAGGTGGGCAATCTGCTGGCCGTAGATGGCCCTGACCTGCGCCAGGGCGGCGGCCGGGTCGCTGTAGCGCATGGGGGCGATGAAAGAGGGCAGGTAGGGCATGGCGTGTTCACGGTTGTGTTGTTGTTCTGGTGTTCATCGGTACGGCAAGATTCATGCCGTCGCGCGCGGTTCCCGGCGCGGTTTCAGGGCTTGACGGATTCGCGCATGGTCACGAACTCCTCGGCCATCGTCGGGTGAATGCCGAGGGTAGCGTCGAACACCGCCTTGGTGGCGCCGGCCTTCATCGCCACGGCAAAGCCCTGGACGATCTCGCCGGCATCGGCGCCCACCATGTGCAGGCCGACCACGCGGTCGGTCGCGTCCTCGACGATCAGCTTCATCAGCGTGCGCTCGGTGCTGCCGCTCAGTGTGTGCTTGAGCGCCTTGAAGTCGCTGCGGTAAACGCTGATCTTGCCGAATTTCCCGGCGGCCTCGGCCTGCGTGTAGCCGACGGTGCCGATGTTCGGGTGCGTGAACACGGCGGTCGGGATGAAGTCGTAGCTCATGCCGCGCGGCTTTTTCCCGGCTGGCGGGCCGAACAGCGCATCGACCACCACCATCGCTTCGGCCAGCGCCACCGGCGTGAGCTGCACCCGCGCGGTCACGTCGCCGAGCGCGTAAATCGACGGCACCGAGGTCTGGTACTGGTCGTTCACCTCGATGGCGCCGGATTTGGCCTGCCGCACGCCGGCCGCGTCCAGGCCCAGGCCCTCGACCAGCGGCGACCGGCCGGTGGCATACAGCACGCTGTCGGCGGTGATGTGGCTGCCGTCGAGCAGCCGCACCTGCAGCCCGCCTTCGGTGCGCTCGATGGCCGCCACGTCGGTGTTCAGGTGCAGCGTCACGCCGGACTTGACCATTTCGCCGGCAATGAAGCCGCGCACCTCGTCATCAAAGCCGCGCAGCACCTGGTGGCCCCGGTAAAGCTGCGTGACGTGGGCGCCCAGGCCGTTGAAGATCGAGGCAAACTCGCAGGCGATGTAGCCGCCGCCCACCACCAGCAGGCGCTGCGGGAAGGGCGACAGGTCGAACATCTCGTTGGAGCTGATGACCTGCTCGCTGCCCGGAAATTCAGGAATGCCGGGTTTGCCGCCAGTGGCAATCAGGATGTTTTTGGCGCTGTAGCGCTGGCCCGCCACTTCCACCGTGTGCGCGCCCGTCAGCGTCGCCCAGCCGTCGACGATGTGAACGCCCGCGCTTTTGAGCAGCTGCATATAAATGCCGTTGAGGCGTGAAATCTCCCGGGTGCGGTTGGTTTTCAGGGTTTCCCAGTTCAGCACGGGCGCCTCGCCGACCCAGCCAAAGCCGTGCGATTCCTCGAAGCTTTCGGCAAAGTGGGCCGCATAGCTGTAGAGCTTTTTCGGGATGCAGCCCAGGTTGACGCAGGTGCCGCCCATCTTGGCCACTTCGGCCAGCGCCACGCGGGCGCCGCGCTGCGCCGCCATGCGCGCCGCGCGCACGCCACCGCTGCCGCCGCCAATCACGAACAGGTCAAAATCAAAATCGGCCATGTGTTTTTCCTTGTGTAGTCTTGCCGTGATTGTGCTGTTTTCAGATGACCCTTTGGCAACGGCGGCGTTGCGCGGGATGAAGGCCCGGTCTTTGCGCATGCGACGCCGCGCCAGCTCCAGCGCCCCAATGCACGCCGCCAGCCGGGCCGTGCCCGACGCAAAGCCGGGCGAATCAAGTTCCATGGGGTGTTTTTTCATCAGGCAGGCGGGGAGGGCGAACGGATGGGCGCAGCCCAAGGCCTGGCGGCGTTTGGCGTGCCGCAGGCTGCCAGGGCGCAAGTCACGATAATCAGGCGTATATGACTACTTCTTCTACTGACTTCAGCGCCCTGTCGCTGCCGGCCCATGTGCTGGCCAACCTGACGCAACTTGGCTATACCAGCATGACGCCGATCCAGGCTGCAAGCCTGCCGGTCGCCTTGCTCGGCAAGGACCTGATTGCCCAGGCCAAGACCGGCAGCGGCAAGACCGCCGCCTTCGCGCTGGCGCTGCTGGCCAACCTGAATGCCCGGCGTTTTGCCATTCAGGCGATGGTGCTGTGCCCGACGCGCGAGCTGGCCGACCAGGTCACGCTAGAGGTCCGCCGGCTGGCGCGCGCCGAGGAAAACATCAAGGTCGTCACGCTGTGCGGCGGCGTCGCCCTGCGCAACCAGATTGCCAGCCTGGAGCACGGCGCGCACATCGTCGTCGGCACGCCGGGCCGCATCATGGACCACCTGGAGCGCGGCAACCTCGACCTGGCCGCCATGAACACGCTGGTGCTCGACGAAGCCGACCGCATGCTGGACATGGGCTTTTTCGACGACATCGCCACCGTCGCCAAGCAGTGCCCGAAAGAGCGCCAGACGCTGCTGTTCTCCGCCACCTACCCGGAAGGCATCGCCAGGATCAGCCAGCAGTTCATGAAGAACCCGCAAACCATCACGGTGCAGGCGCAGCACGAGAAAAGCAAGATTCGCCAGCGCTGGTATCAGGTCGAAGACACCGACCATGATGAAGCGCGCCTGAATGCGGTGGCGCTGGTGCTGAATCACTACCGGCCCGTCAGCACGCTGGCGTTTTGCAACACCAAGTCGCAATGCCGGGCGCTGGTGCAATTGCTGAAAGACAAGGGCTTCGTCGCCCTGGCGCTGTACGGCGAGCTGGAGCAGCGCGAGCGCGACCAGGTGCTGGTGCAGTTTGCCAACCGCAGCTGCTCGGTGCTGGTGGCGACCGACGTGGCGGCGCGCGGGCTGGACATCTCGCAGCTGGAAATGGTCATCAACGTCGATGTGACGCCGGATTCGGAAATCCACATCCACCGCATCGGCCGCACCGGCCGCGCCGACGAGGAAGGCTGGGCCATCAGCCTGGCGAGCATGGACGAGATGGGTTCGGTCGGCAAGATCGAGCAGCTGCAAAAGGCCGAGTCCGAATGGCACAAGCTCGAAGAACTGACGCCCGCCAGCCAGGAGCCGCTGCGCCCGCCCATGGCGACGCTGCAGATCGTTGGCGGGCGCAAGGAAAAAATCCGCGCCGGCGACGTGCTGGGCGCGCTGACCGGCGAGGCCGGTTTCACCCGCGAGCAGGTCGGCAAGATCAATGTGAACGAGTTCTCGACCTACGTGGCTGTGGAGCGCAGCATTGCCGCCGACGCGCTGCACAAGCTGGCCATGGGTAAAGTCAAGGGCAAAAGCGTGCGCGTGCGGCTGATGGACGACGAAGCCTGAGCTTGGTTGAGCATTTCAAGCATCAAATAAGCCTCTTGCGCAGGCTGGATGTGCGCTGGCAGCTATCAATAGCGTAGCAATATGCGGTTTGGCATCCCGGTAGCTGCTGCACGACTGATTTTTAAGTCAAAAGCGACTGTAGCGCAGGTAGAATAAGCGCAAGCAGCTATTAAAAGCATAGCGAAATGAAAAAGAGCGCGGCAACCTGTGTTGCCGCGCTCTTTTTTTTCGCACCGCGTGCTCAGGCTTGCGCTGAAGCCTTCTGCGCGGCGGTGCGGCGTTCGCGGAAGGCCTGCAACTCGCCGACCACGCCCTTGTGGAAGGCCGGCACGCAGAGCACGAAGATTGCGCCGATGATGACCGTGACCCAGGAGCCGGCCTTGTCGGCCAGCATGTTCTGCAGCGAAATCACGATGCCCGCCCCCATCACCGGGCCGAAGAACGCGCCCACGCCGCCGAGCCGCATCATCAAGAGACAGCGTGGCGAAGCCCATCACCAGCGGCATCACCTGCGGCTCGCCGGGCAACGGCACCACGATTCACCTGGCCGGCGAAATCTTCAACACGGCGGTCACATCGGCCCGCCGCAGCACCTCGATGCCCGATGTGCCGACCGTCGCCGGGTCGGGCTACAAGGACTTTGATGTCAGCACCTGGTACGGCCTGTTCTTGCCGGCCGGCACGCCCAAGGAGATCGTGGCCACGGTGAATGCCGAAGTCAACAAGCTGCTGGCCACGCCCGCCATCCGCGCAGTTTTCAGCGCTGCTCAAGACCGATTACCAGAAATGGAAGGGCATTGTGCAGGCCCCGGGAGCCACCATCGGGTAAGGCGGGACTTGCCATAAGCCGCGCCAGCGCCCGAGTTGGCGCGCTGTGGCTTAAAATCAGCAATTCAGCCCATTTTTAACCCGGAGTCTTCCATGTCCAAGAAAATCAGAGTCGAGGCCGACATCTGCGCCCCCAAGCCAGTGCCGCCAAAAGGCTACACCATCACCACTGGCAACGGCCAGAAGATCAGCCTTGAGCGCGGTTCGCATACCCGCAGCAAGAAAAACCCAGGCAAGCGCCCCCACCAGGGTTAAGCCACGGATTTGGCTGGCGCCTTTTGCGCTCTGCCAAAAAGAAACCCGGACAAACCCAAGCGCGATCCGCTGGGGTTGTCCGGGTTTTTTCACGCCCGGAAATCCGGGCTGTGCCGGTCGATTACATATTGCGCCGGTACTGCCCGCCGACCTCGAACAGCGCATTCGTGATCTGCCCGAGCGAGCAGACGCGCACCGCGTCCATCAGCACCGCGAAGACGTTCTTGTTCGCTATCACCGCCTGCTGCAGGCGCTTGAGCTGCGCCGGGGCGGCTTCCGCGTGGCGGGTGTGGAAATCCGCCAGCCGCTGGAGCTGGCTTTGCTTTTCCTCGTCGGTCGAGCGGGCGAGTTCGAGCTTGTCATGCACCGCGTCGCCGTGCGGGTTGCGGAAGGTGTTGACGCCGATGATCGGCAGCTCGCCGGTGTGTTTCAGCATCTCGTAGTGCATCGACTCGTCCTGGATGCGGCCGCGCTGGTAGCCGGTTTCCATCGCGCCGAGCACGCCGCCCCGGTCGGAGATGTTCTGGAATTCGGTCAGCACGGCTTCCTCGACCAGTTCGGTCAATTCTTCGATGATGAACGCGCCCTGTGACGGGTTTTCGTTCTTCGCCAGACCCCATTCGCGGTTGATGATGAGCTGGATTGCCATGGCGCGGCGCACGCTGTCTTCGGTCGGCGTGGTGATGGCTTCGTCGAAGGCGTTGGTGTGCAGGCTGTTGCAGTTGTCGTAGATCGCAATCAAGGCTTGGAGCGTGGTGCGGATGTCGTTGAACTGGATTTCCTGCGCGTGCAGGCTGCGGCCCGAGGTCTGAATGTGGTACTTCAGTTTTTGCGAGCGTTCATTCGCGCCGTACTTTTCCTTCATCGCCACGGCCCAGATGCGGCGCGCCACGCGGCCCATCACGGTGTATTCGGGGTCCATGCCGTTGCTGAAGAAGAACGACAGATTCGGCGCGAAGTCGTCAATGTGCATGCCGCGCGCCAGATACGCTTCGACAAACGTGAAGCCGTTGGACAGCGTGAAGGCCAGCTGGCTGATCGGGTTCGCGCCGGCTTCGGCGATGTGGTAGCCGCTGATCGACACGCTGTAGAAGTTGCGCACGTTGTGATGCACGAAGTATTCGGCAATGTCGCCCATCACCTTCAGGCTGAACTCGGTACTGAAAATGCAGGTGTTCTGGCCCTGGTCTTCCTTCAGGATGTCGGCCTGCACCGTGCCGCGCACGTTGGCCTGCACCCATTCGCGGATTTTTTCGATCTCGGTGTCGGTCGGCTCGCGGCCGTTGTCCGCCTTGAACTTGGTCGTATTCTGGTCGATGGCGGTGTTCATGAACATGGCCAGGATGCTGGGCGCCGGGCCGTTGATGGTCATGCTGACGCTGGTGCTCGGGCTGCACAGGTCGAAGCCGCCGTACAGCACCTTCATGTCGTCCAGCGTGGCGATTGAAACGCCCGAGTTGCCGACCTTGCCGTAGATGTCCGGGCGCGGGTCGGGGTCGTTGCCGTAGAGCGTGACCGAGTCAAAGGCGGTGGACAGGCGCTTGGCGGCCATGCCCGAACTCAGCAGCTTGAAGCGCGTGTTGGTACGGAACGGGTCGCCCTCGCCGGCGAACATGCGCGTCGGGTCTTCGCCCTCGCGCTTGAAGGCAAAGGTGCCGGCGGTGTAGGGATAGCTGCCCGGCACGTTGTCCAGCACCAGCCACTTGAGGATTTCGCCGTGGTCTTCGTACTTGGGCAGGCAGACTTTGCGGATGGTGGTGCCGGAGAGCGATTTGCTGGTCAGCGCGGTGCGGATTTCCTTGTTGCGGATTTTCACCACGTACTCGTCGCCGGCATAGGCTTTTTGCATCTCGGGCCATTGGGCGAGCAGCTTTTTGGCTGATGGATCCTGGATTTGTTCGCGCTCGACGGCCAGGTCGATGGCGGCTTCGGCGGCCTGGGCGCGGTCGGGTTTGCCGACGGTCAGCATGGCGGCGGCTGCGCGCAGCTGCTGGATTTCCCGGGCCAGCCGGGCCTGCGCCTGCCCGCGCTGCTTGTAGCCGCGCACCGTGTCGGTGATCTCGGCCAGGTAGCGGGTGCGGGCGGCGGGCACCACCGGCGTCTGGTTGGTGCTGTGGCGCACCGCCACCAGCGGCAGCGTGCCGTCGGTCAAACGCAGGCCCAGCGCGCCCAGGCGGACTTTCAGCGCCTGGTAGAGCGCGGTCACGCCGTCGTCGTTGAAGCGCGCGGCCATGGTGCCGAACACCGGCATCTGGTCGGCAGGCAGGGTCCAGGCTTCCTTGTTGCGCTGCACCTGCTTGGCCACGTCGCGCAGGGCGTCGAGCGAGCCCTTGCGGTCGAACTTGTTGATGGCGACGAACTCGGCAAAGTCCAGCATGTCGATTTTCTCTAACTGGCTGGCCGCGCCGAACTCGGGCGTCATGACGTACATCGGCACATCGACATGCGGCACGATGGCCGCGTCGCCCTGGCCGATGCCGGAGGTTTCGACGATGATCAGGTCAAAGCCGGCGGCCTTGCAGGCGGCAATCACGTCGGGCAGCGCCTTGCTGATTTCCGAGCCGAAGTCGCGCGTGGCCAGCGAGCGCATGAAGACGCGCTGGCCCTGGCTCCACGGGTTGATGGCGTTCATGCGGATGCGGTCGCCCAGCAGCGCGCCGCCGCTCTTGCGGCGCGACGGGTCGATGCTGATGAGGGCCACGCGCAACTGGTCGCCCTGGTCCAGCCGCAGGCGGCGGATCAGCTCGTCGGTGAGCGACGACTTGCCCGCGCCGCCGGTGCCGGTGATGCCCAGAACAGGTATCTTTTTCATAGCAGCCTGCGCCCGCACCGCCTGCACCAGCGCCACATTTGCCTTGCCATCTTCAAGCGCGGTGATGAGCTGGGCCAGCGCCCGCCAGTTCATCTCGCCGTGGCCTTCGATGGCCTCGATGCCGGTGGGCGCAAAACCGCTCAAATCCTTGTCGCAGCGCATCACCATCTCGCCGATCATGCCTTGCAGGCCCATGCGCTGGCCGTCCTCGGGGCTGAAGATGTGCGCCACGCCGTAGGCCTGGAGTTCGCGGATTTCCGGCCCGACGATGACGCCGCCGCCGCCGCCGAAGACCTGGATGTGCTCGCCGCCCCGGCTCTTGAGCAAGTCCACCATGTACTTGAAATACTCCACATGCCCGCCCTGGTAGGAGCTGATGGCGATGCCCTGTGCGTCTTCCTGCAGCGCGGCCGTCACGACTTCATCGACGCTGCGGTTGTGGCCCAGATGCACCACCTCGGCGCCCATGCCCTGCAGGATGCGCCGCATGATGTTGATGGCCGCGTCGTGCCCGTCGAACAGGCTGGCGGCGGTGATGAAGCGCACCTTGTTCGTGGGGCGGTAGCTGGCAAGAGCCTTGTAGTCGGCGGACAGGTCGGTCATGGAAAGTGTCTCCTCGGGGTGGCAAAAAGCACCCTGGGGTGCCAAAACGCCATGATATTACGTTTACGTAAACGTCAACTTACAGCGGTGGGGAAATAACGCCACTTTTTTCAATCAGCGGCCCGATTTTTTCAGGCCGTTGAACAAAGGGTTAACCCGAACGTTTTTTGTCAAGGGTGCTGAAAGGTGTTCCGCATCATTGCCGGCCTGAAGTCGCGCGGCGTCACCATGCTGCTGGTTGAGCCGTTCGCCGCCGCCGCGCTGAAAGTGGCCGACTACGGCTACGTGCTGGAAAACGGCCGCATTTCAGTGCATGGCGAAGCCGACAAGCTGCGCGACGACCCGGCGGTGAGGGTGGCCTGTCTGGGCGGCGGGCATTGATCTTAAACAGCTATTGCTATTAAAAGAATAGCTGCTTGCGCAGGCTGGTATTGCGCAAAAGGCTGTAAATGCTTTAGATCAGCTCGGGCGGGCGCTGTGGGGCGCCGCTTGACACGCGTTCAGCCCTTCAGGTGATCTTCAGTCCCTTGAGCGCCGGGTCTTCGGGCGGGTAGCGCAGGTCCAGCTGCAGCAGGCGCTGGCGCACCAGCGTGGCAATCATGAGGTTGCGGTGGGTCTTGGAGTCGGACGGCACCACCGTCCAGGGCGCCCAGGGCGTGCTGGTGGCGTTGAGCAGGTCTTCGTAGGCCTGCTGGTACTGCTTCCACTGCTTGCGCGCGTCCAGGTCGCCCAGGGCAAACTTCCAGTGCTTGGTGATGTCGTCAACGCGCTCTTGCAGCCGCTCGCGCTGCTCGTCAAAGCTGATGTGCAGCATGAACTTGAGGATCACCGTGCCGGTTTCGCTGAGCATGCGTTCAAAGTCGTTGATCTGCTGGTAGCGCTGCGCCGTCTGCGCGGGCGTGATCCAGCCATTGACCACCGGCACCAGCACGTCTTCATAGTGGCTGCGGTTGAAGATCATGATGTTGCCGTCGGCCGGCATCCTTTGGTGGATGCGCCACAGGTAATCATGGGCGCGCTCGCTTTCATTCGGCGCCTTCCAGGCTGTCGTCTGCACGCCCAGCGGGCTCATGCGGCTGAACACGCCGCGCAGCGTGCCGTCCTTGCCCGAGGCGTCGGTGCCCTGCAAAATCACCAGCAGCTTGTAGCGCCTGTCGGCATAAAACAGGTTCTGCAGCGTGTCCAGCTCGATGGCCAGGGCATCGACGCTTTCCTTGTCGCGCTCCTTGTCGTCGGTCGAGAAGGGCTTGGCCCCCGGGTCGAAGCCGGCCAGGCTGCCTGCCTTGCTTTTCTTGTTGTTTGCGCCAGGCTCTGCCAGTGGAGGCTGCCACCGAGAAAGCAGATCGGCCAGCGCCTTGCGTTCGGCCTTGGTGGCGGGCGCGTTCCCGGCAGGCGGATCAGCGGGTTTTGAGGACATCTTGTCTCCAGGAAAAAAGGCCAGAAAAAGGGTAGGTTTGGGTAGGTTTGGGTAGGTTTGGGTAGGTTTGGGTAGGTTTTTGAAATGATTTTGCACGCTGGCATCGGTTTTTCCATGCTGCCCGGTTTTTCTGCACAATTTTCCGGCTCTCGGCCTGCGCAGCCTGAACGAATACACTGATTTTCAGGCTTGACGCACCGCCCTGAGCGGGGTGAGGGCAGTCAGGCTTTCACTTCATCCATCACAGGAGTTTTCATGAAAACCGATCCCCTTTTCGATCCTTCCGGGCAGCAGGTGCAAGCGGCCAGCGGCTACGCCGGCGACATTGCGCCGCCGCTGGCCTGGCAATGGCTGCAGTCGGGCGATGCGGTGCTGGTCGATGTGCGCACCGATGCCGAGCGCGAATGGGTCGGCTTTGTGCCGGGCGCCGTGGCCGTGGCCTGGAAGCAGTGGCCGGGCATGGCCCTGAATGCCGGCTTTGACGAGGCGCTGAAAGCGGCCGTGCCCGACGGCCGGAAAGTGGTGTTTTTGTGCCGCAGCGGCGTGCGCTCCGTGGCTGCGGCCCGCCGGGCTGCGGAGCTGGGGCTGGAGGCCTACAACATCCTCGAAGGTTTTGAAGGCGACGCTGACGGGCAGGCGCAGCGCGGCCGCCTGGGCGGCTGGCGCCTGCGGGGCTTGCCCTGGATGCAGAAATAAAAAAGCGCAATGCACTAACACGGTGCAAGCATGTTTCAGGATGTGTTGATGGCAACAACCTGTCAGTTCTAACAGGGGGCAAGGCAAGAATATCCATAGGGACGTTTTCAATGAGGCTGTCTTTAACCAAGGAGCAGCCCCATGCAAGTACTCGACCGCACCCTTCCCATCGCGCCCCGCGCTTACCTCAATCCACCCCTGCTGCCCCGCCTGCGCGAGCGGTTTGAGCAGAAGTTCATGGAGCACTGGAAAACCCAGTGGGGTGGAAAACCCATCCTGCATGGCCGCAATCCCGGATCAAACTCGATCCGGCTTGATGGCAATGATTACCTGGGCATCTCAGGCAATCCGGACATTGTCCGGGCCCAAATCGCCAACCTGCAACACAGCAATGAAAGCGTGATCCAGTCGGGTGTTTTCCTGCTGGATGCCCACCCGTGCCGAACCCTGGAGGCCTCCCTGGCGGCCTGGGTGGGCAAGGAAGATGGCTTTGTCTGCCAGTCGGGCTATTCGGCCAATGTCGGATTGCTGCAGGCGATTGCCGACGATCAAACCCCGGTTTACCTTGACAGCCTGGCCCATACTTCCTTGTGGGAAGGCGTGCATGCCGCGCGTGCGCCGGCCTATGCGTTTCGCCACAATGACCCGGCGCATCTCGCGCGCATGATTGCCCGCCACGGACCCGGCATTGTGGTGGTGGATTCGGTCTACAGCACCACGGGCGCCTTGTGCCCGCTGGTGGAGATGGTCGAGGTGGTCGAGCAGCATGGCTGCACGATTCTGGTGGACGAGTCGCATTCGCTGGGCACCCACGGCCCGCAGGGCGCCGGGCTGTGCGCCGAGCTGGGCCTGACCGACCGGGTGCATTTCATCACCGCCAGCCTGGCCAAGGCGTTTGCCGGCCGGGCCGGATTCTTCACCATTCCGGCCGAACTGCGTTATTACGTGCTGCATAACAGCTATCCGAATATTTTCAGCTCCTGCCTGCTGCCGCATGAGATTGCCGGTCTGGCGGCCACGCTGGAAGTGGTCCGCCGCAGCGACGCCGAGCGGGTGCGGCTGCATGCCAACACGCGCCGGCTGCGCGCCAGCCTCTCAAGCATGGGCTACCCGATTCACCAGGGCAGCCAGCAGATCATTGCGCTGGAAGCCGGGACCGAGCCGGCTACTGCGGTGCTTCGCGACCATCTGGAAGAGCGTCAGGTCTTTGGCGCCATCTTCTGCGCGCCAGCCACCAGCCGCAACCGGGCCATGGTGCGGCTGACGCTCAATGCCGGACTGACCGGCTCCGAGATGGACCGGATCGAGCAGACCGCCCGGGAGATCGCGCCCATCCTCAAGCCCTGGGACTGGCCCATCGCGCGCCGCGCCCGGGCCGGAGCTGGAGCCGGGCAAGCCGGTGCTTAATCCTGCTCCTGCAGCCGTCTTTCGCCATGGTTGGCCAGGAAACGCTCGTAACTGGCCGCCAGGCCGGGGCTGAACGCCTCGCCAAGGCTGAAAATGGCGGCGTAGAGCAGGCCTGCATTGCCCGTCATGACCAGCGACTCGCGCGGCCCGGGCCGCTGGCTGTCGCCCAGCGCCAGCTGCAGCTCCAGGTCAATGAGTTTGCTGCCGGCCCGGATGTCCTGCACGGTGGCCGCATCCCAGCCCTGGGACAAGGCCATGTCCGCCAGTTCGGGCAGGTTGTCGGCCGGCTCAAGCTGCAGCCAGCTGGCGGCCCCCCGGGCGTCCAGCGCGAGCACGCCGAAGGGCGCGCCAATGACGATGTGTTCTATCCAGCCCTGCCGGCGCAGCAGGCTTTGCAGCGCCTCGGCAATCAGCGGGTCGAACAGCAGCGCATGCTGGCGGGGCGAGAGGGTGGCGCGCCAGATCTGCTGCTGGCGCTCGTCCGGGTGATGGCGCAAGTCCTGCACGGCGCCGGTCACGCGCAGGCGCAGGTCCGGGGACTGCTTGGGGATGAACTGGTTGATCAGCCCCCGGTTGAAGGCCGATACCGCGAGCTGCTCATCGGCGCGGCCGGTGAGCAAAATACGCGAGCCCGGCCATTGCGTCAGCTCGCCCAGCACCCGCAGCCCGCTCATGGCCGGCATGGCGTAGTCCACCACGGCGACCTGCGCAAACGCAAATCGCGCCGCTCCGTCCTTGCGCCAGTATTGAAGGATTTGCGGGATCAGCAGGGCGCCCTCGCGCCAGCGGTTGATGATTTCCTGCTGCGCCCAGGCGTCTGCTTCCCGGGGCTGGATGTCGTGCTGCAACTGCTCGATGCAGGCAATGGGCCGCAGGAACAGGCGCACATACCAGTCGGGCGGCATGACTTCGCCCAGCATTTCAAGATAGTCCCGGTCGTCATCGAGAAAGATCACGCCTCCGGGGCGGCGGTAAAGTGAAAAAGACATGGGTGGAGGCCTTGTGACGGTAATTGAAAATGACGCATCGGTGGCGATCAGCCAGGCGCAATCGGCAGGATCAGCGTGAAGATCGCCCCCACGGCATGGCTTGACTTGACCTGGATGATGCCGCCCGCGCTATGCACCACCTGCTGGCAAAAAGCCAGGCCCAGCCCGTGCCCGGTGCTGCGGTTGCTGGAGAAAAAGGGTTTGAAGATGTGCGCCAGCAAGGCCGGGTCGATGCCGGCGCCGTCGTCCGCCACGCTGATGTGGCCACGGTTCAGCACACGGTCCAGCTCGATCCGCAGCGCGCCTGGAGGATAGGACGAGTCGGCGGCGGTCAGGGAATGCAGGGCGTTCTTGACCAGGTTGCCCAGCACCTGGGAAAACTGGGTCGGGGAGCCTAGAAAGCTGAAATTGTCATGGATCACCACCTTGACGCACTCCCGCTGGCGGTTCGAGGGGTAGGGATAGGCCGCCACGACCTCTTCGACCAGGGCCGCCGCATCGACCGCTTCGGTGTGGCGCGGCAGCTGCAGCAGCTTGGCATTGGCGATCTGCGTGTCGATCTGGTGGTTCATGGTGCGCACCAGCGCATGCAGGCGCTCGCCCAGCTGTTCGAGCTTCACGGCGCGCGGATGCGCCGGCTGGCGCTGCACTTCCATCTGCATGGCGTCCCCGATCAGCGCGGCCGTGGACAGGGGTGTGCGCAATTCGTGCGCCATGATGCCCATCGTCGTCAGAGTGTGGGCCAGGTGCTCGCGCCGCAGGTTGGCCGACGACAAGCCTAGCAAAATAGAGCAGCTCCAGCTGAAGAGGATGACGACTGCATCAACGGCACTCCAATGTGCGCCATTGGGCATCAGCCAGACGAACAAGGCCCACGCCAGCAAGGCCCCGCTGAAAATTCCTGCTGTGGCAAGGCGCCAGTCGGTCAGATGGTAATAAAACACAATCACCGCACAGACCGTTGCCAGCCATGGTTCATTGCCGCCATTGCACAGGTACATCCAGCTGAAAAAAAAGGGCAGCTCGATCCACATCACAAGCGTGACCAGTATCTGGGTTGTCGGGTTTGAAAAATCCCGGCTCATCGCAGGAAAAATCAATATTCCGCCCAATAAGCTCATCAGGCCACGCAGCCACAGGTTTTCATAAGGTTGGACTAACCAACTCGACCAGACCCATCCGAACAGGGGCTGACCCAGCATGGCTGCCAGGCCAAGCAGCCGCAGCCGCCATGGCGACGCGTGCAAAATCGGCTCCAGGGGCGCAACTGTCCACCGCCTCGGCACATAGCGTGAAAACTGTGAGGTGCGGCGGATTTTTAGCATCGGGCGCTTAGCCAAATCGTGCGTATTGAAAAATCACTTTTTACCCTTGAAACCAGAATCATTGTCCCTGTTCTTCCTGATAACTAGCCATGCAATCACCTGCTAACTTTGACAGTGTCTGCCTGGACGGCATCATGAATGACTGGCTGTCCGCGCTGGGCGAATTCTCGGTCGAAGCCCTGCTGGTGCTGGGTCCCGACCCTTTTGCCGGACAGGATAGCCGGCTGGTGCTGGCCCTGCATCCGCCCCGGCTGCTGGAGGCGGCGCACGCGCTGGCCGCCAGCCAGGACTTCGGCGCGCCCTGGCGGGATTCCGATGCGCCCCTGGTCGCCTGGCAGGATATTTCCAGGGCGGCTTACGGAGACCTGGGGCGCTGGCGCAGGCTGTGGCTGGCGCATGGCTTTCAAAGCGTCGTGCGGATTGCCTTTCCGATCACCGTGGGCCGTTCTTTTGAATGCTATCTGTTCAGCGCACGCCAGTGGCCTGACCGCACCGAGCCGTCGCAACTCGCCTGGTCGGCGCTCAACATCTGGCCCTTGCTCAAGCGCGCGCTGGCTGAAGCGCGCAATCCCCTGAGCCCGCGCGAACTCGAATGCCTGGACCTGGCGTTCCAGGGCATGACCGCGCGCAAAACCGGCGAAATCCTGCTGTGCAGCGAGCGCACCGTCAACTTTCACCTGGCCAACGCCATGAGCAAGCTCAAGGTGGACAACAAACTGGCTGCCGTCCAGCGTGCCTGCTGGTTTGGCCTGATCTGACCGGTCGCGGCGGGGCGCGCCACTACGGGAAAACACCCCCCTGTATCAAATGTCAGGTGTGCTGCAAATCTGTTCATAATTCAGCCCCATGACTTTTCTAGCGCTTGACGTGGGTAACACCCGCCTGAAATGGGCCCAGTACGACGCCCCGGTGGTGGGCGCCAAACTGCTGGCCCATGGCGCGGTGTTTCTGGAGAACATCGACCGGCTGGCCGAAAATGACTGGCAGGGCATGCCCGAGCCCTCGGCGATCCTGGGCTGTGTCGTGGCCGGCGACGCCATCAAGCGGCGGCTGGCCGAACAGATGGAAATCTGGGAAGTGCTGCCGCGCTGGGTCCACTCCAGCCCGCAGGAGGCCGGCCTGACCAATGGCTACGACCATCCGGCGCGGCTCGGGGCCGACCGCTGGGTGGCCATGATCGGCGCCTATCACCGGCTGCTGGCGCGCGGCATCCACAAGCCCTGCCTGGTCGTGATGGTCGGAACGGCGGTCACGGTCGAGGCGATTGACGCGTCGGGCAAGTTCCTGGGCGGCATCATCCTGCCCGGCCACGGCATCATGCTGCGCGCGCTCGAATCGGGCACCGCCGGCCTGCACGTCCCGACCGGCGAAGTGCGGGATTTCCCCACCAACACCAGCGACGCGCTGACCAGCGGCGGCACGTTTGCCATTGCCGGCGCGGTGCAGCGCATGGTGGACAACATCACCCGCCATTGCGGCGAAGCGCCCGAATGCATCATGACCGGCGGCGCCGGCTGGAAGGTCGCGCCCAGCATGACGGTCAGGTTCGAACTCGTGGAGGGCCTGATTTTTGACGGCCTGCTGGAGATCGCCGCGCGGCGGTTTAAATCCTGATGCTATTAAAAATATAGCTGCTTGCGCCCGTGGGTAAAGCGCAAAACGGCGATTTGATTAAAAATTTGCCGGCGGAAGGCCTGCCTGCCGCGCCGCCGGGCCTTATTCCTCGTCCCGCGGCAGCATCAGCGTCAGCGTCACCATGGCCAGCCGGGCAAACCCGGGCATGAACTCGTCGATGATGCGCTGCGGCTCCGGGCGCCAGGCGACTTTCTTGATGCCGCAGGACTTGCCCTTGAGCCGGGTTTTCGAGTCGTCAGGCATCAGCGCCAGCGCGGCCGAATCGCCCGCCACCCTTGGCCCGGACGGATTTTTTGCCAGCTTCCGGTGTCGCAACGCGTGTGACCATCAAATCGTTTCCTGTGCAAAGCCGCCCCGGACTGGAGGGACTGGAGTGGGACGCCTGGAGCAAGCTCAAGGGCACCTCGCAGGAGGCTGGCATGCAGCAGTACATCGACCTGATCAATGAACTGAGCCGAGCCGGACTGAGCCAGGTCTTGTTTTCGTCACGACCGGGCTTTTCAAGGTTGCGCCCGCCTTGGGGCCAAGTCCCGGCCGGCCCAGCCCGGCAGAATCCGGCGGTACTATCAATTTAATAGCTGGCCGCGCACGTATTCATTGCGCCAGCAGCACTTTTGGCTGAAATTTAGCGCGCTTGATGCTGAAGAACGCCTTTACATTGCGCACGTTCGCATCGCTGGTAAACAGCCGCTGCGCCAGCGCCAGGTAAGCCCGCATGTCCGCCACATGCACCACCAGCATGAAATCCGGCCCCGGCGACACCTGGTAGCACTGCTGCACCGCGTCGTCCGGCATCACCCGTGCCTCGAACGCCTCCAGCCACTCGGCGCCCTGCCGGTCCAGCGAGATTTCGACCAGCGCGGTCAGGCCGTAGCCCAGCACGGCGGCGAGCTTGTCCGGGCTCAGCACGGCAATTTCACGCTCGATCAGGCCCGCTTCCCGCAGCCGCTTGATGCGGCGCAAACAGGTTGGCGGCGAGATATGGACCCGCTCGGCCAGGCTCTGGTTGCTCAGGCTGGCATCGGTCTGCAGCAACTCAAGCAAGCTGATGTCGGTAGCGTCTGCGTAATTTTGTTCCATTAAATATGTACTTGTGAAATTAAATTTTATAAATAAATAAGCATGAAATTAAATTCCAAAAATAGCAAAAAATCAATCACCTTAAAAAATGGCTAAACCGTAGCATCGGCAAACCATTTTTTCAAGGAGTTCTTTTTATGTGCGGCATCGTTGCAGCGGTTTCCACCCGAAACATTGTTCCCATCCTGGTGCAGGGCCTGCAGCGGCTCGAATACCGGGGTTATGACTCCTGCGGTGTGGCGGTGTATGCCGACGGCCTGAAGCGGGCGCGCAGCACGTCCCGCGTGGCCGAGCTGCAGCACCAGGTCAGCAGCGAGCATCTTGAGGGCAGCACCGGCATTGCCCACACCCGCTGGGCCACCCACGGCGCGCCGGCGGTGCATAACGCGCATCCGCATTTCAGCCACGGCAGCGGCGCGGACAGCGCGTCGCGTCCGGGCCGGGTGGCGCTGGTGCACAACGGCATCATTGAAAACCACGACGAGTTGCGCGCCATGCTGCAGGCCAAGGGCTATGTGTTCGAGAGCCAGACCGACACCGAAGTCATCGTGCATCTGATGGACAGCCTGTACGACGGCGACCTGTTCGACGCGCTCAAGGCCACCGTGGCGCAGCTGCATGGCGCCTATGCGATTGCCGCTTTTAGCAAGGACGAGCCGCACCGCGTCGTCGGCGCCCGCGCCGGCTCGCCGCTGATCCTGGGCGTGGGCGTGAAGACCGACCACGTTGAAACCTTCCTGGCCAGCGACGCGATGGCGCTGGCCGGCGTCACCGACCAGATCGTTTACCTTGAAGAAGGCGACATGGTGGACCTGCAACTGGGCAAATACTGGGTGTTTGACCGCCACCACAAAAGGGTGGAGCGCGAAGTCAAGACCGTCCACGCCCACAGCGGCGCCGCCGAACTCGGCCCCTACCGCCACTACATGCAAAAGGAAATTTTCGAGCAGCCGCGCGCCATTGCCGACACGCTCGAAGGCGTCACCGGCATCGTGCCCGAGCTGTTCGGCGACGGGGCTTACCGCACCTTCAAGGACATCGACTCGGTGCTGATCCTGGCCTGCGGCACCAGCTACTACAGCGGCTGCACGGCCAAATACTGGCTGGAGTCGATTGCCGGCATTTCGACGCAGGTCGAAGTGGCCAGCGAATACCGCTACCGCACCTCGGTGCCCAACCCGCGCACGCTGGTCGTCACCATCACGCAGAGCGGCGAAACCGCCGACACGCTGGCCGCGCTGCGCCATGCGCAGTCCCTGGGCATGACACAGACGCTGACCATCTGCAACGTGGCGACTTCGGCCATGGTGCGCGAATGCAAGCTGGCCTACATCACGCGCGCCGGGGTCGAGATCGGCGTGGCCTCGACGAAAGCCTTCACCACCCAGCTGGCCGGCTTGTTTTTGCTGACGCTGGCGCTGGCCCAGTCCAAGGGCCGTCTGAGCGAGGCTGAAGAAGCCGCCCACCTCAAGGCCCTGCGCCACCTGCCCGCCGCGCTGCAGGCCGTGCTGGCGCTGGAGCCGCAGGTCATCAGCTGGTCCGAGGATTTTGCGAAAAAGGAAAACGCGCTGTTCCTCGGGCGCGGCATGCATTACCCGATTGCGCTCGAAGGCGCGCTCAAGCTCAAGGAAATCAGCTACATCCATGCCGAGGCCTATCCGGCCGGCGAACTCAAGCACGGCCCGCTGGCCCTCGTGACCAGCGCCATGCCGGTGGTCACGGTGGCGCCGCACGACGCGCTGCTCGAAAAGCTCAAGAGCAACATGCAGGAAGTGCGCGCCCGGGGCGGCGTGCTGTACGTACTGGCCGACGCCGACAGCCGCATCGACAGCAGCGAAGGCGTCCACGTCATCCGCATGCCTGAGCATTACGGCGCGTTAAGCCCGCTGCTGCACGTCGTGCCGCTGCAATTGCTCGCCTACCACACCGCCTGCGCAAGGGGAACGGACGTGGACAAGCCGCGCAACCTGGCCAAGAGCGTGACGGTGGAGTGAGGCGCGTGCGTGCGGGCATTTTGAAGATACATTGATCGTAAAAATAAACTCCGTAATGTAAAAATAAACTCTGTAAATTTTTCATGGGGTTCTGTCGCCGGGTGTTTTGAGGGAGTATTCCAGCCGGGCGTGATCGCTGATTCCGGCCGTGTGACCGATGCAGGAAAAGCAGCAATGCCTTACGGCGGGAACATGCACGGTCATGGCGGAGCTTTTGCTCGAAAACAAAGTCCGTCGGGCGAAAACAAAGTCCGTCGGATTTTTGTGGTCGGCTGACAACAAGGTGTCTTTAGTAACGTACGGCTAGGCATGGCACCTTGACCATGCTTTGCGGAATCTACTGAGGTTTGGTGACTGGGTCGCGTATGCCAAGACGCCCTTTGGTGAACCGGTGCTGGACTACCTGATACACGCACCGCACGGCCATCAGCAATGCACGCATCTCATCGGTCGGCCACAGCGAAGTCGCCTTCAGGGTCCACGTCAATGATCATGGGGGGAAAACGCACCGTGCGGATGTCCGGCGTGGAGTTCGTGCGCCGCTTCCTGCGGCATGGGCCGCTCAGCGGTCTCAAACGCATTCGCCACTATGGCGTGCTCACTTCGAGCTGCAAGGCGGTCAAGCTCCATGCTGCGCGCCTGGCCTTGCAGATGCCGGGGGCAACCCGAACATAGCCGAGCCGGTCCAGGCTTTCATGGCTAGGGTGATCAGGCTCGATGTCTATGGGTAGGCATGCAGTTCCAGTACGATTTGCATCAGGCAGGCTTACGCAGAAGGCGATAACCTGAGCAAAATCTTCAAAGGAGTCTGAAAGTGAACAGTAGAAAACGAAAACGCAGCGTAAGCCAAATTTTTCATTCAAAGTTTCATCACTCCCGATTTTTCTGGCAATCTGCCGAGGACGGAAATTGGCTGAACATAGCCCCAGTTGGTCGAGAATTTGGAAGCCCAGACTACGACCGATTGATGCAGCAGGATGTCAGTGATTTGAGGTCGAATTTGTCCAGCCTCATTGATAAATGCAGCGATTCGTGTGTGGACAGCAGAACTTCCTTTGATGCCATACAACGCAAGCAAGCGGTCAACGTGCAAATCGCGCTCCATGAACTTGGACATGACGTGAACGTGGCTGTGGCTACGGCCGTGTGGAGACACTATTCCAGTTCATTGATGGCTAGTTGGATGTCTGGGGCAGAGTCAATCGCCTCGGCCAAGAAAACCCTGGTTTTCTACTGTATGAACACTCGGCATGGCGGGATCGAGAACAGCACGTTCAACGCGAATGACTATTGATCCGGCCCGATGAAGTATTAAGCCGCATAGCGCACCCGGCGGTCCTGAAAATAGCCAATAACCCGCTCCGGGGTGCGCTCCAGCATGGCCATGTGCTCGTTGGCCGCCTCGCGTAGCCCGGCTTTGGTGCGCAGCAGCACGCGCTTGCCTATTTCCTGCTTCAAATCCGCATTGAGCCGCTCTTCAGGGTTGCCTAGAGTGGGAAAATTCAGCAAAGTTGATACCGTGCTTATCGGGTTGTCACACACAACACCCCGAGCCCAATTGACCTCGCGCAGATGGCTCATACGTGGCGTGACGCGATTTACCCGAGCAAATCTATGGTGAAGCACCTCCGAAAAATGCGTCTCGCTACGTCGCTGTGCAAGCCTGTAATGCACCATGTACGCACCACCTGTGTGTGAAAACCCGATAAGCACGGTTGATACTTCATCGGGCCGGATCAATAGCTAGCGAAGAATGTCACTTCTATACTCGGTCGCTATACCCGACTAATGTCGAGTAGCTTTTCTTGTTTTAAGGAAAACCAATGTGGACCGATAACGAAACCGCCCAAGATTTTCTGAACTTCAGAAGCGTAGCTGCTACCGTTGCGGAAATCATTGAACAGGCGCAGTCGCGTCCGATTTCTATCGGCGTTTCAGGCGCTTGGGGCGTTGGTAAATCTTCGATGATCAAGTTGATCCGGAGTGAGCTTGAAGATGGAACAGCGGAGAGCAAGTACATCTTCGTTGAATTCAACGCGTGGCTTTACCAAGGGTATGACGATGCCCGTGCAGCCTTGATTGAGGTCGTTGCATCGACTCTGGCAAAAGTGGCAGAAGAACGCAAGACCGGGATCGAACAAACCAAAGATTTGCTTGGTCGAGTCAACTGGTTCCGTGCTGTCAAGCTCGTCGCCGGTTCTGCAGCATCCATGGCATTAGGTCTGCCGCCAACCGGATTACTTGGGGAGGTTTTGGAACTTGGCAAGCATGTCTTGGCAGGACAAATCGATCAGGATAAGCTTGATTCAGCCGGTGAAATCACTGGTGAAGTAGGTAAATCGACCGAAGGTTTGATTAATGCAAAGAAGGTGCGGTCTCCGCCGAAGGAAATTGAGGCTCTTCGCAAAAGTTTTGAGAGCGTGCTTGAAAAATTAGGCGTGACACTTGTGGTGCTGATTGACGATCTTGATCGGTGCTTGCCCGAGACGACTATCTCCACTTTGGAAGCCATCAGGTTGCTTCTGTTTCTCAAGCACACGGCTTTCGTCATTGCCGCGGACGACCAGATGATCAAGCATGCAGTTAAGCGCCACTTTCAGGGCGTTGAAGACGACTTGGTCACCAACTACTTTGACAAGCTCATTCACGCGATGTGCAACTTTCAAAATGAAACCAAGCCATCGAGGTGCAGGCAAGGCCGGCCGAGTTGACGGTTGAGCAAGACACACAGCGTATGGGCCGCGACCTTGCGGTACAGGCGCGAGACGAGATGCCACAGGTCACGGGCGCGGTTGCGCTCGATCTCAAAGCGCTCGCAAAGCTGGCCTATGACGGTCTCCACCAGACGGCGCGCGCGGGCTGCGCGGCGCATGAAGCTGCGCGGCCGGCTATCCAACATGTTGCTGCGCAGCGGCGTGTGCAGATCAATGCTCTGGCGCGCCAAATCCTCCTTGAGAGTTGGACGGATGAAGCCTTTGTCGCCCAGCAGCATGCCTTGGATGCCCGACAAGTCCATGTCAGCGAGCGCATCGCGCTCGTCCACGTGGGCGGCAAACAGGGCAATGTCTTGGATCACCCCTTCGCCGCTGGTGAGCAGCAGGGCCTTGAAGCCGTAGTAGGTCTGCGTTTTCGAGGCACAGTAGCCAAACGTCGCTTCGCCTCGAAACACCTGGCTGAAATGCGCCCGCCGAAAGTGGCAAACCGGCATGGGAAAGCCATCGACCAGGTGAACGGTGCGCTTGCTGGCGCCCCGCCGCCCGACCCAGTAGCGGTGCATGCACTGCTTGATCGCCCACAGGTTGGCCGATTGGCGCACAAAGGTCGAGCGTGCGCCCAATCCCGGGAACCAGGCGCGCCAGTGGCCGTGAAAGTAGCTCCAGATCTGCTTGTCCTGGCTCATGCCCAGGTAGGCGCCGACCACCTCCAGCGTCAGCGCCTCCTGGTCGCTCAGTGCCGGGGCAAAGCCGCGCCGGCGCAAAGGCGTGTTCGCCACCGCCGCATAGGCTTCACAGATTTCGCAGTACACATGGATAATGAATTCATCGAGGGGCATGTGCGTCTCCTTCGTTTAGCGTAGGTTGCAGACAAACCCACGATACGCCAGTCGGCGCACATGCTCCTCCCCTCTTGTCATTGGGCAACTTTAGCCTTTGAAAAGTTGCACATCGCGTTCATTCAGTTTCCGATTCGTGTCCCGCCATTGGGAACCCAAGAGGTCCGTGCCTACATGATGCTGTTGTTCATCGAGAACAGCGGTTTGGAAGGCGAGGCGAAGGAAGTCTTGCGCGCTGGAATCTGCGCCCAGTTGGGCAAGACATGGCAAGGAAAGCGCGTCGATCTCAAATTCCTTAGAACGCTGAACGATAAATTACCCGACGAACTTGTTGCGCGTTTGGATGCCGCAGATCGCCTCGCCCCGCTTATGACAAGCGCTATCGGCATCTCTGGAAATCCTCGATTGATAAAGCGCTTCCTCAATGCTCTGTCCATACGCATGGCGATGTCACGTGCTCAAGGCGTTGGGGTCGATGAGGCAGAACTTGCTAAAGTGCTGTTGTTCGAGCGATGCGGAGATCCGAAGGTAACCGTCCGACGAATACCATTCTTGCGCGGGAT
>JAECRO010000013.1 GCA_016000195.1 Burkholderiales bacterium | reverse complement strand
TCCTGTTGTCGTGGGTTCGAGCCCCATCAGCCACCCCATTCACACATAGCGTTCATGTAAGTGCTTGATTTCAGAAGTGGCTCCGTTTGTTTGAACAACTTTCCCCGTAACTTCTCAATAAGTCATGGCGAGGCACCAGAAACCACGGCATTGCGAATCAACATTGGCAGTGGTGGAATGGCATTGGTCAAGGAAACGCGATCTTGCAGATACGCCCAAAAAGAGATGCCAAGCTTGCGGCAGGTTTTCTTCAGGCTGGCAAATGTATCGCGGCATTGGCGGCCCAGGTCACTGCGTGTACCACCGCTGACCTTGCGTTTTTTGACGAAGTCCCTGATGTCGGTTTCACTGCCGTTGGTATGCAAGGGTATATCGGGGCGTTTCAATACCAGCAGTAGTTCATCTTTGCGTCGATAAAGGCGTTGCAGCAACTCGTTGAGTGTCGCAAAGCATGTGCGCTGGGTAAATATGGCTTCAAAACGTTCTTGCAAGGGTGCCGATTTCAATTCATCTTTGAAAGTCTGGGGTTCGTGGAGCGCTTACGAAAGACCTGTCGCAACCGCGAGAAAACTTGGCCGTACCTGGTACGGATACAGCGCGTATCTGCCCGAGAACATCGAAAAAGTATTGGCGATTTTCAGGGTCTATTACAACTACTGCTTGGCCGGCAAGGATGGACTGACCCCCTGCAATGCGGCTTGGCTTGGCCAGGGCGGCTGTAGACCCGCAAGAAAACGTGCCGAACTGAGCCGTCCGAAAAAGAAAAAGGCCGCAACGGTGGGTTGCGGCCTTCAATCAGGTTAGTCGGAAACTAATTTCAACAGGTTAAGCAACTGCTTAGACTGTGCTAGCAGCAGCTTTTTTTTGGGGGGCTTGAGTAATTTTGGTGCCCGGGAGAGAACTCGAATCTCCACATCTTGCGATACACGGACCTGAACCGTGCGCGTCTACCAATTCCGCCACCCGGGCACAGCAAGCAGTTTAACATTACATTTATGGCTTATCGGATGCCCTGCTGAAAAAAATCAATTTTATGCAGAAATTTTCAATGTTCGATGAATGTCTGGTTTGAACCCTACAGAAAACCGCCACATCCCGGCGTCTTGTGATGCGCTCCATTCACCGGGACATCCGCTTTTCATAGATCGCGGCTAGCAGCCTGTCGGACTTAAATCCCACTAAAAAAACCCTCCATTTGCTACTGATAACGTAGCATTAAAGCCATAATGAGCATGGCTTAAGAAGGTTTTCAACTCACATGTCAAACTTCATTCTCACTGACCGCAAGACCGACTACCTGCTACCCCCGTCGGTCGATGACTGGCTCACCCAGGACCACCTGGCTCGCTTCGTCGTTGAAGTCGTCGATGGCCTTGATCTCTCCCACTTGAGCCGCCAATACGCGGGTCGTGGCTCCAAGGCACATCACCCGGCCACCTTGCTGGCCATTCTGGTCTACGGCTATTGCACCGGCGTCTTCTCCAGCCGCAAACTGGAAATGGCCACTTACGATTCGGTGGCCTTTCGCTACATTGCCGCTGGCAGCCACCCCGACCATGACACCCTGGCTACCTTTCGTCGTCGTTTCATCGACGAACTCGCCGGGCTGTTTGTGCAAGTGCTGGAGATGGCCCGCGAGATGCGCTTGCTCAAGCTCGGCACGGTGTGCCTGGACGGCACCAAGATTCACGCCAATGCCTCGCGCCACAGCGCCCTCTCGCACGGCCACATCGTGAAACTCGAAGACCAACTCAAACAGGAAGTCCAGGAACTGCTGGCCCTGGCAGAGCAAGCTGACACGGCCAACATCCCCGACGGCATGAGCCTGCCCAAAGAACTCAAACTGCGTGAAGATCGGCTCGCAGCCATGGCCGCTGCCAAGGCCAAGATTGCAGCGCGTGCGCAAGAGCGCTACACCCGCGAGAAGGCCGAGTTTGACGAGAAGATGGCCAAGCGCCAAGTCAAGGAACAAGAGACGGGTAAAAAACCCCGTGGCAAAGCACCTGCAGCCCCGCAGCCTGGCGTGCGTGACAGTGACCAGATCAATCTGACCGACGAAGAGTCGCGCATCATGCCGGTGGCCGGTGGTGGTTTTGAGCAGTGCTACAACGCCCAGGCCGGGGTGGATGCCGACACGATGCTGGTGGTTGCCGTCACTCTGACACAAGCGACCAATGACAAACAACAAGTCCAGCCGATCCTCAAAGTCTTGCAAGATCAGGCACCCAGGCTCGGTGATGCCCACACCCTGATTGCGGACACGGGCTATTGCAGCGATGCCAATGTCAAAGCCTGTGAAGAGGCCAAGATGGAGCCCTTGATTGCAGTGGCTTGCCAAGACCACCACCCGCACTGGCGCGAGCGCTTTACCGAGCCAGCCCCGCTGGCCGAGGATGCCACGCCGATGCAGGCCATGGTGCATCGTTTGAGCACGGTAGCGGGCCGGGCCGCTTATGCGGTTCGCAAGCAAACGGTGGAGCCGGTGTTTGGCATCATCAAGTCAGTGCTGGGGTTCAGGCAGTTCTCGCTGCGCGGCTTGCGTAAAGTCACCGGCGAGTGGAACCTGGTTTGCCTGGCCTGGAATGTCAAGCGCATGGCCGTACTGCGTCCAAAAGTTGGATAGGGGGAGAAATTGCTGTGGAAAATACTCAAAATCGCCAGAATCCAATCAGAATCGCCTATTTTTTAAGCAAATTCAAAGTTGAAAATTCTCAAATGCTGTGCCCGACAGGCTGCTAGTATCGGTCTTAAACTGATACAAAAACAAGCGGAACTAACCAATCTCCTTATTCAACGTGCCTGGTTCGATACTTTGTCACCAGCGCCATCTCACGAAAGAGACTTTTTATCAAAACAAATCTTCCAAATTCTGGCGCGACTGCCGGGCTCCTTGCTGAATTCGAGGGCACTGTATCCGGCCATCGCGACGGCCATGGCTTCGTTCAGCGTGATGACGGTGCAGCAGATATTTATCTGCCGCCCAACGAAATGCGCGCCGTGCTGCACAAGGACCGCGTCAAGGCACGCATCGTGCGGCATGACCGAAAAAACAGGCCTGAAGGCCGCGTGACCGAAATTATCGAGCGCTCGCCCAATCCCATCATCGGACGCTTGCTGCAGGAAAGCGGTGTCTGGCTGGTAGCACCTGAAGACAAGCGTTACGGCCAGGATGTACTGATTCCCAAAGGTGCGACCGGTACGGCCAAAACCGGCCAGATCGTGGTAGTGCAACTGACCGAGCCGCCTGCGCTGTTTGGCCAGCCGGTCGGCCGCGTCATGGAAGTACTCGGCGAAATTGACGATCCAGGCATGGAAATTGAAATTGCCGTGCGTAAATACGGCGTACCGCACGAATTCAGCGAGGAAGCAATGGGCCTGGCCCGATCTTTGCCCGATGCGGTTCGCCCGGCTGACAAACTGCACCGCGTGGACCTGACTGACATTCCCCTGGTCACTATCGACGGCGAAGATGCGCGTGATTTTGACGATGCGGTTTATTGCGAGCCGGTCAAGGTCGGCCGTGGCAAGGGCTGGCGTCTGCTGGTCGCGATTGCCGATGTCAGTCATTACGTCGAAACCGGCAGCGCCATTGACATTGATGCCTACGACCGCGCCACCAGTGTGTATTTTCCGCGCCGCGTGATTCCCATGCTGCCTGAAAAGCTGTCCAACGGCCTGTGCTCGCTCAATCCCCATGTCGAGCGTCTGTGCATGGTCTGCGACATGCTGGTCAATGCGAAGGGCGAGGTGCATGCCTACCAGTTCTACCCGGCGGTCATGCTCAGCCAGGCCCGTTTGACCTACACCGAAGTGGCAGCGATCCTGGGTAATACACGTGGCCCGGAAGCCCAGCAGCGCAAGACCGTGGTGCCGCACCTGCTGCATCTGCATGAGGTGTACCAGGCCTTGCTCAAGGAGCGTGGCATACGCGGTGCCGTTGATTTTGAAACCACCGAAACCCAGATCGTTTGCGATGAAGTCGGCCGGATTGAAAAAATCATTCCCCGTACCCGCAACGTGGCGCACCGGCTGATTGAAGAGGCCATGCTGGCTGCCAATGTCTGCTCTGCCGACTTCATTGCGCAGAGCAAGCACACGGCCCTGTTCCGAGTTCATGAAGGGCCGACCCCTGAAAAAGTTGATCTGCTGCGCAATTACCTCAAGGCGGTCGGCATTGGCATGACCGTCAGCGACGACCCGGCTCCGGGCGAGTTCCAGCAGATCGCCATGGCGACCAAGGACAGGCCGGACGCGCTGCAGATTCACTCGATGCTGCTGCGCTCCATGCAGCAGGCTATTTACACGCCGATGAATAGCGGTCACTTTGGTCTGGCTTACGAGGCTTATACCCACTTCACGAGCCCTATCCGCCGCTATCCCGACTTACTGGTGCATCGGGTCATCAAGGCGATCCTGAAGAAGACCAAATACCAGTTGCCGGTATTGCCGACACCCGGCGAGGCTGAAGCCAAGCTGTCCAAACGGCTGGCCTTGCGTATCAAGGAGCCGACTGAAAAACCCAAGAAGGCCAGTGTTGACCAGCTGGCCTGGCAGGCCGCCGGCCTGCATTGCAGTGCCAACGAACGCCGGGCGGACGAAGCCAGCCGCGACGTGGAAGCCTGGCTCAAGTGCAAATACATGCGTGAGCATCTGGGCGAAGAGTTTGGCGGCGTGGTGACAGCGGCGACAGGTTTCGGCATCTTCGTGACGCTGGACGCCATGTATGTCGAAGGCCTGGTACATATCACTGAACTGGGTGGTGAATATTTCCGCTTTGACGAAGCCCGGCAGGAGTTGCGCGGCGAACGCAGCGGCATGCGTTATGCCTTGGGAACCCGGGTTCGGGTCCAGGTCAGTCGGGTCGATCTGGATGGCCGAAAAATCGATTTTCGCCTGGTCCATGAAGGTGAAGACAAGGCTGGTCTGGTGAGTCGGGCCATGAAGGACAAGGCCGGTGGCGCTGCGGCTGAACTGCCGCTGCAGGAACGCGGTGCCGGAGGATCTCGGCGCAGCGGACGCAGCACCCCTTCGAAAAGCCGCCAGCCTTCCTCTGACAGGACATCCCAGTCGCAGCCCAAGGCGCGCAAGACAGCCGTTAAAAAAGCAGCTGCCAATCCGGGCATGAAGCAGGGTAAAAAGCCTCGTCGCTAGAACCTCATGAAGTCTTCCATGTTCAGACACGCCGGGAATATATGCTGATCCGGATATTGGCTTTTTTGCTGGAGACAGCGTTTTTCGTGCTGATTGCCGCAGCGCTGCTGCGCGCCTGGATGAACTGGCTGCGGGTCAGCATGATCGGGCAGCCGGGCAGTTTTGTGATGGCGCTGACAGACTGGCTGGTCAAACCGCTGCGACGCGCTCTGCCCAAGGCGCTGATACAGTCACGCGCCGTGGACTGGGCCAGTGTGCTTGCTGCGGCCCTCATGGCGCTGGCCTATGCGTTGCTGTGGTGGCTGTTGTTCGGGCTGCTGCTGGGCGCGCCGGCCGGCGGCACTGATTTCGGACTGGCGGCGGTGTTGGCCATGCTGCTTTTTGCAGTGAAGATGCTGCTTCGGGTAGCGCTGCAAACCCTGTTCATGCTGGTGCTGGGCTATGCCGTCTTGTCCTGGGTGCAGCCCGGCTCCATGGCGTATGGCTTGCTGGCTCGTCTGACCGAGCCACTGCTGACACCATTTCGGCGCGTCATTCCAAGCATTGGCGGCGTTGACCTGTCGGCACTGGTGCTGCTCGTGCTGCTTCAGATCGGCATGATGATGCTGGCTTAGCCCGTGTACTTGGCCAGCGTCGAGGCTGTCAGGGCCTGGCCCGGCCGGTCTCTGGCCCAGCTATCGGCCCTTTGACCATGGCCAAAAACCGCGTTGCGGGCCGCCTCGGCATCATTCATTCCTCGGGCCATGCCAGCGCCCAGCAGTCCGGCCAGCACGTCGCCAGTGCCGGCCGTGGCGAGCAGCGCATTGCCGGTGAGGTTCATCAGGGCTGTCTGCCCGGGCGCGGCGATGATGCTCCCTGAACCCTTGAGAACCACCACGCACTGAAACCGTTCGGCCAGTTGCCGGGCTGCGCCTAGCCTGTCCGCCTGCACTGCCGCCGCGGTGATTCCCATGAGGCGGGCGGCTTCCAGCGGGTGGGGCGTCAATACCGTGCTGTAGCCGCGACCCTGCCTGGCCGTGAGCTGGGTTTGCAGTTGCGAATCCTGGGCAATCGCATTGAGGGCATCGGCATCCAAAACGACCCGCCGGGCCGTTGACAGCACTTTTGCAAGAATGGTTTTGACCGCTTCGCCGCCGCCGCAGCCGCACACCACGACCTGATGCGCCATATCCAGGGCTTCCGGCGAGCGAAACATGAGTTCGGGCTGCTCCGGATCGACCTGCAGGCCGGGTGCGTTGCCCAGCAAGGCGACAAAGACCCGGCCGGCACCCGCATAAAGGGCTGCGCTGGCGGCCAGCAAGGCTGCGCCGGCCATGTGTGTGGCAGCGGTCGATTCACCGCCCAGCACGGCGACATCGCCAAAACTGCCTTTGTGGCTGGCGTGCGCTGCCCGTGCGCGCAAGGTCTGGCTGACACGGTCCGCGCCCAGCAGCCAGGCGCACGGTTCGGCGGGGAAACCGCTGTCGGCCGGACTGATCCCGAGATCATCAAACCACACCTCACCGACGCAGTCCCGGCCGCTGGCGGTGAACAGCCCTGGCTTCAACGTTAACAAACTCAAGGTAAAAATGGCTGTAGCGCTGATGGGGAAAGCACGGGCTGCTATGGATTTGGTAGTATTTTTAAAAGTCGTGATACCGGTGTCTGTATTCAGCCCGGTTGGAACATCGACTGCCAGCTTCGGTGCCGCACTGGCATGCATCATTTCCAGCCATTCCTGCATCAGGGCGCTGCCCGGTCGGGCTGGCTCAAGTGTGGCGCCAATCCCAAGCAGCGCATCAATGCACAGATCGCAGCCTGGTGGCGGTTCACTGGCCATCGGAACGCCCGCAGCCAGGGCCCGCTGGCGCGAGGCATGGGCATCAGGCGGCAATCCGGATTTGCCCGACGGCCGGCCAGTCCAGGTGACGACGACCGGTTTGCCCCACTGGTGCAGATGCAGCGCCGCCTCGAAGCCATCGCCGCCGTTGTTGCCGGGTCCGCAGGCGATCCAGATGCATTGGGCGTGCGGCGCCAGCGCCAGCGCCAGGCGCGCCACCGAAAGGCCGGCCCGCTGCATCAGCGTGTGCGGGGGAAGGGCGCTGGCCGCCTGCTGCTCGATCAGGCGGATAGCGGCAACGTCATACAGCGGATGACTGAGCGTGCTGGTGATTTTTTGCATTGGATCATTGTGAGGGTTTGCCGGGATTTCGGTTCATGAGCCGCCGGAGGGGAGGCCGAAAAGGCGCAAAAAAGCCCGGCGAACCGGGCTTGCTCAAGACGGTGCTGCCTTTCGGGCAAGGGCTTTACGCCTCTGGCGGAATCCGCAGAACCTGGCCGGGGTAAATCTTGTCCGGAGCGCTCAGCATGGGCTTGTTGGCCTCGAATATCTGGGTGTATTTGTTCGGCGTGCCGTAGAACTGCTTGCTGATCTTGGACAGGTTGTCGCCGCTGACGACCACGTACATTTGCGATTCAGGCGAACTGCTGGCGACGGTCATCAGATCCTTGACAGAAGACACGTTGGCCACATTGCCGCAGCACAACAGCACTTTTTCCTTGGTGGCCTGGTCAGGCGCCACGCCCGCAACCGTCACCGTGCCGCTCGGGGCGTCATAGCTTATCTGGAGCGCCTCGACTTTCAGGCCCATGCTGTTGACATAGGTGGCAATTGCGTCACCTGCCGTCTTGCTCAATGCGGCAACATTTTCAGGCGTGGGTTCTGCGGCTGCGGCTTCCTGGGCGGCTTTGGCTTCGCCCCGACCAAACAGCTTTTCACCGGCTTCCTTGATAAAACTGAACATACCCATGGCTATTCCAATCAAAAAAATAAATCGCCCGGTGCAACATGCCGAGACAGGCATGACTTTAAAACGTTCCAATGACCGGATACTGCCTGCCCGTGACAAAGCCTGTAGGACAAGTACGCGTTGACACTGGTCCAGCCCAGGCGGCCGAGGCCGAGCCCTTCCATGTCAATTTCCGCCGGCCTTGCGGCCATCAGGTTGTCCAGGGCGCGTGCGCTGCCACCACTCAGCGCCCAGCAACCGGGCCTGCTCCTTCGGCAGCAGCGCAAACTGCCGGCAGTTGGCCACCTCGTCGTCAGGCAAATGAACCCCGTCCAGTAATCCGGTATCGCGACTGATCGCCGGCTCGACCTGCCGCATTTCATCGGCATTGATCTGCCTGAAAGCCACGCCGGCATCACGCAGCACCTGCAGGCCGCGCTCGTCGTCCAGCTTGTGCCGGGCGCTTGGCAGGTGCAGCCGGTGGTGGCTGTAAAACGCCAGGCGCTGCAGCCGGGCGTGGCATTCATTTTTGTATGAAAATTTGTATCGAAAATGCTGATTCCGCTTTGCTGGCGGGCACGGATAGCTATTATTTTTATAGTGAAGGCGAGAGTGCTGTCTCGACCTGCAAGGCCAGGTCCAGCACGGTGTCGTCATGCAGCGCGGCATGCCAGAGCATCAGACCGACCGGCAATTGGTCGGGCGTCTGGCAGGGCACGGAAATCGCGCAGCCGTCGAGCATGTTCACGACCGAGGTATTGCGCAGCAACAGCGCGTTGATCCGGAAGAACTCGTCGTCATGGTCCAGCACGCTGGCAATCGGTGGCGCCACGATGGGCACGGTGGGCGACAGCACCGCGTCAAAGTGGCTTAAGCGCGCTTCCATGCGGGTCATCCAGTTTTGGCGCGCTGCCAGCAAATCGATGTAGTCGGCCGCGCTCATGCGCGCACCGCGCAAAATGCGCAGCGCCACGCGCGGGTCGTATTGCGCTTCATGCCCGGCGATCAGCTTGCGGTGCCAGGCATAGCTCTCTGCGGCGGACAGGCCACCGCTGGCATTGATGGCTGGCAACTCTCCGAGTCCTTCAAGCGCTATTTCTTCAATCCGGGCACCGGACTGGCGCAGCACCCGCAGGCTGTGCTCGAATGCGTGGGCGACCGTGCTGTCCAGCCCGTCCTGCATGAGGGTTCGTGCAACCGCAATCCGGCACGATGACAGGGGCTTGCCGGCGAGCTGTACACGGCGCGCTGACAGGATTTCATGCACCGTCACCGCATCACGCACGGACCGGGTGACGGCGCAGACCGTGTCCAGGCTGGTGGACAGCGGCACGGTGCCAGCCGCAGGAACCAGCCGGGCGGTGCTCTTGAAGCCGACAATGCCGCACAGCGCTGCCGGAATGCGGATCGAGCCCCCCGTGTCCGAGCCGAGGCCCACCAGGGCCGCACCAGTCGCCACCGACACAGCCGCACCCGACGAAGAGCCGCCCGGAATGCGCTCGGTCGAGGTATCGGCCGGGTTCACGGGCGTGCCGTAATGCGGATTGATGCCGACGCCGGAAAATGCAAACTCGACCATGTTGGTGCGGCCGACCAGCACGGCGCCTGCCGTCCGCAGCCGCGCGACGGCGACGGCATCCGCCCGGGCTCGCGCAGTTCCGGCCAGTACGGTCGATCCGGCGGTCGTGACCTGACCCGCCACGTCAAACAGGTCCTTGACCGAAACCGCAATGCCAGCCAACGCAAGGGCCGGATCATTGATTGAAGTCGTGGGCGGCGATGCGAGCGCGCCTTGTGCCTGTCCAGGCATGAAAACATGGCGGCAGGCATGGCTGCCAGCGATGGCGCCGGCCTGCGCAAGAATTTCTTCAACACGGGCCTGACCACCCTGAAGGGCTTGACGCGTGGCGTGAAGATCGGTCGGGAGTGTCGGGTTGTGCTGATTCATGGAGATGGAATGTTATACTCAGCGGGCTCTGCAGTTGGCGACAAAATCGTTTGCAGGGCAAATCGCAAATCAGTCACACAAGGTGTTGTCCGGAAATCCTTCCGGCGATAAGCGCTGATTTTAGAAACAACCTTTGGAGTTAATTATGTCCACGAACATGCGCGAAATGCTGGAAGCCGGCGTCCACTTTGGTCACCAAACCCGCTTCTGGGATCCAAAAATGGCCCCTTATATTTTTGGCCATCGCAACCGTATTCACATCATCAACCTGGAAAAATCGCTGCCGATGTTCCAGGAAGCGATGAAGTTCGCCAAGCAGCTGACCGCCAACAACGGCACCATCCTGATGGTTGGCACCAAGCGCACCGCCCGCGAAACCGTTGCCGCCGAAGCCCAGCGCGCCGGTATTCCTTATGTTGACCAGCGCTGGCTGGGCGGCATGCTGACCAACTTCAAGACGGTCAAGACCTCGATCAAGCGCCTGAAAGAGATGAAGGCCCAGCAGGAAGCCGGCCTTGACTCGATCAGCAAAAAAGAACAGCTGACCTTCAAGCGCGAAATCGAAAAGCTCGAAAAAGACATCGGCGGCATTCAGGACATGACTGCATTGCCGGACGCCATTTTCGTGATCGACGTGGGTTTCCACAAAATCGCGGTTCTGGAAGCCAAGAAGCTCGGCATTCCCCTGATCGGCGTGGTCGATACCAACCATTCACCCCTCGGCATCGACTACGTGATCCCCGGCAACGATGACTCGTCCAAGGCTGTCGAGCTGTATGCCCGCGGTCTTGCAGACGCCGTCATCGAAGGCCGTGCCAGCGCCATGGATGTCGTCGTCAAGGCGGTGTCGGCAGAAGGTTCGGATGAATTTGTCGAAGTGGAAAACGCAGCCGCCTAAATAGTGTTGGCGTCACGCCGCACGCGAAAAAGGGGCTCGCGTAGCCCCTTTTTCACAAGCTAACAAGATGACGGGCGCTGCTTTAAAGAAGCGAGAAGCGCCCCTCCAGGTCAAAACGAAATACGGAGAATTAAAAATGGCAATGGCAATTACTGCAAAGATGGTCGCCGAACTGCGCGCCAAGACCGACGCCCCGATGATGGAGTGCAAGAAGGCACTGACCGAGGCTGAAGGCGATTTCGAAAAAGCCGAAGAACTCCTGCGCGTCAAGCTGGGCAGCAAGGCCGGCAAGGCTGCTTCCCGCGTGACGGCTGAAGGCGTGGTGGCCCTGGCCCGCGAAGGCGATGACGCCGCGCTGGTCGAAATCAATTGCGAAACCGACTTCGTGACCAAGAACGACAGTTTCCTGGCATTTGCCAATGCCGTCGCCGAAGGCGTTGTCAAAAACAATCCTTCCGACCTGGCCGCCCTGGGCGCCATGCCGCTGTCCATGGACAGCTTTGGCCCCACCGTCGAAGACGTGCGCAAGGGCCTGATCGGCAAGATCGGCGAAAACATGACCGTTCGCCGTTTCAAGCGTTTTGCCGCAGGCAAGTCTGCGTCTTACCTGCACGGCACGCGTATCGGCGTGGTTGTGGAGTTTGAGGGCGACGAAGCCGCCGCCAAGGATGTTGCCATGCATGTGGCCGCAATGAAGCCGGTGGCCCTGTCCAGCGCCGATGTGCCTGCTGAACTGGTTGCCAAAGAGCGCTCGGTGGCGGCTGCCAAGGCGGCTGAAGATGCCGCCGTGGCTCAGGCTGCTGGCAAGGCTGTCCAGTCTGCCGAAATCGTTGCCAAGCGCATTGAAGGCGGCGTTCAGAAATACCTGAAAGAGGTCAGCCTGAACAACCAGACCTTCGTCAAGAATGACAAGCAGACCGTCGAGCAGATGCTCAAGGAAAAGGCGACCCGCGTCAAATCCTTCACGCTGTACGTGGTTGGCGAAGGCATCGAAAAGAAGGTCGACGATTTCGCTGCCGAAGTCGCCGCGCAGGTCGCTGCCGCCAAGGGCGCCTGAGCCTTCCAGTCCACCGGAAGGTCGTTTTCCATTCATCCACCCCTCACGAAAGTCCCCACATGCCAGCCTACAAGCGCATCTTGTTAAAACTGTCTGGGGAAGCCCTGATGGGGGACGATGCTTTCGGCATCAACCGCGCCACCATCGTGCGCATGGTGGAGGAGATCGCCGAAGTCACCCGCATGGGTGTTCAGGTGGCGGTGGTGATTGGCGGCGGCAACATTTTTCGGGGCGTGGCGGGCGGCTCGGTCGGCATGGACCGGGCGACTGCCGACTACATGGGTATGCTGGCCACCGTGATGAATGCCCTGGCGCTGGGTGACACCATGGACAAGGCCGGGCTGGTGGCCCGGGTGATGTCCGCCATCGGCATTGAGCGTGTTGTCGAGCCTTATGTGCGGCCCAAGGCCCTGCAGTATCTCGAAGAGGGTAAAGTCGTTGTGTTTGCGGCGGGTACCGGCAATCCTTTTTTCACCACCGACACGGCGGCGGCCCTGCGTGGAGCCGAAATCGGCGCTGAAATTGTTTTGAAGGCCACCAAGGTCGATGGCGTTTACTCTGCCGACCCGAAAAAATACCCGCAAGCCACGCGCTACACCAGCATCAGCTTTGATGAGGTCATCGGCAAGAACCTCGAAGTGATGGACGCCACCGCCTTTGCCCTGTGCCGCGACCAGAAGCTGCCGATCAAAATATTCAGCATCTTCAAGCTCGGTGCGCTCAAGCGTGTGGTGATGGGTGAGGATGAAGGAACCCTGGTTCACGTCTGAACAGGTCTGGCGCAAAGGCGCAAGGGCTTGGTGTTTGCATTTTTTTGAATTTAGTCATCAGGAGATTCGACCATGAGCATTGTTGAGATCAAGCAGCAGGCAACGCAAAAAATGCAGCAGTCCCTGGAATCCTTCCAGCACAATCTCACCAAAATCCGTACTGGCCGTGCCAATCCCGGCCTGCTCGATACCGTGCATGTGGACTATTACGGCTCCATGGTGCCGATCAGCCAGGTTGCCAATGTGGCGCTGCTCGATGCACGCACCATCAGCGTTTCCCCCTGGGAAAAAGGCATGGGCGCCAAGATTGAAAAAGCCATCCGCGACTCCGATCTGGGCCTGAATCCGGCGTCCCAGGGCGATTTGATCCGCGTTCCGATGCCGGCCATGACCGAAGAGCGCCGCAAGGAGCTCACCAAGGTCGTGCGCGCCGAAGGCGAGCATGCGAAGGTGGCGATTCGCAACCTTCGCCGCGACGCCAATGACGGTGTCAAGAAGCTGGTCAAGGACAAGCTGGCCTCTGAAGATGACGAGCGTCGTTCGCAGGAAGAAATCCAGAAGTTCACCGACCGTTTCATTGCCGATGTTGACAAACTGGTCACAGGCAAGGAACAAGACATCATGGCGGTTTGATTTCACTGCATCTGGCCTGACCCGCCCATGGCCACTTCCCCTTTGATTATTCCGCACCATGTCGCCATCGTCATGGATGGAAATGGCCGCTGGGCCAAGAAACGCTATTTGCCCCGCATCGCCGGCCACAAGCAGGGCGTCGATACGCTCAGCAATTGCGTGAAAGCTTGCCTGGACCGTGGCATTGGCGTGCTGACGGTCTTTGCGTTTTCATCCGAAAACTGGAGCCGGCCTTCCGAAGAAGTGTCGGGCCTGATGGAGCTGGTGGTGCTGGCCCTTGCCAGAAAAGTGCCCAGCCTCAATGCCAACGGGGTACAGATCCATTTCATTGGGGATCGCCAGCGGTTTTCAGAAAAAGTCAGTTCTGCCCTGGTACAGGCCGAGGCAAGCACGGCGGACAACCAGCGGCTGATTTTCAATGTCTGCTTTAACTACGGCGGACGCTGGGATATTGTCCAGGCGGCCCAAAAACTGGCCAGTCGGGGCGAGGCCATTACCGAGTTGTCGCTCGACCGGGCGATGGCGCTGGCCCATGTGCCGGACCCGGATTTGCTGATTCGCACGGGTGGAGAATTGCGCATCAGCAATTTCATGCTCTGGCAGGCCGCTTATTCAGAGCTGTATTTTTCCGAGAGCCTCTGGCCTGAATTCGACGAGGCTGCACTGGACCGGGCGATTGCTGCTTTTAGCGCCCGCCAGCGCCGCTTTGGCCAAACCCCGGAACAGGTTAATGGCCTTGCTCCTGCTTAAAAACGAAAAGGTGGTCTGATGCTTAAACAGCGTGTCATCACGGCCATCGTCCTGCTGGCCATCCTGCTGCCAGCCCTTTTCTACAAAACGCCTGTTCCTTTCTGCCTGCTGGCCTTGCTGATGATTGCAGCGGGCGCCTGGGAATGGGGTCGTCTCAATGCCCTCGGACAGGGCGGCTCGATCGGGATGGTCGCGCTCTGCGTGCTGGCCTGCGGCCTGTCGTGGCAGGGCGGCCTGCTTGAAAAACCACTGCCCATTTTCTGGGATGTTGCAGGCGCGGCCTGGGTGCTGGGTGGCGCCTGGCTGCTGCGGTCGGGCGTTGCCGGCTGGCCGCGCATTCCCAGGGTATTGCGTCTTGCCGGCGGCCTGGTCGCACTGTGGCTGGCCTGGCTGGCCATTGCGCAGGCGCGTGTCATGGGCATTGAATTTTTACTGTCAGTCCTGGTGCTGGTCTGGGTGGCCGACATTTTTGCCTATTTTTCAGGCCGCACTTTCGGTGGACGCTTTAGCAAGGGCAAGCTGGCGCCGTCCATCAGTCCGGGCAAGAGCTGGGAAGGCGTCTGGGGAGGCATGGCCGGTGTGGTGGCGCTGTCGCTGGCCTGGTCTTTTTGGGGCGGCGCGACGCTCTACAGCCAGCTGACCGAACGCCATGGCGTGGCCGTGATGCTGCTGGCGGTGATCTTTCTGGCCGCCATGAGCGTGGTCGGAGACCTGGTCGAGTCCCTGGTCAAGCGCAGCGCCGGCGTGAAGGATTCCAGCGGTTTGCTGCCCGGCCATGGCGGGGTGCTCGACCGCATCGATGCCTTGCTGCCCACCTTGCCGCTGGCCATGATGCTGGTTTCCCTGTAAGCATTTACTGGCCAAATTTCTACTCCATGACTTTTCAAAAGCAGCGCATCACCGTTCTGGGCTCGACCGGCTCCATAGGCGTCAGCACCCTGGATGTGATAGCCCGCCATCCTGAGCGGTTCGAGGTGTTTGCACTCAGCGCCGCAACCCAGGTTGATCTGATGCTGGCCCAATGCGCCAAGTTCAAGCCGAGGTTCGCCGTGATGGTGAGTCAGCCCCATGCGCGCCTGCTGGCCGAAAAAATCAAGCTAAATGGGCTGTCCGCGCAGGTTCTTTGGGCACCTGATGCTCTTGAAATGATAGCGTCTCATGATCTTGTGGATGCCGTGATGGCGGCGATTGTGGGCGCTGCCGGTTTGCCGCCTTGCATGGCCGCTGCCCGCGCCGGAAAGCGCCTGCTGCTGGCCAACAAGGAGGCGCTGGTCGTGGGTGGCGACGTTTTCATGCAGGCCGTGCGCGCAGGCGGCGCCAGGCTGCTGCCGATTGACAGCGAGCATTCCGCCATCTTCCAGTCGCTGCCCGATGACCAGGCCAGCTGGCCGCAGCGGGTTGAAAAGATCATCCTCACGGCATCGGGCGGGCCGTTTCGCACCCGTGATCCGGCCAGTCTGCGCGATGTGACGCCTGACGAAGCCTGCGCGCATCCGAACTGGGTGATGGGCCGGAAGATTTCAGTCGATTCGGCCACCATGATGAACAAGGCGCTTGAAGTCATCGAAGCCAAATACCTGTTTGGCGTGACGCCGGCGCAAATCGAAGTGGTGATCCATCCGCAGAGCATCATCCATTCCATGGTGCAGTATCACGACACCTCCGTCGTGGCGCAGCTGGGAACGCCGGACATGCGTGTGCCGATTGCCTACGGCCTGGCCTGGCCCGAGCGGATCAGCTCGGGCGCGCAGGCGCTGGATTTCAAAAAACTGGCCAACATGAGCTTCGAAGTGCCTGACAACGCGCGCTTTCCGGGACTGAAGCTGGCTTGGGATGTGCTCAAGGCGCCCGTGGGCAGCACGGCGGTGCTGAATGCCGCCAACGAGATTGCGGTCGCGGCTTTTCTGGACAGGCGAATCCGCTTTGACCATATTCATCAGGTAAACCATGCAACTCTTGAGGCGGTTTCAGTCTCAGAGGTCCACGACATCGAAGGTTTGCTGGCGCTTGACGCCCAGGCACGCCTCGTCGCGGGTCAAATTGCTGAACGTCTGGAGGCTTGAAATGCTGACGCTGGTTTCTTTTGTGGTGACGCTGGGCATCCTGATTGCCGTGCATGAATACGGTCATTACCGGGTTGCCGTGGCTTGCGGCATCAAGGTGTTGAAGTTTTCCATCGGCTTTGGCAAGCCTGTCTATACCTGGCGACTCAAGAACAAGAGCACCGAGTTTTCCATCGGCATGCTGCCACTGGGCGGCTATGTGAAGATGCTGGACGAACGGGAAGCGCCGGTCGATCCGGCCGAGCGTCATCTGGCCTTTAATACCCAGCCGCTGAAGTCGCGCGCTGCGGTCGTTGCGGCCGGACCGCTGGCCAATCTGCTGCTGGCCGTGCTGCTGTATTCGGTGGTCAACTGGACCGGCCTGCAGGAACCCAAGGCCGTTCTGGCCAGCCCGGTCGCTGGTTCCCTGGCGGAGCGCGCCGGGCTGAACGGCCGTGAAACCGTTCAGCAAGCCGCTTTTGAAGGCCAGGAACTGGAAACGGTGCGCTCGTTTGAAGACCTTCGCTGGCGCATGACCCAGGGCGCACTGAACGGCCGGGATCTGCAACTGGTGCTGGGGGATGGCGCCAGCGCTTCGACCCGAACCGTCGTGTTGCCGCTGAGCAAGATCGACGCCGCAGAGGCCGATGCCCAGCTGTTCCGGAAAATCGGCATTCTTGGTCCCTGGACCCAGCCGGTGATCGGCGAGATCATGAAGGGCAGTGCGGCCCAAAAAGCTGGTCTGCAAGCGGGCGATGTGGTCCAGCGCATCAATGAAACCGCCATCATCGATGGGCAGCAGTTGCGCGAAACCATCCGTGGATCGGCCCGGTCTTCAGGGGGAAATGAGGATGCGGTAGCGCCGCAAACCTGGCAGGTTCTGAGGGCCGGCCGGCCGGTGGTGCTTGGCGTGACGCCACAGGTGACGCAGGAGGGCGGTGCTGCGGTAGCCCGCATAGGCGCTTATGTAGGAGCGCCGCCCGAATTCGTGACCGTGCGCTACGGTCCGCTGGAAGGTTTGTGGGGCGGTGCTGTGCGTACCTGGGAAGTGTCAGCCCTGACGCTCAAAATGATGGGCAAGATGGTCATCGGCGAAGCTTCGCTGAAAAACCTGAGCGGTCCGCTGACCATTGCCGATTACGCGGGAAAGTCGGTCGCCATGGGCTGGACGTCTTATCTGGTCTTTCTGGCCCTGGTGAGCGTGAGTCTGGGCGTATTAAACTTGCTGCCGCTGCCGGTTCTCGACGGCGGGCACCTGATGTATTATCTTTGGGAATGGATCACCGGCCGGGGCGTGTCAGACGCCTGGATGGACCGGTTGCAGCGCGGTGGCGTTGCGATTCTGCTGGGCATGATGTGTATCGCCCTTTTCAATGATGTCACCCGGCTTGTGGGCTAACTTCCTTCCAATTCATGCAAAAGCAATTCAATCAATTCAAAATTCGTGCTGTCTGCGCCATTGCCGCTGGTCTGTTTTTCGCCAATGCGGCCTGGGCTGTCGATCCCTTTACCGTCAGGGATATCCGGGTTGAGGGCCTGCAGCGCGTCGAGCCTGGCACCATCTTTGCTTCGCTGCCATTTCGCGTCGGTGAGACCTACAACGACGACAAGGGCTCCAGCGCCATCCGCGCATTGTTCGGCCTGGGCCTGTTCAAGGATGTGCGGCTTGAAGTCAGCGGCGATGTGCTGGTCGTGATTGTTGAGGAGCGTCCGACCGTGGCCGATGTGGACTTTGTCGGCACCAAGGAGTTTGACAAGGAAGTGCTGAAAAAGGCGCTGCGCGATGCGGGCATTGCCGATGGCCAGCCTTTTGACAAGGCGCTTGCCGACAAGGCCGAGCAGGAGCTCAAGCGCCAGTACATCAACAAAAGCCTGTACGGCGTCGAGATCACCACCACCGTGACGCCGATTGAGCGCAACCGCGTCAACCTGACGTTCGGCGTTACCGAAGGCGATGTCGCGAAAATCAAGGAAATCCACATCACCGGCAACAAGGCCTTCAGCGAATCAACGCTGCTGAGCCTGTTCGACCTGGACACCGGTGGCTGGCTGAGCTGGTACACCAAATCCGACCGCTATTCGCGCACCAAGCTCAATGCGGACATTGAAACGCTGCGCTCCTATTACCTGTCGCGCGGCTACCTTGAGTTCAAGGTCGAAACCACGCAGGTGGCGATTTCCCCTGACAAGCAGAGTATTGCCATTACCCTGAACGTCACCGAAGGCGAGCGCTTCGTTGTCTCTGGCGTCAAGCTCGAAGGCAACTACCTCGGCAAGGAAGAAGAGTTCAAGTCACTGGTGACCATCAAGCCCGGCGAACCCTACAACGCCGATACGGTGGCCGAGACAACCAAGGCCTTTACCGACTATTTCGGCACTTTCGGATTTGCCTTCGCCAAGGTGGAGGCCACGCCGGAAATCGACCGGGCCAACAGCCGCGTGGCTTACGTGCTGCAGGCAGAACCTTCGCGCAGGGCTTATGTCCGGCGCATCAACGTGGCCGGCAACAACCGCACACGCGACGAAGTCGTGCGCCGCGAGTTCCGCCAGTTCGAGTCGTCATGGTATGACGGCGACAAAATCCGCCTTTCCCGCGACCGTGTTGACCGTCTGGGTTTCTTTACCGAAGTGAATGTGGAGACGCAGGAAGTCACGGGCACATCCGACCAGGTTGACGTCACGGTGAATGTGGCCGAAAAACCAACCGGCAATCTGCAACTGGGCGCGGGATACTCCAGCTCCGACAGTCTTTCCCTGACGTTCGGCGTCAAGCAGGAAAATGTGTTTGGTTCGGGCAACTACCTCGGCATTGAAGTCAACACCAGTAAAACGAATCGCCAGCTGGTGTTGAGCACCGTTGATCCCTATTTCACGGCGGACGGCATTTCCCGCAGCATTGATGTGTATGACCGTACTTCCACGCCATCGAGCAGCGTGGATGGCGACTACAAACTCAAGTCAAGAGGCGCCAGCATCCGTTTTGGCGTCCCCTTTACCGAGACGGACACGGTGTATTTCGGCACCGGTTACGAAGCGCTGAAAATAGTCCCCGGAACAAATCTTCCCACCAGCTACCAGACTTATATTGATCAGTTCGGCTACACGACCACTTCCATACCTCTGACGGTCGGGTGGTCGCGCGATAGCCGGGACAGCGCATTGGTGCCTACCGCCGGGCGCTTTCAGCGGGTCTATGGCGATTGGGGCGTCGCGGGCGAGATCAGGTTTGTTCGTGCGAACTACCAGATTCAGCAATATATTCCCCTGAACAAGCAGTTCACGGTGGCGCTCAATGGCGAACTCGGCTGGGGCAAGGGTCTGAATGGTCAACCTTATTCGATTTTCAAGAATTACTACTCAGGCGGCCTGGGCTCGGTGCGCGGCTTCGAGCAGGGTTCTCTGGGTCCCCGCGACGCTTCGGGCCTGGCGGTGGGTGCGCCCAAGAAGCTGACGCTCAATGCCGAGTTGATCGCACCATTTCCGGGTGCCGGAAATGACCGCACCTTGCGGGTATACGGTTTCGTTGATGCCGGCAACGTATTCAAGGACAGCTACAAACTGAGCGGCCCGGATGGACTGAGGGCCTCTACCGGCCTGGGCATCAGCTGGATTTCTCCAGTCGGGCCGCTTCGCATTGCGTATGCCGTGCCGCTTCGCAAACAGCCAAGCGATAAAATCGAACGTCTCCAATTCCAAATCGGTACATCTTTCTAATGAAAAATTTCTCAAACAAAGTTCTTCTCGGCCTGGTAATCGCGGTAGCGGGTTTTTCCGCCAGCGCGCAGGAATTCAAGGTCGGCGTCGTCAACCTGGACCGCATTTTCCGCGAGGCCAATTCAGCCAAGGCTGCCCAGAGCAAACTGGAACAGGAATTCAGCAAGCGGGAAAAAGAACTGACGGACATGGCCGCCCAGTTGAAAACGCAATCGGACAAGTTCGAACGCGAAGCGCCGACGCTTGCAGAGAGCCAGCGCACCACGCGCCAGCGCCAGCTGGTTGACCAGGACCGCACCTTCCAGACCAAGCGCCGCGAATTTCAGGAAGACCTGAGCGCCCGCAAGAATGAAGAGCTGCAACTGGTCATCGAGCGCGCCAACAAGGTGGTGAAAAACCTGGCCGAGACTGAAAAATACGACCTGATCCTGCAGGAATCGGTCTATGTCAATCCCAAGCATGACATCACTGACAAGGTGATCAAGGCGCTGAACGCTTCCCGCTGATTGCCGGTGGGCGGCATGCGCATGAGCATGAGCATAGAAAAGGCAGGCTCGGCGTGACGCTCAGACTGGCCGACATCGTCAGGCTGCTGGCGGACAAGGTGCAGGCCGAGCTGGTCGGCGATCCGCAGTTGCGGATCGAGCGTTTGTCCACGCTGGAAGCATCCGGTCCGAGCGACCTGACTTTTCTCAGCAACCCCAAATACATCAGCCAGCTGGCGCAATCCGCAGCCGGCTGCGTGATTGTTGCCGCGTCTGCGCGCGTGGCGGCTGTCAGTCGCGGTCCATGCCTTGTGGTGGATGATCCGTATTACTGCTTTGCCCTGGTGACGCAACTCTGGAAACGTCATCACGCCCCGGCGCCGGCGCCCGCCATCCATCCCAGCGCATGCATTGATCCGCAAGCCAGGCTTGCACCGGATGTATCCGTCGGGGCGTTTGTCTGCATTGCTGCCGGCGCTGTGGTGGAGGCGGGTGCGTGCATTGCCGCGCACTGCGTCATTGGCGCCAATGCGGTCATCGGCGCCGGCAGCCGGCTTTCGGCGCGTGTGACGGTGGCTGACGGCTGCCGCGTCGGCGCGCGCTGCATCATTCATCCGGGCGTGGTGATTGGCGCCGACGGGTTTGGTTTTGCGCCGCATGACGGCCAGTGGGTCAAGATCGAGCAGCTCGGCGCGGTGCAGATCGGCAACGATGTGGAAATCGGCGCCAACACCTGCATTGACCGGGGCGCGCTGCAGGACACGGTAATAGAAGACGGCGTCAAGCTCGACAACCTGGTGCAGATTGCCCACAACGTGCGCGTCGGCAAACACTCCGCCATGGCCGGCTGCGCGGGCGTGGCCGGCAGCGCCACGATTGGCGCGCATTGCACGGTGGGCGGCGGCGCCATTGTTCTGGGCCATTTGCGCCTGGCGGATGGCGTGCATGTCTCAGCCGCCTCCACCGTCACCCGGTCGCTGTTGAAGCCGGGCCACTACACCGGCCTTTTTCCCATCGACGACAATGCCGCCTGGGAAAAAAATGCCGCCACGCTCAAGCAGCTCCACGCTTTGCGCGAACGGCTCAAACAGACAGAAAAATCCCTGCTGCAATTGCAGGACAGCCTCAAAGAAGAAAAACCATGATGGACATCCACCAGATTCTCAAGTTATTGCCGCATCGCTACCCGATCCTGCTGGTTGATCGCGTGCTTGAAATCGAACCCGGAAAAAGCATCAAGGCACTTAAAAACGTCTCGATCAACGAACCCTTTTTCATGGGTCATTTCCCCAAATATCCGGTGATGCCGGGTGTGCTGATGATTGAGGCCATGGCGCAGGCGGCTGCCTTGCTGAGCTTTTCCACGCTGGGTGTGACGCCGGATGACAAGACGGTTTACTATTTTGCCGGCATTGACGGCGCGCGGTTCAAGCGCCCCGTGGGTCCTGGCGACCAGATGATCATGGACGTGAGCCTGCTTCGCATGAAAGCCGGCATCTTCAAGTTCAAGGGCGTGACGCGTGTCGATGAGAACATCGCCTGCGAAGCTGATCTGATGTGTACCATGCGCACCGTTGCCTGAGCGTGCCGTCATGAACTTGCCAGTCGTGCCTGCGGGCATTCATGCCACCGCCTTGATCGATCCTCTGGCCGAACTCGACAGTTCGGTGACGGTCGGACCTTATAGCGTGATTGGTCCTCATGTCAGGGTGGGCGCCGGCACCACCATCGGCGCCCACTGCGTGATTGAAGGGCACACCACCATCGGCCGCGACAACCGGATTTTTCATTTCAATTCACTGGGTGCGGTTCCGCAAGACAAGAAATACGCAGGCGAACCCTGCGAACTGGTGATTGGCGAGCGCAACACCATCCGCGAGTTCTGCAGCTTCAACATCGGCTCGCCCGGCGACCGGGGCGTGACGCGCCTGGGTGACGACAACTGGATCATGGCCTATGTGCATATCGCGCACGACTGCACCGTGGGCAACCAGACGATTTTTGCCAACAACACCACGCTGGCGGGCCATGTGCAGGTGGGCGACTGGGTAATCCTGGGCGGCTTTACCGGGGTGCACCAGTTCGTGCGCCTGGGTGCGCACAGTTTCACCGCTATCTCTTCGGTACTGGTGGCCGACCTGCCGCCCTTCGTCATGTGCCAGGGCCAGCCGGCCGAGGCGCGTTCAATGAATTTTGAAGGCCTGCGCCGGCGCGGCTTTTCGGCAGACCGCATTTCGGCGGTCAAGGCCATGCACAAGGCGCTGTATCGCGACGGACTGACGCTGGAGCAGGCCATGGCAAGCATTGCCGAACTGACTGAAAAGTACCCGGAGTCCACGCCGGACGTGCAGATGATGCTCTCGTTTCTAGAGCAAACCTCGCCCCGGCGCGGTATCGTTCGCTAGGGCGATGATGCCGGTGGCGCCATCTCCTCTGCCGTCCCGTGGAGAGGCGGCGCCCAGCATTGCCATGGTGGCGGGTGAAACCTCGGGGGACTTGCTGGCCGGCTTGCTGCTCAAGGGCCTGAAGGCGCGCTGGCCCGGCCTGAAATCCGGCGGCATCGGCGGACCGCAAATGACCCGCCAGGGTTTTGACGCCTGGTGGCCCAGCGAAAAACTGGCCGTTCGCGGCTATGTCGAGGTGCTGCGCCACTACCGCGAAATCGCCGCCATCCGAGAGCAGCTGAAAAAGCGTCTTTCAAGTGCTCCTGGCCAGCGTCCCGATCTCTTCATCGGCGTCGATGCGCCTGATTTCAACCTCGGGCTGGAGGCCGCGCTAAAGGCTGAAGGCATCAAGACCGTGCAATTTGTCTGCCCGTCCATCTGGGCCTGGCGGGCCGACCGGGTCGAGAAAATCCGGCGCAGCGTGGACCATGTGCTGTGCATTTTTCCGTTCGAGCCGGCCTTGCTGGCCGCGCACGGCATTGAGGCGACTTATGTCGGCCACCCGCTGGCCGCCGTGATTCCGGTGCAGCCCGACCGCCAGGCGGCCCGGCGCGCGCTGGGTTTGCAGGATCAGGACACGGTGATCGCCATGTTGCCGGGCAGCCGCAAGTCCGAAATCCAGTACCTGGCTTTGCGCTTCTTTCAGGCTGCCGCGCTTGTCAGGCGGGCGCAACCAGCTATTAAATTCATAGTGCCTGCGATTCCCGCGCTGAAGGGCCTGATCGAGCGGCTGGCCGACGAAGCCGGCGTTCGGAGCTATGTGCAGATCGTGGCGGGCCAGTCCCATGCCGTGCTGGCCGCCTGCGATGCCACGCTGATTGCCAGCGGCACCGCCACCCTGGAAGCGGCCTTGTTCAAGCGGCCGATGGTGATTGCCTACAACATGAACTGGCTGTCGTGGCAGATCATGCGGCGCAAACAGCTGCAGCCCTGGGTCGGCCTGCCCAATATCCTGTGCCGGGATTTTGTCGTGCCCGAACTGCTGCAGGACGCCGCCACGCCCCAGGCGCTGGCCGACGCGCTGCTGCAATGGGTTGATGCAAAATCGGCGGCCCCGGAAAAAATAGCCGCCGTTCAACAACGATTCACCCAACTGCATGCCCTGCTGCAGCGAGACACGTCCCAACTGGCCACCGATGCAATCCAGAAAATCCTTGAAACCTGAGCAAACCGTCCAAACCGTCTTTTCCTGGGACGCGCCCGGGCTGATGGCGGGTGTTGACGAGGCCGGACGCGGGCCGCTGGCCGGGCCGGTGGTCGCGGCGGCGGTCATTCTTGATGAATTCAATCCCATTGCGGGTCTGGCGGATTCGAAAAAACTCACCGCCCTGCGGCGTGAAAAGCTGTACGACGAGATCCAGGCCAAGGCCCTGTGCTGCTCGATTGCGCTGGCCACCGTGGAAGAAATTGACCGCCTGAATATCTTGCAGGCCACGCTGCTCGCCATGAAGCGGGCCGTGGAAGGCTTGCGCCTCAAGCCGGCGAAGGTGCTGGTCGATGGCAACCAGTTGCCCCGGCTGCTGATCCTGGCAGAAGCGATTGTCAAGGGCGATGCGCTGGTGCCCGCCATTTCGGCCGCCTCGATTCTGGCCAAGGTGTACCGCGACCGCTGGTGCGGCGACTACCACCTGCAGTACCCGCAGTACGGTTTTGCCGGCCATAAAGGCTATGGCACAGCCGAGCACCTGGCTGCCTTGCGCGAGCATGGCGCCTGCCCGCAGCACCGGCGCTCGTTTGCGCCGGTGGCCGGGGTGTTGCGATGAGCGCCGGGTTCTCCGTTCCCGTCACGCATGTTTCATCACGCGACAACGTGCTGGTCAAGGACTTGCGCCGGCTGTCGCAGGACAACACGGCTTACCGCAAGCAGGGCCGGGTCTGGCTGGAAGGCGACCATCTGTGCCGCGCCGCGCTGGCACGTGGCCTGAAACCCGTCGTGGCCGTGTTTTCAGAGTCTTTTTGGCCTCTTGCGCATGCTGAGTGGGCGCAGGCTGCTATTAAAAACATAGTGATTGCCGATGCCTTGCTGCCCGAGATCAGCGGGCTGGAGTCGCCGGCGCGCATGGGCTTCGTGCTTGAACTGCCTGCGTCGCCGCCATTGCAGACGGATGTGGCGTCGGTCATCCTGGACCGTGTGCAGGATGCCGGCAATGTCGGCTCCATCCTGCGCAGCGCGGCGGCCTTCGGTTTTGGCCAGATCATTGCGCTCAAGGGAACGGCCGCGCTGTGGTCGCCCAAGGTGCTGCGCGCCGGCATGGGCGCCCACTTTGCCCTGCGGCTGGTCGAGGGTGTCGAGCCTGCAGCGCTGGCCGCGCTGACGGTGCCGATTGTGGTCACCAGTTCGCACCACGGCAGTTTTTTGCACCAGCAGACGCTTCCCATGCCCTGCGCCTGGGCCATGGGCCACGAAGGGCAGGGCGTCAGCGATGAGCTGATGGCGCGCGCCCGCCTGAAGGTGCGCATCGACCAGCCGGGCGGCGAGGAATCGCTGAATGTGGCCGCCGCCGCCGCCATTTGCCTCTATGCCAGCGCGCTGACGCGGCCATAAATCGCCAAGCTATAATCGGTGGCTTTTCAAAACACAGCTTCGCCCAAGCGCATCCATAAGCCAACCCCATCCACAAAAGCCGCCTGCAAGCGTCTGAAAAAGACGCTTCCTGGGCACGCTTGGGCGAACCGTACACAACCGGAGAACCCAGTGCTTTTGTCTCTACAGGGAAATACCCCTCCCGCCATACTGGCGCTCGCGGACGGCACGGTCTTTATTGGCAATTCGATTGGAGCGGCCGGCTCCACGATCGGCGAGGTGGTGTTCAACACCGCCATGACCGGCTATCAGGAAATCCTCACGGATCCGAGCTATTGCCAGCAGATCGTCACCCTGACCTATCCCCACATCGGCAATTACGGCGTCAATGCCGAAGACGTTGAAGCCGGCAAGGTGCATGCCGCCGGCCTGATCATCAGGGACTTGCCGCTGATCGCTTCGAACTTTCGCGCTTCCATGACTTTGTCCGAGTATCTGGTCCGCGAAAACATCGTGGCAATTGCCGGGATTGACACCCGCCAGCTGACGCGCCACCTGCGCATCCACGGTGCGCAAAATGGCTGCATCCTGGCCTTGGCCCCCGGCGAGGCGATGAGCCAGCCGGCCATCGACAAGGCCGTGGCGACGGCCAAGGGCGCGCCCAGCATGGACGGCCTGGACCTGGCCAAGGTCGTGTCGGTCAAGGAAACCTACGACTGGACCCAGACCGAGTGGAAACTAGGCTCGGGCTACGGCGAACAGACCGCGCCCCGGTTCCATGTCGTCGCCTTTGATTTCGGCGTGAAGAAAAACATCCTGCGCATGCTTGCCGAGCGCGGCGCGCGCATCACGGTGGTGCCGGCGCAGACTTCGGCGGCGGACGTGCTCAAGCTCAATCCCGACGGCATTTTCCTGGCCAACGGCCCGGGCGATCCGCAGGCCTGCGACTACGCCATCGAGACGGTTCGCGAACTGATCGAGACCGGCATCCCGACCTTCGGCATCTGCCTGGGCCACCAGATCATGGCGCTGGCCGGCGGAGCCAAGACCTTCAAGATGAAGTTCGGCCACCACGGCGCCAACCATCCGGTCAAGGACCTGGACACCGGCCGCGTCAGCATCACCAGCCAGAACCACGGTTTCGCGGTCGATGAAACAACGCTGCCGGCCAACCTGCGGCCCACGCACATCAGCCTGTTCGACGGCACGCTGCAGGGTCTGGCGCGCACCGACAAGCCGGCGTTCTGCTTCCAGGGCCACCCGGAAGCCTCGCCCGGACCCCACGATATTTCATACTTGTTCGACCGCTTCACGGCGCTGATGGAGCAAAGCCTGGAGAAGAAGAATGCCTAAGCGCACAGACATCAAATCGGTTCTCATCATTGGCGCCGGCCCGATCATCATCGGCCAGGCCTGCGAGTTCGACTATTCCGGCGTGCAGGCCTGCAAGGCGCTGCGCGAAGAGGGCTACAAGGTCATCCTGATCAACAGCAACCCGGCCACGATCATGACCGACCCGGCGACCGCCGACGTGACCTACATCGAGCCGATCACCTGGCAGACGGTGGAGAAAATCATCGCCAGGGAACGGCCTGACGCGATCTTGCCGACCATGGGCGGCCAGACGGCGCTCAATTGCGCGCTCGATTTGTGGCGCCACGGCGTGCTGGAGAAGTACAGCGTCGAGCTGATCGGCGCCAAGCCCGAGGCCATCGACAAGGCCGAGGACCGGCTGAAGTTCAAGGACGCGATGACCAAGATCGGTCTCGGTTCGGCCCGCTCGGGCATTGCGCACACCATGGAAGAAGCCTGGGGCGTGCAGAAAACCCTGGGTTTCCCGACCGTGATCCGCCCCAGCTTCACGCTGGGCGGCACCGGCGGCGGCATTGCCTACAACCCCGAAGAGTTCGAGGAAGTCTGCAAGCGCGGCCTCGAAGCCTCGCCGACCAGCGAACTGCTGATTGAAGAGTCGCTGCTCGGCTGGAAAGAGTACGAGATGGAAGTGGTGCGCGACACGGCGGACAACTGCATCATCGTCTGCTCGATTGAAAACCTGGACCCGATGGGCGTGCACACCGGCGATTCGATCACCGTGGCGCCAGCCCAGACGCTGTCCGACAAGGAATACCAGATCCTGCGCAATGCGTCGCTGGCCGTGCTGCGCGAAATCGGCGTTGATACCGGTGGCTCGAATGTGCAGTTCTCCATCAACCCCGACGATGGCCGCATGGTCGTCATCGAGATGAATCCGCGCGTCTCGCGTTCCTCGGCGCTGGCGTCCAAGGCGACGGGTTTCCCGATTGCCAAGGTCGCCGCCAAGCTGGCGGTGGGCTACACGCTTGACGAGCTGCGCAACGAAATCACCGGCGGCGCCACGCCCGCCAGCTTCGAGCCCAGCATCGACTACGTGGTCACGAAGATTCCACGCTTTGCATTCGAGAAGTTCCCGGCCGCCGATTCGCGCCTGACGACGCAGATGAAGTCGGTCGGCGAGGTCATGGCGATGGGCCGCACCTTCCAGGAGTCGTTCCAGAAAGCGTTGCGCGGACTGGAAGTCGGCGTCGATGGCATGAACGAGAAGACGCAGGACCGCGAAGTGCTGGAGAAGGAACTCGGCGCGCCGGGCCCGGACCGCATCTGGTATGTGGGCGATGCGTTTGCCATGGGCCTGAGCGTCGATGAAGTGTTTGCGCTGACCAAGATTGACCGCTGGTTTCTGGTGCAGATCGAGCAGATCGTCAAGATCGAACTCGAACTGGAAACCATGACGCTAGCCCAAATCGACGCCGTGACGCTGCGCGCGCTGAAGCAAAAAGGCTTTTCGGACCGCCGCCTGGCAAGGCAACTCAAGACCACCGACACCGCGATTCGCAAGAAACGCATCGAACTGGGCGTGCGCCCGGTCTACAAGCGCGTGGACACCTGCGCCGCCGAGTTCGAGACCGACACCGCCTACCTGTATTCGACCTACGAGGCCGAAGGCAGCGAGTGCGAAGCCGCACCGACCGACAAGAAAAAAATCATGGTGCTGGGCGGCGGACCCAACCGCATCGGCCAGGGCATCGAGTTCGACTATTGCTGCGTCCACGCCGCCATGGCGATGCGCGAAGACGGCTACGAAACCATCATGGTCAACTGCAATCCCGAAACGGTTTCGACCGACTACGACACCAGCGACCGCCTGTATTTCGAGCCGCTGACGCTGGAAGACGTGCTGGAAATCGTTGACAAGGAAAAGCCCTTGGGCGTGATCGTCCAGTACGGCGGCCAGACGCCGCTGAAGCTGGCGCTCGACCTCGAAGCCAACGGCGTGCCCATCATCGGCACCTCGCCCGACATGATCGATGCCGCCGAAGACCGCGAGCGCTTCCAGAAGCTGCTGCATGCGCTGGCCCTGCGCCAGCCGCCCAATGCCACCGCCCGCACCGAGCCTGAAGCGCTGGAAAAGGCGGCGGCGCTGGGTTATCCGCTGGTGGTTCGCCCGAGCTACGTGCTGGGCGGCCGCGCGATGGAAATCGTCCATGAGCAGCGTGACCTGGAGCGCTACATGCGTGAAGCCGTCAAGGTCAGCCATGACTCGCCGGTGCTGCTCGACCGTTTCCTGAACGATGCCATCGAGTGCGATGTGGACTGCATCCGCGATGCCGAAGGCAAAACCTTCATCGGCGGCGTGATGGAGCACATCGAGCAGGCCGGCGTTCACAGCGGCGACTCGGCCTGTTCGCTGCCGCCGTATTCGCTGAGTGCCGGGACCGTGACCGAGATCAAGCGCCAGACTGCCGCCATGGCCGAAGCGCTGAACGTGGTCGGGCTGATGAACGTGCAGTTCGCAATTCAGAACATCGACGGCCTCGATGTAATTTACGTATTGGAAGTCAACCCGCGCGCATCCCGCACCGTGCCTTTCGTCAGCAAGGCCACCGGCATCCAGCTCGCCAAGGTCGCTGCGCGCTGCATGGTCGGCCAGTCGCTGGCGTCGCAAGGCGTGGTCAACGAAGTCACGCCGCCTTATTTCAGCGTCAAGGAGGCGGTGTTCCCCTTCGTCAAGTTCCCCGGCGTGGACACGATTCTCGGCCCCGAGATGAAGTCCACCGGCGAGGTGATGGGCGTGGGCAAGACCTTTGGCGAGGCGTTCGTGAAGTCGCAGATCGGCGCCGGCACCAAGCTGCCGACCTCCGGCAGGGTTTTCCTGACCGTCAAGAACAACGACAAGGCGCGCGCGGTGGACGTGGCGCGCGCACTGGTTGCCCTCAAGTTCGAGCTGGTCGCCACCAAGGGCACGGCCGCTGCCATCAGCGCAGCCGGCATTGCCTGCGGCGTGGTCAACAAGGTCACTGAAGGCCGGCCGCATGTGGTGGACATGATCAAGAACAACGAGATTGCGCTGGTCATCAACACCGTGGAGGAGCGGCGCAATGCGATTGCCGATTCGCGGCAGATCCGCACCTCGGCGCTGCTGGCCCGCGTGACAACCTTCACCACCATTGCCGGCGCCGAAGCGGCCGTCGAGGGCATGAAGTACCTGGACAACCTGAGCGTGTACTCAATCCAGGAGCTGCACGCCCAGCTGGCGGCGCAGGCAGCCTGACGATCAGGCCAAACACCCGGTCGATCCGGCCGAACTTGCATTAAACTAAAGTTCAGGTCGATTCAATACGCCGCCGCCAGGTGACTGGTGGCGGTTTCGCATTTTGCAGGACATAAACATGGCAACCTTACCCATCACCAAGCGCGGCGCAGAAAAACTGAAGGCCGAATTGCACAACCTCAAGACGGTTCAGCGTCCCTGGGTCATCAACGCGATTTCCGAGGCGCGTGCCCAGGGCGACCTGAGCGAAAACGCCGAGTACGAGGTCGCCAAGGACCGCCAGGGCTTTATCGAGGGCCGTATCCAGGAAGTCGAAGGCAAGCTGTCCGCTGCCCAGATCATCGACCCGTCCACCTTCGAGCCGGGTACACGCGTGGTCTTTGGCTCGACCGTCAAGCTCGAAGACGAAGCCACCGGCGAAAGCGTGACTTACCAGATCGTCGGCGAGGACGAGGCCGACATCAAGCTGGGGCTGGTCAACATCAGCTCGCCGATTGCCCGCGCCCTGATCGGCAAGGACGAGGGCGACAGCGCCGAAGTGCAGGCGCCCGGCGGCATCCGGCGTTACGAGATCGTGGCCGTCAGCTACCTCTGATGCGCGCGCCGCTGCGTCAGCGAATCGGGCTGCTGGCTGCGGCCCTGTGGTGGGGCAGCCTGAGCGCGCTGGGTTTTGTCGTCGTGCCGATGCTGTTCATGCATCTGGGCAGTCCGGCGGCGGCTGGCGCCATGGCCGCCAGGCTTTTTAGCGCGCAAACCTGGGTCGGCACTGGCTGCGCGCTGTTGATGCTCATGGTTTTTAAGCCAAAACACGGGTTTGCGCAGTCTGCACAAGTGCGAGTAGCTATTAAATTCATAGTGGCAGGCATGTTGCTGGCCCTGCTGGTCGAGTTTGGCGTGGCGCCGCGCATTGTCAGCGCGCGCGCTGACGGCGGCAATCTCAGGCTCTGGCATGGCCTGGGCAGCGCAATGCTGCTGGGCCAGTGGCTGTGCGCCGGGTTCACGCTCTGGCGGCTGTCGGCGCAGCCGGACCGGCAATAAGTCAAGCCGGCCAGGCGGGCTGAACGCGGCTGAAAAAATCAGCCGCGTTCAGCCGCTTCCAGCGTGTTCACCAGCAGCATGGTGATGGTCATCGGGCCGACACCGCCGGGCACCGGCGTGATGTAGCCGGCCACTTCCTTGACGCCGTCAAAGTCCACATCGCCGCAGAGCTTGCCTTCTTCGTTGCGGTTCATGCCCACGTCAATCACCACCGCGCCGGGCTTGACCATGTCGGCGGTCAAGACGTTGCGCTTGCCGACGGCGGCGACGATCACGTCGGCCTGCAGCGTCATGGCTTTCAGGTCTTGCGTCGCGCTGTGGCAGATGGTGACGGTGGCATTTTTCTGCAGCAGCATCAGCGCCATGGGCTTGCCGACGATGTTGCTGCGGCCAATCACCACGGCGTGCTTGCCGCGCAGGTCGTAGCCGATGCTCTCCAGCATCTTCATGCAGCCGTAGGGCGTGCAAGGCCAGAAACCGGGCTGGCCGACCATCAGCGCACCGGCGCTGCCGACGTGAAAACCGTCCACGTCCTTGGCGGGCGAGATCGCTTCAATCACCTTTTGCGCATCGATATGGGCCGGCAGCGGCAACTGCACCAGGATGCCGTGAATCGCCGGATCCTTGTTGAGGGCGTCAACCCGCGCCAGCAACTCGGCTTCGCGCAGGTCGGCCGGGTACTGCTCCAGCACCGAATGCAGGCCGGCGTCATGGCAGGCCTTGACCTTGTTGCGCACATAGACCTGGCTGGCCGGGTTTTCACCCACCAGCACCACGGCCAGGCCCGGCGTGATGCCGCGCGCGCGCAGGGCGCTGGTGCGCTGGGCGACTTCGGTACGCAGTTGCCGGGAGAGGGCGTTGCCGTCAATGAGTTGTGCGGTCATTTTTGATCCTTAAAGTAAAAACGCCCGTTAGCGCAGGTGCTACGGGCGTAAGGTGCTATTAAAAACGGAGTTGCTGTTGCGCTTCAGGCCTTGGGTGCGCTGGAGCCCAGGGCAACCTTGAGCAGGTTCGCCACGGTGTTGGCATTGAGTTTTTCCATGATGTTGGCGCGGTGCGCCTCCACCGTCTTGATGCTGATGCCCAGGTCGTCGGCAATCTGCTTGTTCAGGCGACCTGCCACGATGCGGTCCAGAACCTGCGCTTCGCGCGAAGTGAGCTTGGACAGCAGGGCATCGCGGCTGGCGGATTGCTGGTGATCGTTGAACGACTCCTTGGCCTGCGCCAGCATGCGTTCGACCAGCTCGACCAGCGCGCCTTCCTGGAAAGGCTTCTGGATGAAATCCATCGCGCCTTTTTTCATGGTGTCCACGGCCATCGGCACGTCGCCGTGGCCGGTGATGAAGACGATGGGCAGCGGCGACTTGCGCTCCAGCAGGCGGTCCTGCAACTCCAGCCCGGTCATGCCGCCCATGCGGATGTCCACGATCAGGCAGGCCACTTCGCGCGCGTCGTAGCGGCTCAGAAAGGTTTCGGCCGAGTCGAAGCAGCGTACCAGGTAGTCCTTGCCTTCAAGCAGCCATTGCAGTGAGTCGCGCACGCCCTCGTCATCATCGACGACATAGACCGTGCCTTTTTTGGGAGTCAAACTCATGCCTTGCTTTCTTCGTAAACTTTAAATCAATGAAATGGTGGAGTTTTTTGCTGCGGACGCGCAGCCTGAACGGCGATGGTAGGGGTAGCAGCGGCTGCCGGTGAAGTCAGGGGTATCACCGGAATCCAGAAGGTAAACCGGCACCCGACCACCTCGTCGCCATTGTAGATGTTCACCGCTTCCAGCCTGCCGTGGTGCGACTCGACAATGCTGCGGCACAGTTTCAGGCCGATGCCCATGCCCTCGGCCTTGGTCGAGTAGAAGGCCTCGAACAGGCGTTCCATCACTTCGGGCGACAGGCCCTGGCCCGAGTCGAGGACCGAAAACTCCACCACGCTTTGCTCGTCAATATGTCTGGGCGCCACCTGCAGCTCAACATTGCGCTGGGCCGTTGGCCGGTTCGACTGCGCAATCGACTCGGCCGCGTTTTTCATCAGGTTGATCAGCACCTGCTCAATCAGGATTCGGTCCACCATGAGGTCGGGAAGCCGGGCGGCGATGTCGTGCGTCAGCCGGACGTGATGGCGCCTGAGTTCGATCTCGGCCAGTTCCATGGCGTTGCTGACAAGGGTCGCCACATCGGCCGAGGTGCGATTGGGCTCGCTGCGCTTCACAAAGGCGCGGATGCGCTGGATGATCTGCCCGGCGCGCCAGGCCTGCCTGGCGGTTTTTTCGAGCGCGACCAGCAGGTCTTCATTGCTGATCTGGTTGGCCTTGATGCGCGAGACCATGCCGTTGCAGTAGTTGTTGATGGCGGTCAGCGGCTGGTTCAGCTCGTGCGCCACGCTGGACGCCATTTCGCCCATGGTGATCAGGCGGCTGGCATTTTGCGCGCGCTCGTTTTGCTGGGCCGCCTGTTCCTCGGCATGGCGGCGCGGCGTGATGTCGGTGGCAATCACCATCTGCGCCAGGCGGCCATCGACCCAGGTCAGGTAGCGTGAACGCACTTCGAGCCATTTGGCCAGTTTGGGCACGAAAATTTCGGCGTTGGCGGTCTGGGCGTCAGTCAGCGAGTTGGCCGGAAAACCGGCCATGTCATCCACCGCATCCAGCGCATCGCCGGTGGACGCAAAGGCCGGAACGCCCGCCTGGGCAATCAGGTTCACATGGCCGGACACTTGGCCGGACACCTGGCCGCCAAACCAGGCGCGGTACAGCTTGTTGGCAAACAGCAGCTCTTCACTGCCCAGCGGCGCCACGGACACGGCGGCGTCCAGTCCTTCCAGCACGGTGGTGAAGCGCACGTAAGAAGCGGTAAGTTCCTCGCGGATGCGCTTGGGCTCGGTGATGTCGGTCATCGAGGTCATCCAGCCGGTTTGATGGCCGTGCGGATCAATCAGCGGCGACACATACATGCGGGCATCAAAAATTTGACCGTTCTTGCGCTTGACCCGGATCTCGAAACCACCGAGCGGGGTTCTGCCCTGGAGTTCGTCATTCAGCCGCGCCTGCATGATGTCGATTTCCGACTCGGGCCAGTGCGGAAAAGGCGCTGTGCAGCCGACCAGTTCGTCTTCGTTCAGGCCGGTCATTTTGCAGAAAGCCGGGTTGACGTAGGTGATGCGGCCCTGCAGGTCGAGTGCGCGCATGCCGGTCAGCATGGAGTTTTCCATGGCGCGGCGAAAGTGGGTTTCGGTCAGCAAGGCCTCCTGGACCTGCATCCGGCGACGCGTATGGCGCCAGTTGCCCAGCAGCATCCAGACGGTCAGGGCGCTCAGGGCGCTGACCAGCCAGAAAAACCCCCTGCCGACCACGCCCTGCGAGGTGCGGTAGCCTTCGGCGCGGATCAGGAGGCCGTTGCCCACGGGCGACACCGGTATTTCGTATTTCGCCGCGCTCTCTGTCCAGGGCAGCCACTGCGCGGCGCCCTTGCGGGGCGGCAGCAGGTTGCCGGCCAGCACCGACGCTTTGTCGTCCACCAGCGCGACGGCATATTTGGCCGTGATTTCAGTCGGAATGCCAAAGCGCAGCAGCCCGTCCACCGAGTATTCGCCCATGATGACGCCGGAAAACTTGCCCTGGTCATCGAGCGGCACCTGCAACTGCAGGCTGGCTGCGTTGTAGCGGCGCGTGTCCTGCGCGCTCAGCGGCCGTGAGTAAACCGGCTGCCGGAGGTCGCGTGCCAGATCGTAACTGCCATCCGTTTCATCCACCGTGAGCTGCGCGCCGGCCATGCGCGAGCCGATGGCATTGGCGCTGGGTGAGATATAGGACGCCTTGATGCGCCGCTTGCTGTCAATCCAGCTGATGGCCATCAGTTCGGGGTTCTGGTTGACCAGTGCCTCGGCCTGGACGATGAACTCTTCGGTGTCGATTTCATTGTTTGACACATCCCGGCCAATGCGCATCAGCTGCTCCTGCCGCTCCAGCAGGCGCAGCCGCAGGCGTTGCTGGGCGTATTCCACATCGCGCGTCACCGCCTGCTGTTCGCGGTCGTTCTCTTCAATGCGCAGGTAGCCAAAAGCGGCAATGACCGCAGCCAGAAAAAGGATGACGGCAAACAGCGGGCCGAGCGTGATGAAGCGGTCCTGACGGGAGGGCGACTGCCGGCGCCACCAGCGCCGCCACAACGTCATGGACGCCGGGCTGGCCGCAGCGTCAGCAGTTGGGGGAAGCGGAAACTGGGGCATATGAAAAGCTGTAAATTTTAAATGAAATGCTTACACATGGCAGAGCCAAACCCGGTTTCATCAGTTCAATGTAAGACCGGCGTGCTTTGGTTTTTTGCGTCGCATGGCGCCAGAAATTCATTCATTTTTTACTATATAAAATCAATGCGCACTATTTGAAATTCTCAAATAATTGTGAGAAACTGGGGGATTAAACCTGGTTTGGGTTTAAAAACACGTCCTAGACGCCCCCCTTGCCCGCTGGCAAACGCAATGCTGGCGGTAAAAGTATCAAGCGAAGAAGATTTATTCAGGAGACAAAATGGCCGCCAATCCAGACGAAAACCAACAAGCCGGTATCCCCCATGCGGGTACTTCTTCCAGCGCTGCGCAAGACAAGGACACGCAGGAGACACGCGAGTGGATGGATGCGCTGTCGGCGGTGATTGAAAGAGAAGGGCCTGAGCGCGCTCACTTCCTGCTTGAGCAGCTGCTCGAACATGCCCGCCAGAACAGCATCGACATGCCTTTTTCCGCCAACACCGGCTATGTCAATACCATTGAGTCCGACCAGGAAGAGCGTTCGCCCGGCAATCTGCTGATCGAGCAGCGCCTGCGCGCCTACATGCGCTGGAACGCGATGATCATGGTCGTCAAGGCCAACCGCCTGCACCCGGCCGATGGCGGCGACTTGGGCGGTCATATCGGCTCGTTTGCCTCGCTGGCCAGCCTGTTTGGCGCCGGCTTCAACCATTTCTGGCACGCCGAGAGCGAAAACCACGGCGGCGACTGCCTCTATATTCAGGGCCATGTGTCGCCCGGCGTGTATGCCCGTGCCTACCTCGAAGGCCGTCTGAGCGAGGAGCAATTGCTCAACTTCCGCCAGGAAGTCGATGGCAAGGGCCTGTCGAGCTATCCGCATCCCAAGCTGATGCCCAATTTCTGGCAGTTCCCCACCGTCTCCATGGGTCTTGGCCCGCTGATGGCGATTTACCAGGCGCGTTTCCTGAAATACCTGCACGCGCGCGGCATTGCCAACACCGAAAACCGCAAGGTCTGGGTGTTCTGCGGCGACGGCGAAATGGACGAAGTCGAATCGCTGGGCGCCATCGGCCTGGCCGCCCGTGAAAACCTCGACAACCTGGTGTTCGTCATCAACTGCAACCTGCAGCGCCTCGACGGCCCGGTGCGCGGCAATGGCAAGATCATCCAGGAACTCGAAGGCGAATTCCGCGGCGCGGGCTGGAACGTCATCAAGCTGATCTGGGGCAGCAGCTGGGATCCGCTGCTGGCGCGCGACAAGGACGGCGCGCTGCGCAAGATCATGATGGAGTGCAACGACGGCGACTACCAGGCCTTCAAGGCCAACGACGGCGCCTACGTGCGCAAGCATTTCTTTGGCCGCGATCCGCGCACGCTGGAGATGGTCGCCAACATGAGCGACGACGACATCTGGAAGCTGACCCGTGGCGGCCATGATTCGCAAAAGGTCTATGCCGCCTTCCATTCCGCCGTGAACCACACCGGCCAGCCGAGCGTGCTGCTGATCAAGACCGTCAAGGGTTTTGGCATGGGCAAAATCGGCGAAGGCAAGAACAACGTCCACCAGACCAAAAAGCTCAGCGACGAAGACATCAAGGCCTTCCGCGACCGCTTCAACATCCCGATTCCAGACAGCCATCTGGCCGAACTGCCGTTCTACAAGCCGGCCGACGACACGCCCGAAATGCAATACCTGCACGAGCGCCGCAAGGCCCTGGGCGGCTACCTGCCGCATCGCCGCACCAAGGCCGACGAGAACTTCACCGTGCCAGCCATCGAAACCTTCAAGTCGGTGATGGAGCCGACTGCCGAAGGCCGCGAAATCTCGACCACCCAGGCCTATGTGCGTTTTCTTACACAACTGCTGCGCGACCAGGCGCTCGGCCCGCGCGTCGTGCCGATTCTGGTTGATGAAGCCCGCACCTTCGGCATGGAAGGGCTGTTCCGCCAGATCGGCATCTACAACCCGGCAGGCCAGCAATACACCCCGGTCGATAAAGACCAGGTGATGTATTACAAGGAAGACAGGAAGGGCCAGATCCTGCAGGAAGGCATCAACGAAGCCGGCGGCATGAGCAGCTGGATCGCGGCGGCCACCTCGTACAGCACCAACAACCGCATCATGGTGCCGTTCTACGTGTACTACTCGATGTTCGGTTTCCAGCGCATCGGCGACCTGGCCTGGGCGGCCGGCGACATGCAGGCGCGCGGCTTCCTGCTGGGCGGCACCTCGGGGCGCACCACGCTCAACGGCGAAGGCCTGCAGCACGAAGACGGCCACAGCCACATCCTGGCCGGCACGATTCCGAACTGCATCAGCTACGACCCGACCTTTGCGCATGAAGTCGGCGTGATCCTGCACCATGGCCTGAAACGTATGGTCGAGAAGCAGGAAAACGTGTATTTCTACATCACGCTGCTGAACGAGAACTACGCCATGCCCGGCCTGAAACCCGGCACCGAAGAGCAGATCATCAAGGGCATGTATTTGTGCAAGGAAGGCCCCAAGCTCGCGCCCACCGTGCAATTGCTCGGTTCGGGCAGCATCCTGCGCGAATCGATTGCCGCGCAGGAGTTGCTGGAAAAAGAGTGGGGCGTTGCCGCCAACGTGTGGAGCTGCCCAAGCTTCAACGAACTGGCCAGAGACGGCCAGAACACCGAGCGCTGGAACCTGCTGCACCCGCTGGAGACGCCGCGCGTGTCCTTCGTGGCCGGGCAGCTTGAAGCCTTTGCCGGCCCGGTGGTCGCTTCAACCGACTATATGAAGGCCTATGCTGAACAGATCCGCGCCCATATTCCCAAGGGCCGCACCTACAAGGTGCTGGGCACCGACGGCTTTGGCCGCAGCGACTTTCGCAGCAAGCTGCGCGAGCACTTCGAGATCAACCGCCACTACATCGTCGTGGCTGCCCTGAAGGCGCTCAGCGAAGAAGGCACGGTGCCGGTCGCCAAGGTGCTTGAGGCCATCCAGAAGTACGGCATCAACACTGACAAGATCAATCCGCTTTACGCTTGACGTAAAAATTTCACCAGACGCCAAGCAAACGGAGACATTCAACATGGCACTGATAGATATTCAAGTCCCTGACATTGGGGACTTTGACGAAGTAACGGTCATTGAACTGCTGGTCAAGCCGGGCGACACCGTGGCGGCCGAGCAGTCGCTGATCACGGTCGAGTCCGACAAGGCCTCGATGGAAATTCCGTCCAGCCATGCCGGCGTGGTCAAGGAGATCAAGGTCAAGCTCGGCGACAAGGTCAAGCAGGGCTCGGTCGTGCTGACGCTGGAAGTGGCGGGCGCTGCAGAATCAGAGCCAAAACAGGCTCCTGCGCAGGCTGCGCCTGCACCGGCAGCTATCAAAACAGAAGCGTCTGCTGCGGCCCCTGCGCCTGCTGCGGCCCCGGCGCCGGTTGCCGGCCCGGTTGAAGTGCGCGTCCCTGACATTGGCGACTTCAAGGATGTTGCCGTGATCGAAGTGCTGGTCAAGGTGGGTGACAGCATCAAGGCCGAGCAGTCGCTGATCACCGTGGAATCCGACAAGGCCTCGATGGAAATCCCGTCCGCCGCCGCCGGCGTGATCAGGGAACTCAAGGTCAAGCTGGGCGACACCGTCAACATTGGCGACCTGCTGGCCATTCTGGAAGGATCTGCAGCGCCTGCAGCCACTGTTCCTGCACCGGCCGCCGCGCCGGCCGCATCCGCTCCGGCCGTCGCCACCGCGTCCGTACCTGCTGCGCCAGCGCCGGCACCCGCCGCAGCGGCCCCGGCCCTGCCAGCGCATGAACCCACGGCCGCGCCGCAGGGCAGCCTGCCGCATGCCTCGCCGTCGGTGCGCAAGTTTGCCCGCGAACTGGGCGTTCCGCTGGCCGAACTCAAGGGCACAGGCCCCAAGGGCCGCATCACGCTGGACGATGTGCAGGACTTCACCAAGTCCGTGATGGCCGGCGGCACCCGCACCCAGGCGCAGGTGGCCAAGGCCCCCGCGCCGGTCGCCGCAAGCGCTGGCACGGGCGCCGGGCTGGACCTGCTGCCCTGGCCGAAGGTCGATTTCGCCAAGTTCGGCCCCATCGAGCGCCAGCCGCTGCCCCGCATCAAGAAGATCAGCGGCGCCAACCTGCACCGCAACTGGGTGATGATTCCGCATGTCTGCAACCACGACGATGCCGATATCACCGAACTCGAAGCCTTCCGCGTGCAGATGAACAAGGAAAACGAAAAGCTAGGGGTCAAGATCACCATGCTGGCCTTCCTGATCAAGGCCTCCGTGGCGGCGCTGAAGAAATTCCCGCAGTTCAATGCCTCGCTCGACGGCGACCAGCTGGTGCTCAAGCAGTATTTCAATATTGCCTTTGCCGCCGACACACCGAACGGCCTGGTCGTTCCGGTCATCAAGGATGCCGACAAGAAAGGCATCCTCCAGATCTCGCAAGAGATGGGCGAGCTGGCCAAGAAAGCGCGCGACGGCAAGCTTGGCCCGGCCGACATGCAGGGCGCCTGCTTCACGATTTCGTCGCTGGGCGGCATTGGCGGGCGCTACTTCACGCCCATCATCAATGCGCCCGAGGTGGCCATCCTGGGCGTGTGCAAGAGCCGCATCGAGCCGGTCTGGGACGCGAAATTGAACGGTGGAGCTTTCCAGCCGCGCCTGATGCAGCCGATGAGCCTGAGCTGGGACCACCGCGTGATCGATGGCGCGGCGGCGGCGCGTTTCAATGCTTACCTGGGCCAGGTTCTGGCGGATTTCCGCCGCATCTTCCTGTGACAACGCTGGTGGTGGTCAAGAAAGCGGGTCAGGTGGCGATGGCCGCCGACACGCTCGTGACCTTTGGCGATACCCGCCTGACCCACCGTTTTGAAGCCAACAGCAAGATTTTCAAGGTCGAGACGCCGCAAGGCGTCAGCTACATCGGCATGGCCGGCACCGTGGCGCACTTTCCCGTGCTGCGCAAGGCCATGGCGACGCTGCCCCCGGATGAGCTCAGGCTGAACAGCCGCGAGGAGGTGTTCGACACCTTCCTCAAGCTGCATCCCCTGCTGAAAGAGTCGTTTTTCCTGCAGAGCAAGGAAGACGACAACGACCCCTACGAGTCCAGCCAGTTCACCGTGCTCATTGCCAACGCCACCGGCATCTATGGCCTGTACAGCTACCGCGAAGTCTTTGAGTTCAAGGAATTCTGGGGCGTGGGCTCGGGCCGCAGCTTTGCGCTGGGCGCGATGCACGCCAGCTGGGGCAAGGCCAGGACCGCCCGCGAAGTGGCCATGGCCGGCCTGAATGCCGGATGTGAGTTCGACAAGAATTCCGGCGGACCGATAGACATCTTCACCCTCAAACTGAAAGCCTCCTCATGAGTGCCTCCACACACCTCATCGACATCCAGGTGCCCGACATTGGCGACTTTGACGAAGTGTCCGTCATTGAAGTGCTGGTCAAGACCGGCGACACCATCAAGCCAGAGCAAAGCCTGATTACCGTGGAAAGCGACAAGGCGTCCATGGAAATCCCGTCGTCCCATAGCGGCGTGGTCAAGGAACTCAAGGTCAAGCTCGGCGACATGGTCAAGCAGGGCTCGGTCGTGCTGACGCTGGAAACCGCCGACGCAGCCGCACCGGCACCCGTTGAAGCATCAAAACAGGCTCCAGCGCAGGCGGTAACTGCACCCGCTGCTCCTGAAAAAGTAGCGCCTGCTCCAGCCGCCACAGCCACAGCCCCCGCGCCAGCCGCCGCCAGCTTTGGCGGCGCGGCCGATCTGGACTGCGACCTCCTGGTGCTGGGCGCCGGTCCCGGCGGCTATTCGGCTGCCTTCCGCGCCGCCGACCTGGGGCTGAAGGTCATTCTGGTCGAGCGTTACGCGGCGCTGGGCGGCGTCTGCCTGAACGTCGGCTGCATTCCGTCCAAGGCGCTGCTGCATGTCGCCGCCGTGATGGACGAGGTCAGCCACATGGCCGCGCTCGGCGTGGACTTTGGCGCGCCCAGCGTCAACATCGACATGCTGCGCGGCCACAAGGAAAAAGTCGTGGGCAAGCTGACCGGCGGACTGGCCGCCATGGCCAAGATGCGCAAAGTCACCATCGTGCGCGGCTACGGCGCTTTCGTCGGCGCCAACCACCTCGAAGTCGAAGAAACCAGCGGCACCGCGCAGGAAAAAACCGGCAAGAAGCAGACCATTGCCTTCAAGAACTGCATCATTGCCGCCGGCAGCCAGGCCGTGCGCCTGCCCTTCATGCCGGAAGACCCGCGCGTGGTCGATTCCACCGGCGCGCTGAACCTCCAGAGTGTTCCGAAGCGCATGCTGATCCTGGGCGGCGGCATCATCGGCCTGGAAATGGGCACCGTCTATAGCTCTCTGGGCGCCCGCCTGGACGTGGTCGAAATGATGGACGGCCTGATGCAGGGCGCCGACCGCGACCTGGTCAAGGTCTGGCAGAAAATGAACGCGCCGCGCTTCGATAACATCATGCTCAAGACCAAGACCATTGGCGCCAAGGCCACGCCAGCCGGCATTGAAGTGACGTTTGAAAGCGCCGAGCCGGGCGGCGCCGCGCCCGCGCCGCAGACCTACGACCTCGTGCTGCAGGCCGTGGGCCGCACGCCCAACGGCAAGAAAATCGCCGCCGACAAGGCTGGCGTGAGCGTGACCGACCGAGGCTTCATCCCCGTGGACATCCAGATGCGAACCAACGTGCCGCACATCTTCGCCATCGGCGACATCGTCGGCCAGCCGATGCTGGCGCACAAGGCGGTGCATGAAGCGCATGTGGCGGCAGAAGTGATTGCCGGCGAACTGCTGGGCAACAAGGAACTGGCCAGCGCCGCCTTCAACGCCAGGGTGATTCCAAGCGTCGCCTACACCGACCCGGAAGTGGCATGGGTCGGCCTGACCGAAGACCAGGCCAGGGCGCAAGGCATCAAGGTGAAAAAGGGCCTGTTCCCGTGGACCGCCTCGGGCCGCGCCATCGCCAACGGCCGCGACGAAGGCTTCACCAAGCTGCTGTTCGACGACAGCCTTGACGCGCACGGCCACGGCAGGATTCTGGGCGGCGGCATGGTCGGCACGCATGCCGGCGACATGATCGGCGAGATTGCGCTGGCGATTGAAATGGGCGCCGACGCGGTGGACATCGGCAAGACCATCCATCCGCACCCGACGCTTGGCGAGAGCATCGGCATGGCGGCGGAGGTGGCGCATGGCAGCTGCACGGACTTGCCGCCTGCGCGCAAGTAATTCAAGGCAGTATTTCCAATGAAAAAGCCCGAACTGGCAACGGTTTGGGCTTTTTGCTGTCAGGCTGCAAGGCAAACCACCAGTCACCCAGCGGCCCCTCAAATTGGGGACTTCTCTTCAATTGTCGGGATTGGCGACGGGGCGTGCGTCGTCAACCCGACAGAGGTGCTGCTGAGTCAGAGCCGTTTGAGGCCTTCCTCAAAGCTGATGATTTCGTAGGTTTGGGTGTATTTGAGCGCGCCATCGGCAATCGCATCGACCTTGGCTGCCGTATCCATCTTCTTCATCTTGTTCTTGTCGAGATACAGGATGTCGATCAGCTCGTTGTAAACCGAGGTGTCGTCAATCGGCAGTACGTAAAACGAAATACCGTTGAATTCGATCTGATAGCGCGAGGCGCGATCTAGATCGGACACGTAGATGAAATATTTGCCGTCGGCCCCGATGTTGGCGCCCAGCGCGTCGATCAGCGCAGGAAGGTGTTTGTAGGCCGAGAGCGAACCGGCCAGAAAAGACAGGGTTGCCTCGGTGTCGCTGGCGGTGGCAATGGCTGCTTCAAGCATCACGGGCGGCTCAATGGTCAGGGCAATTTCCCCGCGAAAGCCGAAACGGCCGGGGACATGGGTAAGTCCATTGAGAGCAGGTTTCAACAATCGGCCCTCGGCTTCGAGACGCTGAAAAGCTGGGGATGCGTTAATTGTGCTCATGAAATGTCCTGGTAACACCACCTTCGCGCAGAGTTGCTCGTATGGATGGTTCCCACAAGCTACGCACTTATCGGGCCATGCTGCTTGATTTAAAAAACCATCCTTTTGATTGCTCGTATTCGGCCAGCCCATGCTGGCGCACAAGGTGGTGCATGAGACGCATGTAGCCGCCGAAGTGATTGCGGGCGAGTTGCAGGGCAACCAGGTCAAAAAGGGCCTGTCCCCGTGGACGGCTTCGGGCCGCGCCATCGCCAATGGCCGCGAAGAAGGCTTTACCAAGCTGTTGCTCGATGACTCCCCAGAGGCGCACGGCCACGGCAGGATTTTGGGCGGCGACACGGTCGGCGAGATTGCGCTGGCGATTGAAATGGGCGCGGATGCGGTGGACATCGGCAAGACCATCCACCCGCACCCGACGCTGGGCGAGAGCATCGGCATGGCGGCGGAAGTGGCGCACGGCAGTTGCACGGATTTGCCGCCAGCCAGGAAGTAAACATTGCCGGCCCAGTGCCGGTTTGAAGGCTTCACGAAAAAGCGCCTCGGGCTCCGTCAAACGGGCGCGAGGCGCTTTTGGTTTTTACAGCTCGATAATTCGAGCCGATTACAAGCGAAAAAGCCGCTTTGCGCATACAGCATATGCACCAGCAGCTATCAAAAAAGAAGCGCTAAAAATCAGGCGCCGCAGGGAAGTTTCAGCGAATCGAGGCTGCGTCGCCAAAAGTGGCGGCAACCGGCGTCACCTGTGCCTGCACCGACTCTGCCGTACTGGCCACCACGCGCCGGGCACCGTCAAAGCGGCGCTGCCAGTAGCTGCCGCCCATGCTTTCAACCCGTACTTCGGCGCCCGCTTTGGGCGCGTGGATGAACTTGCCATTTCCCACATAAATGCCGACATGGCTGAAGGTGCGCCGCATGGTGTTGAAAAACACCAGGTCGCCGGGCTGCAGATCGGTCTGGTCTATTTTTTGAGTGGCTGCCGCCTGCTGCTCGGCCTTGCGCGGCAGCAGCAAGCCAATGCTTTGCTGGTACACGGAGACGACGAAACCGCTGCAATCAAACCCGGTATCGGCATTGGTTCCTCCCCATTTGTAGGGAACTCCCAGAAAGCCCATGGCGTTGACGACCAGTTCTGAGGCTCTTTGGCTGACGTTTTGACGAACGTAGTCAATTTTCGTTAAAAGATCCCTATCTGCCAGTAACTTGTCGATATCGTCTCCAGAGACGGGGGTTGCATGAACTGTGATGGTGCAAAATGCAGCAATAGTCAGGATGAGAGCAGGGGGAATCATTCGCATGGCGCCAAGCATACTTGAAGGATTGGTCCTACGTCAATTAACAACAAGTATCTGATTCCGTCTTTACGCAGTTGATTTTTCCTGGATTTGATGCAAAAAGACCGCTTTTTTAAGAAGAAGTGTTGCATTTTTGAAAGCTTGGCAAGCTGGATGCCGCAAGATTCAGTTTTTCGTAGCAGTTGCCAGCAAATGTCAGCTCTTGCAACGCGACGAACTTTTTTCGCAAGTACCGTCATAAAGTCACCCATCCGATTGAAGGAGTCCACCATGCTTTCATGCCAAAGCGGGCGCTGGCTGCCGGCTGTGATTTTCATGGCATCAAGCCTGCTGCTTTCTTGCGCCCAGGCGCAGGAAATCCGTCCCGAAATCCTGCTGTCCGGGCTGCAAAATCCGTGGGCCCTGGCGTTTTTGCCTGACGGACGTTTTCTGGTTACTGAGAGGGCCGGCAGGCTGCGGCTTGTCGGGGCGGATGGCAAAGCGGCTGCGGCCGTTGCCGGACTGCCTGACATAGCGGTTGGCGGACAGGGCGGCTTGCTCGATGTGGTGGCGGACAGTGACTTTGCCCGCAACCGCACCCTGTATTTCTGTTATTCAGAGCCTGCCGCCTCTGGCAAGGCCAACAGCACGGCGCTGGCGCGTGCCACCCTGAGCGCGGACAGTGCGCGGCTGGAAAACCTCAAGGTGATCTTCAGCCAGAAACCCAAGGTCGCCAGTTCGGCCCATTTTGGCTGCCGCATTGTTGAAAGCCGCGCGCCCGGCGTTAACGGCCAGCCCGACGGCAAACTGTTCCTGACGCTGGGCGAGCGCTTTTCGCGCAAGGAAGACGCGCAAAAGCTCGACAACCACCTGGGCAAGATTGTGCGCATCTACAAGGACGGCTCGGTGCCGCCGGACAATCCTTTTGTGGGCAAAGCCGGTGCATTGCCCGAAATCTGGAGCTACGGCCACCGCAATGCACAGGGCGCCACGCTCGCGCCTGAGGGCACCTTCTGGATGCATGAGCACGGGCCGCAGGGCGGCGACGAAATCAACCTGCCCAGGCCCGGCGCGAATTACGGCTGGCCGGAAATCACCTACGGCGAGAACTACGGCGGCGGCAAGATCGGCGCAGGCCTGAGCCGCAAGGCCGGGATGGAGCCGCCGCTGCATTACTGGGTGCCATCCATTGCGCCCTCGGGCATGGCATTTTTGACCAGCGAGCGTTACGGCAAGGCCTGGCAGGGCAACCTGTTCGTGGGGTCGCTGAAGTTTTCCTGTCTGGACCGGATTGAGCTTTCCCGGCCCTACGGCGGTCAGGTGGTCCGGGAAAACAGGCTGCTGGCCGATGTCGGCGAGCGCATCCGCGATGTCCGGCAAGGCCCCGACGGCCTGCTCTATGTGCTGACCGACAGCGCCCAGGGCAAGCTCATCCGCCTGCTGCCGGCTCAGGCCGGCAGATAAGCCAAATAAAGGCGGTAACAATCGCAAGCTTGGCCGCGCATCCGGCGGGCACTGAACAGCCTCGCCGTTATCATGCGTGCATGACTCCCTCCGCTACCTGGCACAGCCGTCTGACACGAACAGGACACGCGGCGCGGCAGTGGCTCATCGAGTGGTGGCAACTGGTGCATCTGGGCGCCGTCATCCTGGTGCTGGCGCTCTCGCCATCGAGCTACAGCCGTGAAAACCGCCTGGTGCTGGGGCGGCATATCTATATGAGCACGGCGCCCATCTTGCTGGGTTTTTCGCTGCTCTGCGCGCTGCTCACGGTGGTGATCACGCGCATTGTGGTGGTGACTGCGCTCAGTTATGGCCTGTCACAGTACGCGCTGCAAGTCGTTATTCGCGTGCTGGTGCTGGAGCTGATTCCGCTGTCCGCCGCGCTGTTCGTGGCGCTGCGCTGCACGATTCCCGATGGCGCGGAACTCACGGCCATGCAGGCCAGCGGCGAACTCGACGAGATGCGACGGCAGGGCGTCGAGCCGATACGCCGCGAGGTGCTGCCGCGCGTGGTGGCGGGCATGTTTTCGGGCATCACGCTGGCCGCGCTCAGTTGCGTGGTGGCGCTGATGGTGGCGTATGTCGCGGTCTATGGCTTTGTCGTTTCAGGGGTGGCGGGCTATACGCGGCTGTTCGGACAGGTGTTCACGCCGGCTGTCACGCTGATTTTTGTCTTGAAAACCGTGTTTTTTTGCCTCGCCGTGTCACTGATTCCGATGGCCTCGGCGCTGTACGGAGTGCGTGGCGCCAGCGTGCGCAGCAGCGCGGAAATGCGCGGCCTGGTCCGCATGTTCGCCGTGTTGCTGCTGGTTGAAGTGGCTTCGCTGGTCGGCAACTATTATTGATTTCCAGGCAACACTTCCATGAGTTCACCTTCCGGTTCACCGCCCCCTTTGCCGCCGCCTGTCGGTCAGCCTATGCCGCCTGCGTCCGGGACTGGCAGCGTTGCGTCCGAAAACATGGCCAGCCTGGAATTCAAGGCCAGGCTGCTGCTGCTGTTCATGCTGCTGCTGGTGTGCGGCTCGGCGCTGTATGTGCTGTATGCGCGCGGCGCCTTTGAATCGACCCGGCGCCTGGTGCTGACGGCCGAGGACTCCGAAGGCGTGGTGGTCGGCATGGACATGACGTTTGCCGGGTTCCCGATTGGCCGGGTGCGGCGCATCGAACTGGCCGAGGACGGCAAGGCGCGCATCCTGGTCGATGTGGCCGAGAAGGACGCCCACTGGCTGCGCACGTCCAGCGTCTTCACGCTGGTCAAGGGCATTGTGGGCGGCCCCAATATCCGCGCCTACACCGGCCTGCTGAATGATCCGCCGCTGCCCGACGGGGCCGAGCGATCCGTGCTGCAGGGCGATGCCAGCGCGGAAATTCCCAGGGTCATTTCCGCCGCCAAGGAATTGATCGACAACCTCAACAGCCTGACGGGCCGCAGCGGCTCGGTCGGCGCCAGCCTGGCCAATCTGCAGGTATTGACCGGGCGGCTGAACGGACCCGGCGGTGCGCTGACGGTGTTGCTGGGCAGCGAAGCGGAAGCCAAAAAGTTTTCCGCCACGCTGGACCACACCAACTCCCTGCTCGCCAAACTCGACAGCATGGCCGCCAAGACCGACACCCAGGTGTTTGGCGACAAAGGCGTGCTGCCCGAGACGCGCGCGACCGTCGTGCAACTCAATGCCATGCTGGGCGAGGCGCGCACCAGCCTGAAAAAGGTCGATGCCATTTTGGTCGATGCGCAAGCCATCACCTCGAATGCAAAAGACGCCACGTCCGACCTGGGTGCCTTGCGGGGCGAGGTTGAAGCCAGCCTGCGAAAAGTCGAAGGCCTGGTCAGCGAGATCAACCGAAAATGGCCGTTTGCCCGCGATGCGGAGATGAAACTGCCGTGAAAACCTTGCTTCTCGCCACTTGCAAATGTGCTGTTCCGCTGGTCGCCGGTTTGCTGCTGGGCGCCTGCAGCAGCGGCCCGAAACCGCCCGACTGGCAGGTCGAAGCCAAGGGCTCGATGGAGCGTTCCGTCGCCGCCTACATGGAGGGCAACAGCCGCGTCGAAACCGCCGAACTGGTACGCGCGCGCAGCCAGCTGTCGCGCACCGGCCGCGCCGATCTGCTGGCCACCGCCGAACTGCTGCACTGTGCAAGCCGCGTCGCCAGCCTGGTGTTTGAGCCCTGCGCGGGTTTTGAAGGCCTCAGGGGCGATGCCACCCAAGCCCAGCGCGCGTATGCCGATTACCTGCGCGGCCAGGTGGCGGCTGAAAGCATCCCCTTGCTGCCGCCAGTCCAGCGTGCTGCGGCGGCGGGTGATGCAGGCGCCTTGACGGGCATGGCCGATCCCTTGTCGCAACTGGTCGCCGCCGGCGTCCTGCTGCAAACCGGCCGCGCCAGCCCGCCGGTGATTGCGCAGGCGATTGACACCGCTTCCAGCCAGGGCTGGCGGCGTCCGCTGCTCGCCTGGCTCGGCGTGCAGGCGCTGCGCGCAGAGCAGGGCGGCAACGCTGAGGAGGCCGCGCGCCTGCGCCGGCGCATGGCCATCACGCAGGGCAGTGGTTTGAATGTGAAAGGAAGTCCATGAGCTACCGCCTCACCCTCTATGCCTTTGAAGAAGTCGCCGACCATGAAAGGAAGGCGGCCGGGCAACGCTTTCGGCAGGCGCTGGATGCCAGCCTGGGCGATGCCAGCCTGGTGATTCCGGTCTACAACGCCTACCGGCATATCGTTGCCACTTACGGCGAGGCACCGGCGCCAGATACGCTGAGCGACGCGGAGCAGCAGGTGTTTGACCAATGGCAGGCTGCGGAGTCCGCCGCCATGACCGCCGCGTTTGGGCCGCACCGCTATATGGGTGATGCGTATTTTGAGATCACGCCCTGACGCGGCGGGCTGCATTCCTGTCTTTGCTGCGCGCGCGCCTTACCTGCTCCGTTTTCTTCCCGAGAACGGCGACGTGGTGGAGATAGGTGTGGTGGCGGTCACTGGCGCAGTCGTCGTCGTCGTCGTGGGGGTCGATCCCGCCAGGCTGCGTATGCCGCCGTCGCCGTAGCCCAGAAAGTCCACCGACCACTGGCCCAGCTTGCTGCCATCGGCAAAACTTTGGGCCGTGTAGCCCTCAAAGTTGTCGCTGAGGTTCCCGGCCACGCCGTCGAGTTCGACTTCCGAGTCCTCGGCGTAAAAGCCGACTTTGCCGGAGGTATAGGGGCGTTCGGTGTCGGTGAAGGTCGTCAGAACCGCGCCATTGACTTTGACCGTCATGGTGGCTGTTGCCTGGTTATGCGCGATCTCAAAGGTGTTCCAGGCACCCACAGGAAACTTGATGTTCGAGCCGTTGGCCAGAAACCGCTGCGCGCCGGGATAAGCCGGGTCTTCCTTGCCCAGTTCCCAGCCGTTCGGCTTCAGGACGATGTAGTAGAAATGCGTGTTGTCCTTGAAGTTCCAGATCAGCCACGAGACTTCCCATGCATTGGGCGAATTGTTCTGCCTGAGCTGCTTGATGGTTCGGGTGGTTCCCTTGAAGCTCACGTCATTGGTAAACGTGGTGCTGGACGTGACGAGCGCGGCGTGGGTTTCCGACAAGGACTTCGAGGCTGCGGGCGCCACCCACAGGACCTTGCTTTGCGCTTCCATCTGGGTTGCTGCATCCATGGTGTTTCCTTAAAAAAAGGCACACAAACCCCTTGAGCCGCCGGCTGGTGAAGCCCGGAGCCTGACGCAATCGATGTGGGGTTGGGTGCCGGGTTGATTGACCGCGCAAGCGTCGGCGCGATCAAGGTTGATCACCACGGCAGGTTTAATCCGGCTGCCAGGGTGAGGTTGAAACGGGCTCGGGAGATATTTATGGCGCCGATATGGCCGAGTTCAGGGTGTTCAGCAGCGGCTTGGTGGATGGCACCATGTCCTGGCGGAAATACCACCAGAAGTGGCCACCCACATATTTCGGCACATTGATCTTCATGGTGTAGTAGCGCGTGAGGTAGTCGGCCTTTTGCGTGCGGGTCGCCGTGCCGACTTCGCCAAAACCGATTTTCGAATTCGGGAACATCGTGGCCAGCTTCTGGAACACCACCGGCCAGTTCGGCTTGAGGCCGTTGCAGTCGGCTTCGTAGTAGCTGATGAACACATAGTCCAGGCCCTGCTTCATGCTGTAGGGCACGTTGGCATTGGCCCAGGTGAACATTTCATTGGCCGGTTTTGACCAGCAGTCCTGGTTGTAGTACAGCGTCAACGCCGCTGTCTTGTTCTGGGACTTCACCAGGTCGTAGGCGCCGCTCATCTTGGCGACCACATCGGCATTTTTTCCAAGCCATTCACCATTGATTTCATTGCCGATTTCCCAGATGTCCACTACATCGCCGAGCGCGCCCAGGTATTGCGAGGTCCGGTCGAGGTAGCCTGGCACGGTGACGGTGTCCACGTACTGGGAGTCCAGGATTTCGCCCATCACGTAGCTGACCTTGTTGATGGCCACGGTGGCATCGCGGTAATAGCTGGGGGCGACGTTTTCATCAAACACGATGCGCGTGGTCGGCTTTTTGGAGAGTTTGCCGAGCGACTGGGTAATGTTGCTCAGGCCGCTGATGTCATCAATGGTCACGCCATAGATGGGGGATGGCACGATGCGGCCCGATGCCGTTGAAGTCGCCGGTTTCACGGCTGCCGTGCTTGCAGCGGCTGGCGCTGGCGTGACGGTCTGGTTTTTTTTTGTGGATTGCTGCGCGCTGTTGCCCAGTTCCCGGGCGTTGGCAAAACCCGTCAGGACTGTCGTTGCCGCTACCAGCACCGTGGCGCTGCCGCGCAGGGTGCGCAGCAGCGAAAAGCCTGTTGAATGCCCAAACCGGGGAGAAATCGAGAATGACAAGGTATTCATCAAGTGCTTACATGTTCAAGAAATGTGATGGGCTAACCCAAAATAGTTACCTAAAAATAGGATGTTTTCATCTTAATCAGGACGCCGGCGCTTATCGTAAGAAGATGTAGGACATGACGCCATGGCCTGCGCGTTAAAAATTACGGGTCTTTTCTTGTGCATTTCCTGCCTCCGCAACGCAGGCTGATTTGAGTGCCAATCCACTGCAGGCGCTGCTTGCCGCTTATTTGTGTGGAATGTGGAAAACCTGCAAAAGCAGGTTGTTGCCATGCAAGAAGCAATACGAACCATGAGGCAAACTCATACTGATGAAAATACAAAAAAAGGTATAAATTTACAAAAAAATGCAAAAACAACAAATTAAATCAACTGATATTAAATTTGTCTTGTGTATGTTTTTGTAAAAAAATCGCTAGAAGCGTGGCCACCAACGCGCCATTGATCGCCCGGCCTGAACCCGGTGCCGGACAAAAGATTTTCTGACTGCTATTAATTAAATAGCGGTGTATGCAGGACTGGCATGCGCATACCCTTGTTTTGATATAAAACCCAGTCAAATCACCGGGCTTGGGCCATTCCCGGCATGCCGCCATCCCGGCCCTTGCGCCGTCCTGCCTGGCTGCCAACAGTAAAATCCGCCTCCCATCCCGCAGTGCCTTTTACGCATGCCCTTTGACCTGAGTGACCGAGCCTTGACCGACCCCCACAAACCGACACCTGATTCGGCTGATGAATCTTCTTTAACCGACCTGCCCAAAACCCAGGAGCCGCGCCTGTGGTGCGGCGATGGCTGGACCGCCAGAGTGATCAAGAACGAAGACGACGACGGCTGGGCCGTGGCCATGATCAAGGACGGCGAACCCGAACCCGCGCTGGTCGGCCCCTGGACCATGGGGCGCGACAAGAAGAACCCCAAGCCGCTGGATGTCAACGCCTTCAACACCCTCGTCAAGACCGCCGCGGAGTTTGTGCGCCGGCAGGAGCAGCAGCTCCACGCCACGCTGCACCAGCGCATCACGGTGACGGCGAATGCTTCGCGCATCACGGTGTCGCTCGATATCGTTCCCGACGAAGACCATCCGCATGCGCTGCTGAGCGCCCACGATGAAACGGGCGAGTTGCTGGCCGAAGTGCGCGTGGCGCCTTCCTTCAGGCTGAACCGCGCCAGTGCGGTCGCCTGGGCAGAGGGCGGCTTCAGCAAGCCGGCTGAACGATGAGCACTGTTTTTGAACCGCCGGCGCTGGCTGCCGCCTGCGGAATTGACTTTGGCACCTCCAACTCCACCGCCGGCTGGAGCCGTCCGGGGCAGCGCGCCCTGCTGGCGCTGGAGGAGGGCAAGCTGACGCTGCCCTCGGTGATCTTTTTCCATGCCGAAGATGCCCATGCCAGCTATGGCCGCGCCGCGCTGGCCGACTACCTCGAAGGCCATGAAGGCCGGCTGATGCGCTCGCTCAAAAGCTTGCTGGGCACCTCGATGATGGACGAACACACCGAGGTGGCCGGCCGTGCCGTGCCGTTTCGGGACTTGCTGGCGAAATTCATCGGCGAGCTCAAGCGCCGGGCCGAACAGGCGGCAGGGCGCGAATTTACCCGCGCCGTGCTGGGCCGGCCGGTGTTTTTTGTCGATGCCGACACGGCGGCCGACCAGCGCGCGCAGGACACGCTCGAAGACATCGCCCGCAAGGCCGGCCTGCGCGAGATCGCTTTCCAGTACGAGCCGATTGCGGCTGCGTTCGACTATGAATCGCAGATTTCGCGCGAAGAACTGGTGCTGGTGGTCGATATTGGCGGCGGCACGTCCGACTTCACGCTGATCCGGGTCGGCCCCGAGCGTGCCCGGCGGGCCGAGCGGCGGGACGACATCCTGGCCAGCGGCGGCGTGCATATTGGCGGCACCGACTTTGACAAGGCCCTGAGCCTGGCCAGCATGATGCCGATGCTGGGCCTGGGCAGCCGGCTGAAAAGCGGGCGCGAAATGCCGTCAGCCCATTATTTCAACCTGGCGACCTGGCACACCATCAACCAGGCCTATACCAAAAAAGCGTGGTCGCAGATTGCAGAGCTGCACCGCGACGCGGCTGACAGGCCCAGGCTGGAGCGGCTGCAGAGCGTGGTCCGCGAGCGCGCCGGCCACTGGCTGGCGCTGCAGGTCGAAGAGGCCAAGATCGCCCTGTCCAATGCCGGGACGGCGCAGATCGACATTGGCCGCATTTCAGCCGGTGAAAGCGTGACGCTGCACCGTGCCGAACTCGACCGGTCGATCCACGGGCTGGTGACATCCATCGAGCAGACGGTCGCCCGCCTGCTGGCCGATGCCGGCATCACGGCTGCGGGCATTGACACGGTGTTTTTTACCGGCGGCTCCAGCGGCGTGCCCTTGCTGCGCGAGCGGGTGCTGGCGCTGGCACCGCAGGCCAGATGCGCGGAAGGGGATTTGTTCGGCAGCATCGGCGCCGGGCTGGCGCTCGATGCGCAGCGAAAGTTCGCCTGAGCGCACGCGCCTGAAAAAACGCGTGCCTGGCAATGGCGGCCGGATTACTGGCTGCGCGACGTGATGCCGTTGCCGAGCGAGATTTCCTCGAAGCGCAGGCCGGCTTCCCGGAGCAGGGCTCAGGCTGCTGTTGTCCACCAGCATGCCCATGCCGTCGGTGAATTCGCCATTGCCATCGGGAATCAGGGTGAGGTTTTCCGCTTCCTGCGCCTGGCCCCATTCGTTCATCACGCCGCCAAGGCTCGGGGCGGATGGCCGGGGCAAGCGCCGCGGCGCAGGCGACGGGCTGGGATAATGGCTTCCAAACTTAAGGAACAACCCAACATGCTGCTCGACCCCGATGACTCCCAACTCGTGCTGGTGGACTACCAGGTCCGCCTGATGCCTGTCATTTTTGAAAATGAAATCGTCGTGACCAATGCCCTGCGCCTGGCCCGCATGGCCCGGATCATGGCGGTGCCGGTCTGGGGCACGGCGCAAAACCCCGACAAGCTGGGCCAGAACCTGCCCGGGCTGCAGACGGCGATTGATTCGGCCGGCGGCAAAACGCTGGCCAAGATGCATTTCAGCGCCGCCGCCGAGGGTCTGGTCGAGTGGCTGCGCCCGCCCGTGCGCAAGGCGCCCAGCGGCGGCAATGCCCGCAGCCTGCCCAGGCACCTGCAAAAACCCCCGGAACCCGAAGAAGAAGGCCGCAGCATGATCGTGATTGCCGGCTGCGAGGCGCATGTCTGCCTGATGCAGACCGCGCTCGAACTGCTGGAAGAAGAGTTCGACGTGTGGGTCGTCACCGACGCCTGCGGCTCCCGCAGCGAGCGCAACCGCGACGCCGCCTTTGACCGGCTGGCCGGCAATGGGGCTGAACTGGTAACGACCGAGATGGTGGCGTTCGAGTGGCTGCGCACCTGTGAGCATCCGGCGTTCAGGGAAATGTTGGCCTTGGTGAAGTAATTTGATAGGAATCTGAGCCCAAATAGACTTGATCAATGAAGTTATCCCTATCACTCAGTGTCGCTTTGGTTGCGATACTTGCCTCCACGATCACTTTGGCTTCCCCGGCTGAGGCACTCATCGCCTTTGACGGTCTTTGCATTGGCACAGACGCCGAATTGGCAGTGATCGAAGGAATGGCATCTGCAGCAGGTGCAAAGCAGGTTCCCCAGAGTGTCATCGCTCAAGATCCTGCGGTTGCGCGTGCCGGCGGAAAAGGCTTCTCCTTCCAGAGGGGAAAGCTTCGGTTTATGGTGGTTGCAACGCCAAACGGTACTTGTTCCATACTCTTGAAAAACATTCCCCATGTGGAGTTTCGCAAGTCCCTTGAGAAGAACTACCCGCTGGCTCGCCCATACATTGACGCGTCGGGACCACAAACAGTGTCCTTATATCGAATCGTCGATCCATCGGTTTACTCGGGTGGATACATCATGCTCACCGTCCCTAAAGAGGGCTTTGGTGCCGATGGATATATGTCTGTAGGCTTCATTTCCCCAAGTGCAGCCAAGAGGTTTGGAGTGCAGCCAAAGTAGGCTTCGCATGCTGGCACTGAAGAGATCGAGCGGACGTTCTCCGCTCATGGCATTCGTTACATTCTCTTGGACAGCTATTCAAACGGTGGAAATCTGACCTTACTTAGCTTGGTGCAACTTTTTACGGCCTCCAACGGAACCCCTTCGCCGCATGCAGCGTCCAGCTGCCATCACCGGGCAGCTCCAGCACCCATGCGTGGTGTTTCAGGACCGCCGCGTGGTGGCTGACGCTGACCGGAGTGATCGACAGGCCCGCAAGCTGGCCATACAGGCGCTCCTCATTGGCCGCATCCAGCGCGCTGGTGGCCTCGTCGAGCAGCAGGTAGCGCGGCCTGGCGAGCAGGGCGCGGGCGAAGGCCAGCCGCTGCTGCTCGCCGACCGACAGCACCCTGGCCCAGTCCAGTTCGGCGCCCAGCCCGCCGAAGCGCTCGGCCAGCGTCGGCAAATTGACCCGTTCCAGCCACTGCAGCAACTCCTCGTCCGGGATGTCGCGCTCCGTGCGCGGATAGGTCAGCTGGCAGCGCAGGTCGCCCAGCGGCAAATAGGGCTGCTGGGGCAGAAACAGCATGTCCGACGCGGCCGGCCGCGTCACCTCGCCCGAGCCGGTGTTCCACAGCCCGGCGATCACCCGCAGCAGCGAGCTTTTGCCCGTGCCGCTGGGGCCGACGATCAGCAGCCCCTCGCCCGGGTTCACGGCCAGCGTGAGTTCCCTGACCAGCAGATGCTCCCGGTTGGGCGTGTGGATGGTCAGTCGCGCCAGGGCCAGTTCAAAGCCATGCAGCGTGTGAATTTGCCTTGGCCCGCCATCAGCGGCGCCGCCGGGCCTGTCGGCCTCGGCCTCCAGGGCTTGCGAAAAAGCATGCAGCCGCTGGACGCCGGCTGAAAAGCGGCTCAGGCTTTCAAAATGTTCAACAATCACCGTCAGCGCGCTCAGGATGGCGGCGAAGGCCCCGGCGGCCTGGATCGCACGGCCGACTTCCAGCCGCCCCGACAGCACATCGCCGGCAATGATCACCGTGGGCAGCACGATGGTCAGGAAGCCATGGGCATACTGGAAAAGATTGAGTCCGAACTGCCAGCGCAGCACCTGCCGGTAGTTGGCGTAGGCCAGTGCAAAGCTGCGCTGCAGCGCCGACATCTCGCGTGCCTCGCCGTCGTGAAAGGCAATCGGCTCGGCATGTTCGCGCACCCGCACCAGGCTGAAGCGAAAATCGGCCTCGCGCTGCAGTTGGCGAAAGTTCAGGCCGATCAGCCGCTTGCCGAACACCGCGCCGGTGAACACGGTGCTGAACACCGCGTAAGCGAGCAAAAAGTAAACCAGCCCCTGCGAGATGGTCCACAGCACGCCGGAAAAGGCGGCCAGCTGGATCACCGAGCCCAGCACGATCATGGAGAAGTAAAGCGACTGCTGGGTAAAGCTGTTGATGTCTTCGGCGATGCGCTGGTCGGGGTTGTCGATGCCGGCGGCCGCGTTGAGCCGGTAGTAGGCGCGCTGATGAAAATAGCGCGCCAGAAAACTGTCCGTCAGCCAGCGCCGCCAGCGCAGCCCGAGCGTGTCGCGCACGTAGTAGTACAGGGCATAGATCGGCACCGCCGCCACCAGGATGGCCGTGTAGCGCCAGATCGACGCCTGGAAGCGCCCGGCATCGCGCGCGGCCAGGGCCGAGGTGAATTCGCCCGTTTCCTGGTTGAACAGCACGTTGAAGGCGGTCTGCCCCAGCAGCAGCAAGACCAGCAGGCACAGCATGCCCCGGGCGCGCCAGCGCTCATCCGAGGAAAACCAGTAAGGCCGCGCAATCGTTGCGAAGCGCCGCCACAGGCGGGCGTTGAATCCAGGTTCTTGCGGGGTGTTCATTGACAGTTGCATCGGATGGGCTGTCTGCCGATTGGATACGAAATGGCCCACGGTTGAACTGGGGAATATCTGAAAATTCAGTTTTTCGCATTAAAAATGGCTTTTCCGCAATAGATACGGGCATTTATAGCTATCAACTTGATAGCATAAATCCGTTTCGCTTGAATGCCGGCCGGCAGACGTCAGCTTGCAGCAAGACCGCCGTCCATAATTAAGTATTCAGTTTTGGTGACGCAGGCGTGTTTTTTCGCGCTCGCTTCCAATCAACCGCCGCAGCAAAAATCCGGAAGACGACTCATGACAAGCTATGCAGACTTCTATCGCCAGTCCATCGACCAGCCCGACGCCTTCTGGGCAAGCCAGGCCAGCCTGATCGAGTGGCACAAGCCCTTTGACCGTGTCTGCAACTACGACAACCCGCCGTTTGCCAAATGGTTTGAAGGCGGCCTGACCAACCTCTGCCACAACGCCGTGGACCGGCACCTCAAGGACCGCGCCGGCCAGGCCGCGCTGATTGCCGTTTCCAGCGAAACCGGCACCGAGAAAACCTACACCTTCCAGGACTTGCACGCCGAAGTGCAGCGCATGGCCGCCAGCCTGAAGGCGCTGGGCGTCGAGCAGGGCGACCGCGTGCTGATCTACATGCCGATGATTGCCGAGGCCGCCTTTGCCATGCTGGCCTGCGCGCGCATTGGCGCGATTCACTGCGTGGTGTTTGGCGGCTTTGCCAGCGGCTCGCTGGCGTCGCGCATCGAGGACGCGGCCCCCAAGGTCATTGTCAGCTCTGACGGCGGCTCGCGCGGCGGCAAGGCGCTGCCTTACAAGCCGCTGCTCGACGAAGCCATTCGCCTGTCCAGCCACAAGCCCAGCGCCGTGCTGCTGGCCGAGCGGGGTCTGGCAAAAATGGAACTCGTGGCCGGGCGCGACCACCTCTGGAACGAATTGCGCGAGACGCATTTCGATGCCCAGGTGGCGTGCGAATGGCTGGACGCCACCGCCATCAGCTACACCATCTACACCAGCGGCACCACCGGCAAGCCCAAGGGCGTGCAGCGCGACACCGGCGGCTACGCCGTCGCACTGGCCGCCAGCATGAAGCACATCTTCGACGGCCACGCTGGCGAAACCTTCTTCTCGACCAGCGACATCGGCTGGGTCGTCGGCCACAGCTACATCGTCTATGGCCCGCTGATTGCCGGCATGGCGTCCATCATGTATGAAGGCCTGCCGACGCAGGGCATGGATAAAAAGCCCAACGGCGGCATCTGGTGGGAACTGGTCGAAAAGTACAAGGTCACGGTCATGTTCAGCGCGCCGACCGCCGTGCGCGTGCTGAAAAAGCAGGATCCCGCCTTGCTGACCAAATACGATTTGTCCAGCCTGCGCGCGCTGTTCCTGGCCGGCGAGCCGCTGGACGAACCGACGGCCCGCTGGATCAGCGAAGGCCTGAAGGTGCCGATCATCGACAACTACTGGCAGACTGAAAGCGGCTGGCCGATCCTGACGATTGCCAACGGCGTCGAGTCAAAACCGAGCAAGTTCGGCAGCCCCGGCATTCCGATGTACGGCTACAACGTCAAGCTGCTGCACGAAGCGACCGGCGAGGAACTCACCGTGCCGGGCGAAAAAGGCGTGGTCGTCATCGAAGGCCCGACGCCTCCGGGCTTCATGCAGACCATCTGGCAGGACGACGCGCGCTTCGTCAACACCTACTGGAAAAGCATTCCCGACAAGCTGGTGTACAGCACCTTCGACTGGGGCATCCGCGACGCCGACGGCTACTTCTTCATCCTGGGCCGCACCGACGACGTGATCAACGTCGCCGGCCACCGCCTGGGCACGCGCGAGATCGAGGAAAGCATTTCCGGCCATGCGCAGGTGTCGGAAGTCGCCGTGGTCGGCGTGGCCGATGGCCTCAAGGGCCAGGTGGCGATGGCCTTTGCGGTGCCCAAGGATTCGAGCGTGCTGAGCGATGCCGCAGCCTGCGCCAGGCTGGAGGCCGAAATCATGAAGCGCGTGGACAACGACCTGGGCGCCGTCGCCCGGCCGGCGCGGGTCCGTTTTGTGACGGTCTTGCCCAAGACGCGCAGTGGCAAGCTGCTGCGCCGGGCGATTCAGGCCGTGTGCGAAGGCCGCGATGCCGGCGACTTGACGACCATGGATGACCCGGCTGCACTGCAGCAGATCAGGGATCGCGTCGAAGCCGTTTGATCATGACCGCGTGAAGCAAAAAGGTGGCGTCGCAGCCACCTGTCCCCGGCCCGGCTTTTGCCGGGTTTTCTTTTTTGAGCCAGGATGCAGGGAACAAGGAGAACCCCGGTGGCAATAATTGACAGACGAGGGCTGATTGAACACCTGCATGGCCAGTTCACGCTGGACTGGCAGGGTTTGCACGGCATCACCCATTGGGCCAGGGTTCGCGCCAACGGGCTGATGCTGGCCCGGCAAAACGCGGCGAACCGGCATGTGCTTGAGCTGTTCGCTTTCTTCCACGACGCACGGCGGCTCAGCGAGCACGGCGATGCCGGCCATGGCGAGCGCGGCGCCGAACTGGCAGCGCAGCTCAGGGGCCGGTATTTCGAGGCGACGAGCGCCGAAATGGACTTGCTGCACCACGCTTGCGCGCGTCACAGCGACGGCCTGACCACTGGCGACATCACCGTGCTGACCTGCTGGGATGCCGACCGGCTGGACCTGGAACGGGTGGGCGCCACGCCCAGGGCGCTGTGTACCGACGCCGCCAAAAACAGCGCCAACCAGCTCAAGGCCCGCGCACGAGCCAGGGCCTGGATGGCCAGGCCACGCTAGAGCGAAATCGCCCTGGCGTGCAAGAGTCGTGCTCTGGTTGCTATTTAATTAATAGCTGCTTGCGCACTATCTGCCTGCGCTAGAGGCCTATTTGATGCTCAAAATTTGTTTGCTGGCTACCACGAAAGCGCTCTAGGAGCCTGTCGGGCTTGAACTCTCACTGGACTAAACTGAGGTTGCTAAAC
>JAECRO010000079.1 GCA_016000195.1 Burkholderiales bacterium | reverse complement strand
CCCGGCCCATCAATCCCGCGCAAGAATGGTATTCGTCGGACGGTTACGCTACAACAATGTGTCGCTGACCATCAAGCGCGTGCTCGAAGACCACCAGGGCAAGCCGGTGCGCGGCGTGGGATCGAACTACATGTGCGATTTGCAGGCGGGCGATACGGTCGAGGTCATTGGCCCGTTTGGCACCCGCTTCTTGATGCCCAACCACCCGCGTTCCAACATCGTTTGCGTTCTCGCGCACGCCGGGCGCGCCCAGGCGCTACGTGCAGGACGTGATGCGCGAGCGCGCCGCCGACCTGGCCCTGCTGCTGCAGGACGGGCATGCCGGCTGTGCGGACGGGGCGACTGCCGATTCGCAGTAAGCTTGCCGCCATGCCTGCTCCATTCCCGTTCCGCCACTCCCGCCGCCGTTTCATCCAGGCCGCGCTTGCCGCCAGCGGCGCGGCCGTGCTGTCACTGGCGGGCGCGCAGGGCCAGGCTTATCGGGTCAGCCCATGGTCCGGCCCGGTCAATGGTTTCAGCCTGGTCGATGCCCGCGGCAAGACCTGGCGCCCCGCCGACTTCAAGGGGCGGGCGGTGCTGCTGAATTTCTGGGCCAGCTGGTGCGAACCCTGCCGCGCCGAGATGCCCACGCTCCAGCAAATGGCCGACCTGTACGGTCCCGAGCAGCTGCTGGTGCTTGCCATCAACTTCAAGGAAAACCCGGCCACTGCGCTGCAGTTCGCCAAAAGAAGCGGCATCACCCTGCCGGTGCTGCTCGATGTGGAGGGCCAGGCGGCCCAGCGCTGGGGCGTCAAGGTGTTTCCGACCACGCTGGCCATCGACCGCCAGGGCCAGCCACGCCACCGGGTGCAGGGCGAGCTTGACTGGACCGGCAAGGCGGCCGAGAAGCTGATTACCAGCCTGTTCTAGCCCGATCAGTCCGCAGGCTGCCGGCCTTGCCGGCTGTGGCGATAATCAAGGGCTGCCAGCAACGGGCAGGCTGCCCTGCAGCCCTGGCCCGTCTGGCTCCACTTCCCGGCGCATCTTTACCTGCGCCGGTGCCTGTGACCTTTCCTCAATCCCACCCGGAGTTCACCTATGACCACCGCACGCCGCAGCTTTATGAAAAACACGGCCGCCGCCGCCCTGGCCGCCGCCTTGCCAAGCCTTAACTTCGCCCAGGCGCCCGCTGCCGCCGCGCGCAGCAGCTTCGCGCCCCAAAGCGGTGGCTGGCGCACTTTTGAAGTCACCACGCGCGTGGACATTCCCAAGCCCGAAGGCGTGAGCCGCGTATGGCTGCCGGTGCCCTCGGTTAACAGCGACTACCAGCAATCGCTGGAGAGCAGCTTTTCGAGCAACGGCACGGGCAAGTTCATGCAGGACGGCCAGGAAGGCGCCAAGATGCTGTATGTTGAATTCGCCGCCGGCGAAGCCCATCCCTTCATCGAGCTGAGCAGCCGCGTGCAGACGAAAAACCGCAGCGTGGACTGGTCGCACAAAACCGCCAGCGCCGAAGATGCCGACACGCTGCGCTACTACACCCGGCCGACGCGCCTGATTCCGACCGACGGCATCGTGCGCAAGACCGCGCTGGCCGCCACCCAGGGCGCCCGAACCGATGTGGAAAAAGCCCGGAAAATCTACGACTGGGTCGTGACCAACACCTACCGCGAACCCAAGGTGCGCGGCTGCGGCGAAGGCGACATCAAGACCATGCTGGAAACCGGCAACCTGGGCGGCAAATGCGCCGACCTGAACGCCGTGTTTGTCGGCCTGTGCCGTTCGGTCGGCCTTCCTGCCCGCGACGTGTATGGCGTTCGCCTGGCGCCCTCGGCCTTTGGCTACAAGGAGCTGTCGGGCAACCCGGCCAGCCTGAAGGGCGCGCAGCACTGCCGCTCCGAGGTGTATCTGAAGGGCTACGGCTGGGTGGCGATGGACCCGGCCGACGTGGCCAAGGTGATGCGCCAGGAAACCGCCGACTGGATCAAGAACACCACCCATCCGGTGGTGGCGCCCGTCAACCAGGCGCTGTTCGGCGGCTGGGAAGGCAACTGGATGGCCTACAACACCGCGCATGACGTGGCCTTGCCCAATTCCAAAGGAGAAAAGCTCGGTTTCCTGATGTATCCGGTTGGTGAAAATGCCGCCGGCCGCTTCGACTCCTACGCCCCGGATGACTTCAAGTACCAGATCACCGCCAGGGAAATCAAGGCTTGAGGCTGACTTGGCCTGCCGGTGGACTCGATTTACATGCCAAACAAGCCTCCTGCGCATGCTGCATAAGCGCAGGCAGCTATCAAAACAAGAGCGCTGGAGTCAGCCCGGCAACAAATTGAGCCGGCTGGCAAATTGCCGTGGCTGGCCGGTCAGCGGGTCGGCAAAGGCAATTGACCTGGCCAGCAGCTGCAGCGGCCGGGCGTAATCATCTTCAGGCGTCGGTTCAACCGGCGGATACATGCGGTCGTTGCGGATCGGCAGGCCCAGCGCATTCATGTGGACCCGCAACTGGTGTTTTTTCCCGGTGACGGGGCTCAGGGCATAAAGCGCCTGTTCGCCCCTGACCTGAAGCACCTCAACATGCGTTTCGCTGTTGGCCTCGCCCGGCGCTTCGCGCTGCCGGAAAAAAGGTTCATCCCCGACGATGCGGGTCTTGCGCTGCAGGGGAAACTGCAAGTCAGGCCGCCAGCGGGCCACGGCTTCGTAATGCTTGACGACTTCATGCCGCCTGAACAGCGCCTGGTAAGCGTCACGCTCCGTGGGCCGGACTGAAAACAGCACCAGGCCGGCCGTTTCGCGGTCGATGCGGTGGATCGGGATCAGGCTGTCGATACCGAGCTGGTTCTTCAGCCGCACCAGCAGCGTTTCCTGCAAATAGTGCCCCGAAGGCGTGACCGGCAAAAAGTGCGGCTTGTCGGCCACCACCAGATGCTCGTCCTGGAACAGTACGGCGGCTTCGAATGGAATGCGCGGCTCGACCGGCAGCGCGCGGTAGTAATACAGCCGCATGTGGCCCCGGTAGGGGCGCTCGGGCGTCACAGCCACGCCGAACTCGTCGGCCACCAGGCCGGCCGCCATGCGTTCCAGCCAGGTCTGCCGCGTGATGGCCGGAAAGCGCTCGACCAGAAAATCAGTGAACGTGGGCCAGGCGCCTGCCGGCAGGCCGACGCAGCTCGGGCTCACGCCGCGCTTCGTCGGCAGTCCGCCGTGGGCCGCAAGCGGACTCACGCGCGCGTGAACACCACGTCCCACACGCCATGCCCGAGCTTGATGCCCCGGTTTTCAAACTTGGTCAGCGGGCGGTAGCCGGGCTTGGGCGCGTAGCCGCCGCTGGCGGCATCGGCCGTGTTTTTGAGCAAGGGTTGGGCGCTGAGCACTTCCAGGATCTGCTCGGCATACGGCTGCCAGTCGGTTGCGCAGTGCAGGTAGCCGCCGGGCTTGAGGCGCGCCGCCAGCTTGGCGATCAGGGGGCTCTGGATCAGCCGGCGCTTGTTGTGCTTGGTCTTGTGCCACGGGTCGGGAAAGAAGATGTGCGCGCCGTCCAGGCTGGCCACGGGCAGCATGTGGTCGATCACCTCGACCGCGTCGTGCTGCAGGATGCGGATGTTGGTCAGCGACTGCTCGTCGATGCGCTTGAGCAGTGCGCCGACGCCGGGCGTGTGGACTTCGCAGCACAGGAAATTTTTTTCCGGCATCAATCCGGCGATGTGCGCGGTGGCTTCGCCCATGCCGAAGCCGATTTCAAGAATCGTCGGTGCGTCGCGTTCATAGATGGCCGCGAAGTCCATCGGCAGGCCGGTGTAGGCCAGCAGAAACCGGGGGCCGACATCGGCGAAGGCCTTGGCCTGGCCGACGGTGGTGCGGCCGGTGCGGCGCACGAAACTGCGGATGTTGCGGGGATGACTCACGTCAGCGGGTGCGCCTTCGTGAGCAGCGGGCGGGGTGGGGGCGGAGGATTCAATCACCCGGTGATTTTAGTGCGGCGGCTGCTTCGGGCCATGGGCTGCCGGGCATGCCGCCCTGCCACGCTTTCACCCAGGCCGCCAGCGCGTCGGCGATGTTGCCGGCTTGCGCCTGCAGGCCCAGCGCGGCGGCGGCCTGGTTCAGGGCGGCCAGCGGGTCGCGGGTGTCCAGCGCCTGCGCGCCGTTTTGCTTGGACAGCTTTTCGCCGTTCGGGCCCAGCACCAGCGGCGTGTGCAGGTAGCGCGGTGTGGGCAGGCCAAGGGCGCGCTGCAGCAGGATTTGCCGTGCCGTGTTGTCGGCCAGGTCAGCGCCCCGCACCACATGCGTGATGCCCTGCGCGGCGTCATCGACCACCACCGCCAGCTGGTAGGCCCACAGGCCATCGGCCCGCCTGAGCACGAAGTCGCCCACGTCGCGGCTGACGTTCTGGCTTTGCCAGCCGAGACGCCGGTCGTGCCAGCGCACTTGCGTTTCCTTTGCGCCGGTGTCCTGATTCGCTATCAAATCAATAGCTGGTAGCGCATGCGCTTCCTGCGCAAAAGCCCTATTTGATTCATTTTTATCGACACGGAAGCGCCACGCCCGCGCCGGACGGCCATTCAGGCCCTGGCGGCAGGTTCCGGGGTAAACCAGTTCGCCGTTGCGCGGCCTGGCCTGTCCCGAAGCGGCCAGCGCGCGGGCAATGTCCTGCCGCGTGCAGCTGCAGGGATAGGCTTTTCCGGTTGCAATGAGCCGGTCCAGCGCCTGCTGGTAGAGGGCGCCGCGCTGCGACTGGCAGACCGGCGGCGCGTCGGGAAAAAGCCCGCAGGCGGCCAGTTGCTCAAGGATGATCTGGCTGGCGCCCGGCAGGCAGCGCGGCGTGTCCACATCTTCAATGCGGATCAGCCACCGGCCCTGGTGCGCGCGGGCATCAAGCCAGCTGGCGAGCGCGGCGACCAGCGAACCCGCATGCAGCGGGCCGGTCGGCGAGGGCGCAAACCGCCCCCGGTAGCGGGCCTTGCTTGCCGCTGCGTGCGCCGCGCTCCCCGCCATTGCTGGTCGCCTCAAGCCGTCAAAGAATGGCGTGCGCCATTTCCAGGCCCGACACAAAACCGTCCTCGACGCGGTGGCCCAGGCACCAGTCGCCGCAGGCGCCAATGCGGGCGGCGGCATCCCAGGCGTGGGTCTTGCCCAGCGGCCTGGTGGTCTGGGCATAGCGCCAGCGATGCACCGAGGCGTAGGGCGGCTCCGCGCGGATGCCGGTGACTTCGGTGAAAGCCTTGAGCAGCTTGGCCTTCACGCGCTCGGCATCGTCTTCGAGGTGGCGCTGCGACCAGGCGGGGCTGGCCTGAATGGTCCAGCGTTCAATCGGGCCGCGTCCCGGCTTGGACGACTCCCGGGCCAGCCAGGCGATGCGGTGGTGGGTGCTGCGCGCCACGTTCCACTGCGGGCCCAGGCTGGCCAGCGTGGGTTGCTGCGCCTGCGGAAAAGCCACCATCAGCGTCCAGCAGGGCGCCACGTTCACGCCGGCCAGCTCAACCACCAGCGACGCGGCTTGCTCCGAGTCGCTCAGCAGCGCATGGGCCTGCGGTGCGGGAATCGCCAGCACCACCGCATCGAAGCCCGAATGCACGCCAGCGCCCGGGCCGTCGGTCTGCAATTGCCAGCGTTTCGGGTCCAGCTTGTCTTCCTCGATATAGACAACACGCGTCTCCATCACCATCTGGTCCGCATCGGCCAAAGGCTGCGCCCATTGGCGAACCAGCGCGTTCATGCCCGGCTTGGCCACCCAATGGGCTTCCTTGGGCGGCAGCGAGGCGGCGACGACGCGGCCGAGGTCGTCCAGCACGCGCACGGTGTTGGCGCTCCATGGACGCACCAGTCCCGAGGCCGTGGCCAGCGCTTCTTCAAAGCGTTCGTCGCGCACGGTGAAATACTGCGTGCCAGGGTCAAAGGCGCCGAATTCGGTGTCGCGGGTTGCCATGCGGCCACCGACCTCCTTGCTTTTTTCAAAGACGGTCACGCGGTGGCCGGCCTGGAGCAGCGTGCGCGCGCAGGTAATGCCGGCAATGCCGGCGCCGACGACGGCCATGTGGCGCTGCGCGGCGGGTTTGGCAGAAGCTGCAGATACAGAAGCTGCAGAAGAAGAGGGCGGTTTTTTTGTCATGGCTTTTTTACTTTTTCTGGGTGAAGGAAAAGGAGTCGGGGAATGGGTTTGCGGCCGGGACGCAGGCCGCAGCGAACGCCATTGCGCACACTCTACACCGCAGCCGGGGCTGCCTGGTTTGAAATGCCGATTTATAGCGAGTGGGCGCGCTCCAGCAGCGCCTTGCGCGTGGCCGGATTGCCCAGTTGCTGGAGCCACCATTGCAGGGCGCGCCCTTCGGTCCCGGCAGCCGCGCGGCGCCACACATAGCACATCGGTATCACCCGGGGTGGGCGCTGGATTTTCTTTTCGACCAGCCGTCCGGCGTCGATATGCGGCCGCGCAAGGTGTTCCGGCAAAAAGCCGCCGCCCAGTCCGCGCAGCTGCGCATCGAGCTTTTCCTGCATGCCGGGCACGGTGAAGATGTCCTGGCCGCCCATCAGCCCGACGGTGATGCCGCCGCCCCGCTGCACCGAGTCGGCCACCGCCACGGCGCGGTGCAGCATGAGCTGGGCATCGCTTACCGGCTCGGCGGCCTGCGCCAGCGGATGGTGCGGCGCCACGGCATAGACAAAATGCATGCTGCCCAGCGGCTTGCTTTGCACCGATTTGTCCAGCGCCGGCTCCAGCGCCACGCCGATGGACAGGTCGGCCTGCCCCGAGGTCAGTGCTTCGAGCGTGCCCGACAGGATTTCTTCCCGGATCTTCAGGCGCGTGGGCGGCATCAATGCAAAGAAGGCTTCGCACAGCTCCAGAATCGTGGTGCGCGAAATCACGCTGTCCACCGCCAGCGTGAACTGCGGCTCCCAGCCGGTGGCCACGCGCTTGACGCGGTTGGCGATGGCGTCGAGTTCGAGCAGCAGGCGGCTGCCTTCGCGCAGCAGCTCCTGGCCGGCCACGGTCAGTTTCGCCTGGCGCGACGAGCGGTCGAACAGCAGCACGTCGAGCGCGTCCTCGACCTGCCGCACGCGGTAGGTCAGGGCGCTGGGCACCACGCCGAGTTCGCGCGCCGCCGCCGCCATGCTGCCGCTGCGGTGGATGGCGTCAATCAGGCGCATGACTTCGGGCGTCAGGGCATCGCGTACCGAATTATGGAGTGTTGCCATCTAATGCTTCAAATAATTCGAATGATGCCAGCAAACCGGCGCAACGGTGAAAGCCGGTCCGGCGCATACAGTAAAAGACATCTTCACCGTACCTCGAAAGGAGCATCTCATGCTGACATTGCGAACCTCCGGCGAACGCGGCTATGCCGACCACGGCTGGCTCAAGTCCTTCCATTCCTTTTCATTCGCCGGCTACTACGACCCCGAGCACATGGGTTTTGGCAACCTGCGTGTCATCAATGAAGACCGGATTGCCGCCGGGCGCGGCTTTGGCACGCACAGCCACCAGAACATGGAAATCATCAGCTATGTGCTGAGCGGCGAGCTGGCGCACAAGGACAGCATGGGCAACGTCAAGGGCATTCCGCCCGGCGACGTGCAGCGCATGAGCGCGGGCAGCGGCGTGCAGCACAGCGAGTTCAACCATGCCGAAGGCCAGACCACCCATTTCCTGCAAATCTGGATCGAGCCGAACGTCACCGGCATTGCGCCCGGCTACGAGCAGAAAACCTTTGCCGAGGCTGAAAAGCGCGGCACGCTGCGGCTGGTCGCGTCACCTGATGCCGCCCAGGGATCGGTGCTGATCCATGCCGACGCCAGGCTGTATGCGGGCCTGTTCGACGGCGCCGAGTCGGCCGCGCTGGCGCTTGATCCAGAGCGCAAGACCTATGTGCATCTGGTGCGCGGCCAGCTCGAAGTCAACGGGCAGGTGCTGCGCACCGGCGATGCGCTGGCGCTGCAATCAGAAAGCCGGCTGAAGCTTTCAAAAGGCCAGGCCGCCGAGGTGCTGGTGTTTGATCTGGCGCCCTGATCTGGTTTTTATGCCCATGCGCTGTGTCTTCTGCCTGCGGCATGGACGCATCCAGCTTGCCCGACAGCATCTTTAGCGCCGCAGGAATCCCCTTTCTTTAACGTGAAAGACACCACTCCCAAGACGAGCAACACCCTGGCCTGAGGTT
>JAECRO010000012.1 GCA_016000195.1 Burkholderiales bacterium | reverse complement strand
GATGAAGTTGGTGGTGCCGTCCAGCGGGTCGATGATCCAGACGAATTCGGAATCCTTCGCGCCATGCTCGCTGCCCGATTCCTCGGCCAGGATGCCGTGGCCGGGATAGGCCGTCAACAGGGTTTCGATGATGGCGGCTTCGGCGGCCTGATCGACTTCGGTGACGAAATCGTTGGTCTGCTTGAGCGAGACGCGGACCGCCTCGACATCAAGTGCGGCGCGGTTGATGAGAGCGCCGGCGGCGCGCGCAGCCTTGACGGCCACGTTGAGCATGGGATGTAGATTGCTGGACATAGAGCTTAAGAAAGAGCGGGCAGGAACTGCAAAACCGCGAACCGAGAACTGGAAACCAGCGGCGGCGGGGAGGCGACAATACCGGATTTTACCGGCTTCGCCCGCCCCGGCCGCAATTACCCTGAGACCAGGGCTTTTCGGCGGCGGTGCTGGCGCCCTTTCTACCCACCATGAAAACCCGTTTCATCCTGATCAACACCAGCCACGCCGGCAATGTGGGCGCCACCGCCCGCGCCATGAAAACCATGGGTTTCGACGACCTGGTGCTGGTGGCGCCGCGCTGGGCGAATGTGCTGCGGCGCGAGGAAACCATCCAGCGGGCCAGCGGCGCGCTTGACGTTTTGAACAATGCGCGGATTGTCGAGACGCTCGATGAAGCGCTCGACGGCATGGCGCATCTGTGCGCCACGGCCATGACGCCGCGCGATTTTGGCCCGCCGACGCGCGCGCCGCGCGCGCATTTCGCCGAGTTGCTGGGGCAAAGCGAGGCGCTATTAAAACAGGAGCTGGATGCGCCCGTCCATCCTGCGCAAAGGCCAGATTCTGTTGCGTTTTTGTTCGGTTCCGAGCGTTTTGGCATGCAGAACGAGGATGTTTACCGCTGCCATGTCGCCCTGAGCATTCCGACCGACCCGAAGTTCGGTTCGCTCAATTTAGGCGCGGCGGTGCAGCTGATTGCCTACGACTGGCGGGAAGCCCTGGGCGGCTTTGGCGTGCCGGCAGCGATTGAGGAACCCCGGCTGGCCGACGCCGCCGCCGTCAGCGGCATGCTCAGGCACTGGGAAGAAGCGCTCGTCGATATCGGCTTTCTTGACCCGGCATCGCCCAAGAAGCTCATGCCGCGCCTGAACCAGCTGTTCAACCGTGCGCAGCTCAGCCCCGAGGAAATCCACATCCTGCGCGGCGTGGCCAAGGCCATGATGCGGCATGCGCCCGATAAAGCCTTGCCGGCGGCGGACAAGCTGCCCGCGCCAGCGGATACGCCGGCCAGCGCCTAAACTCCCGCCATGTTTTCCAGACTCCGCTCCGACATCCAGTGCATCCTTGAACGCGACCCGGCCGCCCGCACCCGCTGGGAGGTGCTGACCTGCTACCCCGGCGTGCATGCCGTCATCCTGCACCGCTGGGCGCACGGCTGCTGGACGCATGGCTTCAAATGGCTGGGCCGGTTTATCTCGCACCTGACGCGCTGGTTGACGGGGATCGAAATCCATCCCGGCGCCAAAATCGGCGAACGCGTGTTTTTCGACCATGCCATGGGCGTGGTGGTCGGCGAAACCGCTGAAATCGGCGACGGCTGCACGATTTATCAGGGCGTGACGCTGGGCGGCACCGCGCTTTACAAAGGCACCAAGCGCCACCCGACGCTGGGCAAGAACGTGGTGGTCGGCGCCGGCGCGCAGGTGCTGGGCGGCTTCACCGTCGGCGACGGCGCCAGGATCGGCTCGAACGCCGTGGTGGTCAAGCCGGTGCCGGCCGGCGCGACGGCCGTGGGCAACCCGGCCCGGGTGATCCAGGCCGGCGCCGATGTCAAGCGCGAGCAGGTCGCCAGCCAGATGGGGTTTTCAGCCTACGGCGTGACGCAGAACGACGACCCGCTGAGCCAGGCCCTGCGCGGGCTGATCGACAACGCCGCCGGGCAGGAGCACCAGATTGCGCTGCTCTGGCTGGCGATTGAAAAGCTGTCCCATCCGAAAAGCCCCGGTCCGCAGGATTGCGTTCCCAAGGACGCCGCGCTGCAGGAACACTTCGAAGCCGACAAGCTCAATCAGCTGGTGGGCAAGTAGCCATACCGACAGCGGCTGCGCTTGGTTGCTATGGTTTCAATAGCTGATTGCGCCCGTCCGTCATGCGCAAAAGCATTATTTCATGCTTATTTCGGCGCCCGGATCGCGTTCTTGGGCCTGAACGCCTTGCAGACCTCGCCCCGGGTTTCCAGGTAAGGCCCGCCAATCAGGTCAATGCAGTAGGGCACGGCGGCAAAAATGCCCGGCACCAGCGATTCGCCCGCCTCGTTGCGCAAGCCTTCGAGCGTCTCGGCAATCGCCTTGGGCTGGCCGGGCAGGTTCAGGATCAGGCTCTGGCCGCGAATCACCGCGACCTGGCGCGACAGGATGGCGGTGGGCACGAACTTCAGGCTGATCTGCCGCATCTGCTCGCCAAAGCCGGGCATTTCCTTGTGGGCCACGGCCAGCGTGGCCTCGGGCGTCACGTCGCGTAGCGCCGGGCCGGTGCCGCCGGTGGTCAGCACCAGGCAGCAGCCCGCATCGACCAATTCGATCAGCGTCGCGCTGATGCCCGCCTGCTCGTCGGGAATCAGGCGCTCGTCAAAGATGATGGGGTTGAGCAGCGCACGCGCCAGCCAGTCCTTGAGCGCCGGCAGGCCCTTGTCCACATAGACGCCGCTGGACGCCCGGTCGCTGACCGACACGATACCGATCCTGACCGGATCAAAACCCTCGCTCACGCCTCGGGCTCCTGCGCCATCGCCAGCTTGACGAGCTGGAAAATCTCGCGGTAGGCCTTGCCGTGGCGCGGCGCCTCGCCCGGTGTTTCGGGCTTGGCAATGTCCTTGCGGGCCTGGCGGATCAGCGCGCGCAGCTGCTGCGAATCCGTCGCCGGGTAGTCGGTGAGCCACTGGCTGAGCGCGTCGTCCGAGGCAATCAGCTTGTCGCGCCACTGCTCGGCCAGGTGCAGCGCCAGCGTCAGGTCGGCCGAGCCGTTGGCCTGCTCGTCGATGGCCGCGCGGATCGGCGTCATGTCCAGCGGGCGCATCAGCTTGCCGATGAACTGCATCTGGCGGCGCCGGCCTTCAAAATTGGTGATGCGCTTGGCCTGCGCCAGCGCGTCGAGCAGCTTTTCAGGCAGCTCCAGGCGTGCCATCAGGTCGGCGCGCAGGGTCAGCAAGGCTTCACCGAGCGCCTGCTTTTCGCCGGCCTCGGCCTTGAGCTGGGTCTTGCTGGGCGGCCCGACTTCTTCGAGGGCAATTTCTTCGGGTTTCACAAACCGGCCGTTGGACCAGTAGCCTTTGACGGCCTTGGATGTCTTGATGTTCATAGGGCTTAGTATCATAGCTATATGACCCAAAAAAATTCCGCTCGTTCTTCCCGCTCCGCTTCCCGCGCTAAAACCACTCAGCCCGAGGCCGGTTTCAGCTACCACCGCGACTTTTTTGAAGACTTGGTCGATACCGCACTTAGCCATGCCAAGAAGCTCGGCGCCACCGATGCGGCCGCCGAAGCCTCCGAGGGCTGCGGCCTGTCGGTCAGCGTGCGCAAAGGCGAGCTGGAATCGGTCGAGCGCAACCGCGACAAGTCGCTCGGCGTCACGGTCTATGTCGGCAAAAAGCGCGGCAACGCCTCGACCAGCGATTTCTCCAGGGCCGCCATCCAGCAGACCGTGAAGGCGGCCTACGACATCGCCAGCTTCACGGCGGAAGACGAAACCTCGGGCCTGCCCGACGAGCAGGACATTGCTAGAGAACACCCGGCGCTGGACCTGTTCCACCCGTGGTCCATCACCTCCGAAGAGGCGGCCCAGCTGGCCCTGCAATGCGAGGCCGCTGCCATGGCGACCAGCCGCCTGATCACCAACAGCGAAGGCGCGGGCGTGTCGGCGCAGCAAAGCCATTTTTTCAGCGCCCACACCTCGGGTTTCCGGGGCGGCTATGCCAGCTCGCGGCACAGCATTTCGGTGGCGCCGATTGCCGGCAAGGGCAAGCACATGCAGCGCGACGCCTGGTACAGCTCGATGCGCGACGCCGCCGAACTGGCCCGTCCCGAAACGGTTGGCCGCTATGCCGCCGAACGCGCGCTGGCCCGCCTGAAAGGCCGGAAAATCCCGACCGTCGAGTGCCCGGTGCTGTTTGAATCACCCCTGGCCGCCGGCCTGCTGGGCGGCTTTGTACAGGCTGTCAGCGGCGGTGCGCTGTACCGCAAGAGCACCTTCCTGGCGAACAGCCTGGGCAAGCTGGCCTTTCCGAAACACATCGACATCCACGAAGACCCGCACCTGCTCAAGGGCAAGGGCAGCGCGCCCTTCGATGAAGAAGGCGTCAAGACCAGCGCCCGCCAGGTGGTCGAGGCCGGACGCGTGGCGGGTTACTTTTTGAGCACCTATTCAGCGCGCAAGCTCGGCATGCGGACCACCGGCAATGCCGGCGGCTCGCACAACCTGACGCTCACCAGCCGCAAGACGAAGGCCGGCGACGACCTCGAAGCCATGCTGCGCAAGCTGGGAACCGGCCTGTTCGTGACCGAACTGATGGGGCAGGGGGTGAACTACGTGACCGGCGACTATTCGCGCGGCGCGTCGGGCTTTTGGGTCGAGAACGGCGAAATCGCGTTTCCGGTGGAGGAAATCACGATTGCCGGCAACCTCAGGGACATGCTGCTGGGCATTCAGGCCGTGGGCGCCGACACCTACAACTACGGCGCCAAAACCGTGGGCTCGATTCTGCTCAACCGCATGAAGGTGGCGGGTTCCTGATTACAGATGTTTTCAGGCGCTAGCGCAATGCTGGCGGGCGTATCCAGCTATCTATTTAATAGCTTTTGCAGGCTGGACGGCTAGAGCCATACGCCCAGTCTGGAATCAGCCGGCGAGCGCGGCTTTCACCGCCGCCGACACCTGGCCCATGTCGGCCTTGCCGGCCAGCTGGGCCTTCACCGCGCCCATGACCTTGCCCATGTCGGCGGGACCGACGGCGCGGCCCAGTTCGGCGGCCAGCGCGACCACGATGGTCCTGACTTCGGCCGTGACTTCATCAAGGCTCAGGCGCGCGGGCAGGTAGGCCTGAAGCACCAGCAGCTCGGCCGCTTCCTTGTCGGCCAGGTCCTTGCGCCCGGCCTTTTCAAACGCTTCAATCGAATCCTTGCGCTGCTTGATCAGCTTGTCCACGATGGCCACGGCCATCACGTCATCGACCATCACGCGCTCGTCCACTTCCTTTTGCTTGATGGCCGACAGCAGCAGTCGGATGGTGCCCAGGCGCTCACTGTCCTTGGCGCGCATGGCGGTTTTCATGTCTTCGGTGATTTGTTCTTTGAGTGTCATGGCGGGACTCCTTGAGGGATGCTGGTGAAAAAAGTAAATACGGCGCTTGAGAAAACAAAAAAGCCCGCAGAGCGTCCTCTTGCGGGCTTGAACTGCCGTGAGGCAAGTACTGATGATGGATCAGTACAGTTTCTTGGGCAACTGCATGGCGCGAATGCGCTTGTAGTTGCGCTTGACGGCGGCTGCCTTCTTGCGCTTGCGCTCGGCGGTTGGCTTTTCGTAGAACTCACGGGCACGCAAGTCTGTCAGCAGGCCGAGTTTTTCGATGGTTCGCTTGAAGCGGCGCAGAGCGACGTCAAAGGGTTCGTTGTCTTTTACGCGAATGGTGGTCATTGATGAATTGATCCGATAAATTGCACCTTAATTGATCTGATCAGGATCAGGCCAGGTGCGGGTTTGCTAGCAAAGCCTAAGATTATAGCAGCCGTGAAAAACGGCTTGGGTCGATGATCATACCGCCCCTTCTGCCTACGGCTTTGTGGCTCTTTCGGGACGTAGAAATTTGGGACGTAGAAATTTCAGAAATGCCGACAAGCCCTGCGCATTGGGGAATTCAATTCGAGGCCAGGGGTTTTTTCGCACTTGAAGTGGTCAAGTCATTGAAGCGATCAAGCGCTGCCCATGGTTGGCAATGCCATTAATTGTTTGGGTTTGCCCGGATCGTCGTCGTGACCGGGCAGTACCCTGGAAAATCACACCGAGCGAACCAAATCTGAAAGCGGCATATCGCCCTTGAGGACGTGTTCGCCGACCACCCGGTTCCAGTAGGCTTCCGAGCCATGGGCCATGCGCCACTCATGCAGGCGCCGCGTCAGGAGTTGGAGGTCGTATTCTTCCGTGACCCCAATCGCGCCGCGCCGTGCAGTGCGTGAGCGGTCGAGGCGACCAGCGCCCGGGCCATGATGGTCTGGGCCACTGGCAGCGGCACCGTATAGCGCCCGAAGTGGCTCAAGACAGGGAACAGCTCCGCCAGGGACAGATCAATGATGAACTGCGACAAGCCCTTCTGGCGGTTCTGCGATTAAATTTTGGAATGTTGATACAAATTCAATATCGGAAGTTGGCCCGATCCAGGCCGGCTTTCAAGGCGCGAAGCATGCCGGCGCAAAACGGCTTTTGCAGCATGGCGCCCGGTTATGCTTGGCATGAAGGACACGTCAAGCCCATGGACCTGCGACGCATTCGCCACTTTGTCGTTCTTGCTGAAACGCTGAATTTCCGCCGTGCCGCCGAGCGCCTGCAGATGGCCCAGCCACCGCTGTCGGTGTCGATCCGGAAGCTTGAAGCAGAACTGGGGGCCAAACTGTTTTCCCGCGAGCCTGGCGGCGTCCTGCTCACGCCGAGCGGCCGCGCTGTCCTCGTGAACGCGCGCAAGCTGCTGTTTCATGGCCACCAGTTAAGTGAGACGGCCCGCAGCGCGCTGGACGGCACCGGCGGCAGCCTGCAAATCGGTTTTGTCGGCTCGGCAACCCACGGCATGCTGCAAAGGCTGATCCCGGTGTTCCGGGCCGAATATCCCGGCGTCGAGCTGCTCCTGCGCGAAGCGACATCGGTCAGCATCATCCGGCAACTGGAGGACCGTGCGCTGGACATTGGCCTGGTGCGGGTGCCGCCGCTGCGGCTGTCGGACATGGCGCAGGAGTCTTTCGTCATGTACGCGGCCACCCATGCCGCCGGGCTGCACAGCGCGGCCTTGCTCGCCTGCCAGCAGGCTGGCTTCATTCCCCGTGTGTCGCAGCAGGCCGTCCAGGTGCAGACCGTGCTGGCGCTGGTCGAGAGCGGACTCGGCGTGGCCCTTGTGCCCTCAGTCATGCAGCGCTACATCAGCGACAGGATCGTTTACCGGTCTTTGCTGGATGTGCTGCCACAAGCCGCCGCCGGGCTTGCGCTGGCGTACATGGAAGAGACCGGGAGCGCCGCCGCCGCTCGCTTTCGCCAGCTTGCCACACGCGAGTTCGCGCTTGAAAAAAGCGCTGGCAGCCTGGCCGCAAGTGAGCGGCGGCCGGCAACTCAAGCGCGGACCGTGCAAGGTCTGCCACAACCGTTTTCATGATGACCTGCCTGACCCATGCCTGGACCCGCCACCAAGCCGAGTTGCGCAACTGGGTGCGTCACCGCTTGAGAAACCCGGCGGAAGCCGACGACCTGATGCAGGACCTGTTTCTCAAGGCGCTGTGCCAGGGGGAACGCTTTTGCGCCGTACACAACGCACGGGCCTGGCTGTTCGAGGTTGCGCGCAACACGCTGGCCGACCGCCTGCGCGTGGCGCGCGAGACGATTGAGCTGCCCGACGACTTGCCCGCGCCGGCAGACGACAGCGACACGGTGGACAAGCTGACGGCCTGTCTGCCGCGTGTGCTGTCGGAGCTGAGCGCCGAGGACCGCGAGGCCATCACCCGCTGCGACTTGCAGGGCATGTCCCAGGCCGATTTCGCCACCGCCAGCGGCTTGGGCCTGAGTGCGGCCAAGTCACGCCTGCAGCGCGCGCGCCAGCGCCTCAAGGAGCGCATGACGCAAGCCTGCCAGGTGCAGCTCGACGCTGCGGGCCATGTGGCGGATTTTGTGCCGCGTCCATAGCACGCACTTCTGCGCCGGTTTTGGCGCTTGCTGATTGCTCTGTTTTTGATAGCTGCTCGCGCCCGTGCAGCATGCGCTAGAGCCTGTTTTTTCTTGAGAATAGGCTCTGGAAGGCGCCAAGCCGCCATGTTGCAGGCGGACACGATGGGCATGGCACGCATGGCACGCATGGCACGCATGGCACGCATGGCACGTGCCGGGCCGTTGCAGAAATTTTTCTGCTTTCGTGCGTCTTTTCGGCGGCTCGTTCGTCTTCACAGGCATGAACACCCTGACTTCATCCCTTCAGCGCTGGCCGACGCGCCGGCCCGTCCTCTTTCTGGTCCTGGCCGCCGCCGTCTGGTGGGGGCTGTACCAGACGCTTTTGCCGGGCTCTGAAGCCCTGGTCGCGGCCTTGCCGGTGGATCGCGCCAGCCGCCTGGGCGGCGCACTGCAGTTCTTCCTTTACGACACGCCCAAGGTGCTGATGCTGCTGACCGGCGTGGTGTTCGTCATGGGCATGATCAACAGCTACTTCACGCCGGAGCGCACGCGCGCGCTGCTGGCCGGCCGCAGCGAGGGCGTGGCCAATGTGATGGCTGCGGCTTTGGGCATCGTCACGCCGTTTTGCTCCTGCTCGGCGGTGCCGCTGTTCATCGGCTTCGTGCAGGCGGGCGTGCCGCTGGGTGTGACGTTTTCCTTCCTGATCTCGGCGCCCATGGTCAATGAAGTTGCCTTGACGCTGCTGTTTGGCATGTTTGGCTGGAAGGTCGCGCTGCTCTACCTGGGGCTGGGCCTGGGCGTAGCCATCGCCGCGGGCTGGGTCATTGGCCGCCTGAAGATGGAGGCCTGGCTGGAGGACTGGGTGCGCGACATGCCCAGGACTTCAGCCCGGTTTGAAGACGCGGGCGCCACGCTGGCCGACCGCATTCAGGGCGGCTTTGCAGCGGTGCGCGAGATCGTCGGCAAGGTCTGGCCCTACATCCTGGGCGGTATTGCCCTGGGCGCCCTGATCCACGGCTATGTGCCGGAAGACTTCATGGCCAGCTTCATGGGCAAGGACGCCTGGTGGTCGGTGCCGCTGGCGGTGCTGATGGGCGTGCCGATGTACACCAACGCGGCCGGCGTGATTCCCATCGTGCAGGCGCTGCTCGCCAAGGGCGCGGCCCTGGGCACGGTGCTGGCCTTCATGATGAGCGTGATTGCGCTGTCATTGCCCGAGATGATTATTTTGCGCAAGGTGCTCAAGCTGCGGCTGATTGTCACCTTCGTGGGTGTGGTGGCGAGCGGCATTTTGCTGGTGGGTTTTGTGTTTAACGCTGTTTTGTAAGCCAGTTTTTTACGTCAACTTCAAGGAAACATCATGGATATCAAGGTACTCGGCACCGGCTGCGCCAATTGCAAGGCCACGATTGCACTGATCGGGCAGGTTGCCCAGGCCAAAGGCGTGGCGGTCCAGCTGGAAAAAGTCCAGGAACTGCGCGACATCATGGGCTACGGCGTCATGTCCATGCCGGGCGTCGTCGTCAACGGCAAGGTGGTGCATGCCGGGGGCGTGCCCAGCCGTGAAAAAATCGAGCAGTGGTTCACGGCCGGGGGCTGAACGCCTTGCGCCTGGCATCGGAAAACCCATGCTTTACCCCGGACGCGAGCTACCCGCTGGCGGTGGGCTGGCGTGATCTGCATGTGCCGGACGGGCCTGCGCGCAAGCTCATGGGTGCATGATGCTGGGCGTGAACGCAAATGCCGATGTTTTCCCCCACCAACCGCCTGTCAGGGCGGTGCCCGGCTTTGCGCTGCTGTTTTCGGTGTCGCTGCCGGCCATTCCCGGCTCGGTCGATCTGGGGGCGGCGATGCGGCTGGCCGGTGTGACACCGTTCTCGCCGCAGCAGCTCTCGGACTACCGGCGCCTGCGCGACGAAACCGAAGTGCATGTGCTGGGCCGGGCCTTCATTGAGGCCGGCCGGCTGACGCACAGGGCGATTGGCCGTATTGCCCTGGCCCCGTCCGCCAGCGACCCGCATGGCCCCCGCGTGGCCGACGCGCACCTGTTTACCCATGTGGCGGGCGTGGCGCTGTGGGAGGTGTGGCTGCCGTGCCAGGTACAGGATTTTGATGTGCGGCGCTGGACGGCATGGCTCGACGACCAGGCGCCCGACAGCCTGCCGGCCCGGGTCTGGCAGGCCTTGCAGCCGCTGAGCCTTGCGCTCGGTGGGCCGCAAGCCTATCGCCAGTACCTGCCATGCAGCGTCGTTCGCCTGCCCGCGCAACCGCTTTCAGCACTCAGGGCAGGGCAGGCGGCCGACATCGTGCGCCTGTTGTGGTGCGACCGTTCGGCGCGCAGGCTCAAGCCGGAGGTGGTCGATGCCGAGCTGGCGCGCGACTACTGCGCGCACATCGGCGGCATCACCTTGCTCGGGCGCCGCGCCGCCCTTGACATTCACGGATGCCAGGACGATTCGTCCCCGCCCGATTTCGGGTCCGGCCTGCTGCCGCGCAGCGCCGTGCCGTTTCTGGTCACGCTCGAATTGCTGCTGATCGAGCGCGCCGTGCTGCTGCAGCTCTATGAACGGCTGTCGCAGCGCACGCCGGCCAGCATCGCGGCGCTGCTGGAGCTCAAGCAGCAGGTCAGCAACGGGCTGGAGGAGTATTACGGCGCCACGATGGCCGCCACCCGCTTTGGCGACCAGATCGCCGAGGACGGGGAGCGGCTGTTCGGCATCATCGACCTCTACGACGCACTGATGGACCGGCTGGAAACCGTGAGCTTTGCGCTGACCACCCGCTACCAGCAGCGCATGACGCAGATGCAGTTCTGGCTGACCGTGGTGTTTGGCGCGACCGAGATCGGCTTTATTGCCGCCAGCATCGCCACCTGGCACTACCGCACCGAACTCGGCGCGGTGCTGGCCTGGACGCTGGGCGCGGCCGTGGTGTCGGCGGGCGTGCTGGTCGGGTTGCTTAGTCAGCGCATGGAAAAGCGCTGAGGTTCAAGTCGTTAGAGTGCTATTTTTTTAATAGCTGCCTGTGCAATGCAGGCGTGCGCAAAAGCCTGTTTTCATCACGAGCAACTGTCAGCTTTCCCTGGCGCTGAGCTGAAACGGTATCCCGCATCGTTGATACGCATCAAGAAGGTTTCGGCGGAAATCTTCAATGATGGCGGCTGTCGCCAAACGCTCGCTGCCCTGGGCATTCCCTTATCCGCCATTTCCCTCATCCGCCTTATTCATTTTTTTAACCCTGGAGAAACTGACATGAGCAAGATCGAAACCGTGCTGTGCCACCCTGTCCGTACCGCCATCGGCACCTATGGCGGCAGCCTGAAGGACATTCCCGCACCCGACCTGGGCGCGGTGGTGATCCGCGAGACGCTCAGGCGCTCCGGGCTTTCCGCCGACAAGGTGCAAACCCTGGTGATGGGCAATGTCATCGAGGCCGGCGTCAAGATGAACCCGGCGCGCCAGGCGGGCATCGGTGCCGGGCTGCCGGTGGAGGTGCCGGCGCTCACCGTCAACCGCGTGTGCGGCTCGGGCGCGCAGGGCATCGTCAGCGCCGCGCTGGAAATCTGGTCCGGCATGGTCGAGTGCGCCATCGGCGGCGGCATGGAAAACATGGACCGGGCGCCCTACCTGCTGGCACAGGGCCGCTGGGGCGCCCGCATGGGCGACGTGACGATGTTCGACAGCATGCTCTACGACGGCCTGAACGATGCCTTCAGCGGCAAGCATTCCGGCTGGCATACCGAAGACCTGGTCACGCGCAACAGCATCAGCCGCGACGACCAGGACAAATGGGCGCTGCGCTCGCAGCAGCGCTTTGCGGCGGCGCAGGCCGCGGGCAAGTTCGAGTCCGAAATTGCCGCCGTGGAAGTGCCCGGCCGCAAAGGCCCGACCCTTTTCAGCAAGGACGAGCACAACCGCCCCGAGACCACGGCCGAGTCGCTGGCCAGGCTCAAGCCCGCCTTTCGCAAGGACGGCACCATCACCGCCGGCAGCGCACCCGGCCTGAACACGGGCGCGGCGGCGATGCTCGTTGCCGAGCGCGGCTGGGCTGAAAAGAACGGATTGCAGCCCATGGCCAGGCTGGTCAGCTACGGCATTGGGGCGGTGGAGCCCGGTCTGTTCGGTCTTGGGCCGGTGCCCGCCGTGCATCAGGCGCTGGCGCGTGCGGGATGGAGCGCGGCTGACGTGCAGCGCGTGGAAATCAACGAAGCCTTCGCCGCCATCACGCTGGCCTGCCTGCGCGAGCTTGGCTTTGCCGAGGACATCGTGAACGTCGAAGGCGGCGCCATTGCCCACGGCCACCCGATTGGCGCCAGCGGTGCGGTGCTGGCCACGCGGCTGATGCATTCGATGAAGAGGGACGGCCTCAGGCGCGGCGTCGTCACGCTGTGCATTGGCGGCGGCCAGGGCATTGCACTGGCGCTGGAAATGCTTTAAAAGTGCTCATGGACCAACCGCTACACCCTTTCACGGAACTCTTCGCCCAGTTGGGCCTGCCTTCGGACGCGCAGGGTATCGGGCAATTCCTGGCCGCGCATACGCCGCTGGCGCCCGGCATTGCGCTGGCCGATGCGCCTTTCTGGAGTGCCGCGCAGGCAACGTTCTTGAGGGAAGAACTCCTCGAAGATGCCGACTGGGCGGAAGTCGTCGATCAGCTCAATGCCGCGCTGCGGGGCGGCTAGACTGGGTTGCCGCTGGTTCAGCCGCCATCCGGCGGCGTTCAGGCGGCGTTTATTCATGGCCATTGTTTCGATACCCGGCGCCAAGTCGCCACCGGCGCCAATCCGCAGCGCGCTCAAGAAAGAAATGGGATGACTGAAGATGGCCTTCAAGCAGGTGCACCGAACCTCGGCGTCGTCGTCGCGGTGCGCGGCAGCGTCGTGGATGTGCGCTTCGACGCGCATTTGCCACCCATCCACACCGTGCTGCACGCAGACGAAGGGCGCATCGTCGTCGAAGTGCTGGCGCAGCGCGACCCCCGTCATGTGCGCACGATTGCATTGACGCCCACCCAGGGCCTGGCGCGTGGCATGACGGTCACGGACACGGGCGCGCCCCTGAAAGCGCCCGTGGGCAAGGGAATTCTTTCCCGCATGTTCGATGTGTTTGGCAATGCCATCGACCGCCTGCCGGCGCCCCCGGACATTCAATGGCGTTCGGTGCATCGTGCGCCGCCGCCGCTGGCAAGGCGCTCCACCCAGTCAGAGGTTTTCGAGACCGGCATCAAGGTCATCGATGTGCTGGTGCCGCTGGAGCGCGGCGGCAAGGCGGGGCTTTTCGGCGGGGCGGGGGTTGGCAAAACGGTGCTGCTCACCGAAATGATTCACAACATGGTGGGGCACCATGAAGGAGTGAGCATTTTTTGCGGCATTGGCGAGCGCTGCCGCGAAGGCGAGGAGCTTTACCGCGACATGAAGGGCGCTGGCGTGTTGCCCAACATGGTGATGATCTTCGGCCAGATGAACGAGCCGCCGGGCAGCCGGTTCCGGGTCGGCCACGCGGCCCTGACGATGGCCGAGTATTTCCGGGACGACGAGCACCGCGATGTGCTGCTGCTGATCGACAACATCTTCCGTTTTATCCAGGCCGGCTCGGAAGTGTCCGGCCTGATGGGGCAGATGCCCTCGCGACTGGGCTACCAGCCCACGATGGGGACCGAATTGTCGGGGCTGGAGGAGCGCATTGCCAACACCGACACCGGCGCCATCACCTCGATTCAGGCGGTGTATGTGCCGGCGGATGACTTCACCGATCCGGCCGCCGTGCATACGTTTTCGCATCTTTCCGCCTCCATCGTGCTCTCGCGCAAGCGCGCCAGTGAAGGGCTTTATCCGGCGATTGATCCGCTGCAGTCCAGCTCCCGGATGGCCACGCCGGGCATCGTCGGCGAGCGGCATTACGCGCTGGCGCAGGAAATCCGGCACACGCTCGCGCAATACACGCAGCTCAAGGACATCATTGCGATGCTCGGGCTGGAGCAGCTTTCGCAGGAAGACCGCAACGTGGTCGGCCGCGCGCGGCGGCTGGAACGGTTTTTGACCCAGCCGTTTTTCACGACCGAGCAGTTCACCGGCATGCAGGGCAAGCTGGTCAGCCTGGAAGACGCGCTTGACGGTTGCGAGCGCATCCTGCGCGACGAGTTCAAGGATGTCTCGGAGAGTGCGCTCTACATGATCGGGAAGATTGACGAAGCCAGGGCCAAACAGACAGAGACAGAGACAGAGACAGAGACAGAGACAGAGACAGAGACAGAGACGGCCGACAGCCATGAACCTTAAGATTCTTCTGCCTTCCAGGGTGTTTGCCGAAAAATCAGGTGTGTCGCGCATCGTTTCGGAAACCCATGCCGGCTCATTTGGCTTGCTGCCACACCGGCGCGATTGCGTCGCGGCGCTGGCACCCGGCATCCTGGTCTACGAGACCGAGGCTGACGGGGAAGTTTTTGTGGCCGTCGATGGCGGCGTGCTGGTCAAGACCGGGCCGGACGTGCTGGTTTCGGTGCGGCGGGCCATGGGCGGCGTAAACCTCGGCCAATTGCGCCAGGCGGTGGAGAAAGAGTTTTTGGCGCTGGACGAGCGTGAGCAAAACGTGCGCTCGGTGCTGGCGAAACTTGAAACCGGTTTTTTGCGTCGCTTTGCGACGTTTCAACATGACTGAAAAGTCCGGAAAATTTTTGAAAAAGGATGCGGGCCTGGCCGAGCAGGTCGGCGTCAAGGCTGCGCGCAAGCTCAAGGCACAGCGCAACGCCACGCCGGGCGTGTGGTTTGGTCTGGGCTTGATGGGGGTCGTCGGCTGGTCAATCGTGGTGCCGACCCTGCTGGGCGCTGCGCTCGGCCTCTGGCTGGACCGCCGCTATCCTGGCGGGCGCACCTGGACGCTGGCGCTGTTGATGGCCGGGCTGACACTCGGCTGCCTGAATGCCTGGCACTGGGTCAGCAAGGAAGACCAGGCCATGCGGGACGAACGGGAAAATGACGATGAATGAAACACTGGCCCTGGTGCTGGCATGGATTGCAGGCGGGGCGCTGGGCGCGTTCTTTTTTGGCGGCCTGTGGTGGACGGTTAGAAAGAGTCTTGCCTCTGCCAATCCCGCGCTTTGGGTGTTTGGCAGTCTGCTGCTGAGGATGGGCGTGACGCTGAGCGGTTTTTACTTTGTCTCGGGCGGCGACTGGCAGCGCTTGCTCAGCTGCCTGGTCGGTTTTGTCATGGCGCGCCAGCTCGTGACGCGGCTGACCCGCTTGCCTGAAAAAGACCCGACGCGCCAGCCGCAGGAGGCCCGCCATGCACCTTAGTCCCGATGAAGTCATCTTCTGGCAATACGGATTTTTCAAGGTCAACGCCACCATTGCAACGACCTGGGCACTGATGCTCGTGCTGGTTGTGGGCGCCAAACTCATCACGCGCCGGCTTTCCACGGACCTCCCGCGCTCGCGCTGGCAGAACCTGCTGGAGATCATCGTGACCGCCATCGAGCAGCAAATTGCAGAGGTCGGTCTGCGCCATCCGCGCAAATACATCGGCTTTCTGGGCACGCTGTTTCTGTTTGTCGCCATGGCCAGCCTGTGCACCGTCATTCCCGGCTACGAGCCGCCGACCGGCTCGCTGTCCACCACGGCAGCGCTGGCCCTGTGCGTGATGGTGGCCGTGCCGCTGTTCGGCATCGAGGACCAGGGCCTGGCCGGCTACCTCAAGTCCTACCTGGAGCCGACCGTCATCATGCTGCCGTTCAACATCATCAGCGAAGTTTCCCGCACGCTGGCGCTGGCCGTGCGCCTGTTTGGCAACATGATGAGCGGGGCCATGATCATTGGCATTCTGGTGAGCATCACGCCCTTCATCTTTCCCATCGTCATGACCGTGCTGGGGCTGCTCACGGGCATGGTGCAGGCTTACATTTTCAGCATCCTGGCGGCGGTTTACATCGCCGCCGCCACCCATGTGCCCAAGCCCAAGCCCAAGCCCACGGCTGAGCCGGCGCCCAAAATTCAATAACAACTTATGTATCAAGGATTCGCTATGGACAGCATGACAATCATCGCAGTGGCCTCCATCGTCATTGCCGGCCTGACCACCGGTTTTGGCTGCATGGGACCGGCGTTTGCCGAAGGACGGGCGGTGGCGACGGCGCTCACCGCACTGGCGCAGCAGCCCGACGCATCGGCCACCATCACCCGGACCCTGTTCGTGGGCCTGGCGATGATCGAATCCACCGCAATCTACTGCTTCGTGGTGTCGATGATTCTGATTTTTGCCAACCCGTTCTGGAATCACGCCATCGCGCTGGCTGCCGGAAAGTAAGCCATGCTTTTTGACTGGTTCACGGTTGGCGCGCAAACGCTCAACTTTCTCGTCCTGGTGTGGCTGATGAAGCGCTTTCTTTACAAGCCCATCCTTGACGCCATCGACGCGCGGGAGAAACGAATCGCCCTGGCCCTTGCCGACGCTGCCCTGAAACAAGTCGCCGCGCAAAAGGAGCGCGACGAGTTCCAGCAAAAGAATGCGGATTTTGACCGGCAGCGCAATGAGTTGCTGGGGCAAGCCAAAGACGGGGCCAAGGCCGAGCGCCAACGCCTGCTCGACGAAGCGCGACAAGTGGCCGACACCTTGCGTGCCAGGAAACAAGACGCGTTGACCGGCGAGCTGCAAACCCTGCATCAGGACATCGCCCGTCGTTCGCGCGAGGAAGTGTTTGCCATTGCCCAAAAGGTCCTGACCGATCTGGCTGGTTTGAGCCTTGAAGAACGCATGGGCGAAGTGTTCACGCAGCGCCTGCGGGAACTTGACGGCGAGGCCAGGGCCGGTCTGGCCAAGGCGCTGAAAACGGCTTCCAGCCCCGTGCACGTGCGCAGCGCCTTCGAGTTGCCGGCGGCGCAGCGGGCCGCGATACAAAGCGCGCTCAATGAAACCTTCTCGGGTGAAGTGCAGATTCAGTTCGACACCACGCCGGACTTGATCAGCGGCATCGAACTGACGGCCAACGGCTGGAAGGTCGCCTGGAATATCGCGGATTTTCTGGCGTCACTGGAGCAGCGCATTGGCGAACTCATCCAGGAAAAGTCCGAACCTCAAGTCCATCCCGCCGCGCCAGAGAAAGCCGCATGAGCGCGCCACCGGACAGTCTGAAAAGTGTCCTGGACAGCACCTTTGCGGGCCTGAGCCAGGGGCGCGAAACGTACAAGGCGCGCTTGAGCCCGCAGGAGGTGGGCACGATTACCAGCGTTTCCACCGGCATCGCCATGGTGTCCGGACTGCCGGGCGTGGGCTTTGACGAGCTGGTGAAGTTTTCCGGCCATGTGTTCGGCATCGCCTTCAATGTGGACGAGACTGAAATCGGCGTCGTGCTGCTGGGCGACTATTCGCGTCTGCAGGCGGGCGACAAAGTCGAGCGCACCGGCCGGGTGATGGACATCATCGTGGGAGACGGCTTGCTGGGCCGGGTGATTGACCCGCTGGGCCGCCCGCTTGACAGCCAGGGGCCGGTGGCCGCCAGCGCACGATTGCCCATAGAACGCCCCGCAGCGCCCATCATGGACCGCGCGTCCGTCACCGTGCCGCTGCAGTCCGGCCTGAAGGTGGTCGATGCCTTGATTCCGATAGGGCGCGGCCAGCGCGAGCTGATCCTGGGCGACCGGCAGACCGGCAAGACCGCGATTGCAATTGACACCATCCTGAACCAGCGTGGCCAGGATGTGGTGTGCGTCTATTGTGCGATTGGCCAGCGTGCTTCGGCCGTGGCCAAGGCGGTCGCCATATTGAAGGACAAGGGCGCGATGGCCTACACCGTCGTGGTGGTCACTGAGGGCAACGACCCGCCCGGCCTGGCCTACATTGCGCCCTACGCCGCGACCAGCATTGCCGAGCATTTCATGGAAATGGGCCGCGACGTGCTGATCGTGTACGACGACCTCACGCAGCATGCCCGCGCCTACCGCGAGCTCTCCTTGCTGCTGCGCCGCCCGCCCGGGCGCGAAGCCTTTCCGGGCGATATTTTCTACATCCACTCGCGCCTGCTGGAACGCGCCACCCATCTTTGTGAAGAGCGCGGCGGCGGCTCGCTCACGGCCCTGCCGATCATCGAGACCGAAGCGCAGAACATTTCCGCCTACATTCCGACCAACCTGATCTCCATCACCGACGGGCAGATCTACCTCTCGCCCTCGCTGTTCGAATTGGGCGTGCTGCCGGCGGTGGATGTGGGCAAATCCGTCTCGCGCGTGGGCGGCAAGGCGCAACGCGCCTCTTACCGCGCGGTGGCCGGCGACCTCAAGCTGGCCTACGCGCAGTTCGAGGAACTGGAAACCTTTGCCCGCTTTGGCGCCCGGCTGGATGAAAGCACCACCAGGATCATCGAGCACGGACGGCGCATTCGGGCCTGTCTCAAGCAGCCGGAATCTGCGCCGGTGCCGGTCGCGGCGCAAATTGCGGTGCTCATGGCATTGACCGAAAAGCTCTTTGACAGCGTGCCGCTTGACCGTATGCCAGCGGCCGAGCACGCCGTGCGCGAAGCCGCCGCCAGGCTGCCCGACGCGGTGCAGGCGCGTTTCGATACCGCTGCCAAATTGAGCGATGCAGATCGCGCGGCGATTGTGCAGATCGCCCGCACAGCGCTTGCCAGCTTTCAGCCCGAGGCGGCGCCCGAGGCTGAAGCGGACATCCGCGCCCAAACCAGGCCGGCCGGCAGGGAATCGCCATGAGCGACACCACCGCCAGCCTGAGCCGCAAGATCGGCACGGCCGGCGACCTTCAATCCGTGGTGCGCACGATGAAGGCGGTGGCCGCCTCCAGCGTCGGTCAATATGAAAGCGCCGTGCGCGCCCTGGACGATTACTACCGCACGGTGCAACTGGGGCTGGTTGCGTGCTTGCGCGAGATCGAACAGCCGCTTGCCCCGGCGCCAGCGCAGCGCAGGGAAACCGGGCCCATCGCCGCCGTGGTGTTTGGCTCCGACCAGGGCCTGGTCGGCCAGTTCAACGACGTGATGGCCGATTTCGTCATCAAAACGCTGCAGGATTTAGCGGTTCAAAAGACCGTCTGGACCGTCGGTGAACGCATCCGCTCGCGGCTGACGGAAACGGATTTGCAGTTGGGCAAGAGCTTCATTTTGCCGGGCTCTATTGGCGCGATCACGCCGCTGGTCGGGCAGATTCTCATCGAGATTGAAACGCTTCGTGAAAAAGGTGACATCGCGCAGGTTTACGTTTTTCACAACAGCCCCCACGCCGGGGTGATTTACAGCCCCGCCTGCCAGCGCCTGCTGCCGCTGGACGAGGTCTGGCGGCGTGAGCTGACGGCCATGGCCTGGCCGACCAAAAATTTGCCGGAGGTCATGAATGGCGGGGCGGCGACCTTGCTGGCCTTCGTGCGGGAATACCTGTTTGTCTCGCTTTTCAGGGCCTGCGCCGAATCACTGGCGAGCGAAAACGCCAGCCGGCTGGCGGCCATGCAGCGTGCTGAAAAAAATATCGACGAGTTGCTGGAGGGGCTGAAACGCTCGTTTCACCGCCTGCGCCAAAGCGGCATTGACGAGGAATTGTTCGATGTCATTTCAGGCTTCGAGGCGCTGGTGGCGGGGGCGGGCGCGCCGCCACTGACCTGATTCAAAAAGGCGGCCCATGGCAAGCCCGGCGCGGCTGTTCACCGGCTGGTGGCGCTTGCCATGAGGGGTTTTGGCGCAAGCTGTGCCAGCGCACGGGCAGTGCCCGTGCAATTACATTCGCTCGCTGGCTGGCCCAGAAAACTCAGGAAACCGTGGTTTCGGCCTTGGCGCGAACCGCGGCTTCCTCTTGCTCGATCCACTGCTTGAGTTTTTCGACGTGTTCCGTTTCTTCGCGCACGAACTCCTTGGCGACTTCGCGGATTTCGGGGTCTTTGGTGGTTCCTGCAATGGCGTAGTAAAACTCGAAGCCCCTGCGTTCGCCCTGCAGCGCCGCCTTGAGCGCGCCCAGCCGTGCCATGGACGGGTCCGCCGCCCACAGCGCGGTTCTTTCGGGCGATTCATTGTCCGGCCAGGCGGAGCTGGAAGGCAGGGTGACGGTGATGTTCTTGCGTGAGCACTTGGCTCTGGCTTCTGCCAGATGCAGGCGCGAATAGCGGCCCAGATCGCTGAACAGGGCGGCCACATCGGCGTTGCCGCAAGCCGCCATGGTTTCGCTGAGCTGCTCAAAGTGAATCGCCGCATCTTCTTCGACCTGCACGGCGTAGCTGAGGAAGTCATCCAGCGTCTTGATCTGGACACCGCCCTTGTAGATCGCGGCGGCAATGGACAGTGCCGGGCCCTTGACGGGCAGCGTCATGTCACCCTCGAAGGACACAAAGATGTCTTCGTTGCGCACAAAGCACTGGCAGGCCAGGCGGTGCTTGGGCGGCATGTCGTTGACCTCGGCATCCATGATTTCTGCCTTGGTGATCTTGCCGAGCTGCTTGAGCATCTCTTTTTCCTTCTCGGTCAGCGCCAGGCCGCTGCGCACATGCGGTGACAGGTGCTTGACCTCGACAAGGCAAGAGCCGCATTCGCCATCCTGGCAGTCAAAAGGGATCGGGATGTTGTGCGCCTTGGCCAGTCCGAGCAGGGTGCCGCGGTCCCCGGCAACGGCATAAACCGTGATGTCCCGGGGCATGACCGGGGAAGAAAAAGTGACGTTTGCCATGATTGGAGATTCCTTTTTTAACGACTGTGGTTTGAGCAAACTGCAAAAACTGTGCCGCTGAAGGGCGAGCGTGCGCCAGCCATCCGCGCGCCATGAATTCCAGCCTCTGGCGGGTCGTGCAAGCCTTGCGCGGCCAAGGCTTGCACGACCCTTGCTAAGCACCCGCACCACTTGCCTTCATCTCATCCTGATGTGCATTTTGTTCGGCCCTTGTGTCACTTTTGTCTGCTTATGCTCATGGCTGCTAATCCTTTGCTCAACCACAATGACCTGCAGCGCTGGCGTGCCTGTTCGCGCAGTTTCTGGCTGCACCGCCGGGGCGGCCCTGCGGCGCTGGCGTCATCGCCGCCGCCTGCCGCGACGGGCGCAGGCCGTCTGCTGCGGGACGCTGACGAGAGCGCCGAAGAGGGCGTGGTTCACGGCCCAGGTATCAACGCGGCCTTGCGCGCCTCGTTTCCCCACGCCGACATCATTGCCGCGCCCGGCACCCCCGCCGAATGGGCGGCGGCGGTGCAGCGCACGCTGGACTGCCTGGACTCGGACCGCGTGGCGCCCGAAGGCTGGGCCATCCTGGGCGCCTGCCTGACCAGCGGCGACCGCACGCAGGTACGCATCGACGTGCTGACCTGCGGCGAGCACGGCTTGCGTCTGTTCAAGGTGCGCTATGCCACGGTGGGCGACGAGGCCGATGTCGATGCCATGGCAATGTGGGTGCATGTGGCGGCGCGCTGCGGCCTGCGGGTGCAAAGTGCGGGCCTGCTGCTGGTCGATACCGGCTTTACCTACCCCGGCCACGGCTGCTATGCCGGCCTGTTCCGCGAGGTGGACCTGGCGCCGGTGCTGGGCTCGCGCCCGGTGGACGCCTGGGTGTCGGCCATGAAGACCTGTGATCGCGGGCCGGAGCCGCCGGCCACGCCAGGCGCGCAATGCAGCCAGAACGGCGGCTGCGGGTTTGCCGCTCACTGCCAGGCGCTGGCGTCCACGGCAAGCGTTTTGCCCGCTGATCCGCAGGCCTGCCTGGACATTGTCGGCCGTGAGCTGGCAGCCGATCTGCGCGACGAAGGCCATGCCAATCTGCACAGCGTCGCGCTGCAGCGGCTGGACAATCCGCGGCACCGCCGCGCGGCGCTGGCCATCCAGCAGGGCGCGCCGGTGCTGGAGCCGGCCGTGGCCGCGCTGATGCGCGCTTTGCCCTATCCGCGCCACAGCCTGCGCTTTGACACCATCGGCTTTGCCGTGCCCCTGTGGCCGGGCACGCGGCCCTACCAGAGCCTGCCTTTTCAGTGGACCTGCGATGTGCAAGGCCCGGCGGGCAGCCTGGTGCGGCATGGCTTTCTGGCCGGCACCGAGGGCGATCCGCGCCGTGCTTTTGCGCTCACGCTGCTGCAGGTGCTGGGCAGCACGGGGGCGGTGCTTGCCTACAACGCAGGCTTCGAGCGCAACCGCATCCGCGAGCTGGCCCAGCAGTTCGACGACCTGGCGCCCGCGCTCGATGCCGTGCTGGCGCGCATCGTCGATTTGTTCCAGATCGCCCGCGCGCATTACTACCACCCGGCGATGGCCGGCTCCTGGTCGTTCAGGTCCGTCAGCCGTGCCGTGGCGCCCGGCGTGATGCTTGACCGGCTGGAGGGCGTCGATGAGTCGTCGGTCCAGGCCGCCTTTGCGCACTCGCTCAAGCCCGGCCTGGACAGCGCGGCCCGGCAGCGGCTGCGCGCCGCCCTGCAGGCCCACGGCCAGCGCGAAACCGAAGTCCTGCGCCGCATGGCGGCATTGTTCGAAGGCGCCGAAGCCGTGGCCAGGCACGACTGAGGCGCCCGGCATCCGGGTCAGATTTTTTTGGGAGTTCACCGCCATGGCATTTCAAACCCTGTGCAAGCAGCGCTATCTGGCCGAGGGCGAATCCGTGCCTTTTTCGCTCGATGGTCAGGAAATCCTTGTCCTGTGGCCTGACGGCGGCCAGCCGCGCGCCTTTGAAGGCGTGTGCCCGCACGAAGGCCAGTCGCTGGTCAACAACTCGGACTTCAACGGTCGCATCCTGGTCTGCACCGTGCATGGCTGGGTGTTCAATGGCCGCGACGGCAAGGGCCTGAGCCCCACCGGCTGCCAGATGAAGGAATTTCCCCTGCGCCAGGAAGGCGGCATGGTGGAAATCGACCTGGGGTGATGCGCAACGCCGCGCCGGCATTCTGCGGCGCAGCGGATTTGCTGCAAATAATATAGCCGCTGGTGCCCGTCCTGATTGGGCTTCAGTCACTTTTTATCAAGATTTTGCTTCTTGGGTCAAGGCTGGCCATCATCGGGTGTGGGTCAGGGGTGTTGAGGGCCTGCAGGCCCGGTCAGCAAGCAACAAGCGGTTCAGCCCGGGCGGTGGCATGTTTCCTGCGCACGGCCTTCTCATGGCTTCCTGAACACGGCGTTTGCGGCGTATTTGCTACAAAGCCGACAGGCGCGTTCACGCCACTGCCTATCCGCTGCGTAGCCCACCTCACACCTGGTATCCACCGCCATGCCCAACCGCCTTGCCTCCCAACCCTCGGCCTATCTGCTGCAGCATGCCGGGCAGCCCGTGGACTGGTATCCGTGGGGCGACGAAGCGCTGGCGCTGGCGCAGCGGCAGGACAAGCCGATCCTGCTGTCGATTGGCTATGCCGCCTGCCACTGGTGCCATGTCATGGCCCGTGAATCCTTCAGCGACCCGGCCATTGCCGCCCTGATGAACGACGGCTTCGTCAACATCAAGGTTGACCGCGAGGAGCGTCCCGACCTCGATGCGGTCTACCAGATGGCCCACCAGCTGCTGCGCCGCAGCGGGGGCGGCTGGCCGCTGACCATTTTCCTGTCACCGCAGGGCATGCCGTTTTACAGCGGCACGTATTTTCCGGCCGAGGCGCCAGCGGGGCAGGCCACCTTTCGCCATGTGCTGGGCTCGGTCAGCACCGTCTGGAGCGAGCAGCGCCCGGCGCTGGCACTGCAGGACGAGGCGCTGCGGCTGGCGCTGGCCGCAAGGGTGCCGCACCCGGACCCGAAGGCCGTGCCCGATGCCTCGGCGCGGGCGCAGGCCAGCCAGCAACTGGCCACCGCCTTTGACCCGGTGCAGGGCGGATTCGGCGCCGCGCCCAAGTTTCCGCATCCGGGCGACCTGGCCTTTTTGCTGCGCCGCGCCCGCGAGGAGGGCGACGAGCCGGCCGGCCAGATGGCGCTGCTGACCTTGCGAAAAATGGCCGAAGGCGGCCTGTACGACCAGATCGGTGGCGGGTTTTTTCGCTACAGCGTCGATGCCGGGTGGCGCATTCCGCACTTTGAAAAAATGCTGTACGACAACGGCGTGCTGCTGGCGCTGTATGCCGATGCGCTGGCGCTGACCGGCGAGCCCTTGTTCCGCCGTGTGGTGGAAGACACCGCCGGCTGGGCGCTGCGCGAGATGCAGTCGGCCACCGGCGGCTTTCATGCCTCGCTGGCCGCTGATGATGGGCAAGGCCGGGAAGGGCGCTTTTACGTCTGGGAGTCCGAGCCGCTGCGGCTGGCGCTCTCGCCCAACGAATGGGATGTGTGCGCCGCGCACTGGGGGCTGGTCGATGCGCCCGGCTTTGAGGGCCGCTACTGGCAGCTGCGCGTGGCCCGGCCTGCCGCCGCCCTGGCCGCCACGCTGCGCCGCCCAGAGGCGCAGGTCGAGGAGCTGATCGCCTCGGCCCGCCCCAAGCTGCTGGCCGAGCGCGACAAGCGCGAGCGCCCGGCCCGGGACGCCAAGCTGCTGACCGGCTGGACGGCGCTGATGATGACCGGCCTGGCGCGTGCCGGCGCGGTGTGCCGGCGGCCCGACTGGCTGCAGGCGGCGCGCGCTGCGCTGCGCTTTGTCCGCCTGGAGCGCTGGCAGGACGATGGCCGCACCTCCGGACGCCTGCAGGCCCTGCCCGGCCAGGACGCGTACCTGGACGACCATGCGTTCTTGCTCGAAGCCGTGCTGGCGCTGCACGACGCCGACCCGCAGCCCGACGACCTGCCGTTTGCCCAAGCCATCGCCAAGGCCATGCTGGCGCAGTTCGAAGACCGCGACGAAGGCGGCTTCTTTTTCACGCGGCACGATGCGCGGCCGCTGATCCACCGGCTCAAGACCGGGCTGGACGCCGCCACGCCCTCAGGCAACGGCGTCGCCGCGCTGGCCCTGCTGGCGCTGAGCGACAAGCTCGATGCGCCGCAGGCGTCCAGATACCGGCTCGCCGCCGAACGCTGCGTGCGGGTGTTCGCCGCCACGGTGCTGAAAGATCCGGCCAGTTTTCCGCGCTTGCTGCAGGCCGCCGAGCGCTTGCAGGCGGCGCCCGCGATGGCTGCAACGGGTGACGCCTTGCCGTCGGCGTCAGCGGGCTGATTTTGCTATTAATAAAATAGCTGCTCGCGCCCGTCTGGCATGCGCTGGAGCCGGGTTTTTCTCTTGTAAACCATCGTTGTTCAGCGTCCGAGGCGGATAGCGCCTGCGACCCCGCTGAAGCATGCCGTCAAATGCTATAAATTAAATAGCTACCAGCGCACGTCCAGCATGCGCTAGAGGTGTTTTTGGCTGTAAAAGTCACGCGCTGCCCGCCAGCGGCCTTGCGCACGGCCATCAATTTGAACTTGTCGCGTCGGCGTCAGGCGCCGCGCAGGGTTTGCTGACGGACGAAATAGCCCATCAGAGGCGTTACGCCCCAAAACGTTTGTTGCGCCCGGTTCTGCGCTGACTCACACGTTTGGGGGATAGGCACGGTTTTATTAAAACCCTATATTTAATACAGGCATTCATAAGGTATATCCACTCATATACCTTTGGCCTTGCTGCGCTATTGTCTTGCCAAAATCGTGGCATTTTCTTTTCGGCCAAGCCTGAGCGGCCTTTCACACCCTGGAGAATAAAATGAAATTGCTTATTCACTTGTGCAAGCTGAGGGCTGCACTGGCGGGAATATTTCTGATTGCCCTGTTCAGTTCAGCGGCGCAGGCTCAGGTCAGCGTTCAGTTCCGTATCTTTGACGAGGCCGGCAAAGAGCTGACTTACGCGGCAGTCGTCAAAAGAATGACGAATAATGTCGGAAGTTCGGCGATGAGCACCGGCATCATGGATATTGATACATTGGCGGCAATCAGCCTGGGCGATGAATACAATTCATCCGGAAAGTTCACCGTTGATTTTCCAGCAGCATCGGCAGCACATCCGAAACCGGGCTTGATGATTCACTGGAACACCGCCAATACGGGTTATTCGAGTTTTCTGCTTGACAATGGCGGAAAAGGGTTTTCACAAAAAGCAACACTCATTTTTAATGAGCAACTGGCCTACGATGCCCGGCGGCAGTTCAACGACGCCTACGCAAGGCGGCTCTCGGCAAATCCCCCTTATGCACCCAGCAGCAGCTTCAGTTCACTCGGCACTGCGATAGACGGCTGTTTCATCAGGCTGGGCTCTGCCGCCACCCCCAGCCTGAAGGGCCGGATTGGCCAGGAATGCGTCGATAAACTGGCGCAAGCCATGGCCTTGCTGCTGCGTGAATACGGCATGGCCAATGCGCGCAACCTTGAGACAGTGGCGACACAAAATGGACTTGGACTGTATGGCCGCTGGGGCGTATCGACGGCCGATAATATCGACGCAGATCCAAAACCCGCCATTGATGACCTGGCGGCTCTGTTTGAGCCAAGGCATCGCTGGGCACGTATTATCATGACTGAAACGTCCGAAGCCTACTATGCCAAGGTTCGCAAATGGGTAAATTATGCCTCTGGCAAGCAGGTTCAGACGCTCGGCCAGCTTTTCGACAGTTCTGTGCAAAAATCGCTGACGCTGGCCCAATTCAAGAGTGCGGTGGACCGGGCACTTATATTTCCGGATTTCAGCAAAATAACAGCCTGGGAAGTAGGCAATGAGGTGAATGGCGGCTGGCTGGGCAGCAACATGAGCGCAAAAATTGATTATGCCGCGAGCCAGGTAAAATCAAAAACAGGCAAACCGGTATGTCTTACATTTTATTGGTACGGCACGGAAGACACGCTGAAGACCAGTCTGTTCAACTGGATTTACACGAACATCACGCCGAATATCAAGAATAATCTGGACTGTGTGACGCTCAGTATTTATACGGATCAGCAGCCCCTGGGGTTTTCCTGGGATCTGGTGATGACAAAGCTGGGTTCGCTTTTTCCGGGCAAGCAGCTCATGGTCGGAGAGCTCGGGTTTGTTGATCCTTCCGTCAAGCCGTATTTCCGCGAGGGGCCGCTTACCTTGACCCTGGAACAAGGCGGAAAGCTCTATATACAAAACCGTTATCCCGCATCGTTTGCCACGGCAAACTCGTATGGCGGCAGTTTCTGGTGGTATTACGATGATGAAATGATTGGGCGCAAACCCTTGTGGGGCACGCTTCATGATGTTTATTGCTCGGTTTACAAGGGATACGCTGATGTCTCTCACGTATGCCCATAGAGCCAAGCCATCTCGCCGCATGCCCTAGCCAATCAGCGCCACCGCCTTGATCTGCACCCAGACCGGCTTGCCCGGCACCAATCCCAGTTCAAACGCCGAGCGCCGGGTCAGGCGGGCCAGCAGGGGCGAGGGGCCGAGGCTCAGCCGGGTCAGCGACAGCGCCGGGTGGCTGTCATCGGCCATCTCGCCGATGGTGGCGCTCAAGCAGTTCTGGATGCTGGTGCCGGTGACATGCGCCAGCGCAATGCTCACATCGCGCGCCAGGATGCGGATGCGCACCGGCTGGCCGATGGCCTGACCGCCGTCGCGCACCCACAGGCTGCCGCCCGCGAACGCTACCCGCGCCAGATGCCAGGCCGCATCGCGCTCGGCCACCACGGCGTCGAGCACCACGCCCGCATCCTCGCCCAGGCGAATCGGCAGGTCGAGGCGGGCGAGTGTCTCGGTCAGCGGCCCGCTGGCAATCGCGCGGCCCGCGTCCATGACCACGATGTGATCGGCCAGCCGCGCCACCTCGTCCGGCGCGTGGGTCACGTAGATGACGGGAATGTCCAGCTCGCTGTGCAGCCGCTCCAGGTAGGGCAGGATTTCATGCTTGCGCGCCAGGTCGAGCGCGGCCAGCGGCTCGTCCATCAGCAGCAGGCGCGGGCTGGTCAGCAGCGCCCGGGCAATGGCGACGCGCTGGCGCTCGCCGCCCGACAGGCCGGCGGGCTTGCGCTCCAGCAGGTGGCCGATGCCCAGCAGCGCGATGGCGCGGTCAAGCGCGACGCGCTGGTCCGCCTCGGCAATGCGCGACTGGCCATACTGCAGGTTGCGCCGGATCGACAGGTGCGCAAACAGGCTGGCTTCCTGAAACACATAGCCCAGCGGCCGCTGATGCACCGGCACAAAGGTGGCGCCGTCCTGCCAGGTGTCGCCGTTGATGATGAGGCGGCCCCGGCTGGCGCGGCTCAGGCCCGCGATGCAGCGCAGCAGGGTGGTCTTGCCGCAGCCGGACGGGCCGAACAGGACGGTCACGCCGTGGCCGGGCAGTTCAAGGTCCACATCCAGCGAAAAACCGGGGTAGGTGAGTTCAAATTTTGCTTCGATGGTCATGCTCAGCGGTTCCAGCCCCGGCTGTAAAGCACCAGCAGCACCAGGAATGAAAAGCAGAGCATGCCGCCTGCAAGCCAGTGGGCGCTGGCGTATTCGAGCGCTTCGACGTGGTTGTAGATCGCCATTGACAGCACCTGGGTCTTGCCGGGGATGTTGCCGCCAATCATCAGGACCACGCCGAACTCGCCGACCGTGTGGGCAAAGCCGAGCACGGCGGCGGTGATGAAGCCGGGCCGCGCCAGCGGCAGCGCCACGGTCACAAACGCATCGAGCGGCGAGGCCCGCAGCGTGGCGGCGGCTTCCATGGGCTGCTCGCCGATGGCGGCAAAGGCCTGCTGCAGCGGCTGGATCACAAACGGCATCGAATAAATGATGGATGCCACCACCAGCCCGGCAAAGGTAAACGGCAGCAAGCCCAGCCCCAGCGCCTGCGTGAGCCGTCCGCCCGGCCCTTGCGGCCCCAGCAGCACCAGCAGGTAAAAGCCGATGACGGCGGGCGGTAGCACCAGCGGCAGCGTGACGATGGCGCCAACCATGCTTTTCAGGCGCGAGCGCGAACGCGCCAGCCACCACGCGATGGGCGTGCCGATGATGAGCAGCAGCACGGTGGTGAGGCTGGCCAGCTTGATGGTCAGCCCAATCGCTGCCAGGTCGGAGGCTTGCATATCGTTGGGGATTCCTTGGGGCTTCAGGCCGTCAGCAGAAAATTGACCTGAACGTCTTGGGGCGGGGCGGTGTAGGGCGCGGACGTGACCAGCAGGCCGGCGCCCGCTGCCACGTAGGCCGCAGCATTGCCGGCGCGAACGCCGCCGGCAGCGGCCAGCAGCGGGCGGCTGGCCGCTGGCATCGTTTCCAGCGCCTGGCGGCAGGCGGCCACGGCCTCGGGCGTGAATTTTTCCAGCTGCAGCACGTCGGCGCCGGCGTCGGCCCAGCGCCGGGCTTCTTCCAGGTCGGCCACTTCGACGATGATTTTTTTCTCGGGCTGGGCGTGGCGCAATTGCGCGATGGTCTGCGCCGGGGTATCGCTCAGAAACAGACGGTGTTCGGCAAACACCAGCAGCGTTTCCGACAGGCCGAGCCGGTGCATGATGCCGCCGCCCGCCCTGACGGCCTTGATCGACAGGGCCTTGGTGCCGGGCACGTTCTTGCGCGTGCAGGCGACGGTCACGCCGCCCGCCGCCGCCACGATGCTGGCGGTGGCGGTGGCGATGCCGCTGGCCCATTCCATCAGGGTCTGGGCGGTTTTCCAGGCCTGGTGCAGGCTGGCGGCCGAGCCCTGGGCTTCGAGGATCATCTCGCCCGCGCCAGCGCGGGTGCCGGAGCGCATCAGCCGGCGCGCCTCGCTGCCGGCCAGCTCGAACAGGCGCTGCGCCTCTTCGCTGGCGCAGACCGTCATGGCCTGGCGGGCGCGAAATTCCAGGCGCGCCGGCTGGTCGCCGATGTCCAGACTGTCGGTGGTCAGGTCGCCGCCCGGGGTGTCGTCGTCGAGCAGGGCGCAAAGCGCTATGTCGTGAAGGGTACGCATATCAATGGCGGGGGCGCAGGTCCCGTGGTTGGCAAAGGGTGGTGGTATCGGAGTCTGGATGGGTCGAGTCAAGCCATTTCCATGCCCGGACTTACAGGCCGTAGCCAAAGGACTTGATGACGGCCCTGGCCTTGTCGCCCTTGAGGTACTTCATGAGCGCCTCGGCCGCCGGTTTGCCTTTGCCTTTTTCCAGGATGACCGCATCCTGGCGAATGGGCGGGTACAGGCTGGCCGGCACCATCCAGGCCGAGCCTTCGATTTTCCCGTCCTTCAACACTTGCGACAGTGCGACGAAGCCCAGCAGGGCGTTGCCGCTGCTGATGAACTGGTGGGCCTGCGTGATGTTCTCGGCGGTGACGATCTTGGGCTGCAGGGCGTCGTACACGCCCAGGGTTTTCATGGCCTGCACGGCGGCGGCGCCGTAGGGGGCGAGCTTGGGATTGGCCAGCGCAATATGGTCAAAGCCGCCTTGCTTCAGCACCTCGCCCTTGCCGTCGACCACCGCCGGCTTGGCCGACCACAGCACCAGCTTGCCGATGGCGTAGGTGAACTGGCTGCCCGCCACGGCGGCGTTTTCAGCCGCCAGTTTGGCCGGGGTTTCGTCGTCGGCGGCCAGCAGCACCTCGAACGGCGCGCCATTCTTGATCTGGGCGTAGAACTTGCCGGTGGCGCCGTAGGAGGCGACCACCTTGTGGCCGGTGGCCTTTTCGAATTCCGCGGCGATTTGCTGCATCGGCGCGGTGAAGTTGGCCGCGACGGCGACCGAGACTTCATCGGCATGCGCCTGGGACAGCGTACCGATCAGGGCGATCAGCAGCAGGGATGAACGGCGGGAAATTTTCATGGCAAAGCTCCTTGGGTAAAAAGAAAAAAATCAGTCGGTGGCCACCAGAAACACGCTGGGCGCCTTGAATACGGCCGTCACGGGCAGGCCGACCGCCAGCCCCAGCCGCTTGACGCTTTCGTCGGTGATGACGGCGGTCAGAACATGGCGCCCGCCCGGCAAGTCGAGGGTGACTTCCGAGTTCACCGGCCCGGCATGGATGCGGGCCACGGTGCCCCGGAAACGGTTGCGCGCCGAGATGCGGGCCTCTTTTCCTTCGTCTTCCACCACCAGCACGATGGACGAGGCCTTCACAAAAGCCAGCACATCCTTGCCCGGCGCCAGGCCCATGCTTTCGGCTGATTCGCGGGTGACGATGGCCGTCAGCACCAGTTGCGGGTCCAGGCGGATGCTGACCTCGACATCCACCACGCCTTCCTTCAGGGCTGTCACGGGTCCGGCAAACTGGTTGCGGGCGCTGGTTTTCATCGACATTCTCCTTAGGACTTGCTGGAAATCGGCCGCATCGGCCACGCCGCTCTGGGTCAGGTTGTGGGTCAGCTTTTCAAGGGCGATCCGGGATTCGTTTTCCAGCGCCCGGTAAAACGCAATCAGGCGCCGGCCAAACGCCGTGAGTTCGGTGCCGCCGCCGTGATGCCCGCCGGTCGAGCGATGCACCAGCGGCTCGGGCGCCACGTTGTTCATGTCGTCCACCGCATCCCAGGCTGTTTTGTAGGACATCGGGACCGCCTTGGCGGCCTGGGAGATGGAGCCCAGTTTGTCAATGGCTTCGAGCAGACGGATGCGCTTGTCGCCCAGAAAGTTGCCCATCGCGGTGTCGATCAGGAGCTTGCCCGTCAGCTTGGGTTGGGTTGCGGTCATGGTGGTGGGTCCATTCGAAAAAATTGCATGCGGGAAGGGTGGACGCCAAGGCTTGCTGGCGCTGTGCTTGCAAAGGCCTAACGGTTTCAAGCACCATGGGACAGCCCTTGTTCCAAGGGTTTTTGCAACATCAAAAAAGGAATTTCAAAATGCCAATCAGTGCAAGAAATGTTTTCAAGGGCAAGGTCACGGCCGTGACCGAAGGCCCCATCAATGCTGAAGTCGAAATCACCACTGACGGAGGCGACAAGATCGTGTCCATGCTGACCGAAACCAGCGTCAAGTCCCTGGGCCTTGCCGTCGGCCTGGAAGCCATTGCCGTGGTCAAGGCGCCCTGGGTGACGTTGCTGTCGGGTGCGCCGCAATACCGCTTCAGCGCCAGAAACCAGCTGGGTGGCACGGTCAGCGCCATCACCCGGGGCGCGGTCAACAGCCAGGTGGCATTGGCCCTGCCGGGCGGCTCCACGGTGGTTGCCGTGATTACCAATGACGCGGTGGCTGACCTGCAGCTTGCCGAAGGCAGTCCGGCCGTGGCCTTGTTCAAGGCCGGCCATGTGGTGGTGGGCGTTCCGGTCTGAGCGAGCCGGGGAAAGCCGGTGGCAGGGGGTGGGGCATGATTTTCTTTTCCATCGGCAACACATGGCTCAGCGGGGCATGGTGTCGCTGAGGGAAAAACTTGTCTGGCGCCTGCCATGGTCGAAGTTGTCAACGGTCGTGCGGCAAATCAGCCAGCGCGCATCGAGCAGGCGCCATGAGGTCAGCGTTTCGGCGTAAACCGGCGCTTCGTAGAACACCTCGTCATCGTCCGACCGGAGTTGCGTCAACACATAGCGAAACGCGCAATAACACGGCTTGTGGTCATCGTCATAGCCTTTCGTGCGGTCAGCCTGGATTTCATATTCCTGCATAAGGTCGAAGCTGATGGGCGCGACCACCAGCGCCCGGATGGGTGAGGGCAGTTCCTGCCACCATTGAAATTGAATACCCCGGGCATCGCGGATCGGTTGCCTGATCCGGCTGGCGCTAGATGCCTGCCTATATAACGCTGAGTACATCCAAACCTCCTTTGGTTTTCCTTCGTGTTCCAAATCTGACAAACCGCGCGGCAAAGCCTTTAGTTCGCTATATTTTTGTCTATATAACGACAAACAAATCAAATCCTTCAAAAGAGTCCACCGGCAAGACCGCCAAGCCGCACTTTTACGACAATTCGAGGCTGATTCCGCATTCGCCCGGTAAATGAGCAAGCAGCGTGCCAAGTTTGTATTTTCAGAGCAAAAAAGGCCGTTTGCGCATGCTGCACCTGCGCAAGTTGCTATTAAAAAAGTAGCGTCTGGTGGCATGTACACCGTGAAGGATTCAAGCCAGACGCGCAAGGCGCTTTGCGCCGCAGCGGCCTGAATTTCAAAAACACTCGTTTTCCAATTCGATGCGTTCCAGCATGCGGCGGGACTGGCCGTCAAAATCGATTCCCTTGAAGCTGCGATAGCGGTCAACGGGGTTGGGCAGGGCAGACATGGACAAGACCTTTGAAAAAAGAACCAGTCTCCAGTTCAGGCAGCCCGCCGGCCTGTGTCCGTCGGCTGGACGACACATGTCATTCAGACTGCATGGTTCGCTGCGCGCCATCGGCGGCTTGCCGCGCCGCTCAGGCCGCGCCTTCCTTGCCCCAAGGATGGCTGCCCGGCACCACGGCGCCCTTCAGGCCGGCCTTTTCAATCGCCGCCAGGTCTTTGTAAAACGTGGCCTCATGCACCAGGGCGCCGCTTTGGGTGGTGACGCCGACATAGCGCGCGCCCCGGTCCACGTCGCACAGGTAGTTACCGCCCGGATCATCGGTGCTGCGGATGTTGCCGTCCCAGTCCATGAAGTAACCCGGCGCGGCGCTCATGCGGCCTCCGGCGTGTCGAGGACGGCTTTGAGATTCAGCGTCATGTTGGTCTTGGTGGCGTCGGCGTAGGGGCAGATGCCCTTGGCGCGCTCCATCAGGTTGTCGGCGGTGCTTTGGTCGAGCGGGCCGGCCATGAAGGCCGTCAGGCTCAGCGCCATGCGGTAAACGCCCTCGAAGTTGACGTACATCGACAGCACCGCTTCGACATAGCAGCCGCGCAGGGGCAGCTTGTCGTTTTTGGCGATGTGGCGGATGGAGTGCTCGAAGCAGGCGGCAAACGCCGCCGCGAACAGTTGCTCGGGATTCGGGCCTTCGCCGCTGCCGCCCATTTCCTTGGGCACGGCGAGCTTGAGCTTGAAGCTGCCGTCTTCATTTTGAATCTGGCCGCTGCGACCGCCCTGGGTCAGCATGGTGGTGGTGTAAACGAGATCCATCAGATGTTCTTCTTTCCCTGGAGTAGTTTGGCTTTGTCGGACGGGCTGTAGTGATCAAGGTGGCCCTGGGCTGCGGCGACGCGGCGATGGGCCATGCGGATGGCTTCAATTTTTCCGGCTGGCGCCAGGCGCGAGACCTGCTTTTCCAGCGCCGTGCTGCCGCATTGCGGGCAGGCGGGCGTGCTGCCGGCGCGCACCAGTAATTCAAACGGGTGGCCGCAGGCCTGGCAGCTGTAGTCGTAGATGGGCATGGTGGTTTCTCCGTTTCAGGATGGGGTGGAGGCGCAGTGGCCGGTGGCGGCGGCGCAGCCTTCCAGCGACGTTTTGGACGCGGGCGCGTTCGGGCCAAGCCCGACCCAGGCGTGGACCCGATCCGCGTCAAAGCCGACCATGCGCTGCTCGCCCAGCGCCATCAGGGGCCGGCGAATCAGCAGCGGCTCGGCCAGCAGCAGGGCCATTGCCGTGTCGGCGTCGAGCATTTCGGGGACGATCTCGCCGGACTTGATGCGCGGCGCGGCGCGGTTGAACCACTCGGCCACCGGCAGCGGCGCCAGGAAGGCCAGCAGTGACTCGGCCGCCCAGCGCCATTCGAGCAGGTCGCGGACATCCAGGGTGTGGCGGGCGGCGCGCAGCAGTGCTTTTTGCCTGGCGTTGCCGCTGCAGCCGGGTTTCTCAAAGAAGGTGATGTGGGCCATGGGAAGCGTTCAGTGTTTGCGAAGCAGTTGCAGGCAGTCGATATTGGCGGCCATGTCCAGCGCGCTGAAGTCGTCCTGCGTGCGCAGGCTCTGGTCGGCGTTGAGCAGCAGCAGGGTGCGCAGCACGTCGGTCTTGCCCGAGGACGCGGCATACATCAGGCTGGTGGCGCCGGTGGTGTTGGCGTGGTTGATCGGCACGCCCGCCTTCGCCAGCCGTTCGATGCCCTGGAGGTTGCCATTGACGCAGGCCAGCCAGAGTGCGTTGTTGCCGTCGCTATTGACGGCGTCGAGCAGCACGCCATGGGCCAGCAGGGCCTCGACGATGGGGGCTGCGGCGCGCCAGGCCGCCACCATCAGCGGGGTGTTGCCGTGCGCGCCGCGCCCGTCCGGGCCGACGAAGCCTTCGCGCGCCAGCCAGGCGGCCAGCTCGGGCGTGGGCGTCTTGCCGGATGGGTTGGCCGTCGCCGTGCCCGTGACCCAGGCGGCATGGCCGCCGACCAGGTCGCAGACATCGGTAAAGCCGAAGTCGGCGAACATCTGCGCCCAGGTCTGGCTGGCGTTGCCGTGGTAGCAGTAAATCAGCACCGGCTGGCGCCGGTCGGTGCGCAGCAGCAGCTGGTCCTGGTTGTGGCGCCCCAGAAACACCGAGCCGGGCCAGCCGCTTTTGGCATGGCTGTCGGCATCGCGGGCATCGAGCACCAGGGCATTGGGCCGCTGGCCCTGCCAGGCGCCGAGTTCGGCAAGGGTGAGACGTCGAAACATGCGCTGGCCTTTCATGGGCGAGCCTCCTGGTCGTAGGGTGGAAAACTGGTGATGCGCGCGTCGGCGACCGGCAGGCCGACGCTGAAATGGTAAAGAACCTGCCAGGTGTCTGGCGCCTTGCCCGTGAAGCCGAGCAGCTCATGCACCGGGTCGTCGAAATAGCAGCCGATGCCGGTGCCGCGCAGGCCGGCTGCTTCGGCCTCAAGGTAGAGCACCTGGCCCATCAGCCCGGCCTCCTGCAGCAACTCGCGGTAGCGCCCGGGCGCCTGCCCAAGCGGCGCCTTGAACTCGGCCAGCATGGCCACGACAAACACCGCATCGGCGGCAATTGCCTGGTGGCAGCTCAGCGTGCGCAGGGTGCCGGCCAGGGCGGGGTTCTGGACCAGCTCGTGCAGCGGCACTTCGGGCGGCGCGCCTTCTGCCGGGCGCCAGTTCAGGTGCGGCAGCGCGGCCTGCAGCGCGGGCAAGGCCGAGGCATGGCGTGGCAGCAGGTAGGCGCCGGGCTCCAGGCCGTCGATGCGGTGGGCGAACAGCACCGCATGCACCGCCGGCTTCATGTTTGCCATGCTTCCGGCATCCCACGGAATCGTCGCCAGGCCTTCGCCCGTCTGCGGCATCAGGGCCGCCAGCATCGGCCAGAAGCGGGCCGCATCCAGCCGTGCCCGGCGGTCAAAGCGCTGGGCGCTGCGGCGTGAGCGGATCAGCGTGGCGGCTGCCACGCGGGTGTCGGGCAGCAGGCGGCGCGGCGCCAGAGCGGGCAGGGGCGCGACAGCCTGGCGCAGACTGCGGCGCGAAGCCTGGGCCACCGCGTCGATGACCGGCCAGCGGTACATGGGCCGGCGGTCCAGCCGGTTGGCCTGGCCGGACCAGGCGGCGCCGGACAGCCAGTTGGCGGGCTCGGCGGGTGTTCCGGGCATTGTGGGTATTGTGGGCGCCAGCAGCAGCTCGAACACGGCTTCGGGTTCCTCGCGCTCGGCATTGGCAAAGTCTTCGGTTCGGTCCAGACCCAGCAGCCCGGCGATTTCGGCATGGCTCAGGGCCACCTCCTGCATGCGCCAGCCAAGCACGGCGGCGGCATAGCGCAGGGCGCCGATGGCATGGCCCATGTCAAGCTGGCAGTACCTGAAGGCGCGTTCGCCATATTTCCAGGCTTCGCGCCAGTGGATCGAGCTGAAGCCCACCAGCAGGCGCGGCGTATTGGCGCCGCCTGGCGGCCGGGAGAGCAGGGCGCGCTGCTCCAGCCCATGCTCTTTCGGCGCGTAGTGGTAAAGGCCGTCATCCAGATAAGCCAGTCCGCTGGCCAGCAGATAAACCTCGGTGGGGTGCAGGTTGCCGCTGGACGGGTTGCAGCGCATCGCCCAGCGATCCGGGCCCAGCGCTTTCCAGCCCGACAGCGCGAACGAGAGTTCCAGCAGCAGGCCGACGCTCTTGAGCGTGGCCGCATGCGGGGTGATGGCGCCCGGAGAAAAAAGCTCGCGCCAGCCGGCCTTTTCATCATCCGCAGGCAGCGGCAGCCGGGTCAGCGGCGCACCGGCGAAACGGCGAAACGGGTCGGGTTGCGCATCCCAGTCCAGTGTTTCGGGGCCGGGCGCATAACGGTCGAGCCGGTGCTTGCTGCGCTGGTGGTAGGCCAGGACGGCGGCGGTGTCGTCTGTCGGCATGGACATCTCAGGCATGGAATTTCAGACGCCGGTAGTCGTCCATTTCCAGGGCGCTGCGGCCATCGGGCGCGCGCAGGTGCGCCAGGGCGCCATGCGCCAGCAGGAGTTTGCGCAGGGACTGGCAGCCGCTGCTGGCAACCTGCATCAGGCAGGTCATCCCGTCATCGTTGGCATGGTCGATGGGCGTGCCGGCCGCAATCAGCCGCCGGATGATGGCGGGGTTGCCGTGCAGGCAGGCAAACCAGAGCGCCGTGTTGCCGTCGTCATTGACGGCCCGGGCATCGGCGCCACGGGCCAGCAGGCCCGAAACGATGGCGTATTCACCCCGCCACGCAGCCGCCATCAACGGCGTGTCGCCGTTGATGGCGCGGGCATGCAGGCCAGGGAAGTCCTGCTGTGCCAGCCATGGGGTGAGCGCGCACATCGGGCCAGCCTCCAGGATTTCAGACCGGCCGGTTTTCGTTGGGGTTGCGCACCGGACCCATCAGCTCCAGGCCTTCGGCGTAGGTGATGGTGTCAAAGGTGATGTCGTATTTGAGCGCGGCATCGGCCACGGCATCGAGCTTGCCGGCGGTGTCTTTTTTCTTCAGGTCGTTTTTTTCCAGGTAGAGCAGGTCCAGCATCTCGTTATAGACCGTCGATTCGAGAATCGGCAGCACATAGAACATCGCGCCTTTGTAAGGCACCTGGTATTTCTTCGACAGGTCGATGTTGTCGCAGAACAGGAAATACTTGCCGCCAGCGCTGAGCGTGTCGCCCAGCACTTCGGCCACGTCCTTCAGGTATTCAAAGCTCAGCAAATAGCCGGCAAAGAAAGGCAGGGTTTTTTCGCCCACCGTGGCAATCGCCATGGCCTGGCCGCACAGCAGCAGCGGCGGACGGGCCTCGTCGGCCAGCTTGGGCGCAAAGCGCAGCGCCAGCTCGCCCCGAAAACCGATGCGGCCGGGCTTGCTGGTGGGGCCTTTGACCAGGGGATTGAGCAGCCGGCCCTCTTGTTCGAGCCGCGCAAATGCGGTGTCGTCGATGGCTTTGCGTTCTAGGGTTGCAGTCATGAAGAGTCCTTCGGGGGTGGTAAAAAGGTTGCGGTCAGGGGTGCGAGGGATGAGGGCCGGTGTTGCGCATCCAGTCGGCCGTCTTGAAAAAAGCAGTCATCAGCGCGTCCTGCAGCACGGGCACGGCACCCACGTCGTCGAGCGCGGCGCGCATGCAGGCCAGCCAGGCATCGCGCTCAGGCAGGCCGATGGCAAAGCCGGCATGGCGCATGCGCAGGCGCGGGTGGCCGCGCTGGGCTGAATAGTCCTTGGGGCCGCCCAGCCATTCGCACAGATACAGCACCAGCACGGCCTTGGTGGAAGACAGGTCGGGCGCGTGCATGGCGCGGATGCCGCTGGCGTCAGGCCGCGTATCCATATGACGGTAAAAGGCATTCACCAGCCGCACGACACCGGCCTGGCCGCCCAGCGCCTCGAAGTGCGTTGCCGGCGGCTGGCTGGTCAGGGGAATGGCGGCGGTGGTGTTCATGCCGCTTCTATCAGCAATGACCGTACCAGGCAGTAACCGGGCATGCCGTCCTGCAAACCCGACACAAACCTGGCCTGGGCCGGCCGGGTACGGAATTTTTGCGACACGCGACGGAACTTTTGTCGGGAAATTGACAAAGCCGCAAGCGCCTGCCCAGACCCTTGAAAAACAGCGTTTCTCCTCTGGGAAGCAGGTATTTCAACAGGCTGAAAAGACGCTTGAAACGGCTGGCACGGAAGGTGCAGTAGAGAGACTGCGCGGACATCAGTCCGGCCGAACGTGAACCGCAGAATAAGAGCAATGGGCACGAAAGGCTGACACAAGTCGCGGCTACGCAACGTTAGGTTTTTTTAACCCTTCCTGAATGGAGTACTGCAATGGCCAAACTTCGGCAAATCGCTTTTTACGGCAAAGGTGGCATCGGTAAATCGACCACTTCCCAAAACACCCTGGCTGCTCTGTCCGATCTCGGCCAGAAAATCCTGATCGTCGGCTGCGACCCCAAAGCCGACTCGACGCGCCTGATCCTTCACGCAAAGGCACAGGACACCATCCTGTCGCTGGCCGCTGAAGCCGGTTCCGTCGAGGATCTGGAACTCGAAGACGTGATGAAGATCGGTTACAAGGACATCCGCTGCGTCGAGTCCGGCGGCCCAGAGCCAGGAGTTGGCTGCGCTGGCCGCGGTGTCATCACCTCGATCAACTTCCTTGAAGAAAACGGCGCCTACGACGGCGTTGACTATGTTTCCTACGACGTGCTGGGCGACGTGGTGTGCGGCGGTTTCGCCATGCCCATCCGCGAAAACAAGGCGCAGGAAATCTACATCGTCATGTCCGGCGAAATGATGGCCATGTACGCTGCCAACAACATCTCCAAGGGCATTTTGAAGTATGCCAATTCGGGTGGTGTGCGTCTGGGTGGCCTGGTCTGCAACGAGCGCCAGACCGACAAGGAATATGAACTGGCTGACGCCCTGTCCGGCATGCTGGGCACCAAGCTGATCCACTTCATCCCACGCGACAACGTGGTTCAGCACGCTGAACTGCGCCGCATGACGGTGATCGAGTACGCACCTGAATCCAAGCAGGCCGGCGAATACCGCACCCTGGCTTCGAAGATCCACAACAACGCTGGCAACGGCACGATCCCTACCCCGATCACGATGGATCAGCTTGAAGACATGCTGATGGAATTCGGCATCATGGAAGCCATCGACGAGTCGGAAGTCGGCAAGGCCGCCGCAGCTGCAGCCCTGGCTGCTGCCTAAGAGGCGCCAGCCCTGTCCGCCTGGCCGCCAGGCCAGCCGGACAGGGCTTCCGCCAGATAAAAACTATTTACCACCTGGAGTTCCCCATGACTGCCACCGTTGAAGAGCGCAAGGCCGCGAACAAGGCCCTGATTGATGAAGTGCTGAAGGCTTATCCTGAAAAGATGGCCAAGCGGCGCGCCAAACACCTGGGCACGTTTGAAGACGGCAAGCCCGATTGCGGCGTCAAGTCCAATATCAAGTCCTTACCCGGCGTGATGACCATTCGCGGTTGCGCCTACGCTGGCTCCAAAGGCGTGGTGTGGGGCCCGATCAAGGACATGATCCACATCAGCCACGGCCCGGTCGGCTGCGGCCAGTATTCGTGGGCTGCCCGCCGCAACTACTACATCGGCATCACCGGCATCGACACCTTTGTGACGATGCAGTTCACTTCCGATTTCCAGGAAAAAGACATCGTCTTCGGCGGTGACAAGAAGCTCGACAAGATCATCGACGAGATCCAGGAACTGTTCCCGCTGAACAAGGGTATCTCGATCCAGTCGGAATGCCCGATTGGCCTGATCGGCGACGACATCGAAGCCGTGTCGAAAAAGAAGAGCAAGGAATACGTCGGCAAGACCATCGTGCCTGTGCGCTGCGAAGGTTTCCGCGGCGTGAGCCAGTCGCTCGGCCACCACCTGGCCAACGACGCGATCCGCGACTGGGTGTTCGACAAGACCGACCCCAACAAGCACCCCGGATTCGTCTCGACCCCTTACGACGTGGCCATCATCGGTGACTACAACATCGGCGGCGACGCCTGGTCCAGCCGCATTTTGCTCGAAGAAATGGGCCTGCGCGTGATTTCCCAGTGGTCCGGCGACGGCACCATCGCTGAAATCGAGAACACGCCAAAAGCCAAGCTCAACGTGCTGCACTGCTACCGCTCGATGAACTACATCAGCCGGCACATGGAAGAAAAGTACGGTATTCCATGGGTTGAGTACAACTTCTTCGGCCCCACGATGATCGAGAAAAGCCTGCGCGAAATCGCCAGCCATTTCGACGACACCATCAAGGCCAACGCCGAGAAGGTCATCGAGAAATACCGCGCCCTGATGGACGCCGTGATTGCCAAGTTCAAGCCGCGCCTGCAAGGCAAGAAGGTCATGCTGTTCGTCGGCGGCCTGCGCCCGCGCCACGTGATCGGCGCCTACGAAGACCTGGGCATGGATGTGGTCGGCACCGGCTACGAGTTCGGCCACAACGACGACTACCAGCGCACCACCCACTACGTCAAGGACGGCACGCTGATCTATGACGACGTGACCGGCTACGAGTTCGAGAAATTCGTCGAGCAGGTCCAGCCCGATCTCGTGGGCTCGGGCATCAAGGAAAAGTATGTGTTCCAGAAGATGGGCGTGCCTTTCCGCCAGATGCACAGCTGGGATTACTCCGGTCCTTACCACGGCTATGACGGCTTTGCCATCTTTGCCCGCGACATGGACATGGCGATTTCCAGCCCCATCTGGGCGCTGACCAAGGCGCCCTGGAAGAAAGCCGCTTAAGACCCGGACGGCCGGCGTCAAACCGGCCGCCTTTTCCGATCCTCTCACCTTTGGAGCCCCACCATGCCTCAATCAGCCGACAAGATTCTCGACCACGAACTGCTGTTCCGTGAGCCCGAGTACCAAGAGATTTTCCGCAGCAAGAAAGCGGACTTCGAGTTCAACCATTCCGATGAGTCCGTCAAGCAGATCATCGAGTGGACCAAGACCGAAGACTACAAGCAAAAGAACTTCGCCCGCGATTCACTGAGCGTGAATCCGGCCAAGGCCTGCCAGCCCCTGGGCGCGGTGTTTGTCGCCAATGGCTTTGCCAAGACACTCTCCTTCGTTCACGGCAGCCAGGGCTGCGTCGCTTACTACCGCTCGCACTTCTCGCGTCACTTCAAAGAGCCAACGTCCTGCGTCAGCTCCTCGATGACCGAAGACGCAGCCGTGTTCGGCGGCCTGAACAACATGGTCGATGGCCTGGCCAACGCCTACAGCCTGTACAAGCCCGACATGATCGCCGTCTCGACCACCTGCATGGCCGAAGTCATTGGTGACGACGTTGACGCCTTCATCAAGACCAGCAAGCAAAAAGGCAGCGTGCCCGACGAGTTCGACGTGCCTTTTGCCCACACCCCGGCCTTCGTCGGCAGCCACATCACCGGCTACGACAATGCGCTGCTGGGCATCCTGCGCCACTTCTGGGACGGCAAGGCCAAGACCACCGAACCCATGGTTCGCGTGGAAGATGAAAGCATCAACTTCATCGCTGGCTTTGACGGCTACGTTGTCGGCAACATGAAGGAAATCCGCCGGATTTTCGACCTGTTCGGCGTCAAGGTGAACGTCATCTGCGACCCATCGGGCAACTGGAACACGCCGACCGACGGCGAATTCCGCATGTACGCCGGCGGCACCACCAAGGACGAAGTGATCGCGGCCCTGCATGCCAAGGCGACCATCGTGTTCCAGGAATTCTGCTGTGAGAAAACCACCAAGTTCATCCGTGAGCATGGTCAGGAAGTCGTCGTGCTGAACGCGCCCGTGGGCGTGGCCGGCACCGACCAGTTCCTGATGGAAATCTCCCGCCTGACCGGCAAGCCCATTCCTGCGGAACTTGAAAAAGAGCGCGGCGAGCTGGTCGATGCCATGGCCGACAGCCAGGCCCACCTGCACGGCAAGCGCTATGCGCTGTACGGCGACCCTGACCAGATGCTCGGCTATGCACAGTTCCTGCTGGAACTCGGCGCAGAACCTTCGCACGTCGTGGCCACCAACGGCACCGACACATGGGCCAAGAAGGTTCAGGAACTGTTCGACTCGTCGCCTTACGGCGCGGGCTGCAAGGTCTATCCAAAGCGTGATTTGTGGCACCTGCGTTCGCTGATGTTCACCGAGCCCGTGGACTTCCTGATCGGCAACACCTACGGCAAGTACCTGGAACGCGACACCCATACGCCGCTGATCCGCATGGTGTTCCCGATCTTTGATCGCCACCACTATCACCGCTTCCCCACCTGGGGCTATGACGGCGGCATGCGCGTTCTGGTGACTTTGCTCGATGAGTTCTTCGAAGCCCTCGATGCCAACACCATCGTTCCGGGCAAGACCGACTACAGCTACGACATCATCCGCTGACAAGGGTGTGGTTTCCTGCCGCCGCAGCCCCAGGCTGCCCGGCAGGGAACTGCAACTACCCCCAGGTCACAAGCTTATGCATCGCCAGGAGATATCTATATGTCGGAACCATTTTTGATCAGGACCACGCAGGACGGCCGCAAGGTTGAAGTGATTGATGGCTGGATATGCCTGGCGGGCGCACGCGAGGCAGACAGCCTGATCCCTCTGGAAGAGCACCCGAACCGCCAGGCCATCAGCCAGGCGGTGCCGGGCGCGACCCATGCGGCAGGACGCTTGCCGTTTACCCATGAAGAAGCGGCCATCGCGCAAAGCGCCTTGTCGGCCGCAAAACGAATTTTTGACGCCAGTCCGAGCGGCATCACGCAACGCCTGCGCCATGCGGTGTGGGCCAAGGCGGCTGCCGAAGGCGTGGAATAAAACTGGAGAAACCTATGCTCGTTCGATGTGATGGAACCCGCAGCGGCTACCAGCTGCTGTGCAATGGAAGTGTTTACCAATGCGTCTGCGGCCATACCGGCTGCATACAAAGCAAGACCGCCACCTGCAGCAAGCAAGGCTTCTCGGTGCTTGGCAAGTGCGTTGCCTGCGGCGCAGTCGGCCAGCACACCTTGGTGGCCCCCGAGGCGGTCGGCTTTCGCCGCACGCTGATGCAGGATCCGCAGACTTCCTGAAACCCCAAACCCTAACTGATGGGAGCTTGCCGTGATCTATGTGGTTGAACTTCCCGAGCAGGGCCAGCCGCGTGCCTGGTTTGCCTATGACGACGAGGACTTCTCCCGCAAGGTGGCGGCGTCCGATGCCCTGCAGCCGTGGGAAATCCACGACGAAGTGACGGCGCGAGGCTTGATGGAAGACCTTGGCCATCCCGTGATTGACGAGCAGGCCCGCGCGCATTTCCCCGCCATCTGCGCGCTGGGCGACGAACACGGCTGGGACACGCCGCTGTACCGGGCTGACCACTTGCTGGGGCGGGGCGTTTTTCGCACCGAGCCCGTGGCCGAGCGTGATGCCCTGACGGCGGCGCTGGCCGCACGCAGCGGGCAGCGCTGCATCTACTGGAGCGACCGCGATGCGATTGGTGCCTTTGAAGGCGCCGACCCCCGCATTGCCGGCAAGGCCCTGTGGTGGGCGCGGCGCGCGCTGTACGAACAGCTGGTCGAGCTGGAAGTGCTGGCGGACGACAACTGAGCCGGGCAGGGAGGGCTGTGTGATGAAGCTGCGGATTGAACGCTCCCATGCCCATGTGCTGGCGGACGAGTTTCCTGAACTGGCGGTATTGCTCGATCAGCTGCGCTTCGGCGCGCATGCCGAGATCGGGCTGCAGCAGCTCTCGCCCGGCGTGCTCGACCGCTTGGGCCAGCTCTGGCAAGAGGGCGGCGCCGGCCAGCAGCGCCGTGCCGCGCAGCTGGGCTCGCTGCGCCAGGTGCTGCATGACGGCGCGGGCGAGCGCTTCACCGCCGAGACGCTGGAAAAAGTGGTGCCCGCCTTTGCCCGCTACATTGCCGCCGGCGCGCGCTACGGCTGGCTGTTCAGCGCCGACACCGACGGCCAGCCGCTGGCCTGGTGCCCGACGCGCATCGACTACATACCCGCTTCCAACGACGAAACCGGCAAGGTCCTGATTGAACTCAAGGCCAACGCCAAGGCCGGCGTGATTCAACAGACCATTCGCCTGACCGGCGGCGATGTCAAGGGCCGCAGCGTGGCCGGGATGCTGCTGTCGCGCGGGCTGGTGCGCGAGTCGGCGGCCCTGCTCGAAGCCTACGAAAGCACGGTGGAGCGCTACTTTGACTGGCGCGCCCAGAACGGCGCGCAGTTCGAGGGGCGCGGCACCGCTTTTCATGCGCAAGACCCCAGCGCCACCCACCGCGACAGCGACTGGCTGCGCAAGGACGTGGTGATTCTGTCGGCGCAGGGCACCGCTGCCCGGCTGGTCAACGACGAAAGCGTGCTGCAGCAGCGCAACCCCAGCCTGGAGGCGACCGGCGAAGTGCTCTCCAACTACCTGAGCAAGGCCGCCAAGAGCAACCATTTTGACGCCGAGGACGAGGTGCTGGCGCTGCACGCCGAGCTGAAGCACCAGCCCGCCCTGTTCAAGCGCCTGCCGGTGCATCCGCTGATCTTGATGTTCCACCTGGACCTGCACCACCACGTCTGGGTACATGTCAGCGACCTTGAACCCTATGCCTACCAGCCGCAGCTCAAGCACAAACTGGTGCTGCCGCCCGAGCAGACCGACCTGATCGATATCCTGACCGCCGAGATGGACGTGCTGATGGACGACATCATTGCCGGCAAGTCCGGCGGCACCACGGTGCTGTGCGCCGGCCCGCCCGGCGTGGGCAAGACGCTGACCGCCGAGGTCTATGCCGAGATCATCCGCCGCCCGCTGTACCGCGTGCATTCCGGCCAGCTCGGCCTGAACGTCGCGACGATGGAAACGTCGCTGAAGGAGATTTTGCTGCGCGCGCAGCGCTGGGGCGCCGTGCTGCTGATCGACGAGGCCGACGTGTACATCAAGCGGCGCGACGACAACCTGACGATGAACGCCGTGGTCGGCGTCTTCTTGCGCGTGCTGGAGTATTTCAACGGCCTGCTGTTTTTGACCACCAACCGCATCGACGACATCGACGAGGCCATCGTCTCGCGCTGCATTGCCCTGATCCGCTACCACGCGCCCGATGCGGCCGGCCGCAGCCGCATCTGGCAGGTGATGGGCGAGCAGTTCGGGCTGGACCTGGAGGAGGGCATGCCGGACAAGCTGGCCGCGCTGTTTCCGGCTGCCACCGGGCGCGACATCAAGGGGCTGGCCAAGCTGGTCGCCAAGTATTGCCACCACAAAGAGGAAAAGGCCAGCCGTGAAGTGTTCCTGCGCTGCGCCATGTTTCGCGGCCTGGACCCGGCGCTGGCCGCCGCCTGAAAGAGCCAGGCCATGCTGTCCCGAATGCAGTACGACATTTTGCAAGCCAGCGGCAAGGTCGTCACCCTCCTGCTGGCCGAGATGCAGAGCGAGCGCGAGCTGTTCACCAGCGCCAACACCCTGCAGCGTGTCGAGGCGCACCTGCTGGTGATGGCCCAGACCCTGGCCCATCTGCCGCAGACCCTGCACCGGCGCCTGGTCCAGCTTGACTGGCATGGCTGGCAACGCCTGCGGCAACTGCTGGAGCAGGATGTTCATCCACGCAGCGAAGAAGTCTGGTACGGCATCCATGCGCTGGTGCCCGCCACGCTGGAGATGACTGCGCGACTGCGCCGGCAGGAGCCGGTGTGGTTCGAAATAGGCTTTTGACCGAAGGAAAAATCATGAAATCCGTAGAAGAATTTTTAGCCCACACCATTCAGCTGGAGAGCGAAGCGGCGCTGCGCTTCGGGCAGCTGGCCGATGCCATGAGCACGGCCGGCAACAAGGAAGTGGGGCGCCTGTTCCGCCGGCTGGCCGACTATTCACTGCTGCATCTGGGCGATGCCAGGGCGCGTTCCGGCTTTCGCACCCTGCCGTCGATGGCGGCCGGCGACTACCGCTGGCCCGACATCGAAAGCCCCGAGGCCGCCGCGATCTGGGCCGCTGATCCCTTCATCGGCATCGAGCAGGCACTGCAGGTGGCGCTGGATGCCGAGAGTGCCGGCCTTGATTTTTACGCCGAAGTCCTGGAGACCACCACCGACCCTGAAATCCGGGTGCTGGCCAAGGAATTTGTCGAGGAAGAATCCCAGCATGTCGCCGAGCTGCAGCGCTGGATGAAACTGCACCTGAGCGGCCAGGCGCTGCCGACCGAGAGCTGAAGGCTGAAGAAAGGGCTGCGTGGCAGGGCAATGCCCAAATCAGGTGGCCGCATTTGCCTGGGCAGGCTGTTTATTGATGTTTCAGGCATCTAGCGCACGCGCCATATGCGTGTATAGCTATATATTTAATAGCAATTATGGGGCTGGGCCAGCTTCGCTTTCCTGGCCTTCATGGGCCAGCGGCAGGTAATTCCTGGTCAGAAGCGTTCAGTGGGGCAGGGCGGCCAAGATGAACCGCTGTCGGGGATGTACCATCCGCAACAACCCCAAGGAGCCATCGTGAAAGTGAAATTGACCCCATTGATCAGAGCTTTCGCCGTGTCATCGGCCGTCACATTGGCGGCATGCGGCGGTGGTGGAGATGGCGGCGGCACGACGCCTGCAGCTGTCGCCAGTGCGGAAGGGCTGTGGACCGGGAGCACCAACACCTCCCGCACGGTCACAGGGATTGTTCTTGACAATGGCAACTACTGGATTTTGTACTCCTTTCCCAACGTGAGCGCCCTCGTCGCCGGCTTTGTTCAGGGTACGGGCTCGTCTGCCAGCGGCAGTTTTTCCTCGTCCGACGGCATCGACTTCAATCCTTCGGAGCAGGGCGTCAACAAGGCCACGGTATCGGCAAGCTATGCGGTCAAGCAAAGCTTCAATGGCTCGGTAAGCTATGCCAGCGTGAATTCGCCCTTCACCTTCACAAGCGCCTATGCCGCGAACTACGACCAAACCCCGAGCCTGTCCGCTATTGCCGGCAACTACGTGGGCGTCGCTTCCGTGACCGGCAGCAATGAGCCGGTCACGATCATCGTCAGTTCGCAGGGCGTCGTGGCCGGCACGGGCGTAACCAGCGGCTGCCAGTACGCGGGAGTCGCCGCGCCGCGCGCCAAGGGCAATCTGTACGATCTGTCGATGGTGGTTGGCGGCGGTTGCGCAAGCGGCACCAGCAGCGTCACGGGCATTGCCTACTTTGACCCGGGCGCCAAGCGCCTTTACCTGGCAGCGCTCAACAGCGCCCGGAGCAACGGCCTGATCTTCTCCGGCATCAAACCCTGAGCGCAGCCATTCCCTGAGGGATGGGCGCCGGTTTGGGCGCAAAGTTGAACGGCCTGGTCACGCCGTCTGCATCGGCCACCCTGAAAGCGGCCGAGGTATTGGGCAAGCCGTTCTGTCGCAAACCGCTTGTCGCAATTCCTTCAAACCCGCCAAAGCGCTGCGCTGGCCGCGGCCGAACACCGCCAAAACGGCTTCTGAACACGGTTTTTACCCTGGCACCAAAAATGCAAAGGAGGGACTATCCACCCTGTCAGGAGTCTTCCATGTCAGTTTCGCTCAAGGCCAAGATTGCAGAAGTTTTCGAAGAACCTGGTTGTGACAAGAACCAGGGCAAGACAGAAAAAGAGCGCAAAAAGGGCTGCACCAAGCAGCTCAACCCCGGCGCCGCCGCCGGTGGCTGCGCCTTTGACGGCGCCAAGATTGCGCTGCAGCCCGTCGTTGACGTGGCCCACCTCGTGCATGGACCGATTGCCTGCGAGGGCAACTCTTGGGACAACCGGCACAGCGCCTCCTCGGGCTCGCAGTTGTACCGCACCGGTTTCACCACCGATATCAACGAGCTGGACGTGATCTATGGCGGCGAAAAACGCCTGTTCAAGTCCATCCGCGAGATCATCGACAAATACGACCCGCCCGCCGTTTTTGTCTACCAGACCTGCGTCACCGCGCTGGTCGGCGACGACATCGAGGCGGTGTGCCAGCGCGCCACCGAAAAATTCGGCAAACCCATCATTCCGGTCAACTCACCCGGTTTTGCCGGCCCCAAGAACCTGGGCAACAAGCTGGGCGCAGAAGCCCTGCTGGACTACGTGATCGGCACCGTCGAGCCCGAGTTCACCACGCCTTACGACATCAACATCATCGGCGAATACAACCTGGTCGGCGAGCTGTGGCAGGTCAAGCCGCTGCTCGATGCGCTGGGCATCCGCATTCTGTCGTGCATCTCGGGCGACGGGCGCTACAAGGAAGTGGCCAGCGCGCACCGCGCCAAGGTGAACATGATGGTCTGCTCCAAGTCGATGATCAACATCGCCACCAAGATGGAGCAGCGCTGGGGCATTCCCTACTTTGAAGGTTCGTTCTACGGCATTGGCGACATGAGCGACACGCTGCGCCAGATTGCCTCGCTGCTGGTCAGGCAGGGCGCACCGGCTGAACTGATGGAGCGCACCGAGCGCCTGATTGCGGTGGAAGAAGCGCGCGCCTGGGAGCGCATTGCCTACTACAAGACGCGCCTGACCGGCAAGCGCGCCTTGCTGATCACGGGCGGCGTCAAGTCCTGGTCGGTCGTGGCCGCGCTGCAGGAAGCGGGCATCGAGATCGCCGGCACCAGCGTCAAGAAATCCACGAAAGAGGACAAGGAAAAGATCAAGGAAATCATGGGCGACGACGCGCACATGATCGACGACATGACGCCGCGCGAGATGTACAACATGCTGCGCGACGCGCGGGCCGACATCATGCTGTCGGGCGGCCGCTCGCAGTTTGTCGCCCTGAAAGCCCGCATGCCCTGGCTCGACATCAACCAGGAGCGCCACCATCCCTATGGCGGCTACGAAGGCATGGTCGAGCTGGTGCAGGAAATCGACCGCGCCATCTACAACCCGGTCTGGCAGCAGGTCCGCATTCCCGCGCCTTGGGGCGACGATGGCGAAACTCTGGGTGCCGTGTCGCCGACAGCGACAGTGGCGCCGCCTGCGCCGGCTGCTGCAGTGCAGGACATGGGATTTCTGGCTGACATTGCCGCCCACTCCATGGGCCTGGAGCCTGAAGAAGTGCCGGTCTGACCTAAACCCCACCCGAGAGTAAATCCATCATGGCCAGCGTCGTCGAATCCAAGAAATCCTGCACGGTCAACCCGCTCAAGATGAGCCAGCCGCTGGGCGCAAGCTTTGCGTTCCTCGGGCTGGACGCCTGCATGCCGGTCATGCACGGCTCGCAGGGCTGCACTTCGTTTGGCCTGGTGCTGCTGGTGCGCCACTTCAAGGAGGCGATTCCGCTGCAGACGACCGCCATGAACGAGGTCACGTCCATCCTCGGCGGCTACGACAACATCGAGGCTGCGCTGGTCAACATCCGCAAGCGCGCCGCGCCTAAAGTCATCGCCATCTGCTCGACCGGCCTGACCGAAACCAAGGGTGACGATGTGGACGGCTACATCGTCACCGTGCGCAAGCGCAAGCCCGAACTCGACGACACCGAAATCGTCTATGTCTCCACGCCCGACTACGTGGGCGCATTTGAAGATGGCTACAAGCACGCCATCACCGCCATCGCCCGGGCGCTGGTCAAGCCGCTGCCGGTGAAGGCCGACCAGATCACCCTGCTGCCCGGCAGCCACCTGTCGCCGGGCGACATTGACGAGCTGCGCGAAATCATCGAAGCCTTTGGCCTGTCCGTCATCGTGCTGCCCGATATTTCAGGTTCGCTGGACGGTCATATCGCGCCCGACTGGCGCGGCACGACGCTGGGCGGAACCACGCTGGAACAAATCCGCGCCGCCGGTGCGTCGGCCTTCACGCTGGGCGTCGGCGAGCAGACCCGCGAGGGCGCCGAGGCGCTGCGCGACATTGCCGGCACGCCGCTGGAAATCTTCGAGCGCCTGACCGGGCTGGAAGTCAACGACCGCTTTTTGCAGCGCCTGGCGCAGATTTCCGGCAAGCCGGTGCCCGCCAAATATCGCCGCCAGCGCAGCCAGCTGCTCGATGCCATGCTGGACGGCCATTTCTACACCGGCGGTGTCAAGGTCGCCATTGGCGCCGAACCTGATCTGCTGCTGGCCGTGGGCAGCCTGCTGCACGAGATGGGCGCCGAGCTGCGCTGCTGCATCAGCACCACCAAATCCGCCGCACATGCGCTGCTGCCCGCCGATCAGGTGGTGCTGGGCGACCTGGAAGACCTGGAGCGCGGCGCGGCTGCTGCGAATTGCGACCTGCTCATCACCCATTCGCATGGCCGGCAGGCGGCGGAACGCCTGAACAAGCCCTTGCTGCGCATCGGTTTTCCGGTGTTCGACCGCATCGGCAATGCGCACCGCCGCATGGTCGGCTACCGGGGCACGATGGACCTGATTTTCGAGATTGCCAACCTGATGATGGAGCAGATCGTGCATCACCATCCTGGCGACTGGCCGCTGACGCCCGAAGCGCTGCGCGCGGCAACCGCCGCAGTTGTGCCCGGTGCCGGCGACATGGCCGGCGCAACCCTCCCCACCCCCACCCTGGCTGCGGCCAGTGCCTGACACAACCTAGGAGTGCTTTATGAAAATCGCCTTCGCTACCCAGGACAAGGAGCGCGTTGACGCGCACTTTGGCTGGGCCAAGAGCATCGTCGTCTATGAGGTGTCGCCTGAAGGCCACCATTTCATCGAGAGCTTCGACTTCGGCGACAAGCTCGAAGAAGACGGCGACGAAGACAAGCTCGCGCCCAAGCTGGACGCCATCAAGGACGTTGCCATCCTGTATGTCGCCGCCATCGGCGGCTCCGGCGCGGCGCGCGTGGTGGCCATGAAGATCCATCCGATCAAGGTGCCGCAGCCCGAATCGATTGCGGAAATCCTGGAAAAACTGCAGGTCGTGCTCAAGGGCACGCCACCCCCCTGGCTGCGCAAGGCGCTGGCCAAGGACAACGAACGTTCTTTCGACTTTGAAGATGACGAGGTAACCCCATGACCGAACAAGCCAGCCTTGAAACTCCCGCAGCGCCCGTCACTGACGAGGCCCTGATGCTCACCCCTTTTGTGCAGCAACTGGTCAAGCAGTTGCGCGCACAGGACATCCACGGCACCTGGGAAGGCAAGACCGACCTGCAATTGCTCAAGCCCTACATCCACACGGCTGAAGAGCGCCGCGCCTTGCCGATCCTGGGCGACCCGGACCCCGAGACGCTGTGGCACCTCGAAATTTTCTATAACGCGATTGCCGTGGCGGTCGAGCGCGAAACCGGCCAGATGGTCTCGCCGATGATGAAAATGAGCCACGAAGGCTTTGGCCGCATGGTGCTGATTGCCGGCCGTCTGGTGGTGGTCAACAAGCAGCTGCGCGACGTGCATCGCTTCGGCTTTCCGTCGCTGGCCAAGCTGGCCGACGCCGGCGGCAAGTTTTTTGACGAGGCGGTCAGCATGATCCGCAGCTACCCGGCCGTTGCCCAATACGGAGCCTGACGCATGAGCACCGATGCCGAAGAACTCAAGGCGCGCCTGAAAAAACTCAATGCACGCGCCACGCAGGCCAAGATGGACCTGCACGACCTGTCCGAGGACTTGCCCACCAACTGGGAAAAAATCCTCGAAGTTTCCCAGCGCTGCCATGAAGCCCATGCCGCGCTGATGGAGGCACGCAAGGAGGCTGCTGCGGCAGCAGGCTGAAAAAAAAACCGCCAGGAAACGCCATGAGCAACACATTCAACATCACCATGCCCAGCGGCGCCACCTGGACGCCGACCTTTGTCCAGTCGCTGAACGAAGACAAGTGCATCGGCTGCGGCCGCTGCTTCAAGGTCTGTCCGCGCGGCGTGCTTGAACTCGTCGGCCTGAACGCCGACGGGGAATACGTTCGCGTTGATGAAGACGATGAGGATGACGACGACGGCGAATACGACAAGAAAGTCATGACGATTGCGCACCAGGAACTGTGCATCGGTTGCACCGCCTGTGCCAAGATCTGCCCGAAGAAGTGCTACACCCACGCGCCTGCGCAGCTCTGAGCGGCTCAAGCCATGGGCACCCATGCTGTCTTGATGTCCTGCGCGGTGGACGCGAGCAACCCGGCGGCGATGGCGCTGGCCGGCGTGCTGTCCGCCGCGTTCGAGCGCCACGGCCGCCGCCTGCTGCCGCTGCCCGGCCTGGACGCGAACGCCACGCGCCGGTTGCTGGCGCGCTGGTTCCCCGGCGCGGATGCCGCCCTCGGGCTTGACTGGGATGCGCTGGCCGGTGCCGACCGCACCGAGCCCCGCGCTGACGAAATCGAGGAAGTGGTCAGCCTGCTCCGCGAACACGCGGACCCAGCCGCCGGCCCCAAGGATAACTCGGACGCCATTGCCTGGGCACTGGCTTGCGCCAGCCTGGGCGACAACCATTTGTGGCAAGACCTTGACCTGCCGTCGCGCAGCGAACTCTCGGCGCTGATCGGCCACTGGTTTCCCAGCCTTGCCGCCAGGAACACGCAGAACATGAAGTGGAAGAAATTCTTCTACAAGCAGTTGTGCGAACGCGAGGAAATCCTGATCTGCAAGGCGCCGACCTGCGGCGTCTGCACCGATCACGCGGTGTGCTTTGGGCCGGAGGATGCCCAGGCCAGCCAGGTGATCGCGTTTCATTGACATCCCGCCGCCGGCTTCCATCGGCAACAGCTTTCCCTGCGTCATTCCCGCCTGCGCGAGAATGACGGACTCAGGTGGACTCGCGCAGCAGCGACTCGACGGTGCTGGCGCCCAGGTGGTCTTCCGGGTCCAGCAGGCGCAGCTTGGCGAGCAGCGCGCTAGCGGTGTCGCGATCATCCTTGCGCAGGTTGATGAACGCCAGTGCCTTGAGCGTGAAGAGCCAGAAGCGCGCCGGCCCCGGCACGGAAAAATCGGTATCGCCAAGCGCCACCAGCCGCCAGTCAGCGGCCAATTGCGCTGCCTTGGCGGCTGCGCTCAGGCCCTTGCTGGCTGCCGACAGCGCCAGGTCGAGCTGGCCGCGCCCGGCGTGCATCTTGTAGAGCAGGTAATACACCGGCAACTGGTCCGGTGCGGTGGCCGCCGCCGTCCACAGCGCTGCTTCGACCTGCGCGGGTGGCGCGTTGCGCGCCACGTCGATCAGGTGCTGCACGGCGGGCGACACCGTGCCACCGAACAGCTCGGTGGACTCAACCCCGGTCAGCAGGTTCACCAGACTGCCTTTGGCGCCAGCAAACGCTCGACCGGTGTTCCGCCTTCGAGGTGGCTGTCGAAGATTTCATTGACATCTTCAAGCGTCACGCCCCGGTAGAGCACGCCCTCGGGATAAACCAGCACGTTGGCGCCCAGCTCGCAGGGGCCGATGCAGCCCGAATTGGTGATGGAGACTTTTTCATAAGCCTGGCGTTTTTGCAGTTCGCCCCAGAACGCCTGCAGCACCGCGACGGCGCCCTTGCTGGCGCAGGAGCCTCGGGGATGGGCGGGCGGGCGGTTTTGCGTGCAGACGAAAACGTGGCGCAGGGGTTTGCTCATGATGCTGCTTCTATTTTGTGATTAACCGAACTTGAACAGGACGCCGTGGCCGCCGCGCGGGTATTCCCATTCGACGTTCATGTGCTCGTTGCAGATGATCCGGCAGCTGCCGCACTCCAGGCAGCCATCGGTGATCAAGGTCACGCTTCCGTTGCCCTCGACCTTGTAGCAGGACGCCGGGCAGACAAAGGTGCAACTCTTCACGCCGCAGTCGTTGGTGCAGACATCCGCATCCTTGATCTTGATGTGGGGCCGCCCCGCATCGACGCGGTAACGGTTCTGGAAGAGTTTTTCTTCCACATTGACGGTGATGGCGTTCATCGGATGGCCTTCCAGAGTTTGTACGCATCACCCACCAGGCCGGTGAGCTTGCGGGTCTTGCGAAAACTCGCGAATATCTCGCGCTCCTTGGTTTTTTTGTCCACGCCGTCCACGGTGATCATGGTGCGTGCCGCCTGCGCCACCATGTCCGGGTAGCTGGTGAAGAACTGCGGGCTCTTGTGCAGCACGGCAGGCATGTCGCGGTACTTGTACAAATCCTTCATCACGAAGCTGGCATCCAGCGCCGTCTTGTAGGACTTGAGCGTTTCGGCGCGGTAGCCCTTGCCGCCAGCCTTGGCCTGAATGACGGCCTCGGCAGCCAGGCGGCCCGTGGTCATGGCCAGGTTGGAGCCTTCGCGATGCACGGCATTGACGAAGCCGCCCGAGTCGCCCACGATCATCCAGCCGCTGCCGTAAATTTGCGGAATGGCATGAAAGCCGCCTTCGGGAATCAGGTGGGCGCAGTATTCCTTCATCTCGCCGCCCTCGATCAGGGGGGCGATGGAGGGGTGGCGCTTCATCTGCTCCAGCAGCACGTAGGGGCTGGTGCGGTTGGGGTTGTTCTTGAAGTCGCCCAGCATGCAGCCCACGCCGATGGTCAGCGACTCCTTGTTGGTGTACAAAAAGCCGGTGCCCATCATGCCGTCGGTGATGCGCCCGACCATCTCGATCACGACGCCCGATTCCTCGCCGATGTTGAAGCGCTGGCGTATGGTTTCTTCCGGCATGAAGAGGATTTCCTTGACGGCCAGGGCGACGTTGCCGGCCTTGATCTCGCCATGAAAGCCCGCCTTGCGCGCCAGCGTGGAATTGACGCCGTCGGCCAGGATCACCACGTCGGCATAGACATCGCCCTGCAGGCGGTCGCACTGCACGCCGACCACCTGGTCGCCGTCCATGATCAGGTGGTTGACGGTGGTCTCGCAGATCAGCAGGGCGCCGGCTTCGCGCACCTTGGAGCTGAACCACTTGTCGAACTGCGCACGGATGATGGTGTAGCGGTTGTAGGGCGGCTTGTTGTACTCCTCGCTGCGGATGTGCGTGCCGACGAAAGAGGTTTCATCGAGCAGCCACATGCGCTGCTCGATGATGTGGCGCTCCAGCGGCGCATCGTCGCGAAAGTCGGGAATGATTTCCTCCAGCGCCTTGGCATACAGGATGGCGCCCTGCACGTTTTTGCTGCCGGGGTATTCGCCGCGCTCGATCTGCAGCACCTTTAGGCCGGCCTTGGCCAGTGTGTAGGCGCAGGCGTTGCCCGAAGGGCCGGCGCCGACGACGATGGCATCGAATTGGGATGGTTTTTTCATCTCGTTCTCCTGTAAGCAGGTCAAGCCACCTGGCGGCTGCGCAGCGCCAGATGGGCGGCGAAGGCCTGGGTCAGCGCGGGCAGCACCTGCATGGCGTTGCCGACGATGCCGTAATGCGCGAATTCAAAAATCGGCGCGTTGACATCGGTGTTGATGGCAACGATCACGTCCGAAGCCTCGCAGCCCACGCGGTGCTGGATGGCGCCGGAAATGCCGGCGGCAATGTAGAGCTTGGGCCGTACCGTCTTGCCGGTCTGGCCGACCTGCCGGTCGGCCTCGACCCAGCCGGCCTGCACGCAGGGGCGGGTCGCCCCGACCTCGCCGCCCAGCACGCGCGCCAGCTCGAACACCAGCTTGAAGTTCTCGGGGTTCTTCAGGCCCTTGCCGCCGCTGACGATCACGTCGGCATAGGGCAGGTTGATCTTGTTGCTGTTGGCGTCGGCGATGAAGTCCAGCAGCTTGGTCACGATCTGGGTTTCCACCATGCCCAGCGCGTCATGGGTGATCTCGCCGGTGCGGCTGGCGTCGGCCTTGGGCATCAGCATGACGCGCGGGCGCACGGTGGCCATCTGCGGGCGGTAGGCCAGGGTCATGATGGTGCAGTACAGCGAGCCGCCAAACGTGGGCCGGGTCGCGGCCAGGGCGCGCGTGGCGGGGTCGATGTTGAGCTCGGTGCAATCGGCGGTCAGGCCTGTCAGCAGCGTGGTGGCCACCGAGCCGGCCAGGTCGCGGCCCATCGAGGTCGCGCCCAGCAGCATGATCTCGGGCTGGTATTTGTTCACCAGGTCGGTCAGGCCCTTGGTGAAGGGCTCGTTGCGGTAGCCCTTGAGCACCGGGTCCTGCATGATGTAGGCCTTGTCGGCGCCAAAGGTGAAGGCCTCGGCGGCAAACTTTTCCAGCGGCTCGTCAAAGCCGCCGAGCAGCACGGCGCTGACCGGGCAGCCCAGCTTGTCGGCCAGCTTGCGCGCTTCGCCCACCAGCTCCCATGACACGCTGTGGACATGGCCCCGGTCGTGTTCGATGAAGACCCAGACGCCCTTGTAGGCCTTGAGTTCCTCGGACAGTTCCAGGTTGCGGCCACCTCGGCCGGCGGGACGCTTGGCCGGCGCTGCGGCTGCCGCGCTTGAGTTGGGGGCTTGGCTCATGTCATCTCCTTCATCAGCAAATCGGATTCAAGCGTCGGATGGCGGGTGAAAATCTTCTGTATCAAATTGAGCGACAGGTCGCGCAGGCTGGAGGTTTCCAGGTCCAGCATCTCGGCCTTTTCGCTGCGCGGTGTCGGGCCGAAGACCTTGCTCACCACCGTGGGCGAGCCTTTCAGGCCGATCTTGCTCAGATCCTCAATGCCGGCTTCTTCCTTGCTCCACTTGCGCACCGGGTAGGCGGCGGCGTGAATCATGGCGGGCAGGTTGGCAAAGCGCATCTCGTTGGTGTTTTCCAGCATCGTGATGAGGCAGGGCAGCGAGGTTTTCAGCACCTGCACGCCGCCTTCGGCGCGCCGCTCGACGGTGATGCTGCGCTTTTCCAGATCGACTTCGACGATGCGCGACACATAAGTCAGCAGCTGCAGGCCCATGCGCTTGGCAATGCCGGGGCCGACCTGGGCGGTGTCGCCGTCAATCGTCTGCTTGCCGGTGAACACGATGTCCACCGCCTGCTCCCTGGCAATCTGGCGCACGCCGGCGGCCAGCGCATAAGAGGTGGCCAGCGTGTCGGCGCCGGCAAAGGCGCGGTCCGTGACCAGTACGGCATCGTCGGCACCAAAGCTGATGCATTTGCGCAGCGCTTCCTCGGCCTGCGGCGGCCCCATGCACAGCATGGTGACTTTGCCGCCGAACTTGTCCTTCAGGCGCAAGGCCTCTTCGAGCGAGAACAGGTCGTAGGGGTTGACGATGGCCGGCACCCCCTGGCGCATGATGGTGTTGGTGACCGGGTGAACGCGAATCTGCGCCGAATCCGGAACCTGCTTGATACAGACGACGATGTGCATGTCAATAGCTCCTTGTTGTCAGGCGGCAGCGCGCTGCGGCATCGACGCCCTGAGGCTGTCGAGCGTCACGTGCTGCTTGCCTTCGGTGTCCTGGAACACCTTGAATACTTTTTCCTGCGCCGGCGTGGAGGTGACGAAATCTCCATAGGCCTTGGTCAGCAGTCCCCGGTAGGCCGTGAACATCTCCAGCTCGCCGGTCTGGGGAAGTGATTTTTCCTGGCGCAGGTACTGGAAGAAGCGCTTGAGAATGTGCAGCCGGCTGACGTTGACCACCCCCTGGTCGAACGGCACGCCAAAGTACTGCAGAAAATCCTCGGCCGAGGACAAGGCCTTGAGTTGTTGAAGGAAGTTTTCCATTGGGCTTACTCCATGGTGGATGGTTGAAGGAGGGATGGGTCAAAGCCGGGCTCGGCGCAGTGGTCGCTGCAGGCGCCGCAGGCGGTGGTGGAGGTGGACAGGAAGTCGGCATGGGCTTGCCGCTCCAGCTGCGCCACGCGGTCCAGCAGGCAGGCAATGGCCTTGCCGACCGGGTCGGGAATCAGGTGGTGGTCCAGGTCAAAGCCGTGGGTGGTGCTGCGGCGCGGCGTCACCACGCGGCCCGGAATGCCGACGACGGTCACGCCGGCGGGCACTTCCTCGATGACCACCGAGTTGGCCGCGATACGCGCCCGGTTGCCGACCAGGATGGGGCCCAGGATTTTGGCGCCCGCACCGACCACGACCTGGTTGCCCAGCGTCGGATGGCGCTTGCCGGCGCTCCAGCTGGTGCCGCCCAGCGTTACGCCGTGGTAGAGCGTCACATCGTTGCCGATCTCGGCGGTCTCGCCAATCACGACGCCCGCGCCGTGGTCGATGAAAAACCGCATGCCGATACTGGCACCGGGGTGAATGTCCACCTGCGTCAGTCCGCGCGACACAAACGATATGCAGCGCGGCAGGTAGCGCCAGCCGCGCCGCCACAGGCTGTGCGCCAGGCGGTGCAGCGCAATCGCCTGCACGCCTGGATAGATGGTCCAGACTTCCATCAGGCTGCGCGCGGCCGGATCGCGTTCAAAGACGCAGCGCGCATCCTCGCGCACCAGCGACCACCACGAGCGCCGGGGCATGCCCAGCTCTTTGATGGACTTGGCGTGAAGGGGTTTTTTGGCCGGTTTCATGCTGGACCTCATGCCGCCGCGCAAACCGTGGGCGGCGGCGGCAGCGGCAGATGCGACTCGCGAAGGAAGCCGCGCAACTCGTCGGGCGTGGCTTCCTGCTTGACGCGCATGGCGTGGTCGCGGATGCGCGCCAGCACGCGGCCGGTCAGCGCGTCGTCGTCCAGCACCACGCCCATGGCGCCGTAAGCCTGTCGCACCGCCTGCGAGCCCGAATGCTTGCCCAGCACGGTGTGGCGCTGGCGCCCCAGTTCGGATGGATCAAAACTCTCGTAGGTCGAGGCGTTCTTGAGCAGCCCGTCAATGTGGATGCCCGACTCGTGGGTGAACACGGCTTCGCCGACGATGCTTTTGTTGAAGGCCACCTGGCGGCCCGAGGCTCTGGCCACCAGGCGCGAGATCGACATCAGCGCCTGTGTGCTGACGCCGGTTTCGGCATGGTGCAGGTGGCGCACGCCCATCACGACTTCTTCCAGCGCCGCATTGCCGGCGCGCTCGCCCAGGCCGTTGACGGTGGTGTTGGCATGCGTGGCGCCCGCGTGCAAGGCGGCCAGGGTGTTGGCGGTGGCCAGTCCCAGGTCGTTGTGGGCATGAATCTCGATTTCCAGCTCCACCGCTTCGCGCAGCCGGGCGATGGCGTCATAAGTGGTGAAAGGGTCGAGCACGCCCAGCGTGTCGGCAAAGCGGATACGGCTGGCGCCGCAGCTTTCAGCACGCCGGGCGACCTGCGAGAGAAAGCCGGTATCGGCGCGTGACGCATCTTCGGCGCCCAGCGAAATCTTGCGGCCGCTGGCGACGGCTTTTTCAATCACCCGTGTGACCTGTTCCAGCACCCATTCGCGCGACTGGCGCAGCTTGTGGCGCAGGTGGATGTCGGACACCGGAATCGACAGGTGGATGATGTCGGCCTGGCAGCGCAGGGCTTGGGCCAGGTCGGCATCGGTCAGCCGGCCCCAGACCATCAGGCTGGCGGGCAGTTCCAGCGCGGCGATGGTGTTGATGCAGTCGATTTCTTCCTCGCCCATGGCGGGAATGCCGATCTCCATTTCCGGCACCCCAGCGGCGGCCAGCGCGCAGGCAATGGCGCATTTCTCATCGACGGTGAAAGCCACCCCGGCGGTCTGTTCGCCGTCGCGTAGCGTGGTGTCGTTGATGATGAGATTGAGCGGCATGTGCGGCATCCTTTGCTACCCTTATCGCAAGGTGCATGCCACGTGTTTTAAGGGCTGAAGTGGCGTAAAAGGCGGTTGGCAAGGCGGGTTTGTCGGGTCTGAAACCGGCAGCATGGCCCGAGGGGCAAAGGCTTCTGTCGGAAATGTGCTGTTTCGGACAGAACGGGTGGCGCGGGCTGGAATGCCGGCGAGGGAACCCGACACAGGGCTGGTTTTTCGCGGCTGGGCCGCGGTGGCAGAAAATGCCGGGCTGCTGCGGCAAATGGCTTGCTACTGTTTTAATAGCTGCTTGTGCCCGTGCTTGCTGCGCTAAAGCCTGTCGGCGCTGCGCCAGGGAATGTCGGGGCAGGCCCGAGCGGAAAGTAGTGAGTCGCCGCGTCAGGCGTGAAGCAGCGCATCAGCGCGTCGTCAGCCGCCGGTCACGCGCCTTTGCCATGAAAAACCCGCCGAAGCGGGTCAGTGAAGCGCTGGCGGCGCCAATCCTTTTGCGGCGGGCCTTATTGCGAAGCCGCTGAGGCCGGTACGCTAGCCGCAGGTGTCTGAATGGCTGCGGCATCCGGCGTCTGGAGTGGCGCCGGCGCGGGCATGGCGGGCACCGCCGGGGCGTCCGCCGGGACGCTGATGGCCGGTGGCGCCGCCACCGGCGTCATCGGCGCGGCCTGCAGCGTGCCGCCGTGGAACTTCATCATCAGCGGCACGATCAGCAGCGCCACGATGTTGATGATCTTGATGAGCGGGTTGATGGCCGGGCCGGCCGTGTCCTTGTAGGGGTCGCCCACGGTGTCGCCGGTCACGGCCGCCTTGTGCGCGTCCGAGCCCTTGCCGCCGTGGTGGCCGTCCTCGATGTACTTTTTGGCGTTGTCCCAGGCGCCGCCGCCGGTACACATCGAAATCGCCACGAACAGGCCGGTCACGATGGTGCCCATCAGCAGGCCGCCCAGCGCTTTCGGTCCCAGCAGCAGGCCGACCAGGATGGGTGCCACCACTGGCAGCAGGCTCGGGATGATCATTTCCTTGATCGCCGCCGTGGTCAGCATGTCCACCGCGCGGCCGTATTCGGGCTTGGCCGTGCCTTCCATGATGCCGGCGATTTCCCTGAACTGGCGGCGCACCTCCACCACCACGGCGCCGGCGGCGCGGCCCACGGCTTCCATGGCCATGGCGCCGAACAGGTAGGGAATCAGCCCGCCAATAAAGAGCCCGACGATGACCATCGGGTCGCTCAAATCAAAGCTGATGGCGCGGCCATAGCTTTCCAGCTTGTGGGTGTAGTCGGCAAACAGCACCAGCGCGGCCAGCCCGGCCGAGCCAATCGCGTAGCCCTTGGTCACGGCCTTGGTGGTGTTGCCCACGGCGTCCAGCGGGTCGGTCACGGCGCGCACTTCGGGCGGCATATCGGCCATTTCGGCAATGCCGCCGGCGTTGTCGGTGATCGGGCCGTAGGCATCCAGCGCGACCACGATGCCGGCCATGCTCAGCATGGCGGTGGCGGCAATCGCAATGCCGTACAGGCCGGCCAGGTTGAACGACACCAGGATGGCGATGCAGACAAAGATCACCGGCCAGGCGGTCGAGCGCATCGACACGCCCAGGCCGGCAATGATGTTGGTGCCGTGGCCGGTGGTCGAGGCCTGCGCGATGTGCCTGACCGGCGCGTACTGCGTGCCGGTGTAGAACTCGGTGATCCAGACCAGAGCAGCGGTCAGCACCAGGCCGGTGGCGCAGGCGCCGAACAGCCGCATCTGGCTGCCGGCGGCGGCAATCGCGTTGTCGGGCATCAGCCACATGGTGACAAAGTAAAACGCGATCAGCGAAAGGATGCCGGCCACGGCCAGGCCCTTGTACAGCGCCGGCATGACGTTGGTCATGCCTGGCGAGGCCTTGACGAAAAAGCAGCCGATGATGGAGGCGATGATCGACACCGCGCCCAGCGCCAGCGGGTACAGCACCGCGTTCATGGGGCTGGCGGCCACCAGCAGCGCGCCCAGCACCATGGTGGCAATCAGCGTGACGGCATAGGTCTCGAACAAATCAGCCGCCATGCCGGCGCAGTCGCCCACGTTGTCGCCCACGTT
>JAECRO010000078.1 GCA_016000195.1 Burkholderiales bacterium | reverse complement strand
CATCACGTCAAAGTGGATCCAGTCGGCACCGGCGGCAATGACGGCCTTGAGCTCGTCGCCCAGGCGGGCAAAATCGGCTGACAGCAGGGAAGGGGCGATCCGGTAGGCAGGTGGGGTTTTAGGCATGCGCAGGATTGTCGCAGTGAAGGGCTGCCAGCGCAGCATTGCGAAAAAGATTCGCAGAACAAGGACTCCGACTGTCTTTTTGCGCTCAAGGGCAATCAAGGCACGCTGAATGACGATGTCCGCTTGTTTTTGGAGTCAGAAGCGGCCAACACCGTTTGGCATCCTGTCTTTGCCGGGGGCGCCCCGTGAAGCGGCGCTGACTTTCCACGGTCTGCTTCAGGCGTTGAGGCCCTTCATGCCCTCGGCGGTGTAGCGTGCGCCACGCACTTGCTCGGGAGCCATGGCTTGATCGAGCAGCTTCAAGTCTGCAGCCGTTAACGCCAGCGTAAGCGCCCCCAGATTTTCCTGCAGGTAGGCGGATCGGCGCGTGCCTGGGATCGGCACGATGTGCTTGCCCTGGGCCAGCAACCAGGCAAGCGCAACCTGCCCCGGCGCCGCCGCATGGCTTGCGGCAACAGCGCGCACCGTCTCCAACAAACCAAGATTGTGTGCCATGTTCTCGTCCTGAAACCTAGGGTTGGCGCGCCTGAAATCTCCCTTATCCAAGCTGGCCGTATCCGTCAGGCGGCCACTGAGGAAACCGCGCCCCAGCGGGGAATAAGCGACAAAACCGATGCCGAGGGCTTTGGTTGCAGGCAAGATGTCTTGCTCAACGTCTCGGCTCCACAGCGAGTACTCGGTTTGCAAGGCTGCTACCGGGTGTACCCGATGCGCCCGCTCCAGCGTTTTGGCTGACACTTCGCACAAACCTGCATGCTTGATCTTGCCTTCCTTGACTAATTCAGCCAGGCATCCCATGGTGTCTTCAATATCGACGTCCGGATCGACCCGGTGGATGTAATAAAGATCAATACGATCAATCCCGAGTCGCACCAAGGATGCTTCACAGCAGCGACGGATGTACGCCGGCGTATTGTTAATGCGGCGAAGAGCAGGCGTGCCGGCAGACCGTTCGATACCGCACTTGGTAGCAATTTTTATTTGCCCTGCCATGCCTGCAGTGCGCCCTGAGCGCAGCCAGTCGCCGATCAATAATTCGTTATGGCCCTTGCCGTAGAGATCAGCGGTATCGATGAGAGTGACGCCGCGATCGGCAACTTCCTGCAGCAATGCCGTTGAAGCGGCATCATCGGACGGTCCATAGAACTCGCTCATCCCCATGGCGCCATACCCCATGGCGGAGACTGCCAGGCTATCGCCCAGCAGACGTACAGGCAAGGCTGGCCGAGTTGGCGCGCACATGTTTGCTTCGATTTTCATAGGATTTCTCTCTTTTAAGAAAGCCGTTCCCGGGTTGGGCACGAGCTTGAATCAAGGGGCGCAGACAGCCAAACAGCGATCGCCCTTCGCATGGTGGCAATCGATCGCTGCCATGGCGTTCAGTCAGGGTCATGGACACCGGTGATTGCTGCACGATATGCCGTCAGTCCGTTCATACAGGCCGGCACCCCGGCATAGACTGCCATTTGAATGACAATTTCCAGCAACTCCTGCCGGCTCACACCGACATTGAGGGCACCACGCATGTGGAACGCCAGTTGCGCCGGCGCATTGCCCATGGCGGTGAGCGCAGCCACGGTCAGCATCTCACGCGTTTTGATATCCAGCCCAGGGCGACCGAGCACGTCGGCGAAAGCATAGTCCGTGATCAGGCGCGGCAGATCGGGGTCCAGTTCCGACAGTTTGGCCGTGACGCGCTCGGCCGTGCCGGGTCCGAGCGCGTCCATCAAACTGCGGCCCAGGCGGGTCTTGTCGCTCATGAGCGAATCTTGCGCATTCATTGCGACAGCCCTGGCTGCAGAGCCAGCGCTGGCCGGCCGATACTTGCCGTCACCAGAATCGACACCACGCCACCCAGACCAGCGACGATCATCACGGCGGGGAACCCGCTGCTGCTCAATACCCACGCACCGACCATGGCGCCGGTCCCGATGGCAGCGTTGAAGATGGCGACATAGACGGCCGATGCCGGCATTGCAGCCGTGCCGGCTGTCCGCAGGATCCACGTCTGAAAGCCGACAAAAATCGCCGAGATGGCGGCGCCCCACATCACCAGCATGGCGGTAATCCCTGTCACGCCGAGGCTATCGCGCCAATATCCCAGGATAATTAGCGCAAGGCTCAGCATGCACAATGCCAGCATCAGGAAGGAGCGCAGATAGCGATCAATGAAGATGCCTGTGACAAAGTTGGCAGCCAGGCCGGCAGCGCCAAAGCTAAACAGCAAGGCGATTACCAGGGATGCCTGGAGACCGGGCGCTTCCCGCAGAAACGGCTCGATGAAGGTGAATGCCGCGAAATGGCCGGTGACGGCAAAGGCCGTGGCTACGTAAATACCCCACAAATCAGCCCTGCGCAGCACTCCGGCGAGCGCTGCACGTCCGTCCTGCGCTTCTTCTTGTTTGAGCCCAGGCAGAACGGGCACCATGACGAGTGCAACTATCAGGCTGAGCACACCGATGGCCCCAAAGGCCACACGCCAGCCGCTCTCCTGGCCGATGAGCGTGGCCAGCGGAACCCCAAGCACGCTGGCAGCCGAGACCCCACCGAAGACAATCGATGTCGCCAGCCCGACATGGCGCGGCGGTGCGATCTGCGCCGCCGAAGCAGCAATGACGGCCCAGAACAAGCCGTGCGCAATGGCCCCGCAGGCGCGCGCCGACAGCAACATCCCGAAGCTGCCGGCCACTGTGGCGGCGCCATTGGACAAAGCCAGGCACAACATGAGTCCGATCAGCAGGGGCTTGCGCGGCAGTCGGCCCAGTGCGAACGCTGACAGCAACGCGCTGAAGGCACCAATCCAGGCATACAGCGTGACGGTGAGGCCGACGCTTGCTTCGCTGCGCCCGATGTCGCGCGCGATGGCCGAGAGCAGCCCGATCGGCGCCAGCTCAGTGGTGACAATCGTAAAGGCGCCAATGCCCAGAAAGACGATGGCCAGCCAGCCCCGCCAGTTGGGAATATCTGGCGCGGCGGTGGAATGTAATTTAGTCATGCGTACCTTGTATTCATTCGTTAGCGATCCAGCCTGCATACGGAAACCACGGACTGCGACCAGATCAGCCAGCGTGGCAATCGCCTGCAACGTAAAGACAAGGCCTTGAACTTGAAGAATCCTCTTATCCATGGGCTGAGTAGTGCAGGTCATGGATGCAACATTAACGATGAGCGAAGGCTTAAGCTATGTCATTTTTTGCTGATACCTTTGCGGTATCGTGACAAAAACCACAAAGGTGAAATGCGAAATCCACTTAAATTGCGCCAGCTGCAGTACTTCGTTGCCGTGAGCGAAGAGTTGAGCTTTAGACGTGCAGCGGATCGGCTTTTCATCACCCAGCCACCGCTGAGCCGCCAGATCAAGATGCTTGAAGACAGCTTGGGCACCCGCCTGTTCGAGCGCAATCGTCAGGGCGTCCGTCTCACCGATGCCGGCAGCCGGTTTCTCTTGGACGCCCGCTCTCTTATCCGCGAGTCAGAGCAGGTGTTTGGGCGGTTTCAGCCTCCGCAGGCTCCTGCACGGACCGAGCTAAACGTTGGCATCACCAGCGTGATTGATACTGGCTTGTTCGCATGGCTTGAATCCGCTTTCGTGAAACGGTTTCCTGGAACTCGGGTTACCGTGAAACGGCAGCACTCATCACAGTGCATCCGCGACCTGAACCGGGGAAACCTGGATGTTGCGGTGATCGGTCTTCCTTCGCATGCTGAGGGTTTAACTACCGAGCATTTGTGCGATGACCCGATGGTTGCCTGCATTCCTGCAGGTCACACGGCAGCAAAGAAGCGACAGGTCTCAGTACTCGACCTTGCGCACGACAAGTTTTTTTGGTTTGATCGCAAACTCAATCCTGCGTACTACAACCACTGTGAGAAGCTCTTTGAGCGCTGGGGATTTCGGCCAGAGCGGACCCCCGAGCCCTCCGACCACCATGTATTGCTGGGGCTGATCGCCGATGGTCAAGGTGTCGCGTTAATCCCGAAATCGCTGAAGGCCATAACCCGTAAGGGCGTTTTATACAAAAACCTTGAGGAAGGCGAGCAGCTTTGCATAAAACTCGGGGTTGCTTACCGCGTTGGAGAAATATCACCCCCTATTGCGGCGCTGGTCAGCTTGCTCAAGGAGCAGTTTAAACCGCCTGGCTGAGACAAGAGGCGCCCACTATTGAGAATATGGACGCGGTGTTCAACCTATTGAACACCGCGAAAAAAACAGTTCAAGGGTATTGGGGTCAGGCCGTTACGTAAAAAAAGCAGGCTGAGGGTAACGACAAGCTTCGACTGATTTTGAAACAGCGCTTTTGATGGGACAGCCTTGGCGTGCCCGGAAGCGGGCAGCGCAAAGCCGGGGCGGTTAACATGATGGACACCCGCTTTTGATGCCAAGCCATGCCCAAATACCAATTTTCCTGCGAAGTCCTGCCCCAGTACCTGCCTGAGCAATCTGCGCCAGTCCAGGGCGTGTATGGCTTTTCCTACACCGTCACCGTGACCAATACCGGCGAAGTCCCGGCGCAGCTGATTTCGCGGCACTGGATCATCAGCGACGCCAACGGCCACAACGAAGAGGTCAAGGGCCTGGGCGTGGTGGGCCAGCAGCCGCTGCTCAAACCCGGCGAATCCTTCCAGTACACCAGCGGCTCGCGGCTGCGCACCCCCAGCGGCACCATGCACGGCAGCTACTTCTGCGTGGCCGAGGACGGCGAGCGCTTCGAGGCGGTGGTTCCCCTGTTTGTACTCGAAGCGATGAACGGCAACGGCCCTTCAGGACGCGTCCTGCATTGACCGGATGGCAGTGGGGCCTGCGATGAAGGACCTGACCCGGCTGCTCAGGGCGCTGGATCCGGGGGCGGATCTGGCTGACCGCCATGTCTGGCTGATCAAGCTGTTTGAATGGATTCGCGGCGACAAGACCTCCACCCAGGCCGCCGTGGCGCGGGTCCAGGCCTTCATTGAAGCCGTCCAGAAACAGCCCGAGCTGCAGGCGCGCCTGCAGGCCTGGTGGGAAATCCTGATGCAGACGGTTGACATCACTCCCTTGCTGGCTGATTTTGGCTTTGCGCCGCGCACCGCCTTTGTCAGCGAACTGGCCGAGAGGCTGCGCCGCAAGCTGCTGCCCGGCACGCCCGAAACCCGGGACGCCTCCGAGCTTTTCCCGCTGATGGTGCCGACACGTTTCGACGCGCAGTGGATGAATGCGCTGCAAGAGCCGCAAATTGATCAATTGACCGTCCTCCTGTCGGCCAGCCCCGCGCGGGACACCCGGCGCTGGCACTACAGCCTGATGGACGCCCTCACCTACTGCACCGCGCAAATCCGCGCGACCGGCTTTGCGCCCGAGTTGCGGCTGCGCATGAACCGGGCCAGCCCCCATGCGCGCGCCTTTCATGCCCTGCCTGCCGACGTGCAGGAACTGCGCAAGGCTTTTTTCCAGCCCCAGCGCGACGAAGCGACGCTGCAAGTCGCCGTCAGGCAATACCGCGAGCGGCTGGATGCCTGCCGCCAGGCGGTCGGCAGCATCTATACCCATCTGGAGGAAAACGGCATTTCCCTGGGTATGGTGTTTCGCCTGCGCCAGCTGCGTGCCCGCATGCTGCGCCAGCGCGAGCTGCTTGAAGCCCTGCTCTCGCCCAAACCGGCCATGGCCGCGCTCAAGCTGCTGGTGCGCCGCGTCACCATTGCGCAGGAAAGCAAAAGCATCGGGGCACTGATCAGCGCCAATTCAACGCTGCTGTCGGCCAAGATAGCCGAGCGCAGCGCCGAAACCGGCGAGCACTACATCACGCGCAACCGTGCCGAGTACAAGGAAATGCTGGGCAATGCGATGGGCGGCGGCGCCGTCACCGCCCTGACGACGCTGCTCAAGTTCATGGTCGTGGGCATTGGCCTGTCGGCGTTCTGGAGCGGCTTCTGGGCCAGCGTGGCGTATGCCGGCTCATTCATCCTGATCCAGCTGCTGCATTTCACGCTGGCCACCAAGCAGCCGGCCATGACGGCGCCGGCCATGGCCGCCAAGCTCAAGAACATCGACTCGGACGAATCCGTCACCACGCTGGAAGATTTCGTCGATGAAGTCACGCACCTGGTGCGCTCCCAGGTGGCAGCGGTGCTGGGCAATGTCTTCATGGTCGTGCCGGCCGTGCTGCTGGTCAACGCCGTGATCGAGCTGCTGCTGGGCCGGCCGATGATCAGCCATGACGGCGCCCGCCATGTGCTCGAATCGCTCACGCTGCTCGGCCCGACGCTGCTCTGGGCGGCGTTTACCGGCGTGGTGCTGTTTGCCTCCAGCATGATTGCCGGCTGGGTCGAGAACTGGTTCGTGCTGCACCACCTGGGCTCGGCCATGCGGCACAACCCACGCTTTACCGCCGTGCTGGGCAACGAACGCGCGGCGCGCTGGTCGGCCTTCACGCGCGAGCATATTTCGGGTTTTGCCTCGAATATTTCACTGGGTTTCATGCTCGGCCTGATTCCGGCGTTCACCGGCTTTTTTGGCCTGGAACTGGAATTGCGCCATGTCACCCTTTCGACCGGACAACTGGCCGCCGCCGGGGCTTCGCTGGGGCTGGAGGCGTTCCGGCAGGCGGCGTTCTGGTGGAGTGTGGCCTCGATCCCGCTGATCGGCGCGCTCAACCTGGGCGTGAGTTTTTACTTTGCCTTCCGGCTGGCGCTGCAGGCGCACAACGTCAGCAAGCTCGACCGCGCCCGCATCCGCGCTGCCATCTGGACGCGCTGGCGCAGCCATCCGCTGCACTTTTTCATTCCCCCGTTAAGATAAACGCTTTCGTCCTTGTCCTACAAAAAGACTCGGCCAAGGCCTGTAAATTCACGAAACAGCATTGTTTCTCCTGGCAAGCACCGGCCTTCTGACCGGTGCGCCGGCTCTTTTCAGGGCCGGGCCTGTCGGGCTTTGTGCCTTGCCCCGCGCCTGGCAGAGCAGCCCCCAACCCCCTCGTGGAGACATCACATGAACGAACTCATGGCCATCTGGGCCGAATGGATCAAGCCATCGGCCGGACTGCCGACCGTGCAATGGTCCATCCTGCTGGCGCTGGCCGCCGCCGCCGGCCACCTGGTCAACCGCTACACCGGCCTGCCCAAGGTGATTGGCTATTCGGCCATCGGCGCCTTTGCCGGCCTGGCCGGTTTCACCGGCGCCGCCTGGCCGCTGCAGGGCGCCGGCCTGTTCCTGCTTGAACTGGGCGTGGCGGTGGTGCTGTTCGAGGCCGGCGGACGCATTCCGCTGCGCTGGTTCCGCCACAACCCGATGGTGCTGGTGCAAAGCCTGACGGAATCGACGCTGACCTTTTTGGCGGTGTACTGGCTGCTCGGCCTGATGGGCGTGCCGGCCGTGGTGGCCGAATCACTCGCGCTGGTGGCCATGGCGGCCTCGCCGGCCGTGCTGTCGCGGGTCGCCATCGACACCCGCGCCGCCGGCCCCGTCACCGAGCGCGCGCTGGTGCTGTCCACCCTGAGCACGCTGTATGCGCTGCTGCTCTGCAGCGCCAGAGCCGGCATGCTGCCGCGCGGCGAAGCCGGCCTGTCGGACACGCTGCTGCCGGTGCTGGTGGTGCTGGGCCTGTCGGTGGTCGTGGCCGCCGTGCTGGCGCTGGTGCTGCGCGCCGCATTGCGGGTGATGAGCCCGACCAGCGAGAACACCGCCATCCTGCTGCTGTCGCTGATTGCCGCAGGGGCCGCGCTGGCCTCCAACTTCGGCGGCTCGGCGCCGCTGTCGGCCCTGCTGGGCGGCATGCTGCTCAAGCAGCTCAACCCGCGCCCCTGGTCCTGGCCCCGGCAGATGGGCACGGCCTCGTCCATGCTGACCATGCTGATGTTCGTGCTGGTGTCGGTGGTGGCCGCGCAGGCCGACTGGAGCCGGCCCGTGGCCAGCCTGGTCATGGCGCTGGTGGTGGCGCGGATGATCGCCAAGGTGGCCGGCGTGTCGCTGGGCAATGTGGGCAGCGGCGCCAGCTGGAAACAAGGCCTGTGGGTCGGCTGCGCCATGTCGCCGATGTCGTCGGTGGCCCTGCTGCTGGTGTCGCAGTACGTGGCCGCTTCATCGCCCATCGGCGGCCAGGTGGCCATGGTCGCCCTGCCTGCCATCCTGCTGATGGAAATGCTGGGCGCCGTGCTGGCCACGGTCGCCCTTTACCGCGCCGGCGAATGCTCCCGGCCCTGGGCGCCCGTCGTGCGCGGCGCCGCAACCGGACCTGTCCATGAGTCTTGAACCCTTCCAGAAATCAGCCGCCCTGTCGCTGGGCGTCGAGCTTGAGATGCAGCTCGTCAACACCCACGACTACGACCTGGCGCCCTACGCCGAAGACATGCTGCGGCTGATGAGCAAGATTGCGCTGCCCGGCGCGGTGGTGCCCGAGATGACATCGAGCATGATCGAGGTCTCGACCGGCGTGTGCCACTCATCCGCCGAGGTGCTGGGCCAGCTGACGCAGATCCGCGACGCGCTGGTCAAAAGCGCCGACAAGCTCAACATTGCCATCGTCGGCGGCGGCACGCAC
>JAECRO010000011.1 GCA_016000195.1 Burkholderiales bacterium | reverse complement strand
ATTCCTTGGCCCACATTTCAAAGCCGAACACCTGGCTGTCGCGCAGGCGCGGCCCAAGCGCCTGGCAGGCCTGCAGATACTCGTGCGCCATGGTGCCCAGCGGAATCAAGCCGAGCTTCATGGCGAACAGCACATTGCTGGTTCCGGCCAGTTGTCCCTCGGCACCCATGCCCAGGCGAGTCACCAGCGTGCGCAAAACCTCTTCATGCCAGGCCTTGCCGAAACGCCGGCGCGTTCCGTAGTCGGCGATTTTCAGCTCCCCGATGCCGCCGATCTGCAGCGCTGCTATTTTCGTATCCAGGCGCTTGCGGCCTTCGCTCAAGTCGGGCTGCTTGCGCGTATTGCGGAAATAAACCTCGTTGACGATGGCCAGCACCGGGATTTCAAACAGGATGGTGTGCAGCCACGGCCCCTTGATCGAGATTTCAATCTCGCCCGACGCCAAGGCTGCGACATGGAGGTATTTTTCGTTGAGCCTGAACAGGCCCAGAAAATCGACAAAATCGCTCTTGATGAAACGCATGCTTTTCAGGTAGGCCAGCTCGGCATCCTGGAAGTGCAGCTTGCAGAGTCCGCGAATTTCCTCGCGGATCTCGTTCACATAAGGCGCCAGATTGCCAATGCCGGGCGCGCCGGCATTGCGGCACTTGAACTTGTATTCGACCTCGGCGCCGGGAAACTGGTGCAGCACCACCTGCATCATGGTGAACTTGTACAGGTCGGTATCGAGCAGGCTGGTGATGATCATGGTGAACCCTGAAGGCTCCTTGGCGGGTAATCCGGTGCGCAGGCCCGTTGCCGGGCCTGGCGTTGATGTCAAGCTGACAAGCCCTTGCGGCCCGATCAGGTTCCCAGGAAATCCACTTCAAACAGCAGGGTTGCATTCGGCGGAATCACGCCGCCCGCGCCGCGTGCGCCGTAGCCGAGTTCAGAGGGAATGACTAGGCGGCGCGTACCGCCGACCGACATGCCCTGCACGCCCTCGTCCCAGCCGCGAATCACTTCGCCGGCGCCGAGCGAGAACTGGAAGGGCTGGCCGCGGTCCTTGCTGGAGTCGAATTTCTGGCCCTGCACACCGTCGTTGAACAGCCAGCCGGTGTAATGCACCTTGACGTATTGGCCGGCCTTGGCAATGGCGCCGGTGCCCAGCACGGTGTCTTCGTATTGCAGTCCCGAGGCAGTAGTGGTTGTCGTCATGGCAATGTCCTTTTTACGATGGATTGAAAAATTGAAAAACGAATGAGCGGCACCCAAAGAGGGCCATTTTCACGAGTTCCTGACTTTACCCGCAACCAGCCACAGCAAGCGGTCCGCGCGCGACGCCAGCAGACGATTTTGCTCGACCACCAGCAGCGCCATGCCTTCGCAGGGCTCGTCGAGCAGCTGGACGACGGAAAAGGTCACTGGCTCAATCCAGCCAGGTCGTGAACTCCGTCACACTCACGCGCGGCGTGCGAAAGGTGTTAACCCGCGCCGACTCGTCGGCATAGCCGAGCGACATGCCGCAGACCAGCATTTCGCCCTCGCCCGCGCCGATGTGCGGCATGATGATTTTGGAAAAACCGTTCCACGCGGCCTGCGGGCAGGTGTGCAGGCCGTGGCCGCGCGCGGCGATCATGAGGTTTCCCATGAACATGCCATAGTCCAGCAGCGAGCCCCGGCCCATCACCCGGTCCAGCGTGAACATCAGGCCGACCGGCGCATCGAAAAACCGGAAGTTGCGCTGGTGCTGCAGGTGCATCCTGTCCTTGTCGCCCTTGGTGATGCCCAGCAGGCCGTACAGGCCCCAGCCGTTTTCGCGCCGGCGGTCAATATACGGAGAAACCCATTTTTCAGGGTAATAGTCGTATTCGTCCTTGTATTCGGAAGCCAGCGCCGGGTTGTCCTGCAGCGCGTCATGCGCCTGGCAGACTTTTTCGACCAGGGCGTCGCGGCTGGCGCCCTGCAGCACGTAGGCTTTCCATGGCTGGGTATTGGTGCCCGACGGGGCGCGGCTGGCAAGCTCCAGCAAATGCACCAGGGTGGCCCGGGGCACCGGCGTCGGCAAAAACTCGCGCATCGACTGGCGGCTTTCGATGGCGTGGTCCACCGCGTTGACGGGCGGCAGGCAGGCGCTGGCAGGCGCATCGTCAGGGGCAAAATCGCCCGCCACGACAGGATGGGAAGAATTGGTTGGGTTCATTTCAGCAGCTCCAGTACAGACAGTAGTTCAGGGGGCAAGGCGGCCGGCCGGCGCGTGGCGCGGTCAACATAAACAGGGATGAAATGGCCTTTGGCGGCGGTGTCAAACCAGCTGCAGTAAACGACGTTGTTGACGTGCCCGTACAGGTCGTTGTCGGACCAGCGGGTGCCGATGGCGCGAAAAGCTTTGTAGGCATGGCGATGTTCGGCCTGGGGGCGTGGGTTCAAGGTCATTTGGGCGCTATTTTGCCAGCGCATCAGCGGGCCGGATTCCACTTGCGCCAATACTCCAGCGCCACCCGGTAGGTGTTCACCTGCACCTGCACGGTTTCATCGATATTGACGCCGTAGCCGCCCGCCATCGAAAAAGCCAGCGGAATGCGGCGCTGCCAGGCCCAGTCGAAGACGCGGCGGTCGCGCGCTTCCAGCCCGTCAAAGCCCAGGCTCAACCGCCCCAGCCGGTCGCCTGCAAACGGGTCGGCGCCCGCCAGAAACAAGACCAGGCCGGGCTCGAAGCGCCGCTCCAGCTCGTCCAGGGCCAACTCCAGCGCCTGCAGATAGGGCGCGTCCAGGCAGCCGTCGGGCAATTCGACATCCAGGTCGCTGGCCTCCTTGCGGAACGGGAAGTTCTTTTCGCCGTGCAGCGACAGCGTGAACACGCTGGCGTCGCCGGCAAAAATGCTGGCCGTGCCGTTGCCCTGATGCACATCCAGGTCAATCACCGCCACCTGCAGCGGCGCCCTGGCCTGCCGATGCAGGCGCGCCCATTCGGCCTGCATCAGCCGGGCGGCCACCGCCGCATCGTTGAAGACGCAAAAACCGCCGCCCTTGTGGGCATAGGCGTGGTGCGTGCCGCCCGCCAGGTTGGCCGCGATGCCTTCGGGGCGCGAACCGGGAAGCAGCCCGAGCGCCCTTCGCGCTGCCGCCACGGTGGCCCCGGCCGAGCGGCGTGCGCGCTCGGCCATGCCCGGGCTCCAGGGAAAGCCGATTTCGCGCTGCGCCGGCACAGGCAGCGTGCCGCGCGAGATCGCCTCTATATAGACAGGCGCATGCACCAGCGCCAGTTCGCCATCACTGGCGGCAGGCGCCTGCATCATCCGCACCGCCGGAAACTCACTCGCCAGCCGGTCGCGCAGCAGCTTGTACTTGGCCATGGGAAAGCGATGCCCGGCGGGTAGCGGCAGAACAAAGTTGTCGGCGTAGAAAGCTTGCACAGGGCATTGATCCTGAAATAAAAGTTAAAAAATTCCAAATCAGAGTAACGTGTTTAGCTTTTTGCAACACAGCAAAAAGTAGTTGCAATGTCACGGGTTTCTTCTATAATTATTTTCATGTTGCAGTGCAGCAATTCAGGGCAGCGCAACTACTCACTGTTAACTTACATACTAGGAGATTACTTATGCTGACCGCTGAACAACTCATGGCCTCCCACAAAGCCAACATCGAAACCCTGTTTGGCCTGACCCAGAAAGCCTTTGAAGGCGTCGAAAAGCTGGTCGAGCTGAATGTCCAGGCCACCAAGGCTGCCCTGGCCGAAACCGCCAACAACGCACAAGCCATCATGGGCGTAAAAGACGCGCAAGAACTGCTGGCCCTGCAAGCCAGCATGGTCCAGCCCCTGGCTGAAAAGACCGCCGCTTACAGCCGCCACCTGTATGACATCGCCCAATCCGCCGGCGCTGAAATCACCAAGACGCTGGAAGGCCAGACCGCCGAAGCCCAGAAGAAATTTGCCGACCTGGTTGAAAGCGCCACCCAGAATGCACCTGCCGGTTCCGAAACCGCAGTGACCATCATGAAAAGCGCCATGACAGCTGCCAACTCCGCCTTCGAGTCGGTGCAAAAAGCCGTCAAGCAAGCTGGCGACATGGCCGAAACCAACTTCAACACGGTGTCCGAGTCCGCTGTCAACGCCTCCAAGAACGTTGCCAGGAAGCGTTAATTTATCCAATGGGCTTTCGGTGCCCCGCGCACCTTGAAAGCTCACGGAGCCTGCTTCAGGAAATGGGTCGGAATTGACCTGTTTCCAGCCAGTTGTCTCCTCGGTTCCTTGCAGAAACATCAGGTTTCGCGGTTCCGTTCAAGCCCAGTCTCGCGACTGGGCTTTTTTTTTGCTTGAATCACCCTCTTGCGCAGGCGCAGCAAGCACCGACAGCTATCGAAACAATAGCAATCGCAAAACCACCGCCTGGGCTCAGGGATTCGCCGCCATGCCGGCAGCCAGTTTTGCCTTCAGCGCGGGAAGCGCCGCCAGCATCGCCGCCCGTCCCGAGTCGATGGCCAGCTTGCGGGCTGAAAAATCGGCGCTCTTCAGGCCCACGAGCGAAGGCCGCACCACCACGTCGGCCTCCTTGAGCTCGTACTGGTTGATGCTTTTGCCCATGATGGCAAAGGTCTGCAGCAAGATCTGCAGCGTGTCGCCCGCCGGGTTGCCTTCGGGCGGACTGGAAATGTCCACCGCGATCACGATGTCGGCGCCCATCTGCCGGGCAAAGCGCACCGGCACCGGCGAGACCAGGCCACCATCGACATATTCATGTCCGCTGATTTTGACCGGCACGAAAACCGCCGGCACAGCGCTGGACGCCCGCACCGCCATGCCGGTGTCGCCGCTGCGAAACAGCACCGCCTTGCCGCTGTTGAGGTCGGTGGCCACGATGCCCAGCGGAATCGTCATGTTCTCGATCAGGCGGCCCCCGACCAGCTGGTTCACATAGCGGCCCAGCGCATCGCCGCGAAACACGCCCTTGCCGATGATCGGCAGCATCCAGTCGGTCATCGCGACCTCTTCCATGCCGAGTGCGGTCTGCTGCAGCTGGGCGCTGGTTTTGCCGGTGGCGTAAATCGCCGCGACCAGGCTGCCGGCCGACGTGCCCACCACGAGTTGCGGCCTGAGCCCGGCTTCTTCGAGCACCGCAATCACGCCGACATGGGCAAAACCCCGTGCCGCGCCGCCGCCCAGCGCCAGGCCGATTTTCAGCGGCCTCCTGAAGGCCGGTGCCGCAATGGCATCCGGTGCCACCGGCTTGACGGGCACCACCGGCGTCGAGGTGCAGCCGGCAAGCAGCAGGGCCGGAAGCAGCAGCTTTGCGAGCCAGCCCGGCATGCGCCTGCAGGCCACGCAGAAGCCAGCCGCCGGGCGCAGGCCAAACACCCCCTGCGCGCCGAACATATTGCGACTAATTCGCATTTGCATTAAACTCATTGACTTTCAAGCCTTCAGGATTTTTCAACATGATCAAAAGAGCGCCGATATTTACCTGTGTTGCCCTTGCTGCTGCCGCTTTGTGGGGTGCGGCGGGTAGCGCAAGCGCCCAGGAACAGGTCGTCAACCTGTATTCTGCCCGCCACTACCAGACCGACGAGGCGCTGTACAGCAACTTCACCAAGGCCACCGGCATCAAGGTGAACCGGGTCGATGCTGACGATGCGGGCATTCTGGCGCGCCTCAAGGCCGAAGGCGCAGCGTCTCCGGCGGACGTGATTTTGCTCGTTGACGCCGCCCGCCTCTGGAAAGGCGATCTGGACGGCCTGTTCAAGCCGATCAAGTCGCCCGCGCTTGAAGCCGCCATCCCGGTCAATCTGCGCGCCAAGGAAAGCGCCGAGGGCACGACCTGGTTCGGTTTTTCAACCCGCGCCCGCATCGTGGTGTATGACAAGATAAGGGTCAAGAAGGCCGACGTTGACAGCTACGAGGAACTGGCTGATCCGAAAAACAAGGGGCTGCTGTGTACCCGTTCGGGCGCGCATCCCTACAACCTGTCGCTGTTCTCGGCCATGACCGAGCACCTGGGCGAAGCCAAGACCGAGCAATGGCTCAAGGGCCTGGTCGCCAACATGGCGCGCGACCCCAAGGGCGGCGACACCGACCAGATCAAGGCCGTGGCCAGCGGCGAATGCGGCGTGGCGCTGACCAACTCGTATTACCTGGCGCGCATCATGCGTTCCAACGCCCCCGAGGACAAACTGGTGGCAGACCGCGTCGGCGTGGTGTTCCCGAACCAGGAAAGCTGGGGCACGCACGTCAACATCGCCGGCGCCGCCGTCGCCAAGAACTCCAGGAACGCGGCCAATGCGGTCAAGTTCATGGAATACCTGGCCACGCCCGATGCGCAAAACTATTTTGCCAACGGCAACAACGAATGGCCTGCCGTGCCCAGCGTGAAGTTCAACAACCCGGCATTGAAGGCGATGACTGGCGGCAGCTTCAAGGCTGAAACCATTCCGGTCAGCGCCATCGGCTACAACCAGACCAAAGTCCAGCAGATGCTGGACCGCGTGGGCTACAAATAAGCAAAACAAGCGATTGCACTTGCCCCAAGGCCCGACCATTGAAAGATGGCCGGGCTTTTTCATGCGCCATAATTGATGGCTGGATTGACGTTGACGTAAACGTCAATCCGCACTGTCTACCTCGCTTTCCCCCCGTTTTTCAACCTTTCAATTTCAAGGAACATTCCATGGACATCGCAGGCAAAGTATTTATCGTCACCGGCGGCGCATCCGGTCTGGGTGAAGGCACGGCGCGCATGCTGGTCGCCAACGGCGGCAAGGTCGTGATTGCCGACATGCAGGCCGAAAAAGGCGAAGCCATCGCCAAGGAGCTGGGCGAAGGCCTTGCCGCTTTCGTCAAGTGCGACGTGAGCCAGGAAGCCGACGGCAAGGCCGTGGTCGCCAAGGCCGTGTCCATGGGCAAGCTGATGGGCCTGGTCAACTGCGCCGGCATCGCGCCGGCCGAAAAAACCATCGGCAAAACCGGCGCGCACACGCTGGCGACCTTCACCAAGACCATCACCGTCAACCTGGTGGGCAGCTTCAACATGATTCGCCTGGCCGCCGAAGCCATGGCCAAAAACGAACCCGAAGCCACCGGCGAGCGCGGCGTGCTGATCTCGACCGCCTCCGTGGCGGCCTACGACGGCCAGATGGGCCAGGCCGCCTACAGCGCCTCCAAGGGCGGCGTGGTCGGCATGACGCTGCCGATTGCCCGTGACCTGGCGCGCAACGGCATCCGCAACATGACGATTGCCCCCGGCATTTTCGGCACGCCCATGATGTTCGGCATGCCGCAGGAGGTGCAGGACTCGCTGGCCGCCGCCGTGCCTTTTCCATCGCGTCTGGGCACGCCGCAGGACTATTCCAAGCTGGCCAAGCACATCTTTGAAAACGACATGCTCAACGGCGAAGTGATCCGCCTGGACGGCGCCATCCGCCTCGCACCGCGTTAAAAAACCCGGCGCCGCCTGCAACGGGCGGCGCTGTTTTACTCTATTTTTGATAGCTGCATGCGCCCGTCCTTCGTAAGCGCTCCATAAACCACAGTGGATCACTGGGCCGATTTACCCATTAAACCTAGATATAAAGTCCCGGATGATTTATAGACTCAAGGCGATATCCACTATTCATGGCTCGCGATGTAATGCGTGGGCTGATGGAGCAGCTAAAGACCGAAGAAAGGACTGCATCATGATGATCGCCTTGCACAAGCAAGCCCGTACCACCCCGGCGGTGCGGGCAGAGATTGCCGCCAGCGCCGAGAGTGCCCATACCCTGGCTTGCCGTTATGGCGTTACTGAAGCGACGGTCTACAAGTGGAAGTCGCGCGAGACGGTGCAGGACCGCCCCCACACCGCCCACCGGCTGCAAACCACCCTCACGCCAGCGCAGGAGATGATCGTGGTGCACCTGAGAAAAACGCTGCTGCTGCCCCTGGATGACTTGCTGGCGGTGACGCGGGAATTTCTGTGCAAGGCTGTCTCGCGCTCGGGACTGGACCGCTGCCTGCGCCGCCATGGGGTGGGAAACCTGCATGCGCTCAAGCCCGCTACCCCGCGCGAGCCGCACAAGACATTCAAGAGCTACGAGCCGGGCTACCTGCATATGGATGTCAAATACCTGCCGCAGATGGCCGACCAGACCAGCAGGAGCTACCTGTTCGTGGCCGTTGACCGGGCCACGCGCTGGGTGTTCATTGCGGTCAAGAAAGACAAGACTGCTGCCAGCGCCCGAAGCTTCCTCAAAGCGCTGCACAAGGCCTGCCCGCTCAAGATAGTCAAGCTTTTGACCGACAACGGCAAGGAGTTCACGGATCGCTTGTTTGCCTCGCGTGAGCGCCAGCCCACAGGGAACCACGAGTTTGACCAGATGTGCCAAGAGCTGGGCATTGAGCACCGCCTGACCAAGCCTCGCACGCCAAAAACCAACGGCATGGTGGAGCGCTTCAATGGCCGCATCAGCGATGTGCTCAAGACGAACCACTTCAACAGCGCCGAGGATCTGGAGCAGACCTTGCTGCGCTACGTGGCCTTGTACAACCATCAGCTACCGCAGTCTGCCCTGAAAAGCAAAACCCCGTTGCAAGCCATGAAAGATTGGCACCATTCCATTCCCACCCGCACTTGTTCAACAAGCGACCTTACGATCGTCCGGGATGTGACAATTAATAACTTTTATTGAACAACTTACAACTCCAGTTCAGAATTTTTCATGCGCATAGGCTAACAGGACAGGCTGCCGCGTAAGGTCAGTTAATAACCAGGTTTTTAAGATTTACCGCGTATCCGCATGAGGCGGTCTCTTGCGGACCTGTCGCTCGATCCCGCTCGCGATCTCTTCGAGTAGCCGGGGAGCCTCGGCCAGTTCGCTGGCCAGCCTGAAGGCCGGTGCGAACTGCGCGGTCTGTCCCGCCGGAACGCCGCAGTCCCGCAGCCGCTGCTCCCAGTGGTCAGCTACGTGAACAGCCGCATGGCCCAGCCAGGCAACGCCTTGATTCAGGTCCACGCCGAAGTGCGCGCAGGAGGCAAGCAGGTTGAGCGCCGAGCCCTCTTGTGAACCGTCGGCCGCCACGCTCATCGCCAGGATGCGGACGAACTTCGGCAGCGGGGTGATGTCGAACGCCCTGGACAGGCGCCACCCTGTCCCGTCATGGATCAAGCCGTGATTGCGCGGGTGATCGTCGCCATTGCCGACCAGTGCGTTGTAGGCCATGCGCCGCCACAGCTCCTGCAGGTCGTCCTGAAGGGCTGGCGCCTCCTGAATCCAGCGGCGCATCCTGTCGGCCAGTACCAGGTAGGAGCGCCGGGGGTCGCCGGGCGCGGTCCGGGCCTCCAGCCCGAGCACCGTGTGGGCGCTGGCGAACAGGTGGCGCTGCGGCTGCAGCGGATCGCCGCATCGGTCGAAGCGCGCGACCAGGAAGACTTCACGCCCGCCGTGCCGCTCGAGCAGTATCTGCGGCACCCGGATGTCCAGCTCGCCGGCCATCTGCATGACCACGTACTCCCGGGCGGGCAGGTGCGGCACGTCGCCGCGGTCCTGCAGCTTGGCCAGCCACAGGCGCCCCTCATGCACGAGCGTGACTTTCGGGCGCTCGCCGCCCGCGCTGGTCATGCCGTCGTCCAGGAGGCGCCAGATGGCCCGGCTCGAGGGCGCCGATTCCTCCAGCTCCACGACATGCTCGACCAGCTCGTTCAGTGAACTGGGGCGCCATGCCAGCTTGCGCTCGATGTCCTGGCACACCTCGATGGCCCCCACAGCATCAGGCGGGCCCAGCTCGAGCAGTTCGAGCGCGCTGAGTTCGCGCGCATGCCGAGCATTGAGGCGATCGGCGCCGTAGCCCGCCGGCATCGCATCGAGGATGACGCCCGGAAAGCCGCCATCCTTCAGGATGGGAATCCCGGCCGACTTGCGCGAAAACCGCAGCGCCATCGGATCCAGCGGCCGGGCATGCGGTATGCCCAAGTAGGCCGCCTCGTACCGCAGCTTGCCGCGGCCGGCGGCCAGTTCCAGCGTGGCCGCCAAGGTGGGCGTGGCAGCGCCTGGCAGCCAAGTCCAGACTGGCGTGGGGGGTGTGGTTATTTTCGGTCTCCCAGGCGGCTGATGGCGAACTGCGTGAGCGCCTGGTCCCGCTGCGGCGCCACCAGGTGGTCCATCTCGCTCAGGAGGTCCATGGCATCGAGCACGCGCGCCAGTGTTCCGAGAGCCACGCCCGGGTGGCCTTTTTCCAGTGCCACGACCGAGCTCGCCCCCACACCGGCCAGGAAGGCCAGGTCACGCTGGGTCAGTGCCCTCGCCCGCCGCGCGAGCGCTACGCGCTCGCCCAGCGCGGCCAGGCTCCTGGCAGGAAGAATGGGAAAAGGCATGACGCTCATGGACTGCAATATTAATCCAATAACAATTTTCAGGATTGATATTTCAATGTCTTTGAGAAAAATGCCATTTCGCACCGTCATGCGCGGTCAGATCATGGTCGCGCAGCGCATTAGGCCGCGTTCGGAAAGTCAATGGAGCCATTTCATGGTGCCGGCGATGTGCACAAAGCCCAGAAACGTGACGTCGAGCTTGTCATGGCGGGTGGCCACGCGGCGAAAGACCTTCATGCGCTGGAAAAGGTTTTCCACCAGGTGGCGAGCCTTGTAGCGGTGCGTGTCCAGGACGCGCGGGTTCTTTTTGCGGTTGACCCGGCAGGCGATGATGACCTCCATGCCTTGATTTTGTGCAGCCTGGACAATTTTGTCCGAGTCGTATGCTTTGCCAGCCAAAAGCGCCTTGGCCTGCAGTCCATCAAGCACTGCTTTAGCGCTCAAAAAGCGTGCGGCGGTCATCTGAAGCTTTTTCTCCAGGTCGCACAACTTCAGCGCATCAAACTTTCCGAACCCGGCCTAGCTTGACATTCACCGTTCTGGCTGAGTTGCAGGCGTAGCTGCAAAAAAACGCAACCACTGGTTACGCCCCGGAGTGCGCTCGGCACGGCTTTGGCCTACATGGGCAACTTGTGGAGCCGGCTCACGCGTTACACCGAGCGAGGGGATCTGCCGATCGACAACAATCGCTGTGAGAATGCGATTCGGCCTTTGTGATCGGCCGCAAGGCCTGGCTGTTCAGTGACACGCCGGCCGGCGCCCATGCCAGTGCGGTGATTTACGCGCTGGTGCAGACGGCCAAGGCCAATGGGCTGGAGCCCTACGCATGGCTGCGCCAGGTGCTGCGTGATCTGCCTGCGGCCAGGACCGTCGAAGAGGTGGAGGCACTGCTGCCCTGAAATCTGCGATACCCGATTTATCGGGCCTGACAGCCGCTTGATTTACCTGGGTTGCTGGAGCGCTTACAGCGAAGCGACAAGCGTGGGGGATTGTTTCTCATGCGATAATCGCGGGCTTCATGGAAAGTGCCTGGAACGGTTTCAGGTGGCTGCCAAAACAATGAAAAAGGAAAGAGAATCATGAAAGAAGGCATTCACCCCAACTACCGCGAAGTTTGTTTTATGGACTTGTCCAACAACTTCAAGTTCGTGACCCGCTCGTGTGTGAACACCAAAGAAATGGTGAAGATGGAAGACGGCCGCGAACTGCCGCTGTACAAGCTCGACACGTCCAGCGAATCGCACCCGTTCTACACCGGCACGCAAAAATCCGTGGACAACATGGGCGGCCGCGTTGAGCGCTTCCGCAACCGCTTTGGCAAAACCGCCGCCAAAGAAGCAGCGCCTGAGGCTGCACCGGTCGCCGCTGAATAAGCTGCAAAGCTTTTCGCCCGTCGGCAAAAAAGCAGCCTGAATTTCAGGCTGCTTTTTTTTCGGCAAAATTTGCCACGCCCCGCGCGTTAGGCGCCTGCCCCTCTCCCACCGTCAAGCCGTTTTGAACAAACCATCTCCTGCCATCATCGCCCAGTCCGCTGTCCGACGCCTGCCGCGCTGGGCGCTGCTGCTGTTTTGCGTAGCCTATATCCTGCCCGGTTTTTTGGGCCGCGGCCCCTGGAAAAACGAGGACATTGCAGCCTTCGGCGTGATGCGCGAACTCACCTCCGCGGCAGCCAACTGGCTGCAGCCGCAATTGCTTGGCCAAGTCACCGGGTTTGACGCCTTGCTCCCGTACTGGCTGGGCGCCATCGCCATCAAGCTGCTGCCGTTTCTTGACCCGGCCCTGGCCGTGCGCATTCCTTTCATACTGCTGCTGGCACTGACCCTGCTGGCCACCTGGTATGCCGTGTATTACCTGGCCCGAAGCCCCCAGGCACAGCCCGTCGCCTTTGCCTTTGGCGGCGAGGCCAATCCGGTGGACTATGCCCGGGCCATCGCCGATGCGGGCCTGCTGGCGCTGATTGCCAGCCTGGGCCTGGCGCAGTTTTCACACGAGACCACGCCCGCCCTGGCGCAACTGAGCTTTACCGCCTTGGCGTTTTATGCCATGGCCTCCAGCCCCTACCGCCGCGCCACCCAGATCATCGGTCCGGCGCTGGGCTTGCTGGCCGGCCTGGCAGGGCTGGCACTGAGCGGCGCCCCGACCCTGGCCTTGCTGCTTGGCGGGGGCGGCATGCTGGTGGAGTCAACCCATAGGCGCTGGGGTTATTCATCAAAAGAGGCTGATGCGGCCAGCAAGCAGCACTCCTGGCACTGGGTATTGCTGATTGCCGGCATCACGCTGGCCGTTTCACTGCTGAGCTTTGGCCTGGATTTGTGGCGCTGGCGAATTCATCTGCCCGGCGCTGACGGCCAGCCCGCCTGGAATGACTGGAAAGGCCTGGGACGCCTGCTGCTATGGTTTACCTGGCCGGCCTGGCCGCTGGCCTTGTGGACGCTGTGGGGCTGGCGCCGGCAACTGGCGAGCCGCCATGTGGCCCTGCCGTTGTGGTTTGCCGGCATGGCGGTACTCTCGACGCTCACCACGACGGCCTCTGACCGAAGCCTGCTGCTGAGCCTGCCGCCGCTGGCCGCCCTTGCCGCCTTTGCGCTGCCCACGCTCAAGCGCAGCGTGGCGTCGCTGATCGACTGGTTCACGCTGCTGTTTTTCACCGGCTGCGCCATCATCATCTGGGTCATCTGGATTGCCATGCAAACCGGCGCTCCACGGCAGCCCGCCGCCAACGTCGCCAAGCTGGCGCCGGGCTTTGAGCCCAGTTTTTCGCTGATTGCCTTTGTCACGGCGGTAGCCGCCACGCTGGCCTGGGCCTGGCTGGTGCGCTGGCGCACGGGCGCGCATCAGGCGGCGATCTGGAAATCGCTGGTGCTGCCCGCGGGCGGCGCCACCCTGTGCTGGCTGCTGCTGATGACACTCTGGATGCCTTTGCTGGACTACGCGCGCAGCCTCGGGCCGCTGTCGCGACAGGTGGCCAGCCTGGTGGATAAAAAAAGCTGTGTCGAAATCTACGGCGTGGGCAGCGCCCAGGCGGCAGCCCTGCAGTACCACGGCCAGCTCGAACTGCGCCAGGCGACTCCGCAGGCAAGCTGCCCCTACCTGGTTGTCGATGTCGCGGCCCAGTCAACCCTGAGTAGCGCGGTGAACCTGCCCGACTGGGCGTTCCAGGCCACGGTGCGCAAACCCACCGACAAAACTGAAAACATGCTGGTGTACAAGCGCGTCAGCCTCAACCGCCCGGCCAGTCCGGCGGCTGCCCCGCCGCGTCCATGAGCGAGATCAGGCTGGTCAGCCGCCATGCAGTCACCATCCTGGTCGGCCAGCTGGCGGTGATGGCCTTCGGCGTTGCCGACACCGTGATTGCCGGCCGCTACAGCGATGCGGCACTGGCTGCGCTGTCGGTGGGCTCAGCCCTTTACATCAGCGTGTATGTCGGGCTGATCGGCATCGTGCAGGCGCTGCTCCCGATATGGGCTGAAATGCTGGGCGCACGCCGGCATGAGGCGGTTGGGCGCTCGCTGCGGCAAAGCCTGTACTTGTGCGGCTTCATCGGCATCGTGGGCATGGCCGCCCTGCTGTTTCCGGGCGTGCTCCTTCGCTGGGCGCAGGTGCCCGAACTCATGCAGGGCGAAGTGCAGCGCTATCTTGCCGTGCTGGCCTTTGCCTTTATCCCTTCCTTGCTGTTCCGGCTTTACGCTACCCTCAACCAGTCCCTGGGCAAACCGCGCCTGGTGACGTGGCTGCAAATTGCCGCGTTGGGGCTCAAGATCCCCTTGTCGATCTGGCTGGTGGCCGGCGGCGGCGGCATCGATGCCATGGGTGCCGTCGGCTGCGCCTGGGCCACGCTAATCGTCAACCATGCCTTGCTGGTGCTGGCGCTGGTCATGCTGCGCACCCAGGATGTTTACCAGCCTTACGCCATCTGGCGGCGGATGGAGCGGCCTGACTGGCCGCAACTGCGCACCTTCGCCCGGCTCGGCATTCCCGGCGGGCTGGCCTACCTGGTTGAAGTCACGTCCTTTACGCTGATGGCGCTGTTCATCGCCCGGCTGGGCATCATTGCCTCGGCCAGCCACCAGATTGCCGCCAGCGTGGCGGCCGTGCTGTACATGATGCCGCTGTCAATGGCGGTGGCCTGCAGCGCCCGGGTGTCCTTCTGGCTGGGCGCGGGCCGGCCGGACCACGCCAAACGCGTGGTTTTTATGGGTTTAAAGCTCACTGCGCTTATTGCGCTTGCGCTTGCAGCTATTATTTCAATAGCAGGGCCGCTGCTGGCCGGCTGGTATTCGACAACCCCCGAAGTCGTTGCGCTGGCATCGACCCTGCTGGTCTGGGTGGCCTTCTACCATGTGGCCGATGCAATGCAGGCGCTGTGCGCATTCCTGCTGCGCTGCTACCGCATCACGATGACGCCGCTGGCGCTGTACGGCGTGTTGCTCTGGGGACTGGGTCTGTTTGGCGGCTACCAGCTGGCCTATGTGGGCATTGCCGGGCATGCACCGACCCAGGCGGCGAGCAGTTTCTGGGCGGCCAGCACGCTGGCCATCGGGCTGGTGGCCTGCTGCCTGCTGGGCTTGCTGCTGTATGCCGTGCGGCACAGCCAGTGGACCCCTGGCGCCAGCATTCAGGCCGGCTGAATCTGAATCTGCTCGCGTACCCGGGCAGCAGGAAAAATAATGGAAAAGCAGGAGCCCTGCCCGACCTGGCTTTCAATCCGAAGTTCTGCCCCGTGGCGCTGGGCCACATGCTTGACGATGGCCAGGCCCAGGCCGGTGCCGCCCGTCTCGCGCGAACGGCTGCGGTCAACCCGGTAAAACCGCTCGGTCAGCCGGGGCAGGTGCTCCGCCTCGATGCCCGGCCCGGAATCCCTGACGCGAAACTCTCCGCGTCCGTCGGCCAGCCGCGTCCAGCTGACGCGGATCAGGCCGGCTTCAGGCGTGTAGCGCACCGCATTCGTCACCAGATTGGACAAGGCGCTGGAGATCTCCCGCTGGATGCCGGAAATTTCGCAAACCGGGCCGGGTTCGAAGACCAGTTGATGGCCTTGGGGCGCAATCACACCCGAAAGCGCCCTGGCTTCCTGCTCGCACTGGGCAAACAGGGCTTTCGTCGCGGTCCACTCATAGGCTCCGGGCAGCGGGCTGCCTTCAAGCCGCGACAGCGTCAGCAAATCGTCCACCAGGGTCTGCATGCGCTGGGACTGCAGCGCCATCAGTGCCAGGTAACGGTCGCGTTCAGGCTTTTTCAATGGCAGGTTTTGCAGCGTTTCGATGAAGCCCGACACCACGGTCAGGGGCGTGCGGATTTCATGCGACACATTGGCCACGAAATCGCGCCGCATGGCCTCGGCCTGCTCAAGGGTGGTAATGTCGCGTGACAGCAGGAGTTTTCGGTCCTTGCCGTAACGGTGTACATGCACCGACAATTTAACCGGCCGCGCCGGTGTGCTGAAATTTCCCGGAATCACTACCTCGTGCGAGAAATTGGCCGTTGCCATGAAGGCATTGAAACCCGGATCGCGCACCAGATTGGCGATGTGCTGCTGAATGTCGCGCCTGGCATCCAAACCAAAATGCTGCGCCGCTGTCTGGTTGCACCATTCAATGCGGCCCTCCTCATCGAGCAACACCACGCCATTGGGCGAAGCCTGCAGGGCCTCCAGGAATTCATCGAGGCGCGCCTGGCTTTCGCTGTACTGCTGATGGCGGTTGTTAAGCAGGCGGCGAACGCGGTCCGCAACCTCGCCCCACACACCGGGCAGACGGGGCTGCGCACCAGCCATCAGGAGCGGCGTTTCGTTGCTTTGCTCCGAGCGCAGCCAGCCAAGAAGCTGCCGGGCATAAAAACTGTCCATAAACTGCCAGACAGCAGCACCCAGCAACAACCCCCAAGCCAGGCCTTCACGGGATGCGGCCCACCAGCCCAGAACGCCGCCAACAACCGCACAGCAGGCAAAAACGATCCAGCGCCGGATCATGACCCCGCAGATGCCGCAGCAGGAATTTTTGCAGCAACGCCCGTCAGCCGGTAGCCGGCGCCACGAACGGTTTCCACCATGGTGCCGGCAGCCCCCAGGGCTTCGCGCAAGCGCTTGACATGCACATCAACCGTGCGCTCTTCAATGAACACATGGTCGCCCCACACCTTGTCAAGCAGGCTGCTGCGGCTGTGAACCCGTTCAGAATGCTTCATCAGGTAATTGAGCAGCTTGAACTCGGTCGGACCCAGCTTGATATCCTGGCCCCGGTACGAAATGCGATGGGTGGCCGCATCGAGCACCAGCGCGCCCACGCTGACACTGTCGCTGACCGCTTCGGGCGCACGGCGGCGCAGCACGGCCCGGATGCGAGCCAGCAGCTCCTGCGTGGAAAAAGGCTTGGTGATGTAGTCATCGGCCCCGGCATCCAGCCCGGCCACCTTGTCGGGCTCGTCGCCGCGTGCGGTCAACATCAGGATGGGAATGCTGCGGGTGCGCTCCTGCCTGCGCCAGTGGCGTGCCAGACTCAGACCGCTCTGGCCCGGCAGCATCCAGTCCAGCAAAATCACATCGGGCAGCACGGCATCCAGTTCGCGCTGCGCCGCCACGCTGTCATAAGCCAGCACCGGAGTAAAGCCGCCGTGCTTCAGGTTGACCTGAATCAGTTCGGCAATGGCCGGTTCGTCCTCAACAATCAGTACACGTGGCAGGTGTTTCATGAAATCTTTACTTGGCTTACTTGACGGCCGATTCGATCTGCTCCATCGGGCTGTGCCTGACATCGGCGCCCTTGACGATGTAGATGATGAACTCGGCAATGTTCTTGGCATGGTCGCCCACGCGCTCGATGGCCTTGGCGACAAACAGCAGGTCCAGGCTGGCCGAAATGGTGCGCGGATCTTCCATCATGTAGGTAATCAGCTTGCGCACAAAACCGTCAAACTCGGCGTCGATCTGGTCGTCTTCCTTGAGAATCGACACCGCTGCCGCCGTGTCCAGCCGGGCAAAGGCATCGAGCGCCTTGCGCAGCAGGCCCGACGCCAGGTCGGCCGCCACCCGCAGGTCGGACGACGGCAGTGTGCGCGATGCACCGCTGTGGATGATGGACTTGACCATGCGGGCAATTTTTGCCGCTTCGTCCCCTGCCCGCTCCAGGTTGGCGGTGGTTTTTGAAATCGCGATCAGCAGGCGCAAATCGCGCGCCGTGGGCTGGCGCCGCGCAATGATGGAAGACAGCTCGCGGTCAATGTCAATCTCCATGCCATTGACGCGAAGCTCGGTTTCGATGACCTGGTTGGCGCTCTCGGCGCTGTACTGCTGCAGCGCATAAATAGCCAGCCGCAACTGGGATTCGACCAGTCCGCCGAGTTCCATCACGCGGGACGATACCCCGTTGAGTTCACTGTCGAACTGGGTGGAAAGGTGTTTGTCAGCCATGGTGTTGTTCCTTGCTTCTTGCTCAGCCGAAACGGCCGGTGATGTAGTCTTCGGTTTCTTTGCGTTTAGGCTTGAAAAATATTTCTTCGGTGGCGCCGAACTCCACCAGATCGCCCAGGTACATGTACGCCGTGTAGTCGCTGCAACGTGCCGCCTGCTGCATGTTGTGCGTCACGATGACCACGGTGTAGTCGTTTTTCAACTCTGCAATCAACTCTTCGATCTTGGCCGTGGAAATCGGGTCCAGCGCCGAGCAGGGCTCATCAAGCAGCAACACTTCCGGCTTGATGGCAATGCCCCGGGCAATGCACAGGCGCTGCTGCTGGCCGCCCGACAGGCTGGAGCCGCTCTGGTTGAGCTTGTCCTTGACCTCGGTCCAGAGCGCCGCCTTGCGCAAGGCCCACTCAACGCGCTCATCCATGTCAGACGAATTCAGGTTTTCAAACAGCTTGACGCCAAAAGCGATATTGTCGTAGATCGACATCGGAAACGGTGTCGGCTTCTGGAACACCATGCCAACCTTGGCCCGAAGCAGTGCAACGTCTTCCTTCGAGGTGAGCAGGTTGGCGCCATCGAGCAACACCTCGCCCTGCGCCCGCTGCTCGGGGTACAACTCGTACATGCGGTTGAAAATCCGCAGCAGGGTTGACTTTCCGCAGCCTGAAGGACCGATGAAAGCCGTCACCTTGTGCTCCGGAATTTCAAGATTGATGTTCTTGAGGGCATGAAATTTGCCGTAATAAAAATTCAGGTTATTGACTGAAATTTTAGCTTTTTCACGGGTTGCGGTCTGTGTATCCATCATTCACCTTGTCTAGTAGGAAGCCAGGCAGCGATCCGCCGGGCGCTCAGTCTTGTTTGCGCGTCAGCACGCGCGCCAGGATATTCAGACCCAGCACCGCCACCGTGATGATGAACACGCCGGCCCAGGCCAGCTGCTGCCAGTTTTCATAGGGACTCATTGCAAACTTGAAGATCGTCACCGGCAGGCTGGCCATTGGCTGGTTCAGGTTCGAGGTCCAGAACTGGTTGCTCAGTGCAGTGAACAGCAAGGGCGCGGTTTCACCGGCGATGCGTGCCACGGCCAGCAGGATGCCGGTCACTACGCCGGAGCGGGCAGCGCGCAGCGTGATGCTGGTGATGACCTTCCACTTGGGCGCGCCCAGTGCATAGGCCGCCTCGCGAAGCCCGGGAGGAATCAGTTGCAGCATGTTTTCAGTGGTGCGAATCACCACCGGAATCACGATCAGGGCCAGCGCCATCACGCCCGCCCAGCCTGAAAACGAATGAAAGCGCGACACCACCACGGCATAGACGAACAGGCCAATCACGATGGAGGGCGCCGACAGCAAGATGTCGTTGACAAACCGTGTGAGCGAAGCCAAAGGCCCCTTGGTGTTGTACTCGGCCAGGTAGATGCCCGCCATGATGCCAATCGGCGTGCCGACGAAGGTGGACAACAGCACCATCAAAAATGAGCCGTAGATGGCGTTGGCGATGCCGCCCGGCTCATTGGGCGCTGGCGTCATCTCGGTGAAGGTCGCCAGCGAGATGCCGCCTATGCCCAGCCTGACCGTTTCCCACAAAATCCAGAACAGCCAGAACAGGCCGAAGACCATGGCCACCAGCGACAGCACCAGCGCGATCTGATTGGTCCGCTTGCGCTGGGAAAACTTGGCCAGGCGCGCAGCCTGCGCTGCGGTATGCATGACGGCGCTCATGTCTTGGTTCCTTCATTTTTCTGAAGTTGCGACAACAGAATTTTAGAGAGTGACAGCACCACAAAGGTGATGAAAAACAGTACCAAGCCCAAGTAAATCAGCGACGCCTGGTGCAGACCTTCACCCGCTTCGGCAAACTCGTTGGCCAATGCCGACGTGATGCTGTTGGCAGCCTGGAACAGGCTCAGCGAATCGAGCTGGTTGAAGTTGCCGATAACAAAAGTCACCGCCATTGTTTCACCCAATGCACGCCCCAGCCCTAGCATGATGCCGCCCATCACCCCGGCCTTGGTGTAAGGCAGCACCACTTTGTAAACCACTTCCGATGTCGTGGCCCCCAAGGCGTAAGCCGACTCCTTGAGCAGCACTGGCGTGACCTCGAACACATCGCGCATGACCGAAGCAATGAACGGGATGATCATGATCGCCAGGATGATGCCGGCCGACAGGATGCCGATACCGACCGGCGGGCCTGAAAACAGCGCACCCACGTAAGGCACATCGCTGAACATGTTTTGCAGCGGCTGCTGTACATAAGTGGCCAGGATGGGGCCAAACACCAGCAAGCCCCACATGCCGTAGACGATGGATGGCACGGCGGCCAGCAACTCAATGGCTGTGCCGAGTGGGCGCTTGAGCCAGGCCGGCGACAGCTCGGTCAAGAACAGCGCAATGCCAAAGCTCACCGGCACGGCGATCAGCAGCGCAATGAAGGACGTGGCGAGCGTGCCGTAAATCATCACCAGCCCGCCGTATTCGTTCTGCACCGGATCCCATACGCTGCGGGTCAGAAAGCTCAGGCCATATTTGCTGATTGCGGGCCAGGCACCGATGACCAGCGACACCAGAATACCGAAAAGCAGGCCCAGCGTCAGCAGCGCCGCAGACAGCGCGACCCAGCCAAAAATCCGGTCGGGCAACGGGCTTCGATTGACAGGTTTAACGGGGGGAGGATTGGTCATGGCACGTCCGGCCGCTTTTTCGGGAAACTCAAAAGCGGCCCGGCTCGCCGGAAGTGTAGAGGACACGAAATAAACCCCTGTGATTGAAAACTGAAGTGCAAAGCCGGCTGGTGGTCAATTTACTTGTACGCGATTGCCTTGCCAGATGCGTCCTTGATCTCGCCCCATGATTTTTCGACGATGGCCTTCACATTGGCAGGCATCGGCACATAGTCCAGCGCGTCAGCAGTCTGATCGCCATTTTTATAAGCCCATTGAAAGAACTTGAGCGACGACGCGGCTTGGGCGGGCTTGTCCTGAACCTTATGCATCAGGATGAAAGTTGCGCCGGTGATGGGCCACGCATCCTTGGCGGGCTGCTCGGTCAACATCTGATAGAAGCTCTTGGACCAGTCAGCACCTGCAGCGGCAGCCTTGAAAGCCACATCCTCGGGTGACACAAAGTTGCCGGCAGCATTTTTCATCTGGGCAAAGATCATCTTGTTTTGCTTGACATAGGCATATTCAACATAGCCGATGGAGTTAGGCAATCGGCCCACAAAGGCAGCCACACCTTCATTGCCCTTGCCACCCGCGCCCACCGGCCAGTTCACGGCCGTACCCTCGCCCACCTTGGTCTTCCACTCGGCGTTGACCTTGCTCAGGTAGTTCGTGAAAATGAAGCTGGTGCCCGAACCATCGGCGCGGCGCACCGGCGCAATCGCGGCATCAGGCAAAGCCAGCGTGGGGTTCAGCGCCTTGATGGCCGGATCGCTCCACTTGGTGATCTTGCCCAGATAGATATCACCCAGCACCTGGCCGCTCAGCTTGAGCTGACCAGAAGCAATGCCATTGATATGGACGACTGGCACCACGCCACCGATTACGGTAGGAAACTGCATCAAACCTTTTTTGGCGAGATCTTCGTCCTTCAGCGGCGCATCTGACGCACCAAAATCTACCGTCTTCGCTTCAATCTGACGCAATCCAGCGCCTGAGCCCACCGACTGGTAATTGATCTTCACGCCAGTTGCCTTGTTGTAGTCCGAAGCCCACTTGGCGTAAAGCGGTGCGGGGAAACTGGCACCGGCGCCTGTGACATCCTGCGCAGCCGACAACGTGGCAAACGACATCAGGGCAGCGCCCATGGTCACGGTCAGGGAAGCTTTGAGCGTTGAATTCATCAGAACACCTTTGCGGTTGGTAAGAAAGATGCCGCAACTGTAGAAGTTTTCTGTGACAAAGGCATGACAAATTCGGCAGCCTTTAATTCTGACCCTGCCAGCATGCCGTGTCACAAAACATTCTAATTTTTGTCACAAACTGGTCATGATGTTCTTCTATGCTTGCCGCTGTTTTACCCCTTTAGCCAGTTACCTCCGGAGAATTCACATGCTCAAGCGCCACTTCATGTTTGTCCTGACAGCCGTTGCAGTCCTTGCCGGCTGCGCGTCAGCCCCGAGTCCCGTTTCAGTCGCTGGCACCGTGGCCGCACGTCCCCAGCTCTCGACCCTGAACAGCCTGATTGTCAAGGCCGGCCTGACCGATACGCTTCAGGGCACCGGTCCCTTTACCGTATTTGCGCCCACGAATGAAGCGTTTGCCAAGGTTCCGGCCAAAACCATGGAGGCGCTGGCCAGCGACCCGGCCAAGCTCAAGGCGGTGCTGACTTACCACGTCATTTCAGGCAAGCTCATGGTGGCCGATATCAAAAACGGCAACAGCAAAACCCTCAATGGCGCCAACCTGGCACTGTCCAGGGCCGGCGATTTCGTGACCGTGGAAGACGCGCTGGTGCAAACGCCAGACATTGCCGCAAGCAACGGTGTCGTCCATGTCGTGGACGGCGTTCTTTTGCCTCCAGCCAGCCGCTGAAGGCAGACCGGCACATCACAGACAAGGCATCCGAAAGCTTTTTAATGCTCATTTATGCCTCTTGCGCATGATGCATGGGCACGGGCAGCTATTTATTTGATAGCAGCCCGGCTCATGGGTCCAGCCACCTGAAAAAATAATCATGCCATTACCCCATTCCCTCCTGAATCGCCGCCATTGGCTGCAGCGTGCCGGCCTGCTGACGGCAAGCGCTGCCGCTCCTGGCTGGGCGCAGCCCGGCAAGCCAGCGGCTTCCTCGCGCAGCCTGGTGGTGGCGCAGCTGGTGGACTTTTCCGAGGGGCAGCAGGATGTGTCCAAGGATTTCCTGATCGGCTCACGCGCCGCCTGGCAAGACATCAATGCACGCGGCGGCATTCGCGGCCGGCAGGTCACGCATCTTGCGGTAGAGACCGATGGCACGCCCTCCAGTGTGCGCACGGCTCTCAATGAAGTCAGGGACAACGCAAACTGCCTGGTGATATCAGGCAGTGCCGGCGACCTGCTGGCCAGCCAGATTGCCGCCATTTCGAGCCAGGGCGGCCTGAACATCGCGCATGCCGCGCCCTGGCTGCAAAACTCCAGCCTTGAAGTCGATGACAAGACCTTTCCGATCTTCGCGGCGCGCCAGGAACAGATTGCCTATGCGCTCAAGAACCTGTCGGTGATGGGCGTCAAAGTGCTGGGCACCATTTATGCCAGCCCACGGGAGCATGCGGCCTATCACGTCGAAGTCGAACGCATCGCCGCCAGCATGCAGCTCCAGTTGCAGTCTTTCCAGAACACCGGGGATGTGCGCCAGCTGGGCCTGAAGCTCACCACAAGCACGCCTGGCGTGCTGCTGTTCGTGGGCGGCACGCCGGAGTTGGCCCAGTTCACCCAGGGGCTGGAAAAGCAGGCCCGCCTGCGCTATATCGTGGCCCTGGCCGATGTGAACCTGCAAACCCTGATGCAGATGGGGGCGGCGCGCAATACGCCCGTGATTGCCACCCAGCCGGTGCCCATGACCACCGCCAGCCTGCCGGTGGTGAGGCAGTACCGTGAAACACTGGCCCGGCTGTTCGACGAACCACCCACGCCCCTGAGCCTGGCCGGCTTCATTGCGGCCCGCTATACCTTCGAAGTGCTGAACGAGATCGACACCCCACTGACGCGCCAGAGCGTCCTGGCCGGCTTTCAACAGCGCGCCAGCCTCAATATCGGCGGTTTTCGCATCGCATTCAACGCCCAGCACCGAAGCGGCACCTACGTGACGCAAAGCATGATGACGCTGGACGGCCGGCTGATAGGCTGATCCATGGCCCGGCCGATGCATGCTCCGCACCAATGCTATGCTGGGTTCCGAAACAGAAACTCAGACATGCAAAACGGAACACTGCTTGCCGCTGTGGACTTGGGGTCCAACAGCTTTCGCCTTGAAATTGGCCGTCTTGACCACGGCCGCATCCACCGGATCGAATACCTCAAGGAAACCGTGCGCCAGGGCAATGGCCTTGACGCCGACCGCAACCTCTCGCTGGACGCCATGCAGCGTGGCTGGGACTGCCTGGCGCGCTTTGGCGAGCGGCTGGCGGGATTCAAAAAAGAGCAGGTTCGCGCCGTTGCCACCCAGACCCTGCGCGAAGCCCTCAACCGCGAGGAATTCCTTCAGCGCGGCCACAAAACCCTCGGTTTTTCGATTGATGTCATCGCCGGCCGCGAGGAAGCCCGCCTGATCTACCAGGGCGTGGCGCATTTGCTGCCACAGTCGAACGAGCGCCGCCTGGTGGTCGATATCGGCGGACGCTCGACCGAAATGATCCTGGGCCAGGGACTGGAGGCCCGCACGCTGGAGTCTTACCGCGTGGGCAGCGTGGCCTGGTCCATGCGCTACTTTCCAGAGGGACAGTTCAACGCCCGTGCTTTCGAGCTGGCCGAGATTGCCGCCAAGGCGGTGCTCGATGAAGCCATGACCACCTACCGCTCGGGCACCTGGGATGCCGCTTACGGCTCGTCAGGAACCATAGGCGCGGTCGGCGAAGTGCTGGCCGCAGCGGGCTGGCCGGCCAATGTCGTGACCCGCGCCGGGCTGGACTGGCTGCTGGACCGCCTGATCAAGGCGCAAAGCGCTGAGCGGCTCAAGCTCGAAGGCATCAAGGAAGACCGCCGGGCCGTCATTGGCGGCGGTATCAGTGTGCTCAAAGCCATTTTTGATCTGCTGAACATTGAGGAGATGCAGGCGGCGCAAGGCGCGTTGCGCCACGGCGTGCTGTACGACCTGGTGGATCGGGATGAAGACCTGACGGATTTACGCGCCACCAGCGTGCAGCGCCTGGCTCATAACTTCAATACCGACAGCGTGCAGGCCGAGCGGCTTAGCCAGGTGGCGCAGCACCTGTTCGTGATGGCCGGCAACAGCCTGCCCGAGGCTGAATCGGCCAGCCTGCAGCACCAGTTGGCCTGGGCCGCGCAGCTGCATGAAGTGGGCAGCCAGATTTCGCACACCTACTACCACAAGCATGGCGCCTATATTCTGGACAATGCCGACGCACCCGGTTTTGCGGTGCATGAAATGCACCGCCTGAGCCTGCTGGTGCTGGGCCACCGTGGCAAGCTGCGCAAGCTGGAGGCTGATTTCGAAGACCGGCTGTTTGTCCAGCAGTTGCTGTGCCTGCGCCTAGCCGTCATCTTGTGCCATGCCCGGCGCGACCCGGACCTCAAGGGCCTGCAGCTCAAATGGGAAGCCGAACCCGGCCGACGCTTCTGGCTGACCTGCCGGCCAGGCTGGGCCGAAGCCTTTCCCCAGTCAGCCTACCTGGTGCAGGAAGAAGTGCTGGCCTGGCAAAAAACGTCCTGGACGCTGGCAATTTCCGTTTTGTGAAATAGCCGCTGCGGGCAAGCCCTGGCAATCGGCGCCTGGCGCCGCCTGCCCGCCGGCTTAAAGCAGTTCGGGTGACTGAACCGTGACCACGACGGTCTGCATCTGGCCATCGCGCTCGCGCGTGCGCAGCCACCACAGCGCGCCTTTCTTGATGGCGCAGTCACTTTCAATCAGCCCTAGCAACTGGGCAATGACCTGGCCCAGCATGGGCTGGTGGCCGATGACCAGCATGGGCGTCTTGCTCAGGGGCCACTGCACCAGTTCCAGCAACTCTCCGGGCGTGGCGCCGGGCGCCAGTTCGGTGCGGGTTTTGAATTTTCGCCCCAGCGCCAGCGCGGTCTGCTCGCAGCGCCGCGCCGGACTGGCCAGAATGCGGGTACTGCCGGGCAACTGCCTGTCCAGCCACTCGGCCATGCGGGCAGCCTGCTTTTCTCCGCGCGAGGTCAGCTTGCGCTCAATATCCCTGTGCGCGTCCAGTTCCGCTTCGGGAATCTCCTCGGCCTCGGCGTGACGCCACAAAATCAGATCCATGATGAACTACCTTTCGCGTGTTTTGGAAGCCGAATAACGCGCCATCAGCGCAGACTGAGCGCCATGGCGCCGTGCCGGATCAGCTGGATTCACCAGCACATACGTACCGTCGGGCTGCAAATCCCAGGCATCGCGCCCGTCATGCAGATAAGCCACCAGGCATTCGTCGATGATGCGCTGCCGAATCACCGGGTCATTCACCGGCCAGGCCAGTTCGACCCGGCGCAGCATGTTGCGGTTCATCCAGTCGGCGCTTGACAAGTAAAGCGTTTCGTCATCGCCGCAGCGAAAGTAAAACACCCGCGAATGCTCCAGGAAGCGGCCAATCACCGAACGCACCCGGATGTTGTCGGTCACGCCGGGCACCTGCGCCGGCAGCATGCAGGCGCCGCGCACGATCAGGTCAATCTTCACGCCGCACTGCCCGGCCCTGATGAGCGAGCGCATCAGGTCTTCATCAGTGAGTGCATTGGTCTTGACGACGATGCGCGTGTCCTTGCCCTGCAGCGCGGCCTGCGCCAGCGTGTCGATTTTTTCAAGCAGTTTGCGCTGCAGCTGGAATGGCGCCAGCAGCAGGTGGTTCAGCCTGGGCAGGCGGCTGTGGCTGGCCAGATGCACGAACACATGGTCGATGTCAGCGGTCAGGAGCGGATCGGCGGTGAGGTAGCTGATGTCGGTATACAGCCGGGCCGTGCCGGGGTTGTAGTTGCCGGTGGACAGGTGGGCATAGCGCACCAGGCGCCGGCCTTCGCGCCGGGTGACGAGCAGCATCTTGGCATGGGTTTTCAGGCCCATCACGCCATAGACCACTTGCGCGCCGATGGACTCCAGCATTTCGGCCCAGTTGATGTTGGCTTCTTCATCAAAGCGCGCCTTCAGCTCGACCACCACCATGACCTCCTTGCCGCGCCGCACGGCTTCCCGCAGCAGCAACATCAGCTCCGAATCGGGTCCGGTTCGGTAAATGGTCTGCCTGATCGCCAGCACCTGCGGGTCGTTGACCGCCTCGCGCAGAAAGGCCAGTACGCCGTCGAAGCTTTCAAAAGGCTGGTGAATCGACACATCGCCCTGCCGCAAGCGCTCGAAGAAAGACTGGCCCGGCTGAAGCTGCTGCGGATAACACGCCTTGTAGCGCGGAAACAGCAGCCTGGGGTCGTTGACCAGGTCCACCAGCTGCGTCAGCCGCACCAGGTTGACCGGACCTGGAACCCGATACAGCGCCAGCGCCGGCAGGTTGAACTGCTTGAGCAGGAAGCTCGACAAATAGTCCGAGCAGCCGGCCGACACTTCCAGCCGGACGGCCTGGCCGTAGTGGCGCTGCTCCAGTCCCAGACGCAAGGCGGTGCGCAGGTTTTCCACGTCGTCTTCATCGACTTCCAGATCGGAGTGGCGGGTCACGCGGAACTGGGAAAACTCGCCCACCTTGCGGCCCGGGAACAAGTCCACCAGGTGCGCCCGAATCACGCTGGACAGCGACAGGAACAGCTTGTTGCCGGTTTCCTCACCACGGCTGGGCATGTGGATCAGGCGCGGCAAGACCCGGGGCACCTTGACGATGGCGATTTCATTCTCGCGCCCAAAGGCGTCGCACCCGCCCAGCCGGACGATGAAGTTCAGCGACTTGTTGGCCACCTGCGGGAATGGATGCGAAGGGTCCAGCCCGACCGGGATCAGCAGCGGCCGAACCGCGCGTTCAAAATAAGACTTGACCCAGCGCTGCTGCACCGTGCTTCGCTCCCCGTGCGAGACGATGCGGATGCCCTCGCGCCCGAACGCGGGCAACAGCTCATCGTTGTACAGCGCATACTGGCGCGCCACCATGTCATGGGCAATGCCGGAGAGCGCCTTGAAGGATTCGGCCGTGTAAACGCCATTTTGCTCGTTGTTCTGGGCAGCCGTCAGATGGGAAACCGCGCGCACTTCAAAAAACTCGTCCAGATTGGACGACACGATGCACAGAAAACGCAGCCGCTCCAGCAGCGGCACGTCCGCGCGCCGCGCCCAGTCAAACACCCGCTCGTTGAAAGCGAGGATGCTGTGATCGCGGTCAAGAAACTTGATGGGCACAGTGGCGGGAAGCGGTGCAGCGGTTGAGGTAGGAATCAGCAAGACAGGTCTTATCGTCAAAAAAATAACTCCTAGTGTTGATGCATTTGATGTCAATTGTGTGACAAAAATCAGCTCCGATGGTTGCGCCTGACATCAAGCGCTTACACCTTGAAATGACAGCTTGAGCGTAGAATTTTCATGCCAAAATGGCTTTTGTGGAATACAGGCGGGCACGAGCTGCTGCTATTTTTATAGCGGCTTATTCAGCGTGCCTTGCGTGATTGATGACAACGTTGCGCGCGTGGTGATGACTTCCGGGTCCAGTGTGACCTCGATCACCGTGCCCTCGGGCCGGGCCAGCGCGGCCAGCAACTCGACCTCGAACTCGTCCGTGCGGGTAATGCGCACGCCGCTGGACGCATTGGTCGCGCCCGGCCCGCGCATGACCATGCAGACGCCGGAGCGTCCGGTCAATTTGCCGTGCGCCTCGGCCATGAAGGCCGCACCGCCCTCCTGGCGGCAGGTGATGAAGCGTATCTGGTGGCGGCGCGCATGCAGCCCGTCAAGGACCGCCAGGTAGCTTTCCCCCGGAACGCCGAATGCATGGGTGACGCCCTGGGCCAGAAGGCCATCGACAAGAAGGTGGCCGGCAAGTTGTGACGCCATGCATTCATTGCGCCTATGCATTGCGCCTTCAACCGGGCGCACGCTATCGCGAGGTGAAAGGCCACACCCCGCTTATTCGGGCGTGGCCGGGTCGGCGTCGGCGCCGCCCGATTCCAGCGCCTGGCGGGCCAGTTCTTCATCGCTCAGGGGCGGCACGTCTTCCAGAGCGGCCAGCTCTTCGAGCAGCGCCTGGTCGGGCGCCTCATGGCCCAGCAGGACTTCCTCGATGCGCTGGGTAAACGTCTCGCTGTGAATCGCCTCGGGGCCGCTGGTCGCGGGCGGAAACTTGTCGCCCAGATCGGCCATGACCATGTCTGATTTTTCTTCCACCCAGCGGACAAAGTCGTTGGCGGGAGGGGTTTGGGATGCGGTCATTGAAGTCTCCTGAAGTTACAAAATCCTGGGCGCCATGCCGTGTCGATGGGTCAATGTACGCCTGCGCACCCGGCAGTGCAACCCGCCGGGCGCCGAAAACACCCGCTTACGGCGCAGGCGGCTCCGGCGCCCGCTCTGTCGCCTCCCTGAGCACCAGGCCGTCCGGCTTGACCAGCGAAATGCCAGCCTCGCGCAGCCCCCTGAGCACATCGAACATCAAGGCGCTGCGCACGCCATAAGCCATGCGCGGCGAGTTGACGAAGGCGGTGGCATTAAACACCATGCCGGCGCTGTCGATGCTGTCGAGCTGCACGCCAGGCTCGGGCGCTTTCAGCACATCGGCATGCGCCTCGAAAATTTTCAGAACGAGGCAGCGCACCTGGTCGGCATCGGCGGCCAGCGGCACGGGCAGCAAAATCTTGACCAGCCCCAGCGGATTGGCATGGGTGACGTTGCGCACGGTCTTGGTGATGAACTCCGAATTCGGAACGATCACGGTGGAGCGGTCGCCCATCTGGATTTCGGTCGCACGCACATTGATGCGCCGGATATCGCCCTCGATGCCGCCCAGCGACACCCAGTCGCCGACCTTGACCGGCTTTTCCGCCAGCATGATGAGGCCCGAGACAAAATTCTGCACCACCGCCTGCAGGCCAAAACCAATGCCCACCGACAGCGCGCTGGCCACCCAGGCAATGCGCTCCAGCCCAATGCCCACGGCGGCCAGGCCCAGCGACAAGGCCAGCAGGTTGCCGGCATAGGCAAACAGCGTGGCCGTCCAAGCCTGCATGCCGGTGTCGAGCGAGGTGGTGGGCAGGTAGTCTTCCTTCAGCCAGCGCCTGACGATGCGTACCACCACCAGGCACAGGCCGATCACCACCAGCGCCTGCAGTACCGACATCGGGCGAATCTGGAATTCGCCAATCGAAACCCCCTGGTGCAGCTTGTCGGCGCGCTGGAACAGCTCTGAAGGGCCTTCTCCAAACGGCGCCAGCAGCAGCATCAGCGTCAGCACCACCACCAGCAGACGGCCCACGCCCGACAGCAGCACGGCAGCCTGCCGGCGGACCTTGAAAAACGGGCTTGCCGGTTGTTCAGCCGCCGCGCCAGCGCCTTCCGCCGGGCCGACAGCGCCTGCCGGCGGGCTCAGCAGCGTGGTGAAGCCATCGTCCACCAGCACCGCCAGCAGGTAGGCCGAGCCCAGCACGATGGTCATCCAGGCCATCTGGTGAACCAAGAAACTGCCCAGCGCCACATAGCCGAGCAGCAGCGCCAGAAAACTGACGGCCGCGCCCAGCCAGGCCAGGCCGATCACGCTGGTCAGCCACAGCGGGCTGGGCGGCCAGGCAGCGGCAGACCCGGGCTCACGCAGCGCCTTCCGGCGCGCAAGATTGCTTTGCAGCAGCCCCAGCCCCATGGCCAGCGCCATGGCCAGCGCGACGATGCAGTCAAGCGCCACCGTCGTGACCAGGCTGGCATTGATCTGCGCGGTCAGCGGGATGAGGGCCCAGGTCAGCACCATCAGCAGCGCCAGCAGGGGCGGCAGCCAGCGAAGTCTCAGCGCCAGCACATCCGGCAGGGGCAGCAGCCGCCAGGACGGGCGCGCCGGCAGCAGCAAGGCGTGGCCCAGGCCGACAACATAGCCGCCAAAACAGATGACGCCGGCCAGCCGGCTCATGAGCGGCGCCAGCGCCTCTGGCAAGGGCGCAACCCAGACCAGCCCCAGGTAAGCCGCCTCGGCCATCAAGCCGGCCGTGGCCGTGGGCAGCAGCACCCGTGTCCAGGCATGCAGCGAGCGGCGCAGGCGGCCCGGCGGCACGCGGGTGGTCGTCAGCCCCAGGAACGCATGGCCGGCCCACAAATGCAGGCCCAGCAGCACCAGCCCGATCAGGCCCACGCTGGACCAGACCCAGGCGCCGCTGGCCCGGGCGGCCATGACCAGCTGATCGAACAGGCGTCTGGCATTTTGCGCATCGGCTGGCAGGTCCATCCGTAATTCAGACCAGAACAGGCTGCTCAGGATCGAGGACGTGCGCTCGCCCAGCCGCGCCTGGAATTCAGAACGCCGCAGCGCCGAGATTTCACCCGCCGTCTGCTCGCTCTCCACAGCCAGCAGCTTGGCCCGCTTGAACTGGGCATCGAGTTCGGCGCGGTTTTTGTTCAGCTGGGATCGCAGGACGGCCACATCGTGCGCCTCGGCTTGTCCGGGCGTGACCGGCCCGAGTTCAGCGAGCCGCGCCTGCACGCTGGCCAGTTGCGGCTCCAGCAGCGCGGCGGCGGCCTCGGCCTGGGCGCCGGCGCCCAGCACCTCGGTGCGCAGTGGCAGCAGGTCCGCCGCGTCATTGGGCGGGTCGTCGAGGACTTTTCGTGCCTTGTCGATCAGCAGGCGCGCCGTGTCCAGCGACGCGTCGAAGTCCCCGGGCTGGGCCTGGGCGCACAGTGCGGCCAGCATGAGCAGCAGGCCGAAAACCGGAAAGCGCAGCGCCCGGGCGAAACGCGGCAGCCCGACAGGAAAATCAGGCCGGCGAGAAGAAAAATCCCGGATTCGTGGCAGAGCAATACGCATGAAAGGGCCGCACCGCTGATGGGCAGCAAGCTGGAGTCAAGGGGACTGCCATCATAAAGGCCGGCTGCCAGCGGTTTTTACACACCCGCCGGCCCGCAGGCTTCCGGCTTGTCAGGCCGTTGCCATGGCGGTGCGGCGCACACGCCGCACATTGAAGGCGCTGGCGATCAAGATGCCCTGCATCAAGGCCAGCCCCAGCAGAACGCCCCGGTACTGGCCGTGGTCCATCATCACGCCGAAGATCAGCGGCGACACCGCCTGGCCAATGTCCAGCCCCGCGTACACCACGCCATAAACACGGCCCGAGGCGTTTTCAGGCGTCGAGCGCTTGACCAGCAGGTCGCGCGACGGACCGGCAATGCCGGCGGCAAAGCCCATCACGCCAAACAGCACCGGCACCATCCAGGCCGACAGATGGCCCAGTGCCAGCGTCAGCGCCACCATCGCCGCCACGCCCATGCCCGCACCCACGATGCGCTCGCAGCGCGCCGGGTTGGCCGCCAGAAAGCCGCCCAGCACCATGCCGCCGGCGCTGCACACCATGTAGATGGTCAGGCACATCGCCACCAGCGACTGCGGCACGCCGTGCAGCTGCCGGGCGGCCTCGGGCGCGAAGGCCTGCACGACGCTCAAGACAATCGCAAACCAGAAGAAAAAGGCAAAGCACATCCACACCGCCGGAATTTTCAGGAAGTCCAGCCCGCCATCGACCCGGGCCGCGCCGCTGGCCGGCGCCGCCACCTTCAGGGCCAGCTTGTCCCGGTTCACCAGCAGCACCGCCAGCACCGCGAACGCCAGCACGCCCGCAGCGGCCAGGGCAACGCGCCACGAATACGCGAACGTCAGGCCCACCATCAGCGCCGGCGCCAGCGCCCAGCCCAGGCTGCCGGTGATGCCGTGAACGCTGTAGGCATGGCCCAGGCGGGACGGGCTGATCTTGCGGTTGAGCAGCGTGTAGTCCACCGGATGGAACACGCCGTTGCCCATACCGCCAATCACGGCAAAGCCAGCCAGCATCCAGTAGCTGGTGCTGACCGAATAGCCGAAAGCCGCCACACCCAGCAGGGCCAGGCCGCCAAAAAGAATCGGACGCGGGCCGAATCGGTCCACCACGAAGCCCGACAGCGCCTGCACCGCGCACGACACCACGAAGAAAATCGTCATCAAGAATCCCAGCTCGGCATAGCTGACGCTGAAGGCCTCCTTGAGCCACGGAAACAGCGGCGCCAGCAGCAACTGGCTGAAATGGCTGATCAGGTGCGCCAGCCCGACCAGGCCGATCACGCTGGCGTCGCTGCGCAGGGGAACGGCGCCCGCGGGCCGGCTCAAGGTGCTTGAAGTATTCATTGGGCTATCGTAGTATTGGCGCCCGCTTCTGAAATGCGACAAAAAGCCATGTTTCATCGAATTTCTGACAATCACGGGTGGACCCTCGCCGCCCTGACGGCGCTACCCTTTCCAGCACTGGTTTGCCCATGACCCGCAACAGCCGGCTGCTCTTGATTTCCCTGGGCAACACGGACCTGTTCACGCCCAGCCCGCAGCGCCCGGTGCGGGTGCGGTCGCGTTCGATGGCGGCCGACACGCACCTGGAGCCGCATACGCATGCCTGGGCGCAGCTGGCCTACTGCGCCACCGGCGTCGTGCAGGTCACGGCCGAGTACACCCGGCCCGACCAGGCCAAGGCCGACGAAATCACCTACATCATTCCGCCATCGCGGGCGGTGTGGATTGCGCCGGGTGCGCGCCATCACATCACCGTGCTGCAGGCCGCCGAATTGCGCACGCTCTACCTGGATGCCAGCGCAACGCCTGAAGGCTGGCAGGGCTGCCGCGTGATGGTGGTGTCGCCGCTGCTGCGCGAGCTGGTCCATTCGCTCGATGACGGCACCGGGCAGCGCCTGCCGGAGTCGCGGGCGCAATGGCTCAGCGCGCTGGTGCTCGACGAAATCACGCATGCCGACATCCAGGCGCTGGGCGTGCCCATGCCCCACCCCGACACCGGCGACAAGCGCCTGCGCGCCTTGTGCCAGGCCGTGCTCCGGGCGCCTTCCGAACGCGCCACGCTGGCCGGCTGGGCGGCCGACATTGGCGCCAGCGAGCGCACAGTGGCGCGGCTGTTTCGCGAGCAGCTGGGACTGAGCTACCAGCAGTGGCGCCAGCAGGCCATCCTGGCGCATGCCCTGCCCATGCTGGCGCGCGGCATTCCGGTCGGCCAGATCGCGGCGGCCAGCGGCTACGCCAGCGAAAGCGCGTTTTCCGCCATGTTCAAGGCGGCCATGGGCCAGCCGCCGAGCCAGTTCCATGCCAAAAGCCCGCAGCCTTCAGCCGAAATTGCTACTTAATTGATAGCTACTCATGCAGGTTGATATTGCGCTAGCAGCTGTTTTTATTCATTTTTTGGGTCACGCGTGACTCAAATCAGCCGCCACGCCGCCTTCGCCCTGCACCACGCCCAGCGGCTGGCGCGATGATAGGGGCGCAGAGCTTTGTACATTAGAGGCCTGGCCCCAGCGCGCCGACACGCCGGGCCGCCCTGTCAAGGATTTTTCATGAACGCACTCACCGCCCCCTCGTCCACCCCGCTCAGGCACTATGCGCTGGCGGCCGCCCTCCTGCTGAGCGGCTGCGGCCTGTCCAGCGCCGAGGAAGTGGGCGCCGTCGATACCGTCTTCAAGTTCATCGGCCCCGACCACAAGATCGTGGTCGATGCCTATGACGACCCGAAAGTCGCCGGCGTGACCTGCTATGTCTCGCGCGCCAAGACCGGCGGCATCAAGGGCGCATTCGGCCTGGCCGAGGACAAGTCCGATGCCTCGATTGCCTGCCGCCAGACCGGCGTCATCAGCTTCGCCAAGCCGCTGGACAAGCAGGAAGAAATGTTCAGCGAGCGCATCTCGCTGGTTTTCAAGAAACTGCGCGTGGTGCGGATGGTCGATGCCAAGCGCAACACGCTGGTGTATCTGACCTATTCGGACCGCCTGATCGAGGGTTCGCCGCAAAACAGCGTGACCGCCGTCGCCGTGCCGGCCGGAACGGTCATTCCGGTGAAATAAGGACGCAAGCCCAGGGCCTGCAGCCGCCGTTGATCCAGAGCAGTGAAAGCGGCGCCGATTTCCGCTATCGTTCTTTGCGACAAGATTTTGTTTTTGGAAGGCCTTCATGGAATTCAAGGATTACTACACCGTCATGGGCCTGGCCCGTGAGGCAACACCCGATGACATCAAGCGCGCCTACCGCAAGCTGTCGCGCAAATACCATCCCGACGTCAGCAAGGAAAAAGACGCCGAGGCGCGCTTCAAGGAGCTTGGCGAAGCCTACGAAGTCCTGAAAGACCCCGAAAAGCGGACCGCCTACGACCAGCTGGGCGCCAACTGGAAAGAAGGCCAGGAGTTCAGGCCGCCACCCGACTGGAACGCAGGCGCCGAGCATGCCGGCCGGGGCGCCCAATGGAACTTCAATACCGGCGACGCCGGCGATCACAGCGACTTCTTTGAAACGCTGTTTCGCCAGGGCTTTTCCACGGGCAGGCGGGGCGATGCACGGGGCGGCGGCCAGCGCGCCAGCTTCAGCGCACCCGGCGAAGACCGCCACGCCAAGATAGAAATCGACCTGGAAGACTCCTACAGCGGCGCCACCCGCACGCTCAGCCTGCGCGTGCCCGAGATGAGCGAGCAAGGCCACGTCATCCCGCGCGAGCACCAGATCACCTTCACCATTCCCAAGGGCATCCGTGCCGGCCAGCACATCCGCCTGGCCGGCCAGGGCGCACCCGGCATGGGCGAAGGCGGCGCGGGCGACTTGTACCTCGACGTGGAATTCCGCCCGCATGCGCTCTATCGGGTGGACAAGCACGATGTTTACTGCGACCTGCCCATCGCGCCCTGGGAGGCCGCGCTGGGCGCAGAAGTCGAGGCACCAACACCCACCGGACGGGTTGAAGTCAAAGTCCCCGCCGGCTCGGCCACGGGCCGCAAGCTGCGGCTCAAGGGTCGCGGCCTGCCGGGCAGCACGCCGGGCGACTTCTATTTCGTGCTGCAAATCGTCGTGCCCGGCGCCGACACCGACAGCGCCAAATCGTTTTACGAAGGCATGGCCAAGCAGTTCCACTCCTTCAAACCACGCGCCAAACTGGAAGGCCAGCCATGACACAGGACTTTCAACTCGTCAGCCTCACCGGACTGATCCTTGAAGACCAGACCGAACTAAGCCTGGCCGACCTGTGCCGCGCCTGTGCGGCACAGGCCGACCGGATCATCGAGATGGTCAACGAAGGCGTTCTGGCGCCCGCCGGCCATGCGCCCGATGACTGGCACTTTACCGGCCAGCACCTTCACCGCGCCCGGGTTGCGCTGCGCCTGCAAAGCGACTTGGGCGTGAACCTGGCCGGCGCCGCGCTGGCGCTGGAACTGCTTGATGAACTGGACAGTTTGCGCTCCAGGGTGCAGCGGCTGGAAGCCACCGGGCGATAAGCAGCGCAAGGAAGATTGCGCCGCCTGACGGCATGGATCATGGACAGGGTTCGCCTTTGACGCAGCCGCGCCCCCGGTTTAGTATTACGCCCGTAATAACCAAGGATCACCATGCATGTACTCAAACTGACCCAAATCGGCAACTCGGTGGGGGCAATTTTTCCAAAGGAGTTGCTCGCGCAGATGCGGCTCGAAAAAGGCGACGAATTTTATGTAACCGAAACGCCAGACGGCCTGCGCATCACGCCCCACAACCCCGAGTTCGAGGAACAGATGCGCATGAGCCGCGAAATCATGAAAGAGCGCCGCGCAGTGCTTCGCGAGTTGGCCAAGTGATCGCCTGGCGCTGGATTGACCGTGCGGTGCTTATCGCCGTGCATGAGATGCAACTGGCCGAACACGGCGGCGGCGCCGGTTTGCGCGACGTGACCTTGCTTGAATCGGCGCTTGCCAAGCCACTGAATCTGGTCGCCTATGGTGAGCCCGACATCTGTGCGCTTGCCGCCGCTTATGGATACGGCATCGCCCTCAACCACGCATTCATCGATGGCAATAAACGCACGGCCTTCGTAGCCATTGAGTTGTTTCTGCGGCTCAATGGCTGGCAGTTGTCAGCCTCCGATGCAGACTGCGTACTGACCCTGCTCGCCGTTGCCTCCGGCGAAATCACCGAGCCCGACTTTGCCGTCTGGCTGCGCGCCCACGCGGCGGCGCGGTAATCACGCTCATCACGCTCATCACGCAAAAAACCCGCTTCGTGCTTTCGCAGGAGCGGGTTTTCAGCTTTCAGGCATCAAACATGCCTTTAGCGCAATCAGGACGGGCGCCAGCAGCTATCAATTGCATAGCTGCCAGCGTCTGCCCATCAGGCCGGCTGCGCTTCGCCAAACCTGAACACGCCCGGATTGAGGATCGGGTCCACATCGACGTGAATGGTGCTCTTGGGCGGGAAACGGCCTTCGAGCAGCAGCTTGGACAGCGGGTTTTCAATCCGCTGCTGAATCGCGCGCTTCAGGGGCCGTGCGCCGAACACCGGGTCAAACCCGACCTTGGCCAGCTCGCCAATCGCCGCTTCCGACACGTCCAGCGCCAGGTCCATCTTGGCCAGGCGTTCAAGCAGCACCTTGAGCTGGATGCGGGCAATCGATTCGATATTTTTCGCATCCAGGGAATGGAACACGACCGTCTCGTCGATCCGGTTCAGGAACTCGGGCCGGAAATAGTTTTTCAGCTCGTCGGTGACTGCGTCCTTGATCTCTTCATACGGCTGGCCGACCATCGACTGGATGATGGGCGAGCCGATGTTGCTGGTCATGACGATCACGGTGTTCTTGAAATCGACCGTGCGGCCCTGGCCATCGGTCAGGCGCCCATCATCCAACACCTGCAGCAGCACATTGAACACGTCCGGGTGGGCCTTTTCCACCTCGTCGAGCAGCAGCACGCTGTAGGGCTTGCGGCGCACCGCTTCGGTCAGGTAGCCGCCCTCCTCGTAGCCGACATAGCCCGGCGGCGCGCCAATCAGGCGGGCGACCGAATGCTTTTCCATGAACTCGCTCATGTCCACGCGAATCAGGTGGTCTTCGCTGTCGAACAGAAAGCCGGCCAGCGCCTTGCACAGCTCGGTCTTGCCGACGCCCGTGGGGCCAAGGAACAGGAAGGAGCCGGTCGGGCGGTTCGGGTCCGAAAGGCCGGAGCGCGAGCGGCGAATGGCGTTGGCGACGGCGCCTATGGCTTCTTCCTGCCCCACCACGCGCTCATGCAGCTTGCCTTCCATCTGCAGCAGCTTGTCTTTTTCGCCCTGCATCATCTTGGCGACCGGAATGCCCGTGGCACGGCTCACCACTTCGGCGATCTCTTCCGCGCCAACCTGCGTGCGCAGCAGCCGGGGCGCGTTGTTCACGCCCTTGTGCTCTTCGCTATCCTGCGCTTCCTTCAGGCGTTTTTTCAGCTCGGGCAGCTTGCCGTATTGCAGTTCGGCCACCTTGTTGAAGTCGCCCTTGCGGGTGAACTCTTCAATCCTGGTGTTGATGCTGTCGATTTCTTCCATCACATCCTTGGAACCCAGCGCCTGGGCCTTCTCGGCCTGCCAGATTTCGTCCAGGTCAGCAATTTCCTTGTCCAGCTTGACAATTTCTTCCTCGATCAGGCCAAAGCGCTTTTGCGAGGCTTCGTCCTTTTCGCGGCGCACCGCTTCGCGCTCGATCTGCAGCTGGATCAGGCGGCGGTCCAGCCGGTCCATGACTTCGGGCTTGGAGTCGATCTCGATCTTGACCTTGGCGGCGGCCTCGTCGATCAGGTCAATCGCCTTGTCGGGCAGGAAGCGGTCGGTGATGTAGCGGTGGCTGAGTTCGGCCGCCGCGACGATGGCCGGGTCGGTGATCTGCACGCCGTGGTGGGTTTCGTACTTTTCCTGCAGGCCGCGCAGGATGGCAATGGTCGCTTCCACGGTGGGTTCGCCGACCAGAATTTTCTGGAAGCGGCGCTCCAGCGCAGCGTCTTTTTCAATGTACTTGCGGTATTCGTCGAGCGTGGTGGCGCCGACGCAGTGCAGTTCGCCCCGTGCCAGCGCGGGCTTGAGCATGTTGCCCGCGTCCATCGCGCCCTCGGCCTTGCCGGCGCCGACCATGGTGTGCAGCTCGTCGATGAAGACAATGGTCTGGCCTTCGTCCTTGGCGAGTTCATTCAGCACGGTTTTCAGGCGCTCTTCAAACTCGCCGCGAAACTTGGCGCCGGCCAGCAAGGCCGCCATGTCGAGCGACAGCACGCGCTTGCCCTTGAGCGAATCGGGCACCTCGCCAGCGACGATGCGCTGGGCCAGGCCTTCGACGATGGCGGTCTTGCCGACGCCGGGCTCACCGATCAAGACCGGATTGTTCTTGGTGCGGCGCTGCAAAACCTGAATGGCGCGGCGGATTTCATCGTCGCGGCCAATCACCGGGTCGAGCTTGCCCAGACGGGCGCGCTCGGTCAGGTCCATGCAGTATTTCTTCAGGGCTTCGCGCTGGCCTTCGGCGTCGGCGCTGTTGACGTTCTGGCCGCCGCGCACGGCATCAATCGCCGCTTCCAGCGCCTTGCGGGTCAGGCCGTTTTCGCGGGCAATCTTGCCCACGTCGGCCTTGCTGTCGGTCAGGGCCAGCAAAAACAGCTCGCCGGCGATGAACTGGTCGTTGCGCTTGATGGATTCTTTTTCGGTTGCCTGCAGCAGCTTGGCCAGCTCCGGGCCGACCGTGATCTGGTCCTGGCCCTGGACCTGCGGCAGCTTTTTAACCGCGGCGGCAGCAGCTTGCGTCAGGCCGTTGACATTGACGCCGGCCCGCTCCAGCAGCGCGCGCGGCCCGTCGTCCTGGCGCAGCATCGCGGCCAGCAGGTGTGCCGGCTCGATATAGCCGTTGTCGTTGCCCAGCGCCAGCGACTGGGCGTCGCTCAGGGCTTCCTGGAACTTGGTGGTGAGTTTGTCTTGTCGCATGAAATCTCCGGTAGAACTTGAATAAATTTGAATAAATTCAGACCCTTCGAAGCTTGGGGCTTTTGCGCAGCTTTACAAGCAGCGCTGACGCCGTAAAGCGCTGGGGACCGGCTGAAGCTTGATGAAAATCAAACCCAGGCGTCACGGCTCACGCGTTGGAAGCGCGAATACCCCATTTGGCCAGCGCCACATCGTCGCTGACCCGCGCATCGACCCAGCGCGCGCCGTCGGGCGTTTCTTCTTTTTTCCAGAACGGGGCCTGGGTCTTGAGGTAGTCCATCAGGAATTCGCAGGCCCTGAAGCTTTCGCCCCGGTGCGCCGACGTGACGGCCACCATCACCACCTGGTCGGGCGGCTGCAAGAGACCCACCCGGTGAATCACCCGGGCGGCAAAAATATCAAAGCGCGCCACCGCCTCGTCGATCATCGCTTCGATGGCTTTTTCGGTCATGCCGGGGTAATGCTCCAGCTCCATGCTGCTGACGCTCAGGCCGTCATTGCGGTCGCGCACGGTGCCGGTGAAGGTGCAGATGGCGCCGACGCGCTTGTCGCTTTTGCGCAGCGCGTCAACCTCGTCGGCCAGGTTGAAGTCGCCGGCCTGGATGCTGACACGGTTCGCCATGGTGTTCAGCCTCCGGTCACGGGCGGAAAAAAAGCGACTTCGCAGCCGTCGGCGAGCAGCGCCGTTTCATCGCTCATGACCTGGTTCACGGCCATGCGAACCGCCTTGCCGCGCGCCAGGCTGGCCGCGTGCTGCGGGCTGGAGGCCAGCAACTCATCGCGCAAGCCCGCCAGCGTCAAGGCCGAGGTTTCGCGCCATTCGCTGCCCTGCCCGATGGCTTCGCGAATCGAGGCGAAGTATTTGATGCTGACTTTCATACGCTCAAAGCCTTCACGAGAGCAGCGCAGAAAACGGGATGAAGCGCACGGTGTCGCCATGGGCAATGGTCTGGCCTGCCGGGTGGTCCACCAGCCCGTCGCCCCAGACCGCCGAGGTCAGCACGCCCGAACTCTGGTTGTCAAACAGTTCGAGCCCGCCGGACGCGTCAAACCTGGCGCGCAGGAATTCACGGCGTTTATCGGGCTTTGCGCAATCAAAATGGGCGGGTAGCGCTATGGATTCAGGAGCAACCCGGCGGGCTCCCTGCAGCTTGAGAATGAAAGGCCGCACCAGCAGCAAAAACGTCACGAAACTCGACACCGGGTTGCCTGGCAGGCCCAGAAAATGGGCCGCACCGATTTTTCCGTAGGCAAACGGCTTGCCCGGTTTCATGGCGAGGTGCCACAGATTGAGCTGGCCCAGCGCCTGCACGGCCGGCTTGATGTGGTCTTCCTCGCCGACTGACATGCCGCCGCTGGTCAGGATCAGGTCATGCTGTTCGCTCGCGCCTTTCAGGGCCGCAATCGTCGCATCGAGCCGGTCGGGCACGATGCCCAGGTCGGTCACGATGCAGCCCAGCCGCTGCAGCAGCGCTTTCAGAAAGAAACGGTTGGAGTTGTAGATCGCGCCGGGCTTCATGTCGGCGGGCGCCACGTCGCCGGGCATGACGAGTTCGTCGCCGGTGGAAAACAGCGCCACCCGCACGCGCGGCGCGACCTGGAGCTTGTCAAATCCAATGCTGGCAGCCAGCCCCAGAGAAGCCGGCGAGAGGCGCGTTCCCCGTTGCAGCACCACCGCACCCGCCGCCACGTCTTCACCGCGCTGGCGAATCCACTGGCCGGGCCGGGGCTGCGCCCGAAGCCGGACGCAGCCCTCGACCGCGTCGCAGTCCTCCTGCATCACCACCGCATCGGCGCCGGGCGGAATCGGCGCGCCGGTAAAAATCCGCGCCGCCGAAGCCGGCGCCAGCAAGTGGCCGCTGCTGCCTGCCGGAATGCGCTGATTGACCTGCAGCAGCGTCGCGGCGTCCAGCCAGTCGGCGCAACGCACGGCATAGCCATCCATCGCACTGTTGTCGTGTGCCGGCACATCCAGGCCAGAGCGCAGGTCGTGCGCCAGCACGCGGCCATCGGCATCGAAGGTCGATATGCTTTCGACGGGGGTCAGCGGTGCGGCCAAGGCCAGCAACTCGGCCAGCGCCAGGTCGAGCGGTTTCAGGGGCGCGCGCCCGGGCCGGGCGGGCGCTGAAGCGGAAGGTAAAACTGAACGCATGGCGAGGTGTCCGGAAACGGGAGAGGCTGCTTGAAACGGCTTGCGACGGCTTGCGACGGCTTGCGACGGCTTGAAATGGTTCAGCCGAGCCGGTCTTCAAATGAATAGTGAAAGCGCTCCTGATTGTTCACCAGGAAATCAGCCACGGCGTCTGGATCGTTCAAATCCAGCACCGGGCGCAAGGTCGCTTCAGGCAAGTGAGCGGGTGAATCCGTGGCAATGGCGACGACGAAATCATCCGACATGTAGCGGGTCGGCTTGCCCGATGCGGCGCGCCAGACTTCAATCTTCAGCAAATCGCTGTGCTTGAAACCCTCGACCAGCACCCAGTCCACGCCTTCGTACAACTCGGCAATCAGGTGATGCACCGTCAACTCGGCAGGCTGCTCGAACTCACGCATCAGCGCCAGCCGGTTCTGCGAAGCAACCACGACTTCAAAAGCGCCGGCTTCGCGGTGGCGAAACGTGTCCTTGCCGGGATGGTCGATGTCAAAACGGTGATGGGCGCGCTTGACGACCGACACCCGCAGGCCGCGCAGCTTGAGCGCCGGAATCAGCTTTTCAACCAGTGTTGTCTTGCCTGAGCCCGAGTAGCCGGCGAATCCAACCACCTTCATTCGGCGGCTTTCGGACAGGCCGGCTTGCTATTGAATACATAGCTGCTTACGCCCGATGGACAAGCGCAGGAGCCTGATTTAATGCACATTTTCGGCAATGTAGCGCTTGATCGCCGACGCATCGGCCGGCAGCAGCTTGACGCGCCTGGGCAAGGCTTCAATGCCTTCAAACCCCGCCGGGCGCACCGGCGGCTGGCCCAGGGCTTCCTCAATCGTGGCGGCGAACTTGATCGGCAAGGCGGTTTCCAGCACGATCATCGGCACGCCGGGTGCTAGATGCTCGCGCGCCACTTTCACGCCGTCGGCGGTGTGGGTGTCAATCATGATGCCGAAGCGCTGCCAGGTATCGCGAATCGTTGCCAGCCGGTCGGCGTGCGTGCTCTTGCCGCTGGCAAAGCCGTAGCGCCCGGCGGCCATGGCAAAGGCCGGGTCGGCGCCCAGCTCGAAACTGCCCTGGCTGTTCAATTGGTCATGAAACAGCGAGCGGGTCTTGCCGCCGTCCCGGCCCAGCAGGTCGAACACAAAGCGCTCGAAATTCGAGGCCTTGGAAATGTCCATCGACGGGCTGGAGGTTTCGTGCGTGTCGGCGCTGGTTCGCACCCGGTAAATGCCGGTGCGGAAGAACTCGTCGAGCACGTCGTTTTCATTGGTGGCGACGACCAGCCGGGCTATGGGCAGCCCCATGCTGCGCGCCACATGGCCGGCGCAGACATTGCCAAAATTGCCCGACGGCACGGTGAAGCTGACCTTCTCAAGGTTCGTCCTGGTCGCCTGGAAATAGCCGGCGAAGTAATACACGACCTGCGCCATCAGCCGCGCCCAGTTGATCGAATTGACGGTGCCTATCTTGTACTGGCGCTTGAACGCCAGGTCGCTGGATACGGCTTTCACGATGTCCTGGCAGTCGTCGAACACGCCGTCAATCGCGATGTTGTGGATGTTTTCATCCTGCAGGCTGAACATCTGCGCCTGCTGGAACGGGCTCATGCGACCGGCCGGCGAGGTCATGAAAACGCGCACGCCTTTTTTGCCGCGCATGGCGTATTCGGCCGCGCTGCCGGTGTCGCCGCTGGTCGCGCCCAGGATGTTGAGTTCCTCGCCCCGGCGCGCCAGCTCGTACTCGAACAGGTTGCCGAGCAGTTGCATGGCCATGTCCTTGAAAGCCAGCGTCGGGCCGTTGGACAGCGCTTCAAGGTACAGGCCGCTTTCCAGCGGACGAAGCGGAACGATTTCCTGCGTGCCAAAGACTTCCTCGGTGTAGGTCCTGGCGCAAAGCGCCTTCAGGTCGGCGGCTGGAATGTCGTCGATATAGAGCGACAGCACTTCAAACGCCAGGTCGGCGTAGCTCAGGCCGCGCCATTTCGTGAGCGTGGCGTCGCTGACCTGCGGATAGTATTCGGGCAGATAAAGGCCGCCATCGGGCGCCAGGCCTTCCAGCAGGATTTCGCAAAAACGCTTGCGCTCGGGCGGGTTGCCGGACGATGCGCGGGTGGAGATGTAATGCATCAGGCCAGTTCCTCCTTGCGGATGCGGGTGATGGGCGCCAGCACCGTGGGCAGCGCCTGCATTTGCGCCATGGCTTCGTTCATCCTGGCTTCGACGCAGTCATGCGTGAGGATGATGAGGTCGGTCTGGGTCGAGCCTTCGCCGCCCACTTCGTCGGCTTCGCGCTGCAGCACGGCGTCGATGCTGATGCCGAGCGACGCCAGGATGCCGGTGACGCTGGCCAGCACGCCGGCTTCATCGGCCACGTTCAGGCGCAGGTAGTAGCTCGTCACCACTTCGGACATCGGCACGATGGCGAGGTCGCTCATTGCATCGGGCTGAAAGGCCAGGTGCGGCACGCGGTGCTCGGGGTCGGCGGTGTGCAGGCGGGAAATATCGACCAGGTCGGCAATCACCGCGCTGGCGGTCGGCTCGCTGCCGGCGCCCTTGCCGTAGTACAGCGTGGTGCCGACGGCATCGCCATTCACGACGACGGCGTTCATCGCGCCCTCGACATTCGCCAGCAGGCGCTTGGCCGGAATCAGGCTGGGGTGTACGCGCAGTTCGATGCCATTGGCAACGCGCTTGGTGATGCCCAGCAGCTTGATGCGGTAGCCCAGTTGCTCGGCGTAGCGAATATCCTGCGCCGCCAGAGCCGTGATGCCCTCGACATAGGCCTTGTCGAACTGCACCGGAATGCCGAAGGCAATCGCGCTCATCAGCGTTGCCTTGTGCGCCGCGTCCACGCCTTCGATGTCAAAGGTCGGGTCGGCCTCGGCATAGCCCAGGCGCTGCGCTTCCTTCAGCACCACGTCAAAGTCGAGGCCCTTGTCACGCATTTCGGACAGGATGAAGTTGGTCGTGCCGTTGATGATGCCGGCAATCCACTGGATGCTGTTGGCGCTCAGGCCTTCGCGCAGCGCCTTGATGATGGGAATGCCACCCGCCACAGCGGCTTCAAAGGCAACCATCACGCCCTTGGCGGAAGCGGCAGCAAAAATCTCGGTGCCATGCACGGCCAGCAGCGCCTTGTTGGCGGTCACGACATGCTTGCCGGACTCGATGGCCTCCAGCACCAGGGCCTTGGCAATGCCGTAGCCGCCGATCAGCTCAATCACGATGTCGATGTCAGGACTGGCGACGACCTGGCGCGCATCGCTCACCACCTGCACGCCCTCGCCGACCAGGGTTTTGGCGCGCGCCACATCCAGGTCGGCCACCATGGTGATCTCGATGCCCCGGCCGGCGCGGCGGCGAATTTCTTCCTGGTTGCGCCGGAGCACGTTGAACGTGCCGCTGCCCACGGTTCCGATGCCCAGAAGGCCTACCCGGATCGGGCTCAAATTCGTCGTCGTTTTTAGGTTCACCTGAAGTCCTGCGTGTCGTGGTTGGTGCGGGCTGCCCTTTTGATGCGGAGCAGCGGTAGATTTAAATTCAGATCAGCTTGTTGCGGTATTTTTCAAGAAACACGGCAATGCGGTTGATCGCTTCGCGAAGGTCTTCCTCATGCGGCAAAAAGACAATGCGGAAGTGGTCGGGCGCGGCCCAGTTGAAACCGGTGCCCTGCACCAGCATCACCTTGGTTTCCCTGAGCAGTTCAAGGAAAAACTGCCGGTCGTCCGTGATCGGGTACACCTCCGGGTCAAGCCTTGGAAACATGTAAAGCGCGGCGCTTGGCTTGACGCAGCTGACGCCCGGAATGGCCGTGATCAGCTCATAGGCCAGGTCGCGCTGGCGCCGCAGCCGCCCGCCTTCGCAGGTCAGGTCGTTGATGCTCTGGTAGCCACCCAAAGCGGTCTGGATGGCCCACTGGCCCGGCACGTTGGAGCACAGCTTCATGTTGGCCAGCATGTTCAGGCCTTCAATGTAGTCCTGCGCCCGCTTTTTAGGCCCCGACAGCACCAGCCAGCCGGCGCGGTAGCCGCAGGAGCGGTAGCTCTTGGACAACGAATTGAAGGTCAGCGTCAGCACATCGGTGGACAGGCTGGCCAGCGCGGTGTGGCGGGCGCCGTCGTACAACACCTTGTCATACACCTCGTCGGACAGGATCACCAAATCATGCGCCCGCGCAATCTCGACAATGCCCTTGAGCAGCGCGTCGGAATACAGCGCGCCGGTCGGGTTGTTGGGGTTGATGACGACGATGCCTTTCGTGCGCGGCGTGATCTTGGCCCGGATATCGTCAAGACTGGGCATCCAGCCGTTACTCTCGTCGCATATGTAATGGACCGGCGTGCCGCCCGCGAGGCTGACGGAGGCGGTCCACAGCGGGTAGTCGGGCGAAGGCAGCAGCAACTCGTCGCCGTTGTCGAGCAAGGCATTGGTGGCCATGGAGATCAGCTCGCTGGCGCCGTTGCCGAGGTAAATATCGTCCAGCGTCACGCCCTTGATGCCCTGCTTTTGCGTCTCGTGCATCACCGCCTTGCGCGCTGCAAAAATGCCCTTGCTGTCCGAGTAACCGGCCGACGCAGGCAAATTGCGGATCATGTCCTGCTGGACTTCCTCGGGCGCATCAAAACCGAATACCGCCAGATTGCCCAGATTGAGCTTGATGAGTTTTTGCCCCTCTTCTTCCATCTGCTTGGCCGCATCCATGATCGGGCCACGGATGTCGTAGAGCACATTGGCCAGTTTGGCAGACTTGGTGATCGGTTTCATGTCGCTTTTTCTGAAGGGTTAGGCAAAGCCGCTTCGCCAGTTGCACCGGCCAAAGGGGAAAGAGGCAGCGCAGCTACAGGAGATTGGGGCGGAATCTATAATTTGACCACATAAAACACTGATTTTTGCACCCCTGCAACAGGCCGGAAACGCTGGCTGATTGCCGTTTCAATGAACCCCAAACCCGTGAATACTGTATGAAACTTCAACCAGACCGCCTTGATGTCCAGTCCATTCTTGCCTATGGCACCGGATGGGTCGGCCTGGGCAACCACGGCGTTGCTGAAAAAATTGACTACAGCGTCGTGATTGGCTCGCGTGGCGAGAAATTCGCCTGGAACTGCCCAAGCTTTGAGCAACTCACCGCAGAACACTTTGCCGTTCTGGCGAACCTGAAGCCGGAACTGGTGATTTTTGGCAGCGGCAAGCGCCTGCGTTTTGCACCTCCGGCATTTTTGCGCAGCCTGATGAGCCGGCGGATTGGTATTGAAACCATGGACACGCTGGCGGCGTGCCGCACGTACAACATTCTGGCGGGCGAGGGCCGCCATGTGATCACAGCCCTGCTCATTGAGCAAGATGCCGCCTGAGGGCTGAAGGATATCCCTTTCAGAGTAAAATATAGGGTTGCATTTGGCACCGCACCCAGCGATTCTCATCCGGCTTCACTGGCAAAGGCCGCGGCTAATTACAACTACTTTCGTCAGGGTTCCCTCAGTATGGCAGTCGTCGTCAATAAACCTCTCCCCGAATTTGAAGCGCTCGCAACCGGCGGCCTCAAAGTTTCAAATCAAACGCATCTGGGCAAAGTTGTCGTGCTGTTCTTTTACCCTAAAGATAACACCCCCGGTTGCACCACCGAAGCCATGCAGTTTCGTGACCACTACAAGGATTTCATCAAGGCTGGCGCGACCGTGTTCGGCGTATCGCGCGACAACATGAAATCGCACGACGAGTTCAAGTCCAAGCTCGAACTTCCTTTCGAGCTGATTGCCGATACCGAAGAAAAAATGTGCCACATGTTCGGTGTGGTCAAAAACAAGATCATGTACGGCAAAAAGGTCAAGGGCATCGAGCGCAGCACCTTTTTGGTCGGCGCAGACGGCCTGCTCAAGGAAGAGTGGCGCGGCCTGAAGGTTCCCGGCCATGTGGAAGCAGTCCTGAAGGCGGTCAAGAGCCTTAAAAAAGAGGTCTGAAATCTGCTTACAACGCTCAATCAATCGGCCATTGGAGTTGTGCATAATGAGTTCATGCAATTGACCCTCGCGACTGCATTCAAAAAGCCGCCCCGGCCTTGAGGCGGCTTTTTTATTTCCGAAACTTCATTTAAAGAGTTTTAAGCACTATGCCCCTGCCCCCCGCCCCGACCAAACGCGCAGCCCTGCTTTCACCAGACGTGCTTGATGCGCCGGCACGCTCGTCCGCCAAAGCACCGAGAAAGACGACGAAACGCACCGCATCCGCCAACATGCGCCCCGTCATGGAGAAGCTGGACAGCCTGCCCGCCAGGGATGAGGTTCAAGCCGTTATTTATGCAGATAAAAAGCCTTCTCCCGCAATAGACACGGACATTGTTAGCTCTCAAAAAGTGAGCGTTGCACGATCCCAGCCCGCCTTCAGGCCTAAAAAAATCAAGCCGACAGGTCAAGCCAAGCTGTTCGTTCTCGACACCAATGTCCTGATGCATGACCCGATGTGCCTCTTTCGTTTTGAAGAGCATGACATTTTCTTGCCCATGATTGTCCTGGAAGAGCTTGACGGCCACAAGAAAGGCATGACGGAAGTGGCCCGCAATGCACGCCAGACCAGCCGTACACTGGATGCGCTGGCTGGCGCCAACGGCGCCGATATCGGCAAAGGCCTGAAACTTGATACAACCGGCCACCCGGAAGCCGGCGGCTGCCTGTTCTTCCAGACCAAGGTGCTCGACTACACCTTGCCGATGAGCCTGCCGCAAGGCAAGGCCGACAACCAGATACTGGGCGTGGTCGAAGCGCTTCGCAAGGAATACGCTCCGCGCGAAGTGGTGCTGGTGTCCAAGGATATCAATATGCGCGTCAAGGCACGCGCGCTGGGACTGACCACAGACGACTACCAGAACGACAAGGTGCTGGAAGACGGCGACTTGCTGTATGACGGTTCGCTTGCGCTGCCGGCAGATTTCTGGACCCGTCAGAGCAAAACCATTGAAAGCTGGCAGCAGGGCCTCCACACCTTCTACCGTATCACCGGCCCCATCGTGCCCAGCCTGCTGATCAACCAGTTCGTATTTTTTGAATCCCCTGGCGAGCCGCCGCTGTATGCCCGCGTCACCGAAATCCAGGCAAAAACAGCCGTTCTCAAAACCCTGAAGGATTACACCCACCTGAAGAACTCAGTCTGGGGCGTGACCATGCGCAACCGCGAACAGAACTTTGCGATGAACCTGCTGATGGACCCGGAAGTGGACTTTGTCACCCTGGCGGGCACGGCAGGCACCGGAAAAACACTGATGGCCCTTGCCAGCGGACTGACCCAGGTTCTGGATGACCGCCGTTATACCGAAATCATCATGACCCGCGCCACCGTCTCGGTCGGCGAAGACATCGGCTTTTTGCCCGGCACCGAAGAAGAAAAAATGGGTCCCTGGATGGGCGCACTCGACGACAACCTGGAAGTTCTGGGAAAAACCGACGGCGGCTCGGGTGAATGGGGCCGCGCCGCGACCAACGAGCTGATCCGCTCGCGAATCAAGGTCAAGAGCATGAACTTCATGCGGGGCCGAACCTTCCTGAACAAGTACGTGATCATTGACGAAGCGCAAAATCTGACGCCCAAGCAGATGAAAACCCTGATCACGCGCGCCGGACCGGGTACCAAAATTATCTGCATGGGCAATCTGGCGCAAATCGACACGCCCTACCTCACCGAAGGCTCTTCGGGCATGACGTTTGCGGTTGATCGCTTCAAGGGCTGGCCGCATGGTGGGCATATCACACTGGCGCGTGGCGAACGTTCACGGCTGGCAGATTTCGCCAGCGAAGTGCTTTAAAGACATTGGGAAGAAATTTTCTGCGGCTGAAATGCCGCAGAAAAAAAGAGCGTGTCAAAAACCGCTTCTGGAAAACAAAAAAGCCAAGTCGGATAACTTGGCTTTTTTACGTCCTTTGAATTCTGGTGGGCGGTGCAAGTTTCGAACTTGCGACCCCTGCAGTGTGAATGCAGTGCTCTACCCCTGAGCTAACCGCCCTATCGATCAGCTTTCCATTATATGCGGCTTTTCAGCTGCACTTTTCGATTTCTGCAATTTCAAGTCGCCAGATTGTTTTGCCACGGCTCGCCTTGTCGAGCGTGACCAGCACCTTCTCATGCGCATCCAGTTCCTGCGCACTGGCGGACAAAACCGGAAGCTCAAACATGCGCAGGTCAATCAGCGGTTCAGTCTCGCTGGTCTGCACCGCACCGCCGCCAACATCCATCATCAGGCTGTTTTGCCCGCGTGTGAGGTTGATATACACGTCAGCCAGCAGTTCGGCATCCAGCAAGGCGCCGTGCAGGGTTCGCCCTGAATTGTCAACCTCAAGGCGGTCGCACAGGGCATTCAGCGAATTTCTCTTCCCCGGAAACATTTCCTTGGCCATCATCAAGCTGTCAGTCACCTTGGCCACGCAATGCACCAAGGGTTCCCTGCCGATGAGCTGCAGTTCCCTGTTCAGGAAACTCACGTCAAAAGGCGCGTTGTGAATGATGATCTCTGCGCCCTGCAGGTAGTCGAGCAGTTCGTCCGCCACCGCTGCAAACTTGGGCTTGTCCTTCAAAAACTCGTTGCTGATGCCATGCACCTTGAGCGCATCCTCATGACTGTTGCGCTCGGGGTTGAGGTAGAAATGCTTGTTGTTGCCGGTGAGCTTGCGCGCCACCAGTTCCACGCAGCCGATTTCAATGATGCGGTCTCCGTTTTCAGCGGAAAGACCCGTGGTTTCAGTATCTAGAACAATTTGGCGCATGGTCTGGATTATCGCCTTGAGGTCGATTAATGGTTTTCCTTGGCGTGGTTGATCGAATACTTCGGAATTTCAACCGTCACATCGGTCTGCGCCAGAAAAGCCTGGCAGCTCAGGCGTGAATTGGGCTCCAGTCCCCAGGCGCGGTCCAGCAAATCCTCCTCGCATTCATCAAGCGCGTTGAGCGAGTTGAAGCCTTCCCGCACGATGACATGGCAAGTTGTGCAGGCACAGCTCAGATCACAGGCATGCTCGATATTGATATGGTTGTCGAGCAATGCTTCACAAATGGAGGTGCCGGCAGGCGCCGTGATTTCAGCACCTTGTGGACAGTATTCTGGATGGGGCAATATTTTGATGATGGGCATGGTGTATATCCGTTGAAGTTGAAAAGGCGGTGATTTTTAGACCGACTCGATGTTTTTCCCGGCCAGAGCCTTCTGGATGCCCCGGTTCATACGCTGCGCGGCAAAAGCTTCGGTGCCTTTGGCCAGGGCCTGCGTTGCCGCTTCAATGGCGGCAGCATCACCATTCGCCCGCGTATCGGCCAGACCCGCCATCAGCGTGTCAATCTGGGCATGTTCGCTTGAACCCAGCAGGTCCGCGTCAACGGCCAGTGCGCTCTGCGTCGCCAATAGCATGCGGTCAGCATCCACCTGGGCCTCGACGAGCGCGCGCGACCGCATATCCTGCTGGGCGGTTGAAAAGCTGTCCTGCAGCATGCGGGCGATTTCATCGTCCGACAGTCCGTAGGCTGGTTTCACGTCAATGCGCGCCTCGACACCGCTGATCTGTTCCCGGGCATTGACACTCAAAAGGCCATCGGCGTCCACCGTGAACGTCACGCGAATCCGCGCGGCACCGGCAACCATGGGCGGAATGCCGCGCAGTTCAAACCGCGCCAGACTGCGGCAGTCGGCCACCAGATCACGCTCGCCCTGAACCACATGCAGCGCCAGCGCCGTCTGGCCGTCCTGGTAGGTGGTGAAGTCCTGCGCCATCGCCGTGGGAATGGTCTGGTTGCGCGGCACGATGCGTTCGACCAGCCCGCCCATGGTTTCAATCCCGAGCGACAGCGGAATGACATCGAGCAGCAGCAAATCGGCGCCGGTGTTGTTGCCTGCGAGCTGATTGGCGGAAATGGCCGCGCCCAGTGCCACCACCTCGTCGGGGTTCAGGTTGGTCAGCGGCTCGCGGCCGAAAAAGCTCGCCACGGCTTTGCGCACCTGGGGCATCCGGGTCGATCCGCCCACCATCACCACGCCCTGGATTTCATCCCTGGTCAGCGCAGCATCACGCAAGGCCTTGCGCACGGCCGTCAGCGTGCGCTGCGTCAGATGCGCGCAGGCCGCCTCGAAATCTTCGGCTTTCATTGCAAAGTTGATCGAAGCCTTGGCCAGCCGGACCGTAAACGGCACGGAAGGTGCCGTGGATAACGCTTCCTTGCAAGCCCGCGCCACCTTATGCAAGGCCGCTTTGTCCGTTGCGGTCAGCGTGTCGGCAGCCAGGCCAGCCTTGGACAGCACCCATTCGACCAGCGCGCGGTCATAGTCGTCTCCACCCAGCGCAGAATCCCCGCCCGTGGAAACCACTTCAAAAACGCCTTGCGACAAGCGCAGGATGGAAATGTCAAAAGTTCCGCCGCCAAGGTCGTAAACGGCGTAAACACCTTCACTGCCATTGTCCAGACCGTAGGCAATGGCCGCCGCCGTGGGTTCGTTGATGAGACGCAGCACATTCAACCGGGCCAGCTGCGCGGCATCCTTGGTCGCCTGGCGCTGGGCATCGTCGAAATAGGCGGGCACGGTAATTACCGCGCCGTAAATATCATCGTCAAAGGTGTCTTCTGCGCGCTGGCGCAGCAAAGCCAGGATTTCAGCGCTGACCTCGACGGGACTTTTTTCGCCCGCAACGGTTTGCAGCGTCACCATGCCCGGCTTGTCGATGAACCGATAAGACATCTGCTCGCGGTTGCCGATGTCGTTGAGGCCTCGTCCCATCAGGCGCTTGGCCGAGGAAATCGTGTTGCACGGGTCTTCGACCTGCGCCGCCAGGGCATCGAATCCGATTTGCGTGCGGCTACCCTCCAGATAACGCACGACGCTGGGCAACAGCACGCGTCCCTGTGCGTCAGGCAGGCATTCGGATACTCCGTTGCGCACGCTGGCCACCAGCGAATGGGTGGTGCCCAAGTCTATGCCAATGGCAATGCGTCGCTGGTGCGGGTCGGGCGTCTGGCCGGGTTCGGATAATTGCAGAAGTGCCATGGCGCTTTTCTTTACTCTACTTTTTAATGCTTTATTGTCCCAACTGGTCGATGCGTGCATCCACCTCGCTGGCAAAACGTTCAATGAACATCAGGCTTCTGACCTGTTGAGCCGCTGCAGAAAAGTCTTTCTTCCCGTCCAGTGATTGCTCTATTTTTGATAGCTGCTTGCGCCCGCTGACCATGGACTCCAAGGCTATTTTATTTAAATCATCGATGTTTTTGGCATCATCCAGGGCTTCCCGCCACTCCATCTGCTGCATCAGGAAGTCAACGGGCATGGCGGTGTTGTTTTCAGCATTGATCGGTGCGCCGTGTAACTCGCACAAGTAGCTGGCGCGTTTGAGCGGATCTTTCAGCCGCTGGTAAGCCTCGTTGATGCGGACCGACCACTGCATGGCCACGCGCTGGGCTGCGGCCCCTTGCGCGGCAAACTTGTCAGGATGGGCTTCGCGCTGCAACTCCTTCCAGCGCGCGTCAAGCTGCGCCCGGTCCTGGGCAAACTGCATGGGTACGCCAAAAAGCTCAAAGTCGTTGGATTGAAGGTTCATGGGAGTAAAAAAAAACCGCCAGCACAGTGAGTGAAGGCGGCATTGTCAAAAAAGATGCTCTGTGTTGCACCATGCGCCATACGAAGCGCCGCCTGATTGACAGGTCAAACGCGAAAACTCTCACCACACCCACAGCGGTCACGCTCATTGGGGTTGATGAACTTGAAGCCTTCGTTCAAGCCTTCGCGCACAAAGTCCAGTTGCGTGCCATCGATATAGGCCATGCTTTTAGGGTCGACCAGCACCTTCACGCCGTTGTCTTCAAACACGACATCTTCAGGCGCGATTTCATCGGCATATTCCAGCTTGTAGGCCAGACCCGAACATCCAGTGGTCTTGACGCCCAGGCGCACACCCACGCCCTTGCCGCGCTTGGTCATGTAGCGGGTCACGTGGCGGGCGGCTGCGTCGGTAAGGGTAACGGACATGTAAATCGCTCAAAAATTAAACGGGTTGATCAGTGCGCGGTTTCAGCAATGAGGTGCTTTTGCCTGTAGTCATTCACAGCCGCCTTGATGGCGTCTTCGGCCAGGATGGAGCAGTGAATCTTGACGGGCGGCAGGGCCAGTTCTTCGGCAATCGCGCTGTTCTTGATGCTGGCAGCCTGCTCCAGTGTTTTGCCTTTTACCCATTCGGTGACGAGCGAGCTTGAAGCAATCGCCGAGCCGCAACCGTAGGTTTTAAAACGCGCATCTTCAATCACGCCCGTGATCGGGTTGACCTTGATCTGCAGCTTCATCACGTCGCCGCAAGCCGGGGCGCCGACCATGCCGGTGCCTACCGCTTCATCGCCTTTTTCAAAAGAGCCAACGTTGCGGGGATTTTCATAGTGGTCCACCACTTTTTCGCTGTATGCCATGATTAATTCCTAAGTTGGGTTTTTGGGTAAACGACTTGTTTCAAACCATCGAATTACCTGTTTTGTTTAATGCGCCGCCCACTGGATGGTGGAAAGATCAACACCATCCTTGAACATTTCCCATAAGGGCGACAGATCGCGCAGCTTGGCCACGTTTTCCTTGATGGTGGCGACGGCATAGTCGATTTCTTCTTCGGTCGTCCAGCGGCCAATGGTCATGCGCAGGCTGCTGTGCGCCAGTTCGTCGCTGCGGCCCAAGGCGCGCAAGACATAGCTGGGCTCCAGGCTGGCCGACGTGCAGGCTGAACCACTCGACACCGCAAGCCCCTTGATGCCCATGATCAGCGACTCGCCTTCGACGAAGTTGAAGCTCATGTTCAGGTTGTGCGGCACGCGTTTTTCTGCGTGGCCATTGAGAAAAACTTCTTCGACATCCTTCAGCCCGTTGAGCATGCGCTCGTGCAAGACCCGGATACGCTTGTTTTCTTCATGCATCTCGGCTTTGGCAATGCGGTAAGCCTCGCCCATGCCGGCGATCTGGTGCGTCGGCAAGGTGCCCGAACGCATGCCGCGCTCGTGGCCGCCGCCATGCATTTGCGCTTCCAGCCGCACGCGCGGTTTGCGGCGCACATACAAAGCACCAATGCCTTTGGGGCCGTAGGTTTTGTGCGAGGTAAGGCTCATCAAATCGACCGGCAGCGTCTGCAGGTCTATATCGACCCGTCCGGTTGCCTGTGCCGCATCGGTATGAAAAATGATGCCTTTTTCACGGCACAAGGCGCCAATGGCGGGAATGTCCTGAATGACGCCGATTTCATTGTTGACGAACATGACGCTGACCAGAATGGTGTCAGGCCGGATTGCTGCCTTGAGCACTTCCATGTCCAGCAAGCCGTCGGCCTGAACATCCAGGTAAGTCACATCGAAGCCCTGACGCTCCAGTTCGCGGCAGGTATCGAGCACGGCCTTGTGCTCGGTCTTGACGGTGATGAGGTGCTTGCCTTTGGACTTGTAGAAATGGGCTGCGCCCTTGAGTGCGAGGTTGTTGGACTCGGTCGCGCCGCTGGTCCAGACAATTTCGCGCGGGTCGGCACCAATCAGCGCGGCCACCTGCTCGCGGGCTTTTTCAACTGCGGCTTCGGCTTCCCAGCCCCAGGCATGGCTACGGGATGCAGGGTTGCCGAAATGCTCGCGCAGCCAAGGAATCATCGCGTCCACCACGCGCGGATCGCAAGGGTTGGTGGCGCTGTAGTCCATGTAAATGGGGAAGTGTGGAGTTTCCATTTGGCTAGCTCTTTAATTTTTGGCTGGCTGGCAGCTTAAACAATAACGTCCCGGCGATGCAGTCCGAATCCTTCAGGATTTTGAAAATGCGTTGCCGAGGGCGAAGACGGAATTCGGTGCATTCACGCGCACCTGCTTGACGGCCGGGGATGCAAAAACCGCTTTTTTAACCTGCGGTGTGCTTTCAACCATGACGCCCTTGGCCAGCTGGTCATCGACCAGCTTTTGCAGGCTGACGGAATCGAGAAACTCGACCATGCGGCTGTTCAGCGAAGACCAGAGATCGTGCGTCATGCAGCGGCTGCCATCGCCCAGGCAATTTTCCTTGCCGCCGCACTGCGTGGCATCAATCGGCTCGTCCACCGAAACAATAATGTCGGCCACCGTGATCTCGGAGGCCTTGCGGCCCAGCGTGTAGCCACCGCCGGGTCCACGGGTGGACTCGACCAGCTCATGGCGGCGCAGCTTGCCAAACAGCTGCTCCAGATAAGACAGTGAAATTTGCTGGCGCTGGCTGATGGCTGCCAGCGTGACCGGGCCATTGTTCTGGCGCAGTCCTAGATCAATCATCGCGGTGACCGCAAAACGGCCTTTGGTCGTGAGACGCATAACAAGCTCCTTAAAGTGCGCTTGACTGTCGTTTTGACCCCGAAAGCTTGTGACCATCAGGGGGCTTCCCCTCTGCACCCAAGCCAGCCAAAAAGCTGGTAACGGGAGCGTTCTTTTATTGTCGTCATGTTCCTGACTAATTTCATCAAGTATAACATGGGCAGGGGATATTTGCATGCTGACGTTTGACGGCCGGCGGGCTGGCCCGCAGCGCTTCAAGCAACCCGTGAGGCGGCCAAAGCATCAGCCGGCGGATGAAATCGGCACCACATTGTCGGTGCCAGGCGCGCCAAAAGCCTGCTCCTTGAGCACATGTAACTGATCGCGAATCCGGGCGGCCTTTTCGAACTCCAGGTTCTTCGCGTGTTCCACCATCTGCTTTTCAAGCCGCTTGATTTCTCGTGCAATGTCTTTTTCGCTCATGTCCTCGACCAGCGCTTTTTGCATCTCCAGCTTTTCGGCTTCCTTGCCGGATTTCTCGGAATACACGCCGTCGATCAAGTCCTTGATGCGCTTGACGATGCTGCGCGGCGTGATGCCGTTCTCGATATTGAAGGCCAACTGCTTGTTGCGCCGGCGCTCGGTTTCGCCCATCGCCATCTTCATCGAGTCGGTGACGCGGTCCGCATACAAAATCGCCCGGCCATTGAGGTTTCGGGCGGCGCGGCCAATCGTCTGGATCAGGCTGCGTTCCGAACGCAGGAAGCCTTCCTTGTCGGCATCCAGAATCGCCACCAGCGAAACCTCGGGAATGTCCAGCCCTTCGCGCAACAGGTTGATGCCGACCAGCACATCGAAAGTGCCCAGGCGCAAGTCACGCAGAATTTCAACCCGCTCGACCGTCTCCACGTCGCTGTGCAGGTAGCGCACCTTCACGCCGTTCTCGCTCAGATAATCGGTCAGCTGCTCGGCCATGCGCTTGGTCAGCGTGGTGATCAGCACCCGTTCATTGAGTTCCACCCGAATCCGGATTTCCTGCAGCACATCGTCCACCTGATGCGTCGCGGGGCGGACCTCGACCTGCGGGTCCACCAGCCCGGTCGGCCGGACAAGCTGCTCGACCACCTGGCCGGCATGCTCTTTTTCATAAGCGGCTGGCGTGGCGGAAACAAAAATCGCCTGCCTGACCTTGGACTCGAACTCCTCGAACTTGAGCGGCCGGTTGTCCAGCGCGCTGGGCAGGCGAAAGCCGTATTCGACCAGCGTGGTCTTGCGCGCCCGGTCGCCGTTGTACATGGCGTTGAGCTGGCCGATCATGACGTGGCTCTCGTCGAGGAACATCACCGAGTCCTTCGGCAAATAGTCGCACAGCGTCGAAGGCGCCGAGCCCGGCGGCGAGCCGCTCAGGTGGCGGGTGTAGTTTTCAATGCCCTTGCAGTGGCCGATTTCACCCAGCATTTCCAGATCGAACCGGGTGCGCTGCTCGATGCGCTGGGCTTCGACCAGCTTGCCTTCGGCGATGAACTGCCCTACCCGCCCGGACAGCTCCAGCTTGATGGTTTCCACCGCCGTCATAACCTTGTCGCGCGGCGTGACGTAATGACTCTTGGGGTAAACCACAAAACGCGGGATTTTCTGGCGGATGCGGCCGGTCAGCGGATCGAACAGCTGCAGCGACTCAATCTCGTCATCAAACAACTCGATGCGAACGGCCAGCTCGGAATGCTCGGCCGGAAAGATGTCGATCACGTCGCCGCGCACCCGGAACGTGCCGCGAGAAAAGTCTGCGTCGTTGCGGCTGTACTGCATGCGGATCAGCCGGGCAATCACGTCGCGCTGGCCCATCTTGTCGCCAATGCGGGCAATGAAACGCATCTGGGTGTAATCCTCGGGCGCGCCGATGCCGTAAATCGCGCTGACGGTGGCCACGATCAGGGTATCGCGGCGCTCCAGCACGCTTTTGGTGGCCGACAGCCGCATCTGCTCGATGTGTTCGTTGATGGCGGAGTCTTTTTCGATGAACAGGTCGCGCTGCGGCACATAGGCTTCTGGCTGGTAGTAGTCGTAGTAACTGACGAAATACTCGACCGCGTTCTTCGGGAAGAACTCGCGGAATTCGCTGTACAACTGGGCGGCCAGCGTCTTGTTCGGCGCAAACACGATGGCCGGCCGGCCCAGCCGGGCAATCACGTTGGCCATGGTGAAGGTTTTGCCGGAGCCGGTCACGCCGAGCAGGGTTTGAAAGGCTTCGCCGTCGCGCACGCCTTCGACCAGCTTGTCGATGGCCTGTGGCTGGTCGCCTGCCGGCAGGTAGGGCTGGAACAACTCAAAAGGCGAATCAGGAAAGCGGATGAACTGGCCCACGCCGCCCGAATCCGCCGCCCCAGGAATGACTTCCATTATTTCTGGCATAAAAACCCCAATCAGGCCCCGTTAAAATTCAGGACGATTAAACACACTATGACATTCGGGCAAAAGCGGAAATTGCAATCCCTTTGTGCCCGGCGAACACATCGCTGCCGGCAGCAAAACCGGTACTCACCCGCCTCGATCAAGGCATTTTTCACTTTTGAGGATATTTCATGTCTTTGTTCACCGCCGTCGAAATGGCACCGCGCGACCCGATCCTGGGTCTGAACGAGCAGTTTGCCGCTGACACCAACCCCGCCAAGGTCAACCTGGGCGTGGGCGTGTATTACGACGACAACGGCAAGCTGCCGCTGCTCGCATGCGTTCAGGCCGCTGAAAAACAGATGATGGAAGCGCCCAAAGCGCGCGGCTACCTGCCGATTGACGGCATTGCCGCTTACGACGCCGCCGTCAAGGGCCTGGTGTTTGGCGCCGGCAGCGAACCCGTCACGTCGGGCCGGGTCGCCACCGTGCAGTGCATTGGCGGCACCGGCGGCCTGAAGGTCGGCGCCGACTTCCTCAAGCACCTGAACCCTGATGCCAAGGTGCTGATCAGCGACCCAAGCTGGGAAAACCACCGCGCCCTGTTCACCAACGCCGGCTTCACGGTCGAGAGCTACCCCTACTACGATGCGGCCACGCGCGGCATCAACTTCGCCGGCATGCTGGCAGCCCTCAATGCCGCGCCTGCGGGCACCATCGTCGTGCTGCATGCTTGCTGCCACAACCCGACCGGCTACGACATCACCGCTGCCCAGTGGGATGAGGTGGTTGCCGCCGTCAAGGCCAACAACCTGGTGGCTTTCCTGGACATGGCCTACCAGGGCTTTGGCTACGGCCTGGCCGAAGACGGCGCGGTGATTGGCAAGTTCGTCGCCGCCGGCCTGAGCTTTTTTGTCTCCACCTCTTTCTCCAAGAGCTTCAGCCTGTACGGCGAACGCGTCGGCGGCTTGAGCGTACTGTGTGAGAGCAAGGAAGAAGCCGCCCGCGTGCTGAGCCAGCTCAAGATCGTCATCCGCACCAACTACAGCAACCCGCCGATTCATGGCGGCATGGTGGTGGCCATGGTGCTGGACACGCCCGAGCTGCGCGCCCTGTGGGAAAAGGAACTGGGCGAGATGCGCGTTCGCATCAAGGCCATGCGCCAAAAGCTGGTCGATGGCCTGAAGGCCGCCGGCGTGAAGGAAGACATGAGCTTCATCACCAAGCAGATCGGCATGTTCAGCTATTCGGGCCTGAACAAGGACCAGATGGTTCGTCTGCGCAATGAGTTTGGCGTCTATGGCACCGACACCGGCCGCATGTGCGTGGCCGCGCTGAACAGCAAGAACATCGACTATGTTTGCGCTTCAATTGCCAAGGTGATCTAACGCGCTGGCGCTGGCGCCGGCGTCCTGAAGGGACGCTTCAAGCCCCGATGCCAGTCAGTCAAGCGCTGACTGGCATTTTTTATGCCAAAAAGGCCTTTTGCGCACGCTGCTCCTGCACAAGCAGCTATTAAATAAATAGCAAACTGAAATAATTTTCAGCTTGTAGGTGCAGCTCAACACCCCCTCGGCGGATTCAGCGCTGGCGGGCCAGCCGGACGATCAGCATGAGCGCAACCAGGCCGATGACGACAAAGCACACAAACGACCAGTTGGCAATCGAGCCGCCCAGAAAGGTCCAGTCCACCGCCGAGCAATCCCCGCTGCCCTTGAAAATCATGGGAATGGCGCGCTTGAGCGGAAAGGTTTCGATCATTCCGTAGAAGTCACGGCCGCAGGAGGCAATCTCTGGCGGATACCACTGCAAAAAGCTCTGGCGCGCCGCCACAAATGCGCCAAAACCCGACAGCAACACCAGCAGGCTGGAGGAAGAAATCAAAAAATTCCGCTTGGTCCCAAAGGCGCTCAGGCCTGCAACGAGGGCCACCAGCACCAGGGCATAGCGCTGCACGATGCACATCGGGCACGGCTCCAGCCCCACCACATGCTGAAGATACAAGCCAAAAGCCAGCAGCGCCACACAGCCCAGAGCCAGCAGCGCCAGCAGGCGGCGGGGGGCATTCAGCAAATTGAAAAACATCAGATTCCTTCTCCGGCATCAACAAACACGCGGGCGTTTCGCGGGGTCAGCACCAGCTTTTCGCCCTCCTTCAGCCCCATGTCCCTGAACTTTTTCGACGGGATTTGCGCTTCGATCAGGGAGTCGGCCGACGGTTGACGGGATTCGAGCGGAATAAGTTCCAGCCGGGCAATCGGCCCGATGACAATTGCCCGCTCCAGCGTGGCCACGATGCCTTCGGCGCCAGGCGCATAGCGCTCGACCTCGAAATCATGCGGACGCACGTAGGCAAAGGCCTTGGCGTTTTGCGCGCCACGGTGCTCGGGCGAATCCAGCTTCATGCCTTCAAACTGCACCTCGCCTTCGTGGGCGCGACCATGAAACAGGTTCACGTCGCCCAGAAAACCATAGACGAAAGGGCTGGCCGGATGGTCCCAGACCTGCTGCGGCGAGCCGATCTGTTCGATTTTGCCGGCGTTCATCAGCACCACGCGGTCGGCCACTTCCAGCGCTTCCTCCTGGTCGTGCGTGACGAAAATGCTGGTGACATGCAGGTCGTCGTGCAGGCGGCGCAGCCAGCGGCGCAGTTCCTTGCGCACCTTGGCGTCGAGCGCGCCGAAGGGCTCGTCGAGCAGCAGCACCTTGGGCTCGACCGCCAGCGCCCGCGCCAGGGCGATGCGCTGGCGCTGGCCGCCCGAGAGCTGCGACGGAAAGCGGTCGGCCAGCCAGTCGAGCTGCACCAGGCTGAGCAGCGAATGGACTTTTTCCCTGATCTGCGCTTCGCTCGGACGCTGGCCGCGCGGCTTGACGCGCAGGCCGAAGGCGACGTTCTCGAACACCGTCATATGCCGGAACAGCGCGTAATGCTGGAACACAAAGCCGACCCCGCGCTCGCGCACATGCACATCGGTGGTGTCCTCGCCGCTGAACAGGATACTGCCCTGGTCGGGCGTTTCCAGCCCGGCGATGATGCGCAGCAGCGTGGTCTTGCCGCAGCCCGAGGGGCCGAGCAAGGCGACCAGTTCGCCCGCTTCAATGTCCAGGCTCACATCACTCAAGGCCTGGAATTTGCCAAACTGCTTGCTGACATTGCGAATTTCGATACCCATGATTTATTTTTCCAGCGTGTTTTCAGCGAACGGCGGCAAGCGCTTGCGGCCGCTCGGGCGGCAACTCGGCCGCCGCGTTCATTTCAGCCTCATGGCGCCACTCGGCCACCGACTTGATGGCCAGCGTGACCAGCGCCAGGATGGCCAGCAGCGAGGCCACAGCAAATGCGGCCACTGACTGGTATTCGTTGTACAGAATTTCCACATGCAGCGGCAAGGTGTTGGTCTGGCCGCGAATATGGCCCGACACCACCGACACCGCGCCGAACTCGCCCATGGCCCGCGCATTGCACAAGATGACGCCGTAGATCAGCCCCCACCTGATGTTGGGCAGCGTGACATGCCAGAAGGTCTGCCAGCCGGTCGCGCCCAGCACGATGGCGGCCTGCTCTTCGTCGTTGCCCTGCGCCTGCATCAGCGGAATCAGCTCCCGCGCGATGAAGGGAAAGGTCACGAACACGGTCGCCAGCACAATGCCCGGAACGGCAAAGATGATCTTGACGTCGTGCGCCTGCAGCCACGGCCCGAACCAGCCCTGCGCACCGAACAGCAGCACGTACATCAGGCCGGCCACGACCGGCGAGACGGAAAACGGCAGATCGACCAGCGTGGTCAGGAATGACTTGCCGCGAAACTCGTACTTGGCAATCGCCCAGGCTGCGGCCACGCCGAATACGAGATTGAGCGGCACGGCTATCGCGGCGGCAATCAAGGTGAGCTGGATGGCCGACCAGGCATCGGGTTCTTTCAGCGCATCCAGATAGGCACCAAAGCCCTTGCGCAAGGCCTCGGTGAACACGGCGGCTAAAGGCAAAATAAGGAACAGCAGCACGAACAGCAGCGCCACCGTGATCAGCGTGTAGCGGACCCAGGGCGCTTCGGTGGTTCCGGCTTTTACCCGGCGAATGGGTTGTGAAGACGACCCGCTCATGAAGATGCTCCCGTATTTTTACGCTGCCAGGCCTGCAGCGCATTGATGACCAGCAGCAGGATGAAGGACAGCACCAGCATCACCACCGCCACGGCCGTGGCCCCGGCGTAGTCGTACTGCTCCAGCTTGCCGATGATGATCAGCGGCGTGATCTCGGACACCATCGGCATGTTGCCGGCAATGAAAATCACCGAGCCGTATTCGCCAATCGCGCGCGCAAACGCCATCGCAAAACCCGTCAGCAGGGCTGGCGCGATGTGCGGAAAGATCACCTTGGTGAAAATCTGCAGCCGGTTGGCGCCCAGCGCCGTGGCGGCTTCCTCAAGCTCTTTTTCGGCATCTTCGAGCACCGGCTGCACCGTGCGCACGACAAACGGCATGCCGACAAAAATCAAGGCAATCACCACGCCCGCCGGCGTAAAGGCCAGCTTGATGCCCAACGGCTCCAGGTACTGGCCCAGCCAGCCGTTGCCGGCCAGCAGCGCCGTCAGCGAAATCCCGGCCACGGCGGTTGGCAGCGCGAACGGCAAATCGACCAGCGCATCGACGATTTTCTTGCCCGGAAACCTGTAGCGCACCAGCACCCAGGCCAGCAGCAGGCCAAACACCAGGTTGACCAGCGCGGCAATCAGCGACGCGCCGAACGTCAGCCGGTACGAGGCCATGACGCGCGGCGACGTGACGGCGAACACGAACTGCTCCCAGGTCAGCGTGAAGGTCTTGAAGAACAGCGCCGTGATCGGGATCAGCACGATCAGGCTCAGGTACAGCACCGTGTAGCCCAGGGTGAGCCTGAAGCCGGGCAATACGCGCTGCGGCGTTCTTTTAGCGCTTGCACGCAAGGGCGGCGCCACCCCTGCGGATGGCGCCCCGGAAATCAAGGCACTCATGTTTACCTGACGGTGTAGAGCTTGTCGAACTGGCCACCGTCATTGAAGTGGACTTTTTGCGCTTCGCTCAGCGAGCCGAACATTTCCTGCACCGTGAACAACTGGATGGGCTTGAAGATGTCAGCGTGTTTTTTCAGGATCGCCTGCGAGCGCGGACGCATCGCGTGTTTGGCGGCAATTTCCTGGCCTTCGTCGGAATACAGGTAGTCCAGGTAAGCCTTGGCCAGTTCAGCCGTGCCTTTCTTGGCCACGGTGCGTTCCACCACCGCCACCGGGTTCTCGGTCAGGATGCTGAGGGATGGATAGATGGCATCAACCTTGCCTTCGCCGAACTCCTTGTTGACCGATACCACTTCAGACTCGAACGTCACCAGTACATCGCCAATATTGCGCTGCAAAAAGGCCGTGGTCGCATCGCGCCCGCCCTTGCCCAGCACCGGAACGTTCTTGTACAGCTTGCCGACGAACTCGGCGGCCTGCGCATCGGTCGCGCCCTTTTTCTTGGCATAGCCCCAGGCGGCAAGGTAGGTGTAGCGGCCATTGCCGCCGGTTTTCGGGTTGACCACGATGACCTGGATGCCGGGCTTGGTCAGGTCGTCCCAGTCCTTGATGCCCTTCGGGTTGCCGTTGCGCACCAGGAACAGCATGGTCGAGGTGGTGGGCGAGGCATTGTCCGGGAAGCGCTTGGCCCAGTCCTTGGCGACCACGCCGGCATTGGCCAGAAATTCGACATCGGTCGAGGTGTTCATCGTCACCACATCAGCATCCAGTCCATCGGCCACCGAGCGCGCCACGGCGCTGGAGCCGGCGTGGGACTGGTCGATTTTCACGTCCTTGCCGGTGGTTTTCTTGTAGTGGGCGATGAACGCCGCGTTGTAGTCCTTGTAGAACTCGCGCGCCACGTCATACGAGCCGTTCAGCAGGGTCTGGGCTTGAGTGATGCCGCTTGCGGCCAGGGCCAGCGCGGCAAGGGCGATTTTGAATTTTGAGGTCATGCTGTGTTCAGGGAGCCAAAAGGTGAAGAAGAAAGTTCTGGAATCGAAGGATTGTGACCGCTGGATGCCGGCCCTGCATGGCCCGCCAGTGATTGCAGCAGCGTCATGCCCAGCGGCCATTCGCCGTGGCCTGATTCCGTATTGATATGGCCGGCATCCTGCAGGCGGACAAATTCACTGCCCCAGGCTCGCGCATAGGCGCCCGCCAGCCGCACCGGGCAATAAGGGTCATGGCTGCTGGCCACCAGAATCGTGCGGTAAGGCAGCTTCTGAAAAGGCACAGGTGCGAAGTCGCTCAGCACAGCGCGGCGCTCCGGGTCAGCCGGCGCCACCAGCAAGGCGCCCTGAATCTGCTCAACCGCTTCGGCCGGCAAATGCGCGGTGGCAATGCAGCCCAGGCTGTGCGCGACCACCACCACGGGCTCGTCCTGCTGCAAGATGGTTCGGGCAATCGATGCCACCCAAGCTTGACGATTGGGCGTGATCCAGTCGTCCTGCTGGACGCGCTCTGCGCCGGCCAGTTGCTCGGCCCACAAGCTTTGCCAGTGGCCGGGGCCGGAATCACGCCAACCAGGAACAATGATGATGCGCACTAATGTTTTTTAGCAAGGGATGATCGAAAGGCACTGCGCCGGCCCGGTTTGAATGCCAGGAAAAACCACCACGTCATCGACGTCTTTCCGGTTCATCGGTTTAGCCACCTTGTAAAAGCCAAGCGCCGTATCGTCGAGTCTGACAGTGGTCATGATTCGCTCCTGAAAAGGTTGGGAATACGGTATTCTGGAGTGCAATCTTTAAAACTCAAAAGAATATATTTCTCTTAATTTATGACTTAAATTGAATAAAGAAGCCAGCCCAATGACTCAAGAACGCCACACTTTCACCGATGCGCAATGGCAGCGT
>JAECRO010000077.1 GCA_016000195.1 Burkholderiales bacterium | reverse complement strand
TGGTCGCTCATGCCCAGGCCGTGGCGGCCGCCGATGCGGTTGGCTTCGAGGATCAGCTCGACCAGGTCGGTGTATTCGACGCCGTTTAGCGCCACCGGCCGGCCTTCTTCAAAACGCACCGTGACTTCTTCCCGCCTGACCTCGACTTCGTCCTTCCAGAAGGCCACGCCCATGATCGGGTTGACGATCTTCATGCCGCTGCTCAGGTGCTCCAGGTCTTTCGCCTCGTGCGTGGCGCCCAGCATGTTCGAGTCGGTCGAATAGGCTTTCTCGGCGCTCATCTTGTAGCCAAAGCCGGCCTGCGTCATGAAGGCCGACATCTCGGCGCGCCCGCCCAGCTCGTCGATGAACAACTGGTCCAGCCACGGCTTGTAGATTTTGAGCGACGGGTTGGTCAGCAGGCCGTAGCGGTAAAAACGCTCGATGTCGTTGCCTTTGTAGGTGCTGCCGTCGCCCCAGATGTTGACATCGTCTTCCTTCATGGCGGCGACCAGCATGGTGCCGGTCACGGCGCGGCCCAGCGGCGTGGTGTTGAAGTAGGTCACGCCGGCGGTGGTGATGTGAAAGGCGCCGGCCTGCAGCGCGGCCAGGCCTTCGGCGGCCAGCTGGCTGCGGCAGTCGATCAGCCGGGCCTGCTCGGCGCCGTACTGCATCGCCTTGCGCGGAATGTCTTCGTAGTCCGGCTCGTCGGGCTGGCCCAGGTTGGCGGTGTAGGCGTAGGGAATCGCGCCCTTGAGCTTCATCCAGTGCAGTGCCGCGCTGGTGTCGAGCCCGCCGGAAAAGGCGATGCCGACTTTTTGGCCGATGGGAAGGTTTTGGAGAATGGTGGCCATGGGTGAGGGGTTCCTGCGGGGTTGTGGGTTCAGGCGAAATGGCAAATGTAGTGGTAAGCCTGCTCGACGCGGATATCGAACTTCGAGTTGCCAGGCACGCTGAACGACTCGCCGACCGAGGACTTCACCCACTCGTCGCTGCCGGCCAGCTTGTATTCGCAGGCGCCGCCCACGCATTCCATGATTTCGGCGGCGCCGGTGTTGAAGGTCAGGCTGGCCGGCAGGATCACGCCGACCGATTTTTGGGTGCCGTCGGCCAGCGTGATGCCGTGGCTGATGCATTTGCCGTCAAAGTACACATTGGCTTGGGTTTGAACAGTGATGTTGTCGATTTTTTCGGTGGTCATGAGGATTTTGTAACGGTGTAAACGCTGCGCGGGGCAGGTGGGCAGACCAAGCCCGGATTTTAGGTCAGCCTGCAGCCCGCTCTGAATCCAGGGGGCTGTTCGCTGCGTATCGGGGAGATTGCTTGACAGTCGCTGGAACTGTGGGCCTTGCCGGCGGGGACATCCGGCAGTCGCCTGCACTGGCGATTACCCTTGAAGCCCAAGGGCGGGGTTCCGCCAGGCAGTGGCCCGGCCGGGCCGATACTTTTCAAGGACGCCCTGATCAAGACGCCCGAGTAGGGGGCAGTCATGAAAAAAAGGGACGTTTAAAAACGTCCCTTTTTTTCATTCAGGTGAACACTCAGCGCCTGTGGCCGTAGTGCCCGCCGCCGCTAAAACGGCTGTAGCCGAAGTTGAGCGAAAGCCCGATGGGCGGGTAATACGGGGCGTAATAGGGCTGGGGGTAATAGGCGGGATAGACGACCGGCGCCGTCACCACGGGCTGCACATAGACCGGTTGCGGCTGGTAATAGGTTGGCGGCTGGTAATAGGTTTGCGGCTGGCTTGGGGCCGGCTGCGGTGCGGGTGCCATGGCGCCCACCGGCGTGACCTGCAAGCGCACATACAGGCCCGGATCGTTCTGCATTTGTGCGGTGTATTGCGTGCCCTGGTATTCGTACACCACGTTGAAGTAGCTGGTGCGGTTTTCGTAAAACGTCTGGGTGCTGCATTGCTGCACGTTTTGCACCTGGCTGCCGGAGCCTTCGATGCGGTCGCCCAGCATGGCGCCGCCCACCAGTCCGATCATGGTGGCCGCCGCCCGGCCGCCGCCGTTGCCAACGGCATTGCCGGCAGCGCCGCCTGCGATGGCGCCCATCAGGGCGCCCGCGCCCGACTTGGGCGCCTGCACGATGACGGCTTCATTGCCGCACACCTGGCGCGGCACGGCGACCTGCTGCACCACCGGCGTGCTGGAGATGACGCGCGCCAGAATGTCCATGGCCGATGCCGGAACAGCCGCCATGGCCGCCGCGGCGACAGCCGGGACGACAATTGTTTTCACGAGAGTAGTTGTCATGTCTGAACCTCTTTTTCAGCTTAACCCGGGGCTGAACCGTTGTGACAAGCCGCTTGCCTGCGTAATGGCAAAGGCTGGCTGACCCGTTCCGACGGCTCCCGATTCTAGTGAATCAGAGTCGTTTCAAGGCACAAAGTTCGGTTGCCGGACTGTAAAGCTGGTGACGCGCCGGCTCAGATCCGCCCGGCCCAGGCCGCCGCATCAAAGCCGACCGTGATCCCGTTGTTGCCCCAGTCCACGACCGGGCGCTTGATGACGCTTGCATGGGCCAGCATCAGCGACTGGGCGCTGGCGGCGTCCACCACGGCGGCTTGCGCGGCAGCGTCGAGCTTGCGCCAGGTCGTGCCCTTGCGGTTGAGCAGTTTTTCCCAGCCGGCGGCTTGCGTCCACAGTGCCAGTTGCTCGGGCGGCACGCCTTGCTTCTTGAAGTCATGGAAGGTGTAGGCCAGTCCGTGCTCCGAAAGCCAGGCGCGGGCTTTTTTTGACGGTGTCGCAATTCGGGATGCCGTAGAGCAAGATCATGTCGTGGCTTTCAGGTTTTTTAAGTAAAAAATGGCTTTTGCGCAATACACACGGGCGTAAGCAGCTATTAATTATGTAGCATCTCTAGTTTGATGGAAACCCCATGACTTCTTCGGCCCCCGCCGTTGCCGCGCCTGGCCGCTTCGCCGGCTGAAGCGCCATGCGCGCTGCTGCTCAGGGTTTTCCGCCTTGCGCGACAATGCGCATCTCTATGGAACATCTCACCCTCCTGGCCGACTGGCTGGCGCACTGCGAACGCCTGCACCCGAAAAGCATCGACATGGGCCTGGATCGCGTGCGGGCCGTGGCCGAACGCATGGGCCTGAAGTTCGATTGCCCGGTCATCACCGTGGCCGGCACCAACGGCAAAGGTTCGACCTGCGCCATGCTGGAGGCCATCCTGATGGAGTCGGGCTATCGCACCGGCGTCTACACCTCGCCGCACCTGGTGCATTTCGAGGAACGCTGCCGGGTGCGCGGCGATATCGTCATTGCTACTGATTTGGTAGCGCATTTTGCAAGCGTGGAGCGCGCAAGAGGCCAAAATGGCGATGAAATCTCGCTGACCTACTTTGAATTCACGACGCTGGCGATTTTGCAGTTGCTGGCCGATGCGAAGCTCGACGTCGTGATCCTGGAAGTCGGGCTGGGCGGGCGGCTTGATGCGGTCAACATCCTCGACGCCGATTGCGCCGTCATCACCAGCATCGACCTGGACCACATGGAGTTGCTGGGCAACGACCGGGAAGCCATCGGCTTCGAGAAAGCCGGCATCATGCGCGCCGGCAGGCCGGTCATCGTCAGCGACCCGGTGCCGCCGCAAAGCATCCTGGAGCATGCGGCCAGTCTGGGCGCCGACCTGTGGCGCTTTGGCCAGGACTTCAATTTCTCGGGCGACAAGCTGCAATGGAGCTGGGCCGCTGCAAAGGATAAGGGAGGCCGGCGCTATGCCGGACTGGCCTATCCGGCGCTGCGCGGCGTCAACCAGCTGGTCAATGCCTCGGGCGTGCTGGCGGCGCTGACGGCCCTGCGCGAGCGCCTGCCGATCACCGCGCAGGCGGTGCGCAACGGCCTGTCGATGGTCGAGCTGCCGGGGCGTTTCCAGATCATTCCCGGCCAGCCAACGCTGGTGCTGGACGTGGCGCACAACCCGCATTCGGTTGCGGCGCTGACTGAAAACCTCGACGCCATGGGTTTTTACCCATGCACCCATGCCATCTTCGGGGCCATGGCCGACAAGGACGTGGCACCCATGCTGGCGCGGATCGGCCCGCTGATCGACAAGTGGTATTTCACCGACTTGCCCACGCCCCGCGCGGCCAGCGGCGAAGCGCTTTGCGCCGCCTGGCAGGCGGGCAACAGCCGGCCTGACGCGACTGCCAATGCTTACAAAACGCCCGAGGCCGCGCTGGCGGCGGCCGTCCTGGCGGCAAACCCCACTGATAGAATCGTGGTTTTTGGCTCCTTCTACACCGTGGGCGGCATCCTGAAGAACGGCGTACCGCGTCTTTCGGCGCCGCACCTTTCGGCTTGAGGTCGAATCAATCGGACCCAGCCGCCTGCGCCAGAACTGGAAGCACTCCGCAACCCACCTTGGCCTTCAACGGATTCCAACTCACACCATGCCGTTTTTCAAGTTCCGCCGGGGCGATACCGCATCAGTCCCTCCTGCCGGGTCAGCCGCTCAGGCGCTCAGTGTGGAAGTCCTGCGCAAACGCGCCAAGCACCGGCTGATTGGCGCCTCGGTGCTGGTGTTGCTGGGCGTTCTGGGCTTTCCGCTGCTGTTCGAGACCCAGCCCCGGCCCATCGCGGTCGATATTCCGATTGAAATACCCGGGAAAAACGTAGTCAGGCCGCTGGTCATCCCTGCGCCAGCCGCCGTTGCCACGGCGCCCGCGCCCGCACCCGCACCCGCCAAGACTGCCGCGCCTGCGGCCACGCCGGAAACGATAACCGCCGCCGCCAGCCTGTCGCCCCAGGAAGAAATTTATCCGTCAAAACCCCGTCCGGCGCTTGCGGAGCCTGCCTCTCCAGCGATTAAAAAAGAAGTAAATCCGGAACCCAGGCATGAAGCAAAAGCCGAGCTGAAGCCAGAGGCCAAGCCCAAGCCCAAGCCTGAACCCCGGCCAGAAGCCAGGGCCGAACTCAGGACAGAACCCAAGCCTGAAGCAAAAGCCGAAGCCAAGCCTGCCGTCAAGGCAGAAGCCAGGCCGGTGCCCAAGCCTGCGGCTGCCAGCGACGACGGCGCACGGGCCATTGCCCTGCTCAACGGCGCGCCCGCGTCGCAGGCGCCCAAGGTCGCGGCATTGAGCAAGCCTGCGGCCACCGAAGAAACCAAGGCCGCCGCCGCCGAAACCAAAGGCCGCATGGTGGTCCAGGTGGGCGCCTTTGCCGACGCCGCCAAAGCCGAGGAAACGCGCCGCAAGCTGGAAAAAGCCGGTCTTGCCACCTACACCCAGGTGGCCGACACCAAGGACGGCAAGCGCATCCGGGTCCGTGTGGGTCCGTTTGCCAGCAAGGCCGAGGCCGAAAAGGCGGTCAACAAAATCAGGTCGCTTGACCTGCCGGTTGCCATCCTGAGTTTTTAAGCGGCAGGCAGGCTTGTGACGCCGCTTGACTGGATTTTGGCGGGAGTGCTGCTTTTTTCCCTGTTGCTGGGGGCTTGGCGCGGGCTGGTTTACGAAGTGTTGTCGGTGCTGGGATGGGCGGCTTCTTTTTATGCGGCGCAATGGATGGCGCCGCAGGTCGCCACGCTGCTGCCCTGGCCGTCGGCCTCGGCGCCGGTGCGCCATGCGGCGGCTTTTGTGCTGGTTTTCATTGCTGCGCTGTTTGCGGCGGGCCTGCTGGCCGCCTTGCTCAAGCAGCTGGTGGCTGCCATCGGCCTGCGGCCCGTGGACCGCACGCTGGGCGCGGCTTTCGGCGTGCTGCGCGGTCTGATTTTGTTGCTGGCCGCGACGGTGGTCATGGACATGACGGCGCTCAGGTCCAGCGCCTGGTGGCAGGCGTCGGCCGGGGCGCAAGCGCTGACGGCGACGCTGGCCGGCCTGAAGCCGATGCTGCCGGGGCAGTTGGCAAAGTATCTGGATTAATTTTTTTGAATTTACGTTGAGAGTCAACACATCATGAACGGAACACCATGTGCGGGATAGTCGGAATCGTCAGCAAAGCGCCTGTTAACCAGTTGATCTACGACGGCTTGCTGCTGCTGCAGCACCGTGGCCAGGATGCCGCCGGCATCGTCACCCAGCAGGGACGCAAGTTCTACATGCACAAGGCCAAGGGCATGGTGCGCGACGTGTTCCGCACGCGCAACATGCGCGCGCTGCCGGGCAATGTCGGGCTCGGCCAGGTGCGTTACCCCACCGCAGGCAATGCCTTCAGCGAAGACGAGGCGCAGCCGTTCTACGTCAACGCGCCGTTCGGCCTGGTGCTGTCGCACAACGGCAACCTGACCAACGCGGCCGAACTCAAGGCCGAGCTGTTCAACACCGACCACCGCCACATCAACACCGACAGCGATTCCGAAGTGCTGCTCAACGTGCTGGCGCACGAGCTGGAAAAAACCACGCGCGGCCTGCCGCTGAGCCCGGCCGATGTGTTTGCCGCCGTGCGCGGCGTACACAAGCGCGTCAAGGGCTCGTACGCCGTGGTGGCGCTGATCGCCGGCCACGGGCTGCTGGCGTTTCGCGACCCGTTCGGCATTCGCCCGCTGTGCATCGGCCATGGCCACAATGAAGGCGGCGCGAGCGTGATGGTGGCCAGCGAATCGGTGGCGCTTGAAGGCACCGGCTACCAGTTCGAGCGCGACATTGCACCGGGCGAAGCGGTGTTTGTGGACCTGGACGGCAAGGTGCATGCCGAGCAGTGCGCGGCCAATGCCAGGCTCTATCCCTGCATTTTCGAGTTTGTCTATCTGGCGCGTCCCGATTCGGTGATGGACGGCATCTCGGTCTACCAGGCGCGCCTGAACCTGGGCGAAACGCTGGCCAAGCGGGTCGTCTCCACCGTGCCGCCCAGCGAGATCGACGTGATCATCCCGATTCCCGAATCGAGCCGCCCCAGCGCCACCCAGCTGGCGCACCTGCTGGGCATTCCCTACCGCGAAGGTTTTGTGAAGAACCGCTATGTCGGCCGCACCTTCATCATGCCGGGGCAGGGCGTGCGCAAGAAATCCGTGCGCCAGAAGCTCAACGTGATTGCCAGCGAGTTCAAGGGCCGCAACGTGCTGCTGGTTGATGACTCCATCGTGCGCGGCACCACCAGCCGCGAGATCGTGCAGATGGCGCGCGACGCCGGCGCGCGCAAGGTCTATCTGGCCAGCGCCGCGCCGCCGGTGCGCTATCCGAACGTCTATGGCATCGACATGCCGACGCCGGGCGAGCTGGTCGCGCATGACCGCAGCATCGAGGAAATCCGCAAGGTGATCGGCTGCGATGCACTGATCTACCAGGATGTCGAGGGCATGAAGCGCGCCATCAGCTCGCTGAACCCGTCGCTCGATGGCTTCGACGCGTCGTGCTTCGACGGCGTGTACGTCACCGGCGACGTGACCGCCGAGACCATTGCCGCCATGAACTCGGCGCGTGGCGACACTGCTGAAAAAATTGGCGAGGATGACGTCGATGTCTCGCGTCTGGCGCTGCCCAATCCGCAGGAAGCCTGAGATGACCCGGCAAGCATTACCCGAGAACCTGCATCCCGACACGCTGGCCGTGCGTGTCGGCATCGAGCGCAGCCAGTACGGCGAGAACTCCGAAGCGCTGTATTTGACCAGCGGTTTTGTGCAGCCCGACGCCGAAACCTCGGCGCGCCGCTTTGCCGGCACCGAGGAAGGCTTTACCTACGCGCGCACGTCGAACCCGACGGTGGCTGCTTTCGAGCAGCGGCTGGCGGCGCTGGAAGGCACTGAAGCGGCCATCGCCGCATCCAGCGGCATGGGCGCCATCCTGATGATGGGCATGGGCCTGCTGCGGGCCGGCGACCATGTGGTGTGTTCGCAGTCGGTGTTCGGCTCGACGCTCAACCTGTTCGGCAAGGAATTCGCCAAGTTCGGCGTCGAAACCAGCTTTGTCTCGCAGACCGACATTGCGCAGTGGCAAGCCGCCATGCGCCCGAATACCAGGCTGCTGTTTGCCGAAACCCCGACCAACCCGCTGACCGAGGTCTGCGACATCCGGGCGCTGGCCGACGTGGCGCATGCGGGCGGCGCGCTGCTGGCGGTGGACAACTGCTTTTGCTCGCCCGCGCTGCAGCGGCCGACCGCGCTGGGCGCCGATCTGGTGATTCACTCGGGCACCAAGTACCTCGACGGTCAGGGCCGGGTCATGGCGGGCGCGATTTGCGGGCCGTCCAAGCTGATCGTCGATGTGTTCGGCCCGATTGTGCGCACCGCCGGCATGGTGCTGGCGCCCTTCAATGCGTGGGTCGTGCTCAAGGGCATGGAAACGCTGCGCATCCGCATGCAGGCGCAAAGCGCCACGGCGCTGGCGATTGCGCAATGGCTGGAAACGCATCCGGCCGTGACCCGCGTGTATTACCCCGGCCTGCCGTCGCACCCGCAGCACGACCTGGCGATGCGCCAGCAGTCGGGTCTGGGCGGCGCCGTGGTGTCTTTTGATGTGCGCAGCAGCGACCCGGAAACGGCGCGCGCCAACGCCTTCCATGTGATCAACAGCACGCAGGTGGTCAGCATTGCCACCAACCTGGGCGACACCAAGTCCATCATCACCCATCCCGGAAGCACTTCCCATGGCCGGCTCACCGAAGCGCAGCGCCAGGCCGCCGGCATCGGCCAGGGCCTGATCCGCTTTGCCACCGGCCTGGAACATATCGACGATTTGAAAGCCGACCTCGCACGCGGTCTGGACAGCCTGACATGACACAGAAAACAAGAACCCGATTTGCCCCTTCGCCCACTGGCTTCATCCACCTTGGCAACATCCGCTCGGCGCTGTATCCGTGGGCCTTTGCGCGCGCCACGGGCGGCGATTTCATCTTGCGGATCGAAGACACGGACGTGGAGCGATCTAGCCAGGCGGCTGTCGATGTGATCATCGAAGGCCTGCGCTGGCTGGGCCTGGACTACGACGAAGGCCCGTTCTACCAGATGCAGCGCATGGACCGCTACAAGGCCGTCTTGGCCGAGATGGTGGCTGCCGGCCAGGTCTATCCCTGCTACATGAGCGTGGCCGAACTCGACGCGCTGCGCGAAGCCCAGATGGCCGCCAAGGAAAAGCCGCGCTACGACGGCACCTGGCGGCCCGAGCCCGGCAAGACGCTGCCGGCGATTCCCGAGGGCGTGCAACCCGTGCTGCGCTTCAAGAATCCGCAGGGCGGCGCCGTGGCCTGGGACGACAAGGTCAAGGGCCGCATCGAGATCAGCAACGACGAACTCGACGA
>JAECRO010000076.1 GCA_016000195.1 Burkholderiales bacterium | reverse complement strand
CAGGCCCAGCAGCTTGTAGGCGGCGCGGATCAGGCGGTTCAGGCCCGGCTCGGTCTGGCCGAGTTCTTCAAGGAACATCTGGCGGTCTTCGTCGCTCATCTCGGCCATCTCGGCTTCAAGCTTGGCGCTGATGGCCACCACCGGCGCGTTCTGCGAGTCGGCGAAAGCCTTCAGGCGGTCGAGGAAGGGGTTGTTCCCGAAACCGTCCTCGGCCACATTGGCGACAAACATGGCGGGCTTGGCGGTGATCAGGAAAAACTGCTGCAGCAGCGGCTGCTCTTCCTTGCTGAACTCAATCGTGCGCACCGGCCTGGCCTGATTCAGCGCGGCCTGGCATTTCTCCAGGATGGCGACCAGCCTGGCCGATTCCTTGTCGCCCGAGCGCGCCAGCTTGGTCACGCGGTGCAGGGCTTTTTCAACCGCGAACAGGTCGGCCAGGCAGAGCTCGGTCTGGATGACTTCGATGTCGTTGATCGGATCGACCTTGCCGGCGACGTGGATCACGTTGTCGTCCTCAAAGCAGCGCACCACGTTGACGATGGCGTCGGTCTCGCGGATGTGGGCCAGAAACTTGTTGCCCAGGCCCTCGCCGGTGCTGGCGCCAGCGACCAGTCCGGCGATATCGACGAACTCGACAATCGCGCGCTGCACCTTTTGCGGCTTGACGATGGCCGAGAGCGCATCGAGCCGCGCGTCAGGCACTTCGACGATGCCCACGTTGGGCTCGATGGTGCAGAAAGGGTAGTTTTCCGCCGCGATGCCCGCTTTGGTCAACGCATTGAACAGGGTGGATTTTCCGACGTTAGGCAAGCCAACGATGCCGCACTTCAAACTCATCAATATTCCTTAGAAATCATTGCCCCGCCAAGCCCGATGCGGGCGTCGTGGGCGGCCTGACGTGGACCGGCAGGAGGGATGCAGGGCTGGAAGCAACCCCGTCCGGGCCATGCGCCTGCGCCCGGCCTGCTCCTGCGTTGTGTCCGGAAAGAACTCCGGCAATTGTAATGAGTCGCGAAGCCCGGGCGGGCAGGGCCGGCGCCGCCCCTTTCACCCGCGTCAGCCGTCCTTGTCCTCCCAGTCCACCCACGGCACCCGGGTGGCCTTGATATAGCCGCTCACGGCCTGGCCCAGCGTGGCAAAAAAGCGCTGCTCGCCCAGCGCGGAGAACAGGCCGAAGCGCTTGAGCTTGTCCTTCACCGGGTCTTTCATTTCAGCAAAGCACAGGTCAATGCCGGCGGCATGCAAGGTGTGGTCGAGTTCTTCCAGCACGTCGGCGGCGGTGACATCCACGCTGGTGACTGGCTCCGCGCTGACGACCAGCCAGCGCACGGGCGTCGGCGATGCCGCCACGGCGTCGAGCGCGTGGTCGCGGAACAGCTCGGCATTGGCGAAGAACAGCGGCGCATCCCAGCGGAACAGCACCAGCCCCGGAATGATGCGGGCGTCCGGGTAGCGGCTGATGTCGTGGTAGCCCTTGACGCCATCGACCCGGCCCAGCACCGCGAAGTGCGGGCGCCAGCCGTCCCACAAAAACTCGATGACGGCAATCACAATCGCCAGGCCTATGCCCTCGATCGCGCCCAGCACCGCAACGCCGGCCATGCAGCCGATGGACAGCCAGAACTCCCATTGCTGGATGCGGTAGATGCGGCGCAGATCCTTGACCTCAATCAGCGCAATCGCCGAGGCAATCACGACCGCCGCCAGGGTGGCCGTGGGCAGGTTCCTGAGCAGGCTGGGCGCCACCATCAGCAGCCCGGCCACGACCAGCGCGCCCACGACGCCCGCCAGCTGGGTTCTGGCCCCGGCCGCCTCGGCGACCGGCGTGCGTGAAGCGCTTGCGCTGATCGGAAAACCCTGAAAAATGCCCGCCGCCAGGTTCGCCACCCCCAGGCCCACCATTTCCTGATTGGGATCGACAAAAGAGCCTGCGCGCGCGGCATACGTGCGCGACAGCACGCTGGTGTCGGCAAAAGACACCAGCGCCACCGCCACGCCGCCGAGCAGCACCGGAACGATGTCGCCAGACGTGATCAAGGGAAACGCCAGGGCCGGCAGGCCCTGCGGAAGCGCGCCGAGGACCGGCACGCCGGCCCGCGTGGCCAGGTCGAGCGCGGCGACCGTGATGGTCGCGCCCACCACGGCCACCAGGGCGCCCGGCAGGCGTTTGCTGCGCTTGAGGCAAAAAATCACGGCGAGCGTGCCCGCGCCCAGCGCCAGCGCGGCGCCGTTGGTCTTGCCGGCCAGTACCGCCTCGCCAAACGCCAGGCTTTTGGTCAGCAGGCCGTCGCCCTGGCCCGAGAACCCGAACAGCGCAGGCAGCTGGCTGACCAGCACGGTCAGCGCAATGCCGTTCATGTAGCCGTAGCGAATAGGCTTGGAGAGCAGTTCGGTGACAAAACCCAGGCGCGCCGAGCCCGCCGCGATGCACAAGATGCCTGAGACCACCGCCATCATTCCCGCCAGCGCCAGCGCGCGTTGCGGATCACCCGCCGACAGCGGCAGCACGACGCCCAGGATAAGGGCGACCAGCGAGGAATCCGGGCCGAGCACCAGCACCCGGCTGGGGCCGAACAGCGCGTAGGCCAGCAGCCCGAAGATGGTCGCGTACAGGCCCGAAATGGCCGGCAGGCCAGAGGCGACCGCGTAAGCAATGCCGACCGGCACCAGCACCGTGGCCAGCACCAGGCCGGCCACCAGATCATGGCGCAGCCAGGCGATCTCGTACTGGCGCAAGGCCACCAGGCCGGGCAGCCAGCGCCTCCAGCCCGTGGCTTTCCCGGGACGCGTCAAACGGCCGGGCTCCGGCGGCGCAGCAGGCGCAGGCGTCGAATCGCTCATGGAGCCGGCCAGACTGCGGACGGTAAATCGCCGCCTGGAACCGGCAGCGGCCAGCTGTTTGCCACGGGCCGGATCACTCGAAGCGGTAGCTGGCGCCGACTCGCTGGCCGACCCTGAGCAGGTGGCCGATGCCGTGCAGCACGATGGCATTCATGCCAAACGTCACCGCGCCGTTGACGCGCGCATCCTGGCGGTAGCTTTGCAGCGTGTCGCCGACCTCGGCGCTGCTGAGGGCGGTGGCTGGGTCGATGTTGGGAATCGGGCAGCGCGGGCAGGGCTTGACTGGCTTGAGCTGTACGTCGCCCTGCTCGGTGGCGATCTGCAGCAGGTCGAGCCGGTCTTCGTCGTGCGCCATGAGTTCGAGCCCATCCACCGCATCGCCCAGCACGATGTTGGGCCGGAAACGCTCCATGCCGACGGCGGCAAACCCTTTCGCCATCAGCTTTTCATTGAACTGCGCCAGAGACGCCTCGCTGATGAGCAGCACCGGATAGCCGTCGCTGAACTGGTTCAGCGCCTCGATGCCGCCGGTCCAGTGCAGGCTGCTGATGCGCTTGTGGTCCGGGTCAAAGCGCACCAGACGCGCCGGGACGCCCAGGAAATCAGTGAACCACTGCGCCGCAATCGGCCCCATGTCGTAGGCCGCCACCTCATCGTCCCAGAGCCGGACCCGGCTGGGCGCTTCGACCTGGTCGAGCGCAATGTGCAGCGCCAGCATGCCCGGCGCGCGCAGGATCATCTCGAAATGCTTGAGCTGCGGCCGGATGAGCGCCATGCGCGGCAGCTCGCGCTGGGTGAGGAACTCGCCCTTGCCGTCCACCACCATCCAGGCGCGGTCGAACTCCAGCCCGGTATCCAGCAGGATGGCCTGCTCCACCCGGACGCCGGCGCAGGACTTGACCGGATAGACATAGAGCCGCGAAACGACCGCCGCCACGTCAGCCGGCGCATCGGCCAGCGCTGCAGTTGATAAATCACTCACGTCTTGTCCTGTTCTTGTTGATGTGGATGAAGGAAACCCGGGGTTCTCAAAATAAGGATTTTGCACTCCCTCCTAAAATGGCTCATGTCCAAAACCTTTGATGTCTGTATTCGCGGCGACGGCGTGGTGGGCCGCACCCTGGCCCTGCTGCTGGCACGCGAGCGCCTGCGCGTGGCGCTGGTCAGCCAGCCCCGGCAGGCGCCCGGCGAATCGCCCGCCGCCGATGTACGCGCCTATGCCCTGAACAGCGCGTCCCGCCATGTGCTGGAGGCCTTGCGGGTCTGGCCCGATGCGCCGTTTGCCACGCCGGTCACGGAGATGCAGGTCTGGGGCGACGACGGCGGCCAGCTTGACTTCACCGCCGGCAGCGTGGCGCAGAACGCGCTGGCCTGGATCGTCGATGTTCCCGCGCTGGAACAGCAACTGTTCCAGGCGGTGCGCTACCAGCCGCAGATCGAGACCGTCGCCGCGCCGGTCAAGGCCGCGCTCAGCGTGGTTTGCGAAGGCAAGAAAAGCAGCAGCCGCGAGGAGTTCGGCGTGCAGTGGACCGTCAAGGCCTACCCGCAAAAAGCCCTGGCCGCCCGGCTTGACGCCGACCGGCCGCACCAGGGCGTGGCGCGCCAGTGGTTTGCGGGCGGCGACATCGTGGCGCTGTTGCCCCTGGGCGGCAGCGACGGGAACTCCGTGGCGCTGGTCTGGTCTGTCGCCGTGGAGCGCGCCGAGGCGCTGGAGCAAATGCCGCCGGAAGAATTCTGCACCGCCCTGCAAGCCGTCTGCGGCCCTGAAGCGGGCAATTTGCGCCTGACCAGCGAGCGCGCCAGCTGGCCGCTGGCGCTGTCCAGGGCCGACCACTGGGTCGGCGCAGGCTGGGCGCTGGCCGGCGATGCGGCGCACACCGTGCATCCGCTGTCGGGCCAGGGCCTGAATCTGGGTCTGGCCGATGCGGCCTGCCTGGCCGGCGTGCTGGGGCAGCGCGAATACTGGCGCGCCCTGGGCGATGAAAAATTATTGCGCCGCTACGAGCGGGCGCGCAAGGCCGACGTGGCCGCCATGGGCGCCGTGACCGACGGGCTGCACGGCCTGTTTGCCCAGACCGACGAGCGCTGGCAGATGCTGCGCAACTGGGGCATGAAAGGGTTTGCGCGCAGCAGCCTGCTCAAGCGCTGGGTGACGCGGCAGGCTGCCGGCCTGTGATTTGAAATTGTCGAAGTTTTGTCAAGCAACCCAGGAACACCATGAAACCCCATCAATTAACCGCCGGCCTGAAGCTGGCGGCACTGGCCAGCCTGCTGGCCAGCAGCCTGGTATCTGCTTTCGCGCAGGAAGCCAGCATTCGCAAGAACCTGGCCGAGCGGCTGCCGGCCTTTTCAAAGATCGACGAGGTCAGCAAGACGCCGATGAACGGCCTGTATGAAATCCGCGTCAATGACAGCGACATCTTCTACACCGACGCCGAAGGCAATTTCCTGCTGCAGGGCCACCTGATCGACACCAAGGCCAAGCGCAACCTGACCGAGGAGCGCGTCGGGAAGCTCAGCGCCATCGACTTTTCCGCCCTGCCGCTGAAAGACGCCTTCACCCAGGTGCGCGGCAACGGCAAGCGCAAGCTGGCGGTGTTTGAAGACCCGAACTGCGGCTATTGCAAGCGTTTCGAGCGCGACCTGCAAAAAGTCAACGATGTCACGATCCACACCTTCTTGATTCCCATCCTGAGCCCGGATTCGGCGGAAAAAGCCAAAAACATCTGGTGCGCCAAGGACAAAGGCAAGGCCTGGCTCGACTGGATGGTGCGCGACCAGCCCGCCGCCAAGGCCAGCTGCGACACGGGCGCGCTGGAGCGCAACCTGGCCTTCAGCAGAAAATACAAGATCACCGGCACGCCGACCCTGTTCTTTACCGACGGCTCGCGGGTGCCCGGCGCCATCGGCGTCGAACAGATCGAAAAAACGCTGGCGAGCGCCAAAGCCCCGTAATTCCGCCCCCAGCCCCGCAGGCGGGTTTGTTTATTGACAAATAATGCCTCCTGCGCAGTCTGGACAAGCGCCAGCAGCTACTTTTTTAATAGCAAATCCGGTAGCTGCCCTGCAGCCAGCCCGGCCTACTTTTTTTCTTCATGGCCACCTCTACCCGCATCCCCCCTGCCCCGCTTCATTACCGCGTCGAAATTGGCAACCTGCAGGCGCACCTGTTTCGCGTCACGCTGACGATTGCCCAGCCTGCGGCGCTGCAGCGGGTGGCGCTGCCGGTGTGGATACCGGGCAGCTACCTGGTGCGCGAGTTTTCCAAAAATCTGCAGGGCTTGCAGGCAAGCCAGGGCAGCCGCAGCCCGGCGCCGCTGGCCGTGGAGCAGCAGGGCAAATCGAGCTGGCAGATCGCCTGCTCGCCGGCCAGCGCGCTGGTGCTGAGCTACGAGGTGTATGCGCACGACAACTCGGTGCGCACCGCCTGGCTGGACGCGAGCCGGGGCTTTTTCAATGGCACCAGCCTGTGCCTGAAGGTTGAAGGCCAGGAGGCTTTGGCGCATGTGCTGGAATTGCCCGCCTCGAAAGCCATGAGCGGATGGTCGGTTGCCACCGGCTTGAGGCCGCAAAAAATCGACCCCCAGGGCTTCGGCCGCTATGAGGCCGCCGATTACGACGAACTGGTCGATTGCCCGGTCGAGATGGGGCTGTTCTGGAGCGGCAGCTTCACCGCGCGCGGCGTGCCGCACCGTTTTGTGGTGGCGGGCGCGGCGGCGGCCAGCTTTGACGGCGCGCGGCTGCTGGCCGACACGCAGAAAATCTGCGAGGCCGAAATCCGCTTCTGGCACGGCAGCAAAAAACCGCCGCACAAAAATTACCTGTTCATGCTCAACGCCGTGGACGATGGCTACGGCGGGCTGGAGCACCGCAACTCGACCGCGCTGATCTGCACCCGCAAGGACTTGCCGCGCCTGGGCGATAGCAAGACCTCAGACGGCTACGCCACGCTGCGCGGCCTCATCAGCCATGAATACTTCCACACCTGGAACGTCAAGCGCCTGCGCCCGGCGGAGTTTGAAAGCTACCGCTACGACCGCGAGAACTACACCGAACTGCTGTGGTTTTTTGAAGGCTTCACCAGCTATTACGACGACCTGCTGCTGCGCCGCGCCGGGCTGCTGGACAACGCCGGCTACCTGAAACTGCTGACCACCACCGTCAACCAGGTGCTGCAGGCGCCCGGGCGCCAGGTGCAGTCCGTGGCCGAGGCAAGTTTTGACGCCTGGGTCAAGTACTACCGGCCCGATGAAAACACGCCCAACGCAACCATCAGCTACTACGCCAAGGGCTCGCTGGTCGCGCTCTGCCTGGACCTGACGCTGCGCAGCGAAGGCCGCACCACGCACGGCGCCACGCTCGACGATGCAATGCGCGCGCTGTGGAAGCGCTGCAAGGCCGGCGCCCTGCGCGAGCTTGACCTGGCCGCCGTGCTGGAAACGCTGGGCCTGCGCTCCTTTGCGCCCGAGCTGGCCCGCTGGGTGCATGGCCGGGACGAGCTGCCACTGAAGGAATTGCTGGAGCAGCATGGCGTGGCGGTGCTGGAGGAGCCGGCCCAGCTGGCGCAGCGGCTGGGCCTTCGGGTGGCTGAAAACCACAGCGTCCAGATCAAGACCGTGCTGCGCGGCGGCGCAGCCGAGCTGGCCGGCTTTTCGGCGGGCGACGAATGGCTGGGGCTGGAGCCGGCCGGCAAGCTGCAGGCTGACGCGGGCTGGCGCATGAGCCGGCTCGATGACCTGACGCTCTACGCCGGCGATGCAAAAAAAGTGACCGCGCTGGTGTCGCGCGACAAACGGCTGGTGCGGCTTGAACTGGCCCTGCCGCCTGCGCTCACCACCTGGCGCCTGGCGGTCAAGAACGAGGCGCGCATCAACGAGTGGCTCGACCCTAAAGCCTGAGCCCGGTACGGCCCGCAGCCGCCACGCAAGAGCCGAAAACCGCAGCGGAAGTGGCATGATTCAGCCTTCTTCAAAAAGGACCGAACCCATGACCTATGAAACGATTGTGACCCGTACCGAAGGCCCGGACTCGCGCCAGGTGGGCATCGTGACGCTGAACCGGCCCAAGCAGCTCAACGCGCTCAATAATGAGCTGATGGACGAGCTGGGCGCCGCGCTGAAAGCCTTTGACGCCGACGACAGCATCGGCTGCATCATCCTGACCGGCAGCGAAAAAGCCTTTGCCGCCGGCGCCGACATCAGCGCCATGGCGACCTGCAGCTTTGCCGACATGTACAACAACGACTACATCACCCGCAACTGGGAACATATCCGCAGCATCCGCAAGCCGGTGATTGCGGCTGTCAGCGGTTTTGCGCTGGGCGGCGGCTGCGAGCTGGCGATGATGTGCGACTTCATCATCGCCGCCGACAACGCCAGGTTCGGCCAGCCCGAGATCAAGCTGGGCATCATTCCCGGCGCCGGCGGCACGCAGCGCCTGCCCAGAGCCGTCGGCAAGGCCAAGGCCATGGACCTGGCGCTGACCGGCCGCATGATGGATGCCACGGAGGCCGAGCGCGCCGGGCTGGTCAGCCGCGTGGTGCCGCTGGACAAGCTGATGGACGAGGCGCTGGGTGCCGCGCTGATGATTTGCAGCTACGGCCAGCCCAGCGTGTTCGCGGCCAAGGAAGCCGTCAACCGCGCCTTTGAAAGCGGCCTGAGCGATGGCGTGATGTTCGAGCGGCGCCTGTTCCACGCGCTGTTCGCCACCGAAGACCAGAAGGAAGGCATGGACGCCTTCGTCAACAAACGCAAGCCCGTCTTCAAGAATTGCTGAAAAAGCCCCTGGAAAATTGGCTATAATTCCGCTCGCACGGTGATATAGCTCAGTTGGTTAGAGCGCAGCATTCATAATGCTGATGTCGGTGGTTCAAATCCACCTATCACCACCACTACCGACAAAGGCCGCTAAGGACATATCCCTAGCGGCCTTTTTCATTGGTAAATCAGTGTCTTACATGGCAACGGCGTACAAAGCTGGACATTGACAGGCACCATCAAACCGGGGAACATTCCGGGGAATAAACGGGACAAAACTGAGAAATAAGCCACTTGTTCCCCGGTTCCCCTCTGAAAACCTGCTCCCCGCCCTGGAGTTCCCCGATGCTGACTGACAAGCACTGTAAAAATGCCGCCTGCCCCCAGACAAGAAGCGGGCGCGCTTCACCGATTCAGGCGGGCTGTACTGGAAGTAAGCCCGGCAGGCTCGAAGCGCTGGTTCTGCAAGCTCTACGCTGACGGCAAGGAGGGGCGCTTGGCGGATATCCAGCCGTGGGGCTGGCCGACGCCCGCAAGGCCCGCGACGCCGCCAAGCTGCAAAAATCCGATGGCATCAACCCGGTGCAGGCGCGCAAGGTGGAAAAGCTCAAGGCCATGACGCCGGGCGGTGACACCTTCGTTGCATGAGGCAGTAGTGTCCAAGCAGGATATCTCTAACTTTCATGATTCGAGTGAGCAGCACCCCCGATCATGAAAG
>JAECRO010000075.1 GCA_016000195.1 Burkholderiales bacterium | reverse complement strand
GCCGCCGGTGCCGACTGGATCCACTTTGACGTGATGGACAACCATTACGTGCCCAACCTGACCTTCGGGCCGATGATCTGCCAGGCGCTCAAGCCCCACGCCAAACGCGCCGACGGCACCGCCGTGCCGATTGACGTACACCTGATGGTGCAGCCGGTGGACAGCCTGGCCGCCGCCTTTGCCGATGCCGGCGCCGACCTCATCAGCTTTCACCCCGAAGCCTCAGGCCATGTTCACCGCAGCGTGCAGGCCATCAAGGCCAGGGGCTGCAAGGCCGGGCTGGTGTTCAACCCGGCCACGCCGCTGGACGTGCTGGACTGGACGATTGACGACATCGACCTGATCCTGATCATGAGCGTCAACCCCGGCTTTGGCGGCCAGAGCTTCATCGACTCGGCGCTGCGCAAGATCGAGCAGGCGCGCAAGCGCATCGACGCCTCGGGCAGGGACATTCGCCTTGAAGTCGATGGCGGCATCAAGACAGACAACATTGCCCAGGTCGCGGCCGCCGGCGCCGACACCTTCGTGGCCGGCAGCGCCATCTTTGGCAAGCCGGACTACAAGGCGGTGATTGACGCGATGCGGCTGGCGCTCAAGGGCTGAAGCGCCGGGCCGTGGCCGGCCTTCAGGCCTCTTTGGGGCAGTAAAGCCGGTAAAGCACTGCCACGATCTCCAGCAGGGCGGTCCACCATGCTGTAGTAAATGGTTTTCCCCCTGGCGCCGGGTATTGACCACCCCTTCGTTGCGCAGCAAACCCAGCTGCTGCGACAGCGTTGGCTGGCGAATATCGAGCAGCTGCTCCAGCTCGCTGACGCACATCTCGCCCTGCGACAGCTGGCACAGCAGCAGCCGGTTTTCATTGGCGAGCAGTTTCAGCATGCCAACGGCCTGCGCGGCGGCACGGCGCAAGATTTCGGGATCAATGACGGGATGGGTCAGCATGTCGGGGATTCCCAGAGAGTGGCGCCGATGTCAATATATAAACCAATATACTGGTTACTGTTTGACTCGACGTATCAAGCGATTATTGAACGGGAACCCTTCATGAGCCGCCACACCGCGACCCAGGCATTTTTCGATCCCGCCACCGGCACGGCCACCTATGTGGTCTGGGACCGCGCCAGCCGGCACGCGGCCATCATCGACCCGGTGCTTGACTACGATTTCAAGTCCGGCCACACCAGCACCGGGTCGCTTGAGCGCGTGCTGGCCTGCGTGCGGGAAAACAGCCTGCAGATCGACTGGATTCTTGAAACCCATGCCCATGCCGACCACCTGTCGGGCGCGCATGAGTTGAAAAAGCGCACCGGCGGGCGCATCGCCATCGGCGAGCGCATCCGCGAAGTGCAGGCGACCTTCGGCAGGATTTTCAACCTTGAGCACGGCTTCGTGCCCGACGGCGGCCAGTTTGACCATCTGTTCAAGGATGGCGAAACCTTCATGATTGGCGCGGTCCAGGCCACGGCGCTGTGGGTAGCTGGCCACACGCCGGCCGACATGGCCTATCGGGTCGATGGCGCGGTGTTTGTCGGCGACACCCTGTTCATGCCCGACGTGGGCACGGCCCGCGCCGATTTCCCGGGCGGCGACGCCCATCAGCTCTACTGCTCCATCCAGCGCCTGCTGCAGTTGCCCCCGGAAACGGTGATCTACGTCTGCCACGACTACCCGCCGGAATCGCGCGAGCCCCAGTGGCAAACCACGGTGGCCGAGCAGCGGGCAAAAAACATCCATGTGCGGGACGGCATCGGCGAAGACGAATTCGTCGCCATGCGCACCGCCCGTGATGGCACGCTGGACATGCCGGCGCTGATTCTGCCGTCGATCCAGGTCAACGTGCGCGCCGGGCAGTTGCCGCCACCTGATGACAACGGCATCGCCTACCTGCGGATTCCGCTCAATACCCTGCCGGTGCATCGCTGATTCAGGCGGCGGGCACAATGCGGCCCTCACTTCCAACCCTCCGGTTTTTTTCATGACGCCACCTTTTTGCCTGCACCCCGGCCAGTACGACGCGGCCATCGTCGATCTGGACGGCACGATGGTCGATACCCTGGGCGACTTCGTGGCCGCGCTCAACCTGATGCTGGCCGAACTGCCGGTGCCGGCGTTCGCGGGCGCCGCGCTTGACGCCGCCACCGTCGGCCGCATGGTCGGCAAAGGCTCCGGGCATTTGGTTAAATCTGTGCTGGATCATGTGTTTGCGCAATCAGGATCAGCCTGTTCAGCTATTGATTTAATAGCAATCAACGACCAGGCCCAGGCCGGCTATCAGCAGCACTACGCCGCCATCAACGGCGGGCATTCCACGCTTTACCCCGGCGTGCTGGAAGGCTTGGGCAGCCTGCAAAAAACCGGGCTCAAACTCGTCTGCCTGACCAACAAGCCGCTCGCCTTTGCGCGCCGCCTGCTCAAGCTCAAGGGCCTGGACGGGTTTTTCTGCGAAGTCTTTGGCGGCGACTCGTTTGAGCGCAAGAAGCCCGATCCGCTGCCGCTGCTCAAGGCCTGCGAGTTCCTCGAAACGCTGCCGGCGCGCACCCTGATGATCGGCGACTCCAGCAACGACGCCCGGGCGGCGCGGGCTGCGGGCTGCCCGGTGCTGCTGGTGACTTATGGCTACAACCACGGCGAGCCGGTGCGCCGGGTCGATGCCGACGGGTTTGTGGATTCGCTGGCGGAGTTGCTTGAAGGATGCTGACCGCAGGGGCCATGGCAGCTTCAGCCTGCCTTGCCCGGCAATTCCTCTTCGGGCGTGGCGGTTTTCTTGTCGAGGTAAAGCGCGGCCAGGTAAACCTTGAAGACCGCCTTGTAGCGCAGGCCGGCGCCATTGAGCTGCAGTTTCGTGCCGCCCAGGTCAACCGGCGCGGCCTGAATACCGGCCGACAGCAAGCAGCCCGCCAGAACCGTCGCGCAGCGCTTTGCAAGCGTCATCCATGTCTCCAGGTAAGTTTGTAAATAGAACGGTCGTTCTTTTTTTGTAAAGCCATTTTGAAGCGTGAATCGGTTTCTTCGCAAGAGGGGTTGCGCTGGCAGGCGCGCGGCGTGATTTGCTGCGCGTGATTTTTTTAACGCTGCGCCGGGTTGAAGCGGCTCTTTGCTACACTTTGGCCAACATGTTCATTCAACACATCGTTCAAACAGCTGGTAAAAGCCGGGGAGCCTGGCTTTGGCGTCCCTGTCATTCACGGCACGCCTGAGGCCCCGCACGGCCCTCCAGACGGCTTTATCCTGAATTGATGCGTCCTGCGCCACGCAAGAGCATCCCGGCCCCGGACTTCGGGGCGTTTTGAATGACGGAAGACGGCATTTCTGAATCGCATCGTCTTTCGGTAAAGGATCTATCGTGATGACCGAACTCGAATTTAAAAGCCTCGCGGCGCAAGGCTACAACCGCATTCCGCTGATGCTCGAAGCCTTTGCCGACCTGGAAACCCCGCTGTCGCTCTACCTCAAGCTGGCCCACGCCAGGGACGGCGGCAAGTTCAGCTTTTTGCTGGAGTCGGTCGTCGGCGGCGAGCGCTTCGGCCGCTACAGCTTCATTGGCCTGCCGGCCAGAACGCTGCTGCGCTCGTCGGGCTTTGGCGCAGACGTGCTGACCGAGGTCGTGACCGATGGCCGGGTGGTTGAAACCTCGAAAGCCAATCCGCTCGACTTCATCAGCGGCTACCAGAAGCGCTTCAAGGTCGCGCTGCGGCCCGGCCTGCCGCGTTTTTGCGGCGGCCTGGCAGGTTATTTCGGCTACGACGCGGTGCGCTACATCGAGAAAAAGCTGGAGGCCTCCTGCCCGCCCGACACGCTGGGCTGCCCCGACATCCTGCTGCTGCAATGCGAGGAACTGGCGGTCATTGACAACCTGTCGGGCAAGCTCTACCTGATCGTCTATGCCGACCCGGCCCGTCCCGAGGCCTATGCCAACGCCAAGAAACGCTTGCGCGAGCTGAAAGAACAGCTCAAGTATTCGGTCAGCGCGCCCATCGTGAAGCCGAGTCAGGGCTACCTGGCCGAGCGCGAGTTCGCCAAGGCCGACTACATCGCTGCCGTCGAACGCGCCAAAAAGCTGATCGAAGGCGGCGACTTCATGCAGGTGCAGGTCGGCCAGCGCATCAGGAAGCGCTACACCGAGTCGCCGCTCAGCCTGTACCGGGCGCTGCGCGCGCTCAACCCGTCGCCCTACATGTATTACTACCATTTCGGCGATTTCCATGTGGTCGGCGCCTCGCCCGAGATTCTGGTGCGCCAGGAGCAGGTGGAAGCGGGGCAGAAAATCACCATCCGTCCGCTGGCCGGCACCCGGCCGCGCGGCGCGTCGATGGAAGCCGACAAGGCCGCCGAGCATGAACTCATCAACGACCCGAAGGAGCGCGCCGAACACGTCATGCTGATCGACCTGGCGCGCAACGACATCGGCCGCATCGCCAGGACCGGCACGGTGAAGGTGACGGAAGCCTTCGCCGTCGAGCGCTACAGCCATGTGATGCACATCGTCAGCAACGTCGAAGGCATCCTGAACGACGGCATGACCAGCATGGACGTGCTCAGGGCGACCTTTCCGGCCGGCACGCTGACTGGCGCGCCCAAGGTGCATGCGATGGAATTGATCGACCAGCTGGAGCCGACCAAGCGCGGCCTCTACGGCGGCGCCTGCGGCTACCTGAGCTACGCCGGCGACATGGACGTGGCGATTGCGATTCGCACCGGCATCATCAAGGACGGCACGCTGTATGTGCAGGCGGCCGCTGGCGTGGTGGCCGACTCGGTGCCCGAGCTGGAATGGAAGGAAACCGAGGCCAAGGCGCGCGCCTTGCTCCGCGCCAGCGAGCTGGTCGAGGAAGGACTGGAGTAAGCCATGACCCTGATTCACAAGGTGGAACATTGCGACACGATGGCCGACGTGCGCCGCAACATCGATGCGCTGGACGCGCGCATCGTGGCGCTGATCGCCGAGCGCAGCGGCTACGTGGCGCAGGCCGCGCGCATCAAGCAAAACCCCGCTCAGGTGCATGACCAGGCGCGCATCGACTTCATCGTGGAGCGCGTCACGGCCATGGCGCGGGCGCAGGGCGCGCCCGAAGCCGTCATCGAGGCCGCCTACCGCGCCATGATTGACGCATTCATCGAATTTGAACGCGGCGAATTCCAGCACCTGCGCACGCAACCGACCCAGGAAGGCTGAGCCATGTCCCGCATGAAACTCTTGATGATCGACAACTACGACAGCTTCACCTACAACATCGTCCAGTATTTTGGCGAGCTGGGCGCCGCGGTGGAGGTGTTTCGCAACGACGAAATTACGGTGGCCGCTATCGCCGCCAAACTCGACGCGGGCCAGCTCGACCGGCTGGTGGTGTCGCCCGGCCCGTGCTCGCCGGCCGAGGCCGGGATTTCCGTCGCGGCGATCCAGCACTTTGCCGGCAGGCTGCCGATCCTGGGTGTCTGCCTGGGCCATCAGGCCATTGGCGCGGCGTTTGGCGGAAAAATCGTCCGGGCGCAGGAACTGATGCACGGCAAGACCAGCGTCATCACGACCACGCAGCAGGGCGTTTTTGCCGGCCTGCCCAGGCAATTCACGGTGAACCGCTACCACTCGCTGGCGATTGAAAAATCGTCCTGCCCTGACGTGCTCGAAGTCACGGCCTGGACCGACGACGGCGAAATCATGGGCGTGCGGCACAAGGAGCTGCCCATCCAGGGCGTGCAGTTCCACCCGGAATCCATCCTGACCGAGCATGGCCATGCGATGCTGAAAAACTTCCTGGAGCAGCGCGCATGAAGTTTGCTATTTATTTGATAGCTGCTTGCGCATAGACAGCATGCGCAAAAGGCCTGAATGATGCATAAAACAGTTGATTTGCGAAGCGACACCGTCACGCAGCCGACGCCGGCCATGCGCGAAGCCATGCAGGCCGCAAAGCTGGGCGACGACGTGTTTGGCGACGACCCCAGCGTCAATGCGCTGCAGGAAAAAATCGCTGGTCTGCTGGGCTTCGAGGCCGCGCTGTTCGTGCCCACCGGAACGCAGGGCAACCTGTGCGCCATCCTCGGCCATTGCCAGCGCGGCGACGGGCTGGCGGGCATCGACGGCCTGCGCGTGGAAGCGCCGCAGACCAACATCCTGTTCGTCGATTTGACGGGTGCGGCCAAAGCGCGATCCGCCGAGCTGCTCAGGCATCTGGCCGACAACGGTATTCAGGCCACCGGCCTTTACCGCCTGCGGTTTGTCACGCACCTGGACGTGGATGCTGCGGACATTGACCGCGCAGCCGCCGTGCTCCGACCATTCTTCAATGGCTGACTTTCTGCTGCCGCCATCAAGCCCAAACACCTCACCTCTGAAGAAACCCCATGCCCGACAGCCACAAGATCACCGCCAGCGAAGCCCTGCAGCGCACCATCGAGCACCGCGAGATTTTTCATGACGAAATGCTGCACATCATGCGGCTCATCATGAGCGGCGAGATGTCGCCGCTCATGACGGCGGCGCTGATCACCGGCCTGCGCGTCAAGAAGGAAACCATCGGCGAAATAACGGCGGCGGCCCAGGTCATGCGCGAGTTCTCGACCAAGGTGCATGTCGCCGACAAGACCCACTTGGTGGACATCGTGGGCACCGGCGGCGACGGCTCGCACACCTTCAACATCTCGACCTGCGCCATGTTCGTGGCGGCAAGCGCCGGCGCCCGGGTCAGCAAGCACGGCGGGCGCAGCGTCAGCAGCAAGTCGGGCAGCGCCGACGTGGTCGAGTCGCTGGGCATCCGGCTCGATTTGTCGCCAGACGCCATTGCCCGCTGCATCGAGGAAGTGGGTGTCGGCTTCATGTTCGCGCCCAACCACCATCCGGCCATGAAGAACGTCGCGCCGGTGCGCAAGGAACTTGGCATTCGCACGATCTTCAACATCCTCGGCCCGCTGACCAACCCGGCCAATGCACCGAACATCCTGATGGGCGTGTTCCACCCCGACCTGGTCGGCATTCAGGTCCGCGCGCTGCAGCGCCTCGGGGCCGAGCACGCCCTGGTGGTGTACGGCAAGGACGGCATGGACGAGGTCAGCCTGGGCGCTGCCACCGTGGTCGGCGAGCTTAAAGATGGCGAAATCACCGAGTACGAAATCCATCCGGAAGACTTCGGCATTCCCATGGCCAGCAACCGCGCCCTGCGGGTTGAAACGCCCGAGCAGTCCAAGGCCATGCTGCTGGGCGTGCTCGACAACCAGCCGGGCGCGCCGCGCGACATCGTGATCCTCAACGCCGGTGCCGCGCTGTATGCCGCCAATGTGGTAAATTCAATGAAAGACGGCATGGATCGGGCACAAGCTGCTATTGAATCAGGAGCGGCCAGGCTCAAGCTGGCGCAACTCGCCGATTTCAGCCAGTCTGCGGCCAGAGCCTGAATACATCACCCGGCGGGCAGCGCAAGCCGCCGCCCGCCTACCCCACTGGAATCCCATGAGCGACATCCTGAACAAGATCATTGCCGTCAAGCGCGAAGAAATCACCGAAGCCATCAACCGCAAGCCGCTGCCTGCCATGCGCAAGGACGCCGAGTCGCGCGTGCTGACGCGGGACTTTGTCGGCGCCCTGCGCGCCAAAATCGCCGCCGGCAAGCCGGCGGTGATTGCCGAAATCAAGAAGGCCAGCCCGTCCAGGGGCGTGCTGCGCGCCGACTTCATTCCCGCCGACATCGCCCAGAGCTATGCCGAGTTCGGCGCGGCCTGCCTGTCTGTTTTGACCGACCAGCAGTTCTTCAAGGGCAGCATTGACTACCTGAAGCAGGCAAGGGCATCGTGCAGCCTGCCGGTGCTGCGCAAGGACTTCATCATTGACGCCTACCAGGTCTATGAGTCCCGCGTCATGGGCGCCGACTGCATCCTGCTGATCGCCGCCTGCCTGGACGACGCGCAGATGAAGACCCTCGAAGCCCTGGCGATGTCGCTCGACATGGCGGTGCTGGTCGAGGTGCATGACGAGGCGGAGCTGGAACGCGCGCTCCAGCTCAGGACACCCCTGATCGGCATCAACAACCGCAACCTGAACACTTTCGAGGTTTCGCTGGACACCACGCTGAGGCTTATGGGCAAAGTGCCCGCAGAGCGGCTGCTGGTCACTGAATCGGGCATCACGACGCCTGAAGATGTCAAACGCATGCGGGACGCCAAGGTCAACGCTTTTCTGGTTGGCGAGGCTTTCATGCGGGCCGACGAGCCGGGCGAGGCGCTGGCCGAACTGTTTGGCGAGTAACAAAAGAGCATGCAATGGCGCAGGAACTTTTTTCCGCATTGCCTGAAGGTGCCATGCCAGACCAGCTGATGAGTGCCGATCCATCGGATTGGCCGGTTGCCGCCGACTGGCAGCCTGTGGTGGACCAGTTTTTTGCCAGTGCCCCCGGCCAGAAGCTGCTCGCCTTTTTACGCGCAAGGCTGGAAGCCGGCGCGGTCATCTTTCCGCCACGGCCGCTGCGGGCGCTCGAACTGACGCCGGCCAAGGAGGTGCGTGTCGTCATTCTGGGCCAGGATCCTTACCACGGACGCGGGCAGGCCGAAGGGCTGGCCTTCTCGGTGGCGCCCGGCGTGGCCCTGCCGCCTTCGCTGCGCAATATCTTCAAGGAACTGCAGCGCGACCTGGGCACGCCGCCGCCGAAGTTTCCGGTGCCCGGCGGCAGCCTGGCCAACTGGGCAACCCATGGGCTGCTGCTGCTCAACACCTGCCTGACGGTGGAAGAGGGCGCTGCGGCCAGCCATGCCGGCAAGGGCTGGGAAATCCTGACCGACAACGTGATTCGCCAGGTATCGGCGGGCGATCATCCGGCAGTCTTCATGCTGTGGGGCGCGCATGCGCAGTCCAAGCGAGCGTTGATTGATGGCCGCCGCCACAAGGTGCTGCTGGCCAACCATCCTTCGCCACTGTCGGCCTTGAGGCTGCCCTTGCCCTTCATCGGCTGCGGGCATTTTTCACAGGCGCGTGAATGGAAGGTTGCGCATCAAAAAGACTGAACCGCTATTTATTTGATAGCTTGAAGCGCTTGTCGAAATAGACAATCCAGCTTGATGAGTGGCAGGAATCGGTGCCTTGATGCATTGATGTGGGTCGGCGTTGGCAAGCTGGCCGCTTGCTTGTAAATATTTAAAGCAGTTCAGGCGCAGGATTTTTACGTTTTTCATAAAAGAATGGCATAATCCGTAATTCGCTTGAGGATGGGTGTCCGAGTGGTTAAAGGAGGCAGACTGTAAATCTGTTCGCTAACGCGTACGCTGGTTCGAATCCAGCCCCATCCACCAACTTCTGGTTGATTTTGGTGAGTAAGCATTTCAAGGTCGGTGTTGTTTAGCTGGTTTTGTGTTTTAAAGTGGTTAAGTGTGAGTTGATCTGGCAGGGCTGCGCGGGAGTAGTTCAATGGTAGAACCCTAGCCTTCCAAGCTAATGACGCGGGTTCGATTCCCGTCTCCCGCTCCAGGGCGCTGAAAGTGTTGTGGAGTTTTGCAGGTTGATGTCGCGCTTGTTTGCTGTAAGAATTTTTTGAATTCGCCCATTTGGCTCAGTGGCAGAGCACTCCCTTGGTAAGGGAGAGGTCCCGGGTCCGATTCCCGGAATGGGCACCAGTTTTTAATCCGGCGCAGTATGTTTTTGCTGAAGCTGGTTGCAGTTTGTTCAGTGGTTTTGTAACTTTTCGGAGTTGGAAATGGCAAAAGAGAAATTTTCGCGGACCAAGCCGCACGTGAAC
>JAECRO010000010.1 GCA_016000195.1 Burkholderiales bacterium | reverse complement strand
TGAATTTCTCTTCATTCCAATGTTTTCTGGTGAAGGATATCGTTCTGAAATTAACGCCTAATTGTTCTGCTATTTGTTTGCAGGTAAGGCCGGTGGCAAGCAAAAGGAGGGACTTGGCTCTTTCGCGAATTCTCCAGTTGCCATCAAATTTTTCAATGCTTTGAAGTCTGGTTTTTCCTTCGCAAGAAAGGGTAAAGGATTGAACTTTCATTTTTGCCAAAGTTGAATAATCTCAACCCTTTTAGCGTCTGATGAAAAGGTGGGACTTTATTTATTATTACCGACTTATGAACAAAGCCTTCACCAAAGAAATCGACTCTGAAGACGACGATGACGTGCCGGTTTCGGGTCAGTCTGTGAGCGGGAAAAACTACATAACGCCTCAGGGCTACAACCGTCTGCGCCTGGAATTGCTCGATCTGATTGACAGCGAACGGCCTAAAGTTGTGGATATCGTCCACTGGGCCGCCAGCAACGGTGATCGATCAGAAAATGGCGACTACCTTTACGGAAAAAAGCGGCTTCGCGAGATTGACCGCCGTATCCGTTTTTTGACGCGGAGGCTGAAAATCGCTGAAATAAGCGATCCTTGTGTTCACCATGGCAATGACCAGGTATTTTTTGGCGCCACCGTCACCTATTGTGATGACGAGGGGCGTGAACGAACCGTTACCATTTTGGGAGTTGATGAGGCCATCAGCTCAATCGGACAGATCAGCTGGGTTTCGCCGGTTGCCAGCGCACTTCTGAAGGCGCGGGTGGGCGATGAAGTGAGCCTTCTCACGCCCCAAGGCGCGCAACTGCTTGAAGTGCTGAAAGTTGACTACCCACGGTCTGACGCAGCGAAAGACTGAACTCGACCCCAAAAGCAGCTGCCAGCAACGCCAGCCCTCCGCAAAGTCGCCAGCGCATGAAATCCAGGTGAATAGGGTGGGCAAGTCAAGCGCCGGCCTTGACCCGCTGCACCCGAAGCACCGCCGGCGTGCGCCTGACATTGCGCATTGCTGCGGCCAAGTGGATGCGGTCGCGTACAGCCACGCTGAATCTCAGGTCGGTTGCTCCGTTTGCAGGCTCATGCCCCATGTCCACATGGGTAATGTCCACTTCAGCCGCAGCCAGGGCCGCTGCCACTTTTGCCAGCACCCCTTTGCCATTGGAAACCGTGACCTGAAGATTGGTTTCAAACGTGCGGGCAGGCTCATCTGACCAATCGACGGCAATGAACCGTTCGCTGTCGCGCTGTTGCAGGCGTTTGACAACTGGGCAGTCGTCCGTATGCACAAAAAGCCCCTCGCCACGCCCCAGATAGCCCACGATTCCATCGCCCGGAATCGGGCTGCAACAGCGCGCAAACTGGACTGAACTGCCTTCGCTGCCATCCAGCACCAGTCCGCCTTGTGATACCGATTCGTGCGGGATGTAACGCTCCCGGCTCATCAGCAAAGCATCGGGTTTTTCACCATTTTCAGCAAGAAAAGACACGATGCGTTTGGCAATCATGCTGGCAATGCGCTTGCCCAGGCCAATGTCGGTCAGCAACTCGGCGCGTGAACGGTTACCTGTGAAACGCAGGATTTTTTCCCAGGTGGCGTGGTGGGCCTCGTCATCCGGGGAAAGGGAAAGGCATTGCCGGTCTATGCCTTCAGCCCGCAGCGCCTGAGCCAGCATTTTTTCACCCAGCTCCTGCGATTCCGTCAGCGCCATGGTCTTGAGGTGGTGCCGTATCTTAGAGCGGGCCTTGCCGGTGCGAACGAATCCCAGCCAGGCAGGATTGGGGGTTGAAACAGAGGATGTGATGATTTCGATGACATCACCGTTGAGTAACTCGGTCCGCAGCGGAACCTGCTCGCCATTGACCTTGGCGGCAACCGCATGGTGGCCGACATCGCTGTGAATGGCGTAGGCAAAGTCCACGATGGTGGCGCCACGCGGCATTGCCATGATCTGGCTTTTGGGGGTAAAAACGTAAACAGCTTCTGGAAACAGGTCAATCTTGACATGGTCCCAGAATTCGGCCGCATCATGGGTTTCCTGCTGGATGTCGAGCAGCGACTGCAACCACTTCGTTCCCAGCCGCTGCGACGTGTCGCTGTTGGGGTCGGACGCCTTGTACAGCCAGTGCGCCGCCACGCCCGCTTCTGCCACGACATTCATGGCATCGGTACGCATCTGGAATTCAATGTTGGTTCCGAAAGGCCCCACCAGCGTGGTGTGCAGCGACTGATAGCCGTTGACCTTGGGAATCGCGATGTAGTCCTTGAACTTTCCGGGCAAGGGTTTGTAGAGCTGGTGCAGGATGCCCATGGCGCTGTAGCAGCTGATCAGATCCGGCAAGATCACCCGAAAACCGTACAGATCAGTGACCTGTGCAAAGGAAAAATGCTTCTCGTCCATCTTGTGGTAGATCGAGTACAGCGTTTTCTCCCGTCCATACACCCGAACAGGAATCTGTGCGTTGGCAAAGGCGGCCTCGACTTCAGCCTGCACCCGCTTGATGACATCGCGCCGGCGTCCACGGGCTCGTGTCAGGGCTTTGGTGAGGATGGCGTAGCGCCACGGATGCAGGTGCTGGAATGACCTGTCCTGCAGTTCCCGATAGGTTGAGTTCAAACCCAGGCGGTGCGCAATCGGCGCGTAAATATCGAGGGTTTCGCTGGAGATTCTTTTCCATTTGGAGCGCGGCGTATCGCCCAACGTTCGCATGTTGTGCGTCCGGTCCGCCAGCTTGATCAGAATGACGCGAACGTCGCGCGCCATGGCCAGCAGCATCTTGCGGAACGACTCTGCCTGGTTTTCCTCCCGTGTATTGAATTCGAGCTTTTCCAGCTTGGTCAGGCCATCCACCAGATCAGCCACTGGTGCGCCAAAGCGTTCAATCAGTTCCGGCTTGGTGACTTCGCAGTCCTCAATGGCATCATGCAGCAGCGCTGCCATCAGGGCCTGTGCGTCCAGCTTCCATTCGGCGCACTGCTGGGCCACTGCGATGGGATGGGTAATGTAGGGCTCGCCGCTGTTTCGCAGTTGGCCCAAATGGGCCTCATCGGCAAAGCGGTAGGCCTGGCGGACATTTTCAATGTCTGCGGCATTCAGGTAGTCGAGTTTGGCGGTCAGCGCGGCAAAACTGGCCGCCGCAGCATTGGCTGCGGCGAGTGCTGGCTTGCGGGGAGCGACGGGCGTCGGCATTGCATTCATACCTCAAATGTAGCGCGACCTGAATAAAGCCGATAAAGATGGATTTGGAAACCTCCAAAAAGAAAAAGCACCATAAAAAGGTGCTTTTTCCTGGCTTTGGCCGTTTTAATTGGGTACTTTTTTCAGCATTTCCAGGCCAACCTTGCCTGCAGCGATTTCTCGCAGTGCGGTAACGGCAGGTTTGTTCTTGCTTTCAATCCTGGCGGCATGGCCCTGGCTGAGCATGCGCGCACGGTAAGTGGCGGCCAAAACCAGTTGAAAGCGGTTCGGGATTTTTTCCAGGCAATCTTCGACAGTGATGCGGGCCATGAGGTTCTTTCAGATGATCGGTGGACTTAGGGAATTTGAAGCGCCTTGAAGGTTTCGGCTCTGGCGCGTCGCTGGGCTGAATATTTCAGCCGCTGGGCATGAACAATGGTCTTCAGGTCGAAAACTGCCCGCTCAAACAACTCGTTAATTATAACGAAGTCGAATTTTTGCGCCTGTGCCATCTCGATGGCTGCATTCTGGAGCCGCAGCTCGATCACCTCTGCGCTGTCTTCGCCGCGGCGCTGCAGGCGCGAACGCAATTCCTCCCAACTTGGGGGCAGTATAAAAATAAGCACGGCATTCGAAAAAATCTGCTTGATGTTGATGGCGCCCTGGAAATCTATTTCCAGGATCACATCGGCGCCATGAGCGACACGCTCTTCAATGGTATGGCGTGATGTGCCGTAACGGTGGCCATGAACATGGGCCCATTCCAGAAAGGCATCGCGCTTCACCATGCCATCGAACTCTTCGGGCGAAAGAAAAAAGTATTCCCTGCCGTGTTTTTCCTGTCCGCGCGGCGGGCGGGTGGTGTGGGAAACCGCAGGCTGAATGGCTGAGTCGAGCTCCATCAGGGCTTTGACCAAACTGGACTTGCCTGCCCCGCTGGGGGCGGCTACAACAAAGAGATTTCCGGGATAGTCCATATTTGACGAGCGATGTTTGCTATGAATTTAGAAGTTATAGAGGGCTACGGTTTTACTCGATGTTCTGCACCTGCTCGCGAATCTGCTCGATCAACACCTTCATATCAACAGAAACACGGGTCAGCTCCAGCGAAGCTGACTTGGAACCCAGGGTATTGGCCTCGCGGTGCAGTTCCTGGATCAGGAAGTCCAGGCGTTTGCCCAATTCGCCGCCGCTGGCCAGCAAGCGGTCGATTTCATCCAGGTGCGATGCCAGGCGGGTAATTTCTTCCGCCACGTCTATCCGGATGGCAAAGGCGGTGGCCTCAGTCAGCGCCCGATCCTGCGCAATTTCGGGCAGCACGTTGCTGCTTCCCAGGGCCAAAGCTTCTTTCCAGCGTTCGAGGAAGCGGCTTTTTTGCTGCTCGACCAGCTTGGGAACCATGGGCACGGCCGAGTCTGCCAGCGCCCGCAACTGCGCGGTACGGTCAAGCAGCATGAGGGCCAGCCGGGCGCCTTCCCGCTCACGCGCAGCCATCAGGTCGTTGACGGCCTGTCTGGCCAGCTGGAGCAGCTCCTCGCTGTGGTCATGCGGTTTCTTGTCTTCATTGGTGGCAATCCGCAGAACGTCAGCCACGCTGAGCGGCGCGGCCTGCGGCAGCCATGCCTTGATGCTGTCCTCCAGCGAACCGAGCCGCTGCAAGGTCGCGGGAGAGGGGGCGCGCAGGCTGCTGGCCACCGCACTTTCCATTGAAACCCGTACTTCCACCTTGCCGCGCTTGAGCTTGTCGGTCAGCAGTTCGCGCAGCGCCGGCTCAATCTGGCGCAATTCATCAGGCAAACGAAAGGCCAGGTCCAGAAACCGGCTGTTGACCGAGCGGATTTCAACGCCCAGCCGTGAACTGGTGTCGCGTGCCGGTTCCGTTTCGGTTGTCGCTTGCGCTGTGCTGGATTGCAGGCTTGCATAGCCCGTCATGCTGTAAACTGACATTAGCTTTTTACGCCTTACTAAAGAGAGAAGAGACTCGGTGATTCATCACCCAGCCCCCAGGAATTATGTCCAAGGTCAAACCTTCATCCCTGCCGCCTGATACTGTGATCGGAGGCTACCGCGTTGTGCGAAAGCTTTCGGCGGGTGGATTCGGTGTAGTTTACTTGGCCGTTGATAACGAGGGCCAGCAGTTCGCCATCAAGGAGTATTTGCCGTCTTCTCTGGCCACTCGCGCGGTCGGGGAGTTGCTGCCGCACGTCCTGCCCGAAAAGCTGTCGCTCTATCGCCTGGGCCTGAAGAGTTTTTTTGAGGAAGGCCGTTCGCTGGCGCAGATTTCGCACGGCTCGGTGGTGAGTGTGCTCAATTTCTTTCGCGAGAACGAAACCGTCTACATGGTCATGAACTATCTGGAGGGTGGAACCCTGCAGGACTTCATCATCACGGCGCGCGACCTGAAAAAACCCAAGGTGTTCCGCGAATCGACCATTCGCTCGCTGTTTGACGAAATCCTGCGCGGACTGCGCATCGTGCATCAGCACAAGATGCTGCACCTGGACATCAAGCCGGCCAATATCTTCATCACCGATGACAACCGGGCCGTGATGATTGACTTTGGCGCGGCTAGAGAGGTGCTGAGCAAAGAGGGTAATTTCATCCGGCCGATGTACACGCCCGGTTTTGCCGCGCCCGAAATGTACCGGCGTGATTCCTCGATGGGTCCCTGGACCGACATTTACGCCATTGGCGCCTGCATGTACGCCAGCATGCAGGGCTACCCGCCCAACGATGCGCCGCAGCGCCTCGAAAAAGACCGGCTGTCGCTGGCCTTGTCCAGGCTGCGCGGGGTTTACTCCGACAACCTGATTGAAGTCGTTGAGTGGTGCATGTCGCTCGATCCCCTGTCGCGGCCGCAGTCCGTGTTTGCCCTGCAAAAAGAACTGAGCCGCGAAAGCGAGCGCCATTACACCAAGCTCAGTGTCAGCGAACGAGTGCGGCTGCAGTTTGACAGCGTGGTGTCGGACAGCAAAAAGACTGCACGCAAAGTCAATGCGGCTGGATCGCGCGCCAAATGAAATTTTCGGTTTTTCAGCTCAGCCGCATTGGCGGCAGGGCCATGAACGAGGACCGCATGGGCTACTGCTACACGCGGGAATCGGGCCTGTTCGTGCTGGCCGACGGCATGGGGGGCCATCCTGAAGGGGAAGTTGCGGCCCAGCTGGCACTGGATACGATTACCGCCCTCTACCAGAAAGAGGCCAAACCCGTTGTTCAGGAGCCGGCAGAGTTTCTTTCAAATGCGCTGCTGGCTGCGCATCACCGGATCATTCGCCATGCTTCCCAAAAAGGCATGCTGGACACCCCGCGCACCACGCTGGTTGCCGCTGTGGTGCAAGGCACCAGCGCAACCTGGGTGCATTGTGGAGATTCGAGGCTTTATGTGGTGCGCGATGGCAAGTTATTGCTGCGCACCCGGGATCACTCCTTTCTTGAGCAGGAGCGGCCCGGATTGAGCGAGTTTGAACCGGTCAACCGCAATATCCTGTTTACCTGCCTGGGCTCGCCTACCAAGCCTATTCTTGATGTCGCGGGGCCTTTTCCATTGCTGCAGGGCGACAAGCTGATGCTGTGCTCCGATGGCTTGTGGGGCAGCCTGAGCGATGCTGAAATCGTCGAGCAGCTGACTGACAAAAGTGTTTCGGAGGCCGTGCCCCAGCTGGTTGAAAATGCCCTGCGCGCCGGAGGCGAGCGCAGCGACAACGTCACGGTTCTGGCGATGGAATGGGAAACGCCGGAGGTGTTTGCGCCTACCCGCAGCAACTCTGCGGACAGTGCCATGGACAGTGTTTTTGCCTCCACCCTGCAGGCCGGCTTTTCCGACAGCCTGGCCGATGATCTTGATGAAGCCATGATCGAGCGCTCCATTGCCGAAATCAATGCGGCGATACGCCGTTCGGCTGGCAAAAAAGCCTGATTGAGGCTGCCGGGCCGGGCCGAAAAGCGGCATCTGGAAACGGGTGGCGCCGCAAAATAATTTACTATCAAATTAATAGCTGCTTGGGCACGTGCAATAAGCGCTAAAGCCCTATTTCATCATGAAAATCGTACTGGCATCGAATAATCAGGGCAAACTTGCCGAACTCCAGGCCATGCTGGCGCCGCTGGGTCTGGAGCTGCTGAGCCAGGCTGCCCTGGGCATTCCCGAAGCCGAGGAGCCCTTTCGCACCTTTGTCGAGAATGCGCTCGCCAAGGCCCGCCATGCCTCGGCTCTCAGCGGCCTGCCGGCGCTGGCCGATGATGCCGGCCTGTGCGTGGACGCCTTTGGCGGCCTGCCGGGCGTGGATACGGCGTTTTATGCCACCCGGTTTGGCTATGCCAAGGGCGACGACAACAACGTGAAAGCCTTGCTGGAGCAGATGGCGCACCTGACGCAGCCCGAACAGCGCCGCGCCGCCCTGGTCAGCACGCTGGTGGCGGTGCGCTCGGCCGATGACCCGGAGCCCCTGATTGCCAGCGGACGGGTTTCCGGCGAAATTGCCCTGACGCCCGTGGGCAGCAACGGTTTTGGCTTTGACCCGGTGATGTTCATTCCCGAGTTCGGCCGGACCTTTGCGCAGCTGCCGGTGGAGGTCAAAAACGCCAACAGCCACCGTGGCAAGGCCATGCGCCAGATGATGGCGCTGCTGCGTGAACGCTGGCTGTAAAACGGACTCGAACCCCTCATGATCCAACAAGACGTTCAGCACTACATGCGCGGCGGCACGCTGCAACTCGCCGCCTTGCCGCCGCTGTCGCTGTATGTACACCTGCCCTGGTGCCTCAAGAAATGCCCGTATTGCGATTTCAATTCGCATGAGGTGGCCGACGAAATGCCCGAGCAGCGCTACATTGATGCGCTGGTCGCGGACCTGGAGGCGTCGCTGCCGCTGATCTGGGGCCGCACGGTCCACAGCATTTTCATTGGCGGCGGCACGCCCAGCCTGTTTTCGCCGCAGGCGATTGACCGCCTGCTGGGCGCTCTCCGGGCGCGGCTGCGGCTGGAGGCCGACTGCGAAATCACGCTCGAAGCCAATCCCGGCACCTTTGAAAAAGACCGCTTCAAGGCCTTTCGCAGCGCTGGCGTAAACCGGCTGTCCATCGGCGTGCAGAGCTTTGACGACCGCCACCTGAAGGTGCTGGGCCGCGTGCATGACCGCGCCCAGGCGATTGCGGCCGTTGAAGAGGCGGCGCAGGCCTTCGACACCTTCAACCTCGACATCATGTACGCGCTGCCCGGCCAGACGCTGGAAAACCAGGCGCAGGACATGCGTCAGGCGCTGGCGCTTGAGCCGCCGCACATTTCGATTTATCACCTGACGATTGAGCCCAATACCTGGTTCGCCAAGTTCCCGCCGGTGGTCCCGGAGGAAGACACCGCCTACGCCATGCTCGACCAGATCACCGAGATCACCGAAGGTGCGGGGCTGCAGCGCTACGAAGTGTCGGCCTACGCCAGGCCGGGCCATCGCTGTTTTCACAACCTCAACTACTGGCAGTTTGGCGATTACCTGGGCATAGGCGCGGGCGCCCACAGCAAGCTCAGCTTTGCCCACCGGGTGGTGCGCCAGGTGCGCTATCGGGAGCCGAAGCTCTATATGGACAAAGCGCTGGCGGGCAATCCGGTGGCGCAGGAAACAGAAGTCAGCCGTGCCGATTTGCCGTTTGAATTCATGCTCAATGCCTTGCGGCTAAGAGAGGGTTTCAAGCTGCAGGATTTCGCCGACAAGACCGGCCTGCCGTTCACCGCGATTCAAAAAGGGCTGGAAGAGGCCGAGCGCAAGGGGCTGATCGAGCGCGATTTTGTGCATGCCAGGCCGACCGAGCGCGGCTTTGATTTTCTGAACGACCTGCAGGCCTTGTTCCTGGCAGACTGAACGGTAGCGCCAAACTAAAGTGGACCCCTGAGTCAAGACAATTTTGAACTCAGTTTAAGCTGCACTTGATTGCACACACACAGCTGGACGGCGCTGCCCCGGTTTTTTGCATTCGGTATTGCTGGCTTCTCTAACCGGACTTCATCGAACGCAGTCGCTGCGCTCCACAGCGCAATGGGGAATCCTTGTGCGGCGCCATATTTGTCCACGATCATGGCGCCACCGCCTTGGGCACGCTGGTGCAGCACATCGGGTGTCAGATTCTGCAGCGCCTGGTGCGGGCGTTCGCCGTTGTAAAACGTGAAGTATTGCCTCAAGCCGATCAGTAACTCGCCCATCGTGGCATAGCCTTTCAAGTACAGGTCTTCGTGCTTGACGCTGCGTCAGAGTCCAGGCAGTCCACGCAGAACACGCAAAGCAGCGTAGACGACTAAGCCCTACGCTTGCTGGAAACTTTGCTATGAAATTAGGAGAAAATCCAGAACACCGGATTGCAGTCGCAGCTCTTGAGGCGGAGCCGGAAAGTGAGTTGCTAACGCGATTGTCAGCCGGTGCCAATAATTGGCGGAAGCGGTGAGATTCGAACTCACGGAGGACTCGCATCCTCGGCAGTTTTCAAGACTGCTGCATTCAACCGCTCTGCCACGCTTCCAAGCCCGCTAGTTTAACCGCAGGGCGGGATGGGGTCAGGCTGCAGTCCGAAAAATAAGGCTCAGGCGGCGCGCAGCATGCCTTTGGTTTCGATGAAGGCCACCACTTCGGCCAGTCCCGCTTTGGTTTTCAGGTTGGTCATCACGAAGGGCTTCAGGCCCTTGGCCGTGGTGCGCATGCGGATGGTGTCTGCTTCCATTACGTCGAGACTCGCACCGACGTAGGGCGCCAGGTCGGTCTTGTTGATGACGAACAGATCGCTCTTGGTGATGCCGGGGCCGCCCTTGCGCGGGATTTTTTCGCCGGCGGCCACGTCGATCACGTAGATGGTGAGGTCGCTCAGTTCGGGGCTGAAGGTGGCGGCGAGGTTGTCGCCGCCCGATTCGATGAACACCACGTCGGCATCGGGAAACTCCTCCAGCATGCGGTCGATGGCTTCTAAATTGATCGAGGCGTCTTCGCGGATCGCCGTGTGCGGGCAGCCGCCGGTCTCCACGCCCATGATGCGCTCGGCGTCCAGCGCGCCGCTGACGGTCAGCAGGCGCTGGTCTTCCTTGGTGTAGATATCGTTGGTGATGGCCACGAGGTCGTATTTGTCCTTCATGGCCTTGCAGAGCATCTCCAGCAGGGTGGTCTTGCCCGAGCCGACGGGGCCGCCGATGCCCACGCGCAGGGGCGGCAGTTTTTTGGTGCGGTTGGCGATGTGGTGCAGGCGCATGGATTTTCTCTTGAACGGTTGAAAAGAGCGGTGCTTCGATCAGGAGCGAAACAGCCGTGAATACTGGGTTTCATGCTGGGCCGAAAGAATCGCCAGCATGGGCGAAAAGGCCTGGCGCTCGCTGTCTTGAAGCTGCAGGGCCAATTCGACGGCGGCGGGAATGTCGCGGCTCAGTCGCGCCAGGATGCGCTGGCCGGCGCTTTGGCCCAGCGGCACCGACTTGAGCGCGGCCTGCACCATGTTCTCGGCCCAGCCGAAGGCGTAGGCCAGCAGGCAGTCGCGCACGCCGGCCGCCGTTTGCGACGCGGCCAGCGCAAAGGCGACAGGGTAGGTCGGCTGCATGCGGGCGCAGGCGGCGATGTGATCGGCGTTGGCGTCGTCATGGTTGCGCAGCCAGTCGAGCAGCGAGCGGCCCATCTGCTCGGCCTGCAGCCGCAGCTCGCTGGATTCACGGGTCTGCAGCACCCAGTCGTTGAGCTGTTGGATGCGTGGCAGGTCGCTGGCGCGCCAGGCTGGAATCCCCTGGGCAATCACCGCCAGGTCGCCGCGCGCCAGTGTCAGGTGGAGCTGGTCCGTCAGCCAGTCGGATGCTATGCTTTCCGTAGCTACTCCCGCCCTGTCCACGGCAGCTTCAAGCACTTCCGAGTAAGAAAACCCGCCCACGGGCAAGGCCGGGGAGGCGAGCCAGATCAGCTGGAGCAGGCTGGCCGCTGGCAGGGTTTCGGCCGCTTGCGTCAATGGCTGTGCGGCTTGCGCGGATGAATCTGGATGGCCACCGGCTGGATGGCCTGCGGCGCATGGGCGTGGTCATGGTTGCAATCCGGTCCGTGGACATGGGCGGCTGGGGCTGACGGCACGGAGGCGGGAATGGGCGTTGCGGCAGGCGCATGCGCGTGGCCGTCGGCATGGCTGTGACCATGGCCGCCCGAGTTGTAGGCGCCGCCTTCGGGCTCAAAGGCTTCTTCGGCTTCCTGCACGGTCAGGTGCATGGCGCGCAGCAGGTCGGCCAGCACATGGTCGGGCTCGATTTTCAGGTGGTCGGGCTTGAGTTCAATCGGCACATGGCGGTTGCCCAGGTGGTAGGCGGCGCGCGTCAAATCGAACGCCGAGCCGTGCGCCGTGCAGGCCGTGATGCGCAGCACCGATTGCGGCGCGGCAATCACCCGCACCATCGAGCCGTCTTCGGCCAGCAGCACGTCGCCGCCGCGCACCAGCGTGCCGCGCGGCAGGAACACGCCAAGCGGGCGGCCCAGCGAATCTAGCGCGTCAAAGCGGCTTTTCTGGCGCACGTCCCAGTCAAGCTCGACGGTGGAGGCGCGTTTGAGCAGGACGGGCGCCAGGCCGGCGCCTTTTGAGATGAGTTTTGAGATTTGAAGCATCGCTTGATTAAAACAAAAAGTAGCGCTGCGTCATCGGCAGGCTGGTCGCCGGCTCGCAGGTCAGCAGTTGCCCGTCGGCACGCACCAGGTAGGTCTGGGCGTCGATTTCCATTTTCGGCAGGTAGCCGTTATGGATCATGTGCTGCTTGCGCACGCCGCGAATGTTCTTTACCGCGCTCAGCGTCTTGGCCAGGCCGAAGCGTTCCTTGATGCCGGCGGACAGCCCGGCCTGCGACACAAAGGTCAGCGAGCCCTTGGCAATCGCGCCGCCGAACGCGCCGAACATGGGCCGGTAATGCACCGGCTGCGGCGTCGGGATCGAGGCGTTCGGGTCGCCCATGGCTGCCATGGCAATGAACCCGCCTTTCAGGATGATGGACGGTTTGATGCCGAAAAACGCCGGTTTCCAGACCACCAGGTCGGCGAACTTGCCGACTTCGATGGAGCCGACCTCGTGCGAGATGCCGTGGGCAATTGCCGGGTTGATGGTGTATTTGGCCAGATAGCGCTTGACGCGGAAATTGTCGTGGCGCTCGGAGTCGCCGGGCAGCTTGCCGCGCTGCTGCTTCATCTTGTGCGCGTTCTGCCAGGTGCGGATGATGACTTCGCCGACGCGGCCCATGGCCTGGCTGTCGCTGGACATCATGCTGATCGCGCCCAGGTCGTGCAGGATGTCCTCGGCGGCAATGGTTTCCTTGCGGATGCGGCTTTCGGCAAAGGCCAGGTCTTCGGCAATCGCCGGGTCCAGGTGGTGGCAGACCATCAGCATGTCCACATGCTCGTCGAGCGTGTTGACGGTGTAGGGCATGGTCGGGTTGGTCGAAGACGGCAAAAAGTTCGCCTCGCCGACCACGCGCAAAATGTCGGGCGCATGGCCGCCGCCCGCGCCTTCGGTGTGAAACGCGCACAGACTGCGCCCCTTGGTCGCGGCAATGGTGTTTTCGACAAAGCCTGATTCGTTGAGCGTGTCGCTGTGAATCGCCACCTGCACGTCGGTTTCTTCCGCCACGTCCAGGCAGTTGCTGATGGCCGCTGGCGTCGTTCCCCAGTCTTCGTGCAGCTTGAGGCCGATCACGCCCGCGTTGACCTGCTCGTGCAGCGCGGCGGGCCGGCTGGCGTTGCCCTTGCCCAGAAAGCCGAGGTTCATCGGAAAGGCGTCGGCGGCCTGCAGCATGCGCTCGATGTTCCACGGCCCCGGCGTGCAGGTGGTGGCGAAGGTGCCGGTGGCCGGTCCCGTGCCGCCGCCCATCATGGTGGTCACGCCCGAGGTCAGCGCTTCCTCGATCTGCTGCGGGCAGATGAAATGGATGTGCGAGTCGATGCCGCCGGCCGTCACCAGCAGGCCTTCGCAGCTGATGATCTCGGTGCCCGGGCCGATGATGATGTCCACGCCCGGCTGCGTGTCCGGGTTGCCGGCCTTGCCGATGGCGGCAATGCGCCCGCCCTTCAGGCCGATGTCGGCCTTGACGATGCCCCAGTGGTCGAGGATGAGCGCATTCGTCATCACCGTGTCCATCGCGCCTTCGGCATTGGTTCTTTGCGACTGCGCCATGCCGTCGCGAATCGTCTTGCCGCCGCCGAACTTGACTTCTTCGCCGTAGCCGATGGGGCGTCCATCGGCGCTGGTCAAGCCCATGCCGGCGCGCAGCGTGTAGTCAGCCTCAACTTCAATCATCAAATCGGTGTCGGCCAGCCGCAGCCGGTCGCCGACGGTGGGGCCGAACATTTCCGCGTAGGCGCGTCTGCCAATGCTTGCCATCAAAGCGCTCCCTGAATGAGGCCACGAAAGCCGTAGATTTTCCGCTCGCCGGCAAAGTCCACCAGCTCGACCGTGCGCTGCTGGCCGGGCTCGAAGCGCACGGCGGTGCCGGACGCGATATTGAGCCGCATGCCGCGCGCCGCATCGCGGTCGAAACCCAGCGCCGCGTTGGTTTCTGCAAAGTGGTAATGCGAGCCGACCTGGATGGGCCGGTCGGCTGTGTTTTGCACAACCAATGTCAAGGTGCGCCGGCCTGCGTTGAGAACGTGGTCGGGGCCGTCGGTGAACAGTTCGCCTGGAATCATGATGAGGGCTTCCTTCAGGCCAGCTGGGCCAGCAGCGTCACGCCGAAAGCCGCCACGCCTGCGCCAGCCAGGCGCGCCACCCAGGCGCTGTGGCGCAAGGCCCAGCCCAGCCCCAGGCCGGTGGCATGCAGCGCCAGCGTCGTGACCAGCATGCCGGCCAGCGGTGCCCAGATGTGTGCGGCGCCCGCCAGTTCCGTGCCATGCGCGGCACCGTGAAAAATCGCGAACAGGCCGACCAGCACCGCTGCCAGCGCGGCGGGCAGGCGTGTGCGCAAGGCCACCAGCAGGCCCAGCACCAGCAGCGAGGCGGCGATCATCGGCTCGACCGCCGGCAGTTCAATCCCGGCCAGGCCCAGCACGGCGCCCGCCAGCAGCATGGCCGCGAAGGCCAGCGGCGCGGTCCACAGGCGGCGTGCGCTCAAGGCGCTCCAGAAGCCGACCGCCAGCATGGCGGCCAGGTGGTCCAGGCCGGTGAAGGGATGCAGCAGTCCGTCAAGGCCGTCAATCTCAGCGTGCGTCCCAAAATCAGTGCCCATATGGGCTGATGCGCCCGTCGTTACTGCGCAGGCAGCTATCAATAAAAGAGCGCGCGGTGGTTTGCGTGGCATAGGGGGGTGATTTCCTCTGTGATAAGGGTTAAAAAGGCTGTAGTGCAGGCTGGCATTGCGTAAGTAGCTATCAAAAAAATAGCAAATTGACAGGCGGCATGCCATGGCGCGCAGGCGTTTCACACAATCGGCTGATGCACCGTGACCAGCTTGGTGCCGTCGGGAAAGGTGGCTTCGACCTGGATGTCGGGGATCAGCTCGGCGATGCCGTCCATCACGTCGGCGCGGGTCAGGATGGTTCGGCCCTCGCTCATGAGCTGGGCCACGGTCTTGCCGTCGCGCGCGCCTTCCATCACGGCGGCGCTGATGAGAGCCACGGCTTCGGGGTAGTTGAGCTTGAGGCCGCGCGCCCGGCGCCGCTCGGCCAGCAGGGACGCTGTAAAAATCAGCAGCTTGTCTTTTTCGCGGGGAGTCAATTCCATGGGGCTCTTTCGGGTTCGGCATATCTAAAATTGCAAGATTGGTGCCACCGGCTTTCGGGCAAGGCCACCGGGCGTCGCGCCTGTGTGGCACAGAAGGTGCAGCAATTGTGGGCCTTTCACTTCTGTCTGCCTATCATCCATCCCTCCATGGACGCCACCGCCACGCCTTCGCCGCCACCGCCCCGACCGGGCATGCCCACGGGCTCGCCGGATGCAGGCAGGACCGCCAGCGCCGAGCCCGAGGTGGCCGTGCAGCGCATCATCAAGGTCAGGCGCGACTACAACAGCTGGGTCGCCAGCGAAACCATGGAAGACTACGCGCTGCGCTTCACGCCGCAGCGCTTTCGCAAATGGTCGGAGTTCCGGGTCGCCAACACCGCGTTTGGCGCGGCCTCGTTCCTGATTCTGGAAGCCGTGGGCGCCACGCTGCTGGTGAAATACGGCTTCACCAATGCCTTCTGGGCCATCATGGCGACGGGGCTGATCATTTTCCTGGCCGGCCTGCCCATCAGCATTTACGCGGCGCGCTACGGTGTGGACATGGATTTGCTGACGCGTGGCGCGGGCTTCGGCTACATCGGCTCGACGCTGACCTCGCTGATCTATGCCTCCTTCACCTTCATTTTCTTTGCGCTTGAGGCGGCCGTCATGGCTTATGCGCTGGAGCTTGCTTTTGGCATTCCGCCCAGGTGGGGCTACCTGGCCTGCGCGCTGGTCGTGATTCCGCTGGTCACGCACGGGGTTTCAACCATCAGCCGGCTGCAGGGCTGGACGCAAGCCTTGTGGCTGATCATGCTGGTGGTGCCTTTTGTGTATGTTTTTATGCACGCTCCTGGTGCTTTTTCAGGGGTTGTGAACTACGCAGGAGAAAAAGGGAGCAGCGGCGAATTCAATTTGCACCTTTTTGGTGCTGCTTTGACGGTCGGCATTGCATTGATCACCCAAATGGGCGAACAGGCTGACTATCTGCGCTTCATGCCGGTGCAGACCCAGGCCAATCGCTGGCGCTGGTGGGCCGGGGTGCTGATCGGCGGGCCGGGCTGGGTGGTTTTGGGCGTGGTCAAGATGCTGGGCGGCGCGCTGCTGGCCTATCTGGCGATTTCCAACATGCTGCCGCCGGACCGGGCGGTGGACCCGAACCAGATGTACCTGGCCGCCTACGAATATGTGTTTCCCAACTATGACTGGGCCATCGGGGCGACGGCGCTGTTCGTCGTGCTTTCGCAGCTCAAGATCAATGTGACCAATGCCTATGCCGGCTCGCTGGCCTGGTCGAATTTTTTCTCGCGCCTGACGCACAGCCACCCGGGCCGGGTGGTCTGGCTGGTGTTCAACACCGCGATTGCCTTCATGCTGATGGAAATGAACGTGTTCCAGGCGCTGGGCGAGGTGCTGGGGCTGTATTCCAACATCGCGATTGCCTGGGTCATGGCGGTGGTGGCCGATCTGGTGGTCAACAAGCCGCTGGGCCTGTCGCCGCCGGGCATCGAGTTCAAGCGCGCCCATCTGTACGACATCAACCCGGTCGGCGTGGGCGCCATGGCGCTGGCTTCGCTGCTGTCGATCACGGCGCATCTGGGGCTGTACGGCGAGATGGCGCAGGCCTTTTCAGCCGTGATTGCCATGACGACCGCGTTCGTGGCGGCGCCGCTGATTGCCTGGGCCACGAAGGGGCGCTATTACATTGCGCGCCGTTCTGCTCCATCGGCCGCAGAGGGACTCTACAAGCGCCATGCCACCCGGCGCTGCGTGATTTGCGAGCGCGACTACGAAGGCCCGGACATGGCGCATTGCCCGGCTTACCAGGGGCCGATCTGCTCGCTGTGCTGCACGCTGGATGCGCGTTGCGGCGACTTGTGCAAGCCCCACGCCAGCCTGTCGGCGCAGTGGTCGGCCGCGCTGCGCTGGCTGCTGCCGCGCCCGGCCTGGCCCTTTCTGGACAACGGGCTGAGCCATTTTCTGCTGCTGATGCTAGTCATCGTGCCGCTGCTGGCCACGCTGTTCGGCCTGCTGTACCGTCAGGAGAGCAGTTCGCTGGCGGAACTGGCGGCGTCCGGGTCCGCCTTGCGTTCGGGCTTTCTGAAGGCCTACATGGCGCTGCTGGTGATTGCCGGGCTGGTCGCCTGGTGGCTGGTGCTGGCGCACAAGAGCCGGCAGGTGGCGCAGGAAGAATCGAACCGCCAGACGCACCTGCTGATGCAGGAAATCGAGTCGCACCGGCAAACCGACGAAGCCCTGCAGCAGGCCAAGCGCGTGGCCGACCAGGCCAACCAGGCCAAGAGCCGCTACATCAGCGCCATCAGCCACGAGTTGCGAACGCCGCTCAACAGCATCCTGGGCTACGCGCAGCTCATGGGCGAAGACGCCAGCATTCCGCCGCACCGCAAGCAGGCCGTCAGCGTCATCAAGCGCGGCGGCGAGCATTTGCTGTCGCTGATCGAGGGCACGCTGGACATTGCCCGCATCGAGGCCGGCAAGCTGACGCTCAATGTCAGGCCGATGCAGTTTGCCGACTGCGTGCACGAGGTGGCCGGCATGTTCGAGTTGCAGGCGGCCGCCAAGGGCCTGCGATTTGTTTTTGAAGCTGCAGGCCATCTGCCCGAACTGGTGCGCGCCGATGAGCAGCGGGTGCGCCAGGTGCTCATCAACCTGCTGGGCAACGCCATCAAGTTCACCGCCGAGGGCCAGGTTACTTTCAGGGTGCGCCATGCGCGCGAAATGGCGCATATCGACATCGAGGACACCGGCCCCGGAATGAGCGCGACCGAGCTGGAGAAGATTTTCGAGCCCTTTGCGCGCGGCAGCACGGCCGGCCAGAGCGTGGGCTGCTCGTCCGGCGCCGGCCTGGGGCTGACGATTGCCAAGATGCTGACCGACCTGATGGGCGGCGAGATGAAGGTAGCCAGCACGCCGGGCAAGGGCTCGGTGTTTCGCATCCGGCTGTTCCTGCCCGAAGTGCATCTGGCGGCGGGTGGCTTTCCTGACACCAAGGTCCGGGCTGCCCGGCGCCGGCCGCAGGGGTGCGAAGGCCCGCGCCGCAAGCTGCTGGTGGTGGACAACGAAGAGCCCGACCGCGAACTGCTGGTGCAATTGCTGGCGCCCATGGGGTTTGAATTGCGCACCGCCGCCAGCGGCCACGACTGCCTGGATTTGCTGGCGGCAGGCTATCGGCCCGACGTGATCTTCATGGACCTGGCCATGGCCGGCATTGACGGCTGGGAAACGCTGCGCCGCATACGCAGCGCGGGGCATGCCGGCATTCATCTGGCGATTGTGTCGGCCAACGCCTTTGACAAGGGGCTCGACAACGACGTGGGCATACGCCCCGAGGATTTCATCCTGAAACCGCTGCGCCATACCGAGCTGATCGACTGGCTGGAGCGCAGCCTGGGGCTGGTCTGGCGCTATGACGCCCCGGCAGCGAACCCCGCCCCGGTGGTTGCCCTGCCGGCGCTGCGCGTCCTGCCGAATGCGCTGCAGCTCGCCAGCCTGCTGGAAGTCGTCCATCTGGGCTTTTACCGTGGCATCCTCAACAAGCTGGCGGACATTGAAAAGCAGCAACCGGCCACCGCTTCCTTTGTCGAGGAGATGCGCCTGATGGCGCGTCAATTCCGCTTTGAAGCCATGGCCAGCCAGCTCACACAGAAAGAAACCGGCCATGAACAAGATGCCTGAACCCAGCCCGATGCCGGACAGCCGCCTGGACCGCACGCTGGACCGCGCCAACAGCGACGTGGTGCTGATCGTTGACGACGTGCCCGACAACCTGGCGGTGCTGCATGACGCGCTTGATGAGTCGGGCTACACCGTGCTGGTGGCCACCAGCGGTGAAGCCGCGCTGCAGCGCGCCCGCCAGGCGGTGCCCGACATCGTGCTGCTCGACGCCATGATGCCGGGCATGGATGGCTTTGAAGTGGCAAGGCGACTCAAGGCGATGCCGGAAACCGCGCACATTCCCATCATCTTCATGACCGGGCTGACCGAAACCGAGCACCTGGTGGCCGCCCTGCAGGCCGGCGGTGTGGACTATGTGACCAAGCCGATCAAGCCCAAGGAAGTCATGGCGCGCATGGGCGTGCACCTGCAGGGCGCGCGCCGCGCCCGGCAGGAGGCGCGGCAGGCGGGCCAGGCGCGCAATGCGCTCGATGCGTTTGGCTACGCCAGCATGACCGTGCGCATGAACGCCGATGGAAAAGGCGATGGCCGGCTGATCTGGCAGACGCCGCTGGCGCGTGAACTGCTGATGCGCTACTACGGCACCACGGCGCCGCAAACGCCCGCGCCGGTGCTGGACTGGCTGCGCCGCCACCTGGCCGACGCCGAGCGCCAGATCGAGCCGCCGCGCCTGACCATCGAGCAGGGGCCGCGCCGCCTGACGTTCCGGCTGCACCAGCAAACCGATGACAGCGACAGCGGCGGCGACTGGCTGATCGTGATGCGTGAAATTTCGGACGATGCGGTGGTCGAGGCCATCAGCCTGAGCTTCAATCTCACCGCCCGGGAGGCCGAGGTGCTGTACTGGGTGGTCAAGGGAAAGGTCAACCGCGACATTGGCGACATCCTGGGCGCCAGCCCGGCAACCGTGAAGAAACACCTGGAGCGCGTCTATGCCAAGCTGGGCGTGGAAACCCGCACCGCCGCCGCCGGACGGGCCATGAACCGCATCCGCCAGTTGCATCCGCAGTTCGAATGCTGAATGAAGAACAGCGCTTGTGCGGCTGCCCGGTTATAATGGCGGGTTCGGTAACGCATCAGCGTTTTTCATCGAAGTCTTTTTATATCCGGCTTCTTTCTCAAATGCGGCGCTTCCTGGAGCCCGAATTCCCGGCGATCTGGCACTGCTTTTCAAGGTTTATCAGCCTTGATGCCCACAGCACCTTTCCATTTCCTGGCGAGCACTTCCACCAACGGTGCCCACTCACGGCTCAACCTGCCCGGCCTTTCACTAGCCTTGGCGGGTAGAAACCGAATACACATTGGCTTGGCTTCCAGGCTGGTTTCTCTCTCCCATGAAGCCGGAAAAAATATCCGGCAAAGACTTTTATGACTATGAACGATACCCAAATAAAGGTAGGTAAATACCTTGTCTCGCCAACTGCCAAAGCGCAGGGCGAAGGCTGCTTCGCGGCTTCAGTTTCCATCCGCTCCGGTCGCGGCAGCGGCACCCATGACCGGGTGCTGCGTTTCACCGGAATTTTTGACAGCGCCGCCGCTGCCGTACATTACGCTACCGAACACGCCCTGGGCTGGATTCACGAGCGCTCATTGCCGGTTTGCGCATGATGCAAAGCCAGCCCGTGTGGGCTGGCGACACAAAATAATTTTGAAATTTTTGAAATATCAGGAGTTATAGATGGCCAAAGAAGAATTGATTGAAATGCATGGACTGGTTGACGAGGTTCTGCCCGACTCGCGCTTTCGCGTGACGCTGGACAACGGCCACAAGCTGGTGGCCTACACCTCCGGCAAGATGCGCAAGAACCATATCCGTATCCTGGCCGGCGACCAGGTGTCGCTGGAGTTGTCACCTTACGACCTGAGCAAGGGCCGCATCACCTTCCGTCATATTGCCGGCCGCGGACCCGGCCCTGCACCGCGCCAGTCGCGCTAAGCAGCCGGTTGCAACGGCATCCTGAAGCCGTAAATTCAGCACTGGCCGGCGCGCGCCTGCGGCATGAAGCGGCCCATGCGGCACCTGCAAAAATTCGGCCTTGGCCTACAGGCCATGACAGGGTTGGTCGTCAGCCGCATGCTGCGCGCGATGCCTAAAATCAGCAGGTTTGCAACTCGCCTGTCGCATCAAACCGGGAGATAAACCATGCCTTCAGACCCAACGCCCGCCGTGCGGCGCGGCTACCTCCGTCCAGAAGATGTCAACCCCGACCTTCGGGCCGAATACGACCAGCTGCGGGAGGAGCTGGAGCGCCTGTTGACCGAGCCAATCAAGGATTTTCCGAGGATCGACGATCTTGTTGACCGGCTGGAACGGGTCCAGCTGGCCTTCAAGGAGCAGCACGGCATCAAGGGCAACAACCCGAATGTTTCAATCCACGCCCAGGCACAGCTTGAGCGAAATTTGGAAGAAGTCACCCCCTCTCTCAAATGAACTCTATCCCCCTCTGAAGGGGGAGGTTTCAAACCGGAGTTTGTTTTTGATGAATAAGGGCTGACGCATCGCCCGGCGCACTCCCTTCGGGCAGAACGCCGCTGGTGTGTTATTTGCTATTTTTTTAATAGCAGCTTACGCCCGTGCCTATTGGGCTAGAGGCCTATTTAGCCAGGTAGTCGTAGCTGCTCAGGAACACCAGGTAATTGCCCGGTTTTTCCTCGTACTGGCGCGCCATCAGGTCCGCGATGGGTGACAGCGACAGCGTCCGGTGCTGGTAGCGGGTGGAGATGTCGCTGACCACCTGCACCGCCAGCTGATCGGCCATGAAGGGCGACTGCACGTCCACCCATGCCGTATCGGCCGGCAGCCCCAGCGTGTCGGCGTAATAGTTTTGCGGGCTCAGCGTGGCCGAAAACAGCGCCACCGAGCGGGCAGCGGCAAAGCGCGGCGCCAGGAAAGGGGCGGGCACCACATTGCGGATGCATAGCCGGGAAAAACTGCGCCTGCCGCCTGACCGGGCCGGCGCGCCTGGCGCGGCACCGTGCGTGATGTCAAACAGCGAATGCCCGCCAAAGCTCTCGGCCATGCGCGAGAAATGCAGCGCATCAAAGTAAAAGCGCTGGAGCGCCGCATCCTGTCGAGTTCCTGCCGGGGCGCGGCTTTGAGCAGTGGAAAGACCGTGCCGATGGTTTTGCCGATACCGGTGGGCGCCTGCGCCATCAGGCAGCGGCCACTGGCGGCGCAGCGGTACACCGCCTGCGCCAGGTCGCGCTGGCCGGGCCGGAAGGCCGCGTGCGGAAAAGCCAGCGCCTCAAGCGCCGCATCGCGTGCCGCGCGGTGCGCCAGTTCCTGCCTGGCCCAGCCCAGGAACTTTTCACATTGCATTTCAAAAAAATCCTTGAGCGCATCGGCCGTGAAAACCTCGTTCAGCAGCGTTTCCTCATGGCTGCCGATATCCAGATAGACCAGCGCCAGCCGCACCTCGGGCAGCGCCAGCTTCTGGCACAGCAGCCAGCCGTAAATCTTCACCTGCGCCCAGTGCAGCTGGCGGTGGTTGTCGGGCATGGCGGCCAGGTCGCCCCGGAAGGTCTTGATTTCTTCGAGCTGCTTCTTGTCCGGGTCGTAGCCATCGGCGCGGCCGCGCACCCGCAACTCCTTGTAGTCGCCCGCCAGGCTCAGTTCGGGCTGCCAGCTTTTGCCGCGGCGCGACGCCACCAGCGCATGGCCGGCCAGGCCTTCCTGGGCGGACGGCGAGGGCGTGAAGCGCAGGTCCAGGTCGCCCTGTTTGGCGGTGAACTCGCACAAGGCCCGGACGGCCACGGCATAGCTCAACCGGCGCTCGCTTTGGGCTTCAGGCGCATCGCTTCATGCCGGCGCAGGCCGGTTTGCATCATTTGGGCTTGACGTAGTTCATGGCCGTGTCGAACTCCTTCCGGGACAGGAATCCGTCCTGGTTGGTGTCGGCCCGGTCGAAGTTTTTCGCCACGCCGCGAAAGCCGGAGGCCTCCTGGCGGCTGATCTTGCCGTCGTGGTCGCCGTCCATGAAGCCGAAGGCCCGCTCCAGATCGGCGGCGGCATACCGGGGTGCAGTGGGCAGTTCAGCCGCAAGAGCGCCAGAAGGCGGCGCCGTGGCGGGCGTTTCGGCGCCCTGGGCATGGGCGCCCATGGCAAACAGGGCCGCCGCCGCGCTCACGCTGAGCGTCAATGCCCATGCCCGGACGGAAAACGCGCCGGCCCGCGAAGCGGGAAGCGCCGTCAGGGGCTGAAGTGGCCTGGCCGTGGAAAAATTCATCAAAAACAAACTCCGGTTTGAAACCTCCCCCTTCAGGGGGATAAAATTCATTTGGGAGAGGGGTAACCTCTTCCAAATTCGCCCCGAAAGGGGCGTGGATTGAAACATGGATTGATAAGGGAAAGCGTCAAACATGCGTGCCATTGGACGCCAGTTTGCCTGCCACTTCCAGCACTCTTGCAGCCTGTTGCGCAGCTTTACGCCGCAGGCACATCGCCCGGCGCATGCGCTTGCGGCTGACAGCATGGCCATGGTCTGTCCCACACGGCTGGCCGGTGCACCTTTTCACAATAGGCTGACCTGAAGTCATTTTAAAAGCACAAGGAAACAACATGGCAACCAGCAGCATCCTGGGCGGCTCGAAACTGCCCGAAGAAATCAGCGGCAAGGACATGCATGCGCTGGGTCCGAGCGACAACTCCGACAGCGGCAGCGATGCCATGGGCGCCTACGGTGACGAGGAGCTGTCCAGCGACAGCGATTCCGCCGGAACCGGCGAGCGCGCCGAGGTGGGCATGGGACGGGAGCATCCGGATGCCGATATCCTGCCCGACCGCATCGAGCAGGCGCCCGGTGTGGATGCCGAGACGGACCTCGATGACGACCTTGACGACCTGAGCGATGTTGAAGACCTTGCCGACGACAGCGAGAACCTCGACGCCGATGAGGACGACGAGGCCGCGGACGCCTCCGGCAAGGCCTGAACCGTCTTTCTCAAGGCGCCCGCGCAGCCCGCAATGCGTTGAGCAGTTGCGGGCTGCGCGGGCTGCGGTTCGTCTCAAACCTCCCTGTTTCCCCTCATGCCCTTGGCTGGCCCGCATGCGCCCTGCCATGGCGCCGCTGCATTTGCCGCTTCACGGCGCCGTCCGGGGGGTATTTGCGTCCCGTTGCCGGGATCGATACCGTTACCATGGCTGATTTAGCCCTTTCAACATCGCTTGCACGTCCATGAAACTCTCAAAAATGGCCCAGTCTTCCACGCTTGAAGACAAATCCTTTGTGCTCTTGCTGGTCTTGGTGTCACTGGCTTTTTTCTGGGTGCTGTGGCCTTTCTACGGCGCCGTGTTCTGGGGCGCCGTCCTGGCGATCCTGTTCAATGTGCTTTTTTTGCGCCTGCTCAAAAAGATGCCGCAAAAGCGCACGCTCGCCGCCTTCATCACGGTTTCAGGCATTCTGGTGCTGGTGATACTGCCGGTCGGCCTGCTCAGTGCCTTGCTGACCCAGGAAGCGGCCAGCATGTACCAGCGCGTGCAGTCGGGCGACATGAGCTTCAGCCGGTATTTTCAGCAAATCTACAACGCCCTTCCGTCGTGGATCACCGGAATGCTCGACCGCTCGGGACTGAACAACCTGGGGCTGATCCAGGAGCGGGTATCGGAAAGCCTGACCAAGGGAAGCCAGTTCATTGCCACGCAGGCGCTGAGCATCGGGCAGAACGCCTTTGATTTTTTCGTCAGCTTTTTCATCATGCTGTACCTGCTGTTTTTCTTTTTGCGCGATGGCGGAGCCTTGTCCCTGCGCATCAAGGAGGCGATTCCGCTGGAAGCCGAGATCAAGCGCAACCTGTTCAGCAAGTTCACCACCGTCATTCGCGCCACCGTCAAGGGCAACATCGTGGTGGCCATGCTGCAGGGTGCGCTGGGCGGCCTCATGTTCTGGTTTCTCGGCATCCATGCCCCGGTGCTGTGGGGCACGATGATGGCCTTTTTGTCGCTTTTGCCAGCGGTGGGCGCGGCGGTGGTCTGGATTCCGGTGGCAATATATTTTCTGGCCACCGGCTCCATCTGGCAGGGCGTCCTGCTGATTGTCTATGGCGTGCTGGTGATTGGCCTGGTTGACAACGTCTTGCGCCCGGTGCTGGTCGGCAAGGACACCAAGATGCCCGACTACGTGGTGCTGGTTTCGACGATTGGCGGCATGTCCCTGTTCGGGCTGAATGGTTTTGTGATTGGCCCGGTGATTGCGGCCATGTTCATGGCGGCATGGGACATTTTCTTGAAGGCCCGGCAGGATGAGACGGTGGAGCCGCCACCGGCCTGAATTGACCGTTTTACATGTCAAACAGGCCTTTGGCGCAATATCCACGGGCGCAGGCAGCTATTAATTAGATAGTGGTTTTGCAGGCCGGCTGGTGCGTGGATGCCGGCCTACAGCGTCGCCATGTCAATCACGAAGCGGTATTTCACGTCGCTTTTGAGCATGCGCTGGTAGGCGGTTTCGATCTCGTCCATGCGAATCGGCTCGATGTCCGAGACGATGCCGTGCAGGGCGCAAAAATCCAGCATTTCCTGCGTTTCCCGGATGCCGCCGATCAGCGAGCCCGCCAGGCGCCGGCGTTTCATGATCAGGTTGAAGACCGTGGGCGAGGGATGCGGGCTGGCCGGCGCGCCGACCCGCGTCATGGTGCCGTCGAGCTTGAGCAGCACCAGGAAGGCGGCCAGGTCGGCTTCGGGATGCGAGATGCGCAGCACAAACGATTCGCGCACCACGATGCGGCTGGAATAGCCGCCGTAGGTGTTGGCGCCGGTGCCTTGCCCGGGGCCGTTGTAGGTGCCCGTCATGCCGTTTTCGCAGTACTGCTCCAGGCACGCAGGGTTTTAGTGGCAGTTTTGGCTGTTTGCGCAGGCGCAGTATGCTTAAGCAGCTATTGATTTTGTAGCGTATGACGGATGCATGCCCCGGTGGCCCGGGGATTTTCAGCGAGCCGCTGGATACGAATCACTCGTTTGGGGGATAGCCACCGGCGGGCTCTTTGGTCACGATCCTTGGGCAGTGCATTGCTGCACTGTTCAAGAAAAAGTAAACAGGAGGATGGAGATGCTTGTTTTCAGCAATCGTGAACTTGAAGACCGGGCCGGCGCGCCAGCTTTCAGGTCAAAACTCGCCGCCGGCCCGGCCCGGCTGTCGCTGGCCACGCTGGAGCGCACGGCGCAGGCCACGGCGGGGCACTGGCGGGTCTCGCAGATCGACAGCGATGTGGATGATGCCGATTCGATGCGGGCGCTGTTACCCATGTTTCAGAAGTCGGGGCCGCTTTTTGTCTACCTGCACGGCTACAACAGCACGCCTGTCGCGTGTTTTGAGCGCTGCGACCGATTGCAGTCGCTGTACGGCCTGGAAATCGTCCGGTTTTCCTGGTCGTCCAAAAAACACCGGCTTGGCGACAGCGAGCTGCCGGACTTCACGCAGCTCTTTGGCGAACGGCACTATCTGGAGTCCAGCGGCTGCCTGCGGCCGCTCGACCCGGCGGCGGCTGACCTGGAGGGGCTGACCTGCTCATGGTGGCTGGTGATGGCGCTGCCCGGCAGTGCTTGCGCAATGCCGGGCCTGAGCCACTGAAGGAAACCGGGCGCGCGAAGCGGGCTGGCCCGGCATTGCAGGGGGCCGGCGCCACGCCGCCATCAGGAAGACATCATGCTGATTGCCAGCTTTAACGTTGAGAACATGTTTGACCGGGCCAAGGCGCTGAACGCGGCGACGTGGGCCGAGGGCAAGCCCGCGCTGGAGGCGCACAAGGCGCTCAATGCCCTGTTTGAAAAGGCCGTTTACAGCAGCGCCGACAAGGCCGGCATGCTTGACTTGCTCAAGGCCAGCGGGCTGCTGAAGTCGGACGAAGGGCCGCTGATGCGGCTGCGCAAGATTCGCGGGCAGCTGCTCAAGAGGCCGCGCGCCGGCGCGCCCGAAATCGTCGCCAGCGGGCGCACCAGCTGGATTGGCTGGGTCGAGCTGAAGACCGGGCCGGTCAATGAAGTCGCCACGCAAAACACGGCGCGGGTGATTGCAAGCGTTAACGCCGACATCGTGGGCGTGATGGAAGCCGAAGACCGTACCACGCTGCGGCTGTTCAACGAGCAGGTGCTGGGCGAAACCAGCATCGAGCACCTCCTGTTCAACGCCTACCACCACGTCATGCTGGTGGACGGCAACGATGACCGGGGCATTGACGTGGGCCTGCTGACGCGCCGCGACTACCCGGTGCTGTCGATCCGCTCGCATGTGCATGATGCCGACGCGCAAGGCCTGATCTTCAGCCGCGACTGCGCCGAATACCAGATCGGCCTGCCCAGCGGAAGGCGGCTGTGGGTGCTGCTCAACCATTTCAAGAGCAAGGGCTACGGCGAGCAGGCCGCGAACGACGCCAAGCGCAAGCGGCAGGCCACGCGGGTGCGCGAAATCTGCGATGCGCACTTTGCCGAAGGCGATGACTGGCTGGTCATGATGGGCGACCTGAACGAGGTGCCCGGCAACGACCCGCTGAGCCCGCTGCTGCGCGAAGGCTCCACCCTGCGCGACGTGGCCAGCCATGCCCTGTACCACGACGGCGGGCGGCCCGGCACCCACGGCAACTGCACCGCCGCGGGCAAGTTCGACTACATCTTGCTGTCGCCCGCGCTGTTCGGCAAGGTGACGGCCGCCGGCGTCGAGCGGCGCGGCATGTGGGGCGGCACGAAAGGCAGCTTGTGGCCGCATTTCAAGGAGCTGACCCGCGCCGAAGAAGCGGCATCGGACCATGCGGCGGTGTGGGTGACGCTGGATATTTAGCGGTTGAGCGAGCATTTCAGGCCTCTGGCGCAGGCCGGGCGTGCGCAAGCAGCTATTTATTTGATAGCGAGTGAACGCTTGCTGGGGACGCGATCAGTTTCGCCTTGCGCTGCGTTTTGACACAGCATGCCGCAATAATGCCCCATGGCCCCAACCCTTTCCTACAAAATTCCAGTATCCGTTCTGGTGGTCATTTACACCCCGCGGCTCGATGTGCTGCTGATCGAGCGGGCTGACCATCCGGGTTTCTGGCAGAGCGTTACCGGCTCGCAAGATGCGCTGGACGAGCCTTTGCTGGAAACGGCGCTGCGCGAGGTCGAGGAAGAAACCGGCATCGTTGCCACGCCGGCCCGGATGCAGGATTGGCGTCTTTCGAATGGGTATGAGATTTATCCGGCCTGGCGGCATCGCTATGCGCCGGGCGTGACGCGCAATACCGAGCATGTGTTCGGCCTGTGCCTGCCTGACAGATGTGCCGTCACGCTGAGTCCGCGCGAGCACACGGACTCAGGCTGGCTGGCGCACCGGGACGCTGCGGAAAAATGCTTTTCTCCTTCCAATGCCGAGGCGATTTTGCTGCTGCCGAGGTTCTTGCGGTCGGTGGATGCGTGAGCGTGGCCACCGCCTTGCGGATCAAAAACCGGTGGCCGGTTTCAGTGGCCCGATGCCTTTCGCCCTGCTTCGCGCCTTGTCCATCACGCCATTAGGTTGCTGATGCCATCCCTTGACAAGCCCGAAACACTCCAGCTGCTTCAAGGGGGCGAGGCCTTGTTTCCTGCGCTCGTGCGGGCTTTTGATGCCGCCTCCAGATGGATACAGCTCGAAACCTATATCTTTGATGTGCATGGCGCCGGGGCCGATGTGGCCGATGCGCTGGCCCGCGCGGCCCGGCGGGGCGTGGCGGTTCAGGTGCTGGTCGATGCCGTTGGCAGCGGCCCGCTGCCCGCCGAATGGCAGGAAAAGTTTGCCGCCACAGGCGTTCGGTGGTGTGCGTACTCGCCGGTCGGTTCGGGCTTCGGCTTTCTGGTGCCCGAACGCTGGCGCAGGCTGCACCGCAAGCTGTGCGTGGTCGATGAGCAGATCGTTTTTTGCGGCGGCATCAATGTCCTGGACGATTTCTATGATCCCAACTATGGCCAGCTTGAAGCGCCGCGCTTTGATTTTGCCGTCGCCGTGACCGGGCCGCTGGCGGCCGAGGCCACCGATGCCATGGCCCTGCTCTGGTGGCGCGTGCAGGCCGGCTACAGCGCACGTCAACGGCATCTGAACGAAGCCTGGGAAAAATTCAAGGCGGCAGGCTATGGCGGGCGTACCGACGCGAACCGGCTTGCCCCGCCAGCCGATTCCGGCCTGGCCGCCGTGCCAGTCCTGCCGCGCCCCAAGGCGGCGCTGGTCCTGCGCGACAACCTGCGCAACCGCCACAGCATCGAGCGGGCCTACCGCAAGGCGATTGGCGGGGCGCGCCACGAGATCATCATTGCCAACGCCTATTTCCTGCCTGGCGGCAAGCTGCGCAGCGCCCTCATGAAGGCGGCCCGGCGCGGCGTGCGCGTGACCCTGCTGCTGCAGGGCAAGTACGAATACTTCATGCAGTACCACGCTGCCCGGCCGGTGTATGGCGCCTTATTGGCCGCAGGCGTGGAAATCCATGAGTATTCAACCAGCTTCCTGCATGCCAAAGTGGCGGTGGTGGACGGGCACTGGGCCACCGTGGGCTCGTCCAACCTGGACCCGCTGAGCCTGCTGCTGGCCCGTGAAGCCAATGTGGTGGTCGAGGACCGGGCCTTCGCCGGCGAGCTGAGCGCCCGTTTGCAACAAGCCGTGGCGCATCATGGCGTGCGCATCGACCCTGCTGTGTACAGCCAGCGCCCCTTGGGCCGGCGTATCCAGGGCTGGATGGCTTACGCCCTGATGCGGCTGGCCCTGCTGCTGGCGGGCCAGCGTTATTGAAATCCACGCGCCGGCGCGCTGCGGCCTGGGGGAAAGACCTATTTGCTATTTAATTAATAGCTAACTGTGCAGGTGGGTAAAGCGCAAGGCGCTAAAAAGCTTATTAAACTGAAGTTGGACGGGTTTCAGTCGGGCTGGTAATATCTGCCATGCTTATGAAAATTACTCCCTCACCGGACCTGACAGACGAAGGAACCCCTGTTTCCGTCAAGATCCGCGAACGCCTGGTTCAGGCACGCAAGCGTTTCCATGCCAATGACAACATCGCCGAATTCATTGAGCCGGGCGAACTGGAAAAATTGCTTGACGAGGTCGAAGTCAAGATGCAAGGCGTTCTGGACAGTCTGGTGATCGACACCGCAGGCGACCACAACACGGGCAACACGGCCCGCCGGGTTGCCAAGATGTACCTGAAAGAGGTCTTCAATGGCCGGTATGTGACGTCGCCGACCATCACTGAATTTCCCAACGCCGAGCACCTCAACGAGTTGATGATCGTCGGGCCCATCACCGTTCGCAGCGCCTGCTCGCACCATTTCTGCCCGGTCATCGGCAAGATCTGGATTGGTGTCATGCCCAATGAACATACCAACGTGATCGGCCTGTCCAAATACGCGCGGCTGGCCGAATGGGTCATGGGCCGCCCGCAAATCCAGGAAGAGGCGGTGGTGCAACTGGCCGACCTGATCATGGAAAAAACCCAGCCCGACGGTCTGGCCATCGTGATGGAAGCCAGCCACTACTGCATGGCCTGGCGCGGCGTCAAGGACATGGACAGCAAGATGATCAACTCGGTCATGCGCGGCGTGTTTTTAAAGGATTCGACCTTGCGCCGCGAGTTCCTCGCGCTTATTCCAAGAAAAGGTTAACCCATGCTGGTTCGTTTGCTCTATGCGAGTCGTGCCGTGGACAGCAGCACCGAGGCCATCGCCAGCATCCTGGCCCACTCGCGCCAGTACAACCCGGCCCTGGGCATCACCGGCATTCTTTGCTATGGCGGGGATGTGTTCCTGCAAGCCATCGAAGGCGGCCGCATGGCGGTCAGCGAGCTGTATGGGCACATCCAGAGAGACCCGCGCCACAAGGACGTGGTGTTGCTGGACTACGAGGAAATTTCCGAGCGCCGCTTTGGCGGCTGGACCATGGGAACGGTCAACCTGCTCAAGCTGAACCATTCCATCCTGCTGAAATACTCCGAAAAAGCCGAACTCGATCCCTATGCGGCCTCGGGCAAGGTGTCCCTGGCGCTGCTTGAAGAGTTGATGGCCACCGCTTCCATCATTGGTCGCGCCTGAAAAAGCCGGAAGCGGCCCGCAGCGCGGGCGCCAGGACGAGATGAGCATGCTGGCTGCTGTTTCCGGCCTGCTGGTCGGCTGTGATTTTTCATGCAGCCCGAGCCGGCGCAAACCCATCGTCATGGCCGCAGGCTCTGCCTTCAAGGGGCGTGTGCTGCTGTCAAGCCTGGAACGGCTGGAGTCGCTTGACCGCTTCGATGCCTGGCTGCGCCAGGAGCGTGGCTGGATCGGCGCTTTTGACTTTCCCTTTGGCCTGCCACGTGAACTGGTGATGCATCTGGGCTGGCCCACGCCATGGCATGAATTGATGGCGCACTATGCCAGCCTGAGCCGGCTTGAGATTCGCAACACCTTTGCGGCCTTTTGCGATGCGCGTCCCGTGGGGCAGAAGTTTGCCCATCGCGCGACAGACAAGCCGGCCGGCTCCAGCGCTTCCATGAAATGGGTGAACCCGCCAGTAGCCTTCATGCTGCACGCCGGCATCCCACGGCTTTTGGCAGCCGGTGTTGATCTGCCCGGCCTGTACTCGGGCGACAGCCGACGTGTCGCGCTGGAAGGCTATCCTGGAATGCTGGCGCGCGAAATTCTTGGCAACCGTTCTTACAAAAGCGATGACAAGGCCAGGCAGACGCCTGAGCGGCTGATTGCGCGCAAGGACCTGATCACCGCGCTGGAGCATGGCCAGACCCGGCTCGGCCTGCGCCTGAAAATGAGCCATGCCCAGCGTGACGCCCTGGTCGATGATGCCAGCGGCGACAGCCTGGATGCGGTGCTGTGCCTGATGCAGGCGGCCTGGGCTGCGCAGCAGGGCGCGCCCGGATACGGTTTGCCGGCGAGCATGGATACGCTCGAAGGATGGATCGTGACGGCCTAGCGTTTTCCGGGGCTGGCGCTGCCTGTGGAGTCAAGGGCGCAAAATCAGGCAGACGGATGCAGTTTTTGCAAGTCGGACCGATCAAAAAGGATTTTTCATGAAACACACGCATTCACCCGCATTGCCGGGTAGCGTTTCCCGCCTGAAAGGCCCCGTGCTTGTTCTCGCCTCGCTGGCCCTGACGCTGGCCTTGAGCGCTTGCAACAAACCCGATGACCATCAAACCGCAGGCCAGAAGCTTGATTCGGCCATCGGAAAAACAGAGGAGGCCGCAGCAGAGGCAAAACGCAAGACCGAGCAGTCAGGCGCTGAAATGAAGGCTAAAACGGAGGAGACTTTTGCCAAGGCAGGCGCAGCGCTGAAAAGTGCCACGGACAATGCCGAGTCTTCGGCCAAGGTCGCCGCCAGCAAAGCCATTGAAAAAATGGACGACATGGCGATCACGACGGCCATATCGGCCGCGCTGGTGAAAGACCCGGAGATCAAGGTCTTCAAAATCAATGTGGACACCAAGGACGGTGCGGTCACGCTCAATGGTTCGGCGCCTACCGAAGCCGCGCGCGAGAGGGCTGGCGCGATTGCCAGGACTTTCAGCGGCGTTCAGTCGGTGGACAACAAGCTGGTCGTCAAGGCCAACTGACAGGCCCATGAAAAAGGCAGGCGACGGGTTTTCCCCATTGCCTGCCTTTTCAGCGCTGCCCAAGTCAGGCAGCGCGGTTGACTACAAGAGTCGCTTAAGGACGAACGACGATGTCGTTGCGAACGTTCTTGACGTTCTTCACGCCACGGGCAATGTTTTCAGCCTGCATTTTTTCAGCGCCTGATTTTGCGAAGCCGGACAATTGCACCGTGCCATTGAGTGTTTCAACGCTGATCGACATGGCTGAAACGGTCTTGTCTTCAACGAACTTTGCCTTGACGGCGGTTGTGATGGCTGCATCATCAACATACGAACCCGCTGTTTCCTGACCACGCCCCACGGCGCAGCCGGTGCCAATGATGGTGATGCCTGCCAGGGCTGCGAAAGCGATTGCGCGAACGTATTTCATAGGGTTTCCTCTTTGAGTTGATTTGGTTTGAGTTGGTGCAAAGTTTAAAAAGCCTGTCGATTAACGGCACCACGCCCATCGACCAGCACCTGGTTTTTACAGATCCAGCCAGTCCTTGAGTTCGTCGGCATGCTCTTCTTCGTCGGCCAGAATATCTTCGAGCATTCGCCTTGTGGTGGGATCCTTGCCGGCAAGCAGGGTGATCATCTGGCGGTAGGCCTCGACCGCGATCCGCTCGGCAATCAGGTTGACCCGGACCATGGTTTTCAGGTCATTGGATTCGTCATAGTCGGCATGGCTGCGCTGCAGCAGGGTCGAGGGCGAGAAGTCGGGTTCGCCGCCGAGCTGCACGATGCGCTGGGCAATCCGGTCGGCATGCCCGGATTCTTCATTGGCATGCACCATGAATTCATCGGCAATCCGGGGAGACGACAGGCCGCTGGCCATGAAGTGATGCCGCTTGTAGCGCAACACGCAGACCAGTTCGGTAGCCAGGGCGTCATTCAGCAGCTTGACGATGGCATCGCGGTGTGGGCCGTAGGCCGGCGTGATGGCGCCCTGGTCCAGGCTGGTTCTCACCGACTGGAGTGCCGTTTCGTCAAGAGTCAATTCGCTGGTGGACGTCGAGGTGTTCATGTTCATGGCCTTGTATCGGGTTTTGAAACGTGGCGGGTAAATGAAGAGAGCATCGTGATCAAGGTGTTGGACAGTCCCGAGGACTTCACCGCAGCCACCAGCAACGAACTTGCCGAAAGCATGCGCCACGGACGTATCACGACGATTGCAGCGCCGGTAGCGGCAGAAATTCCTAATAGCTTGAAGGGATGAGCCCTTGCGTAGTCGCTCAATAAAGGGCTTGCCAATTCAATCGCGGCGCTTGCCGGATGGCGATGCCACCACATGCGGGCCGCATACTTGATCGTGCTCAAGGCCCCGCCCTGAGTCGTTGAATCTGATTCGCCCACCTCGTCAATGTCATCATCGAGCCTGTCCTCGATATCCCGGTGGTGCCGGTTCATGTGCCTGACGATGGCCTTGCGGCTGATGGCCAGGCGTTCTTGAGGAGTGAGTTCAGTAGAGGAGGCCATGCCAGGGTCTTTGCGTGGATGTCTTCAGGAAACCGCGCGCAATGCTTGTGCATCGCTGTCAATCTGCGCTTTCAGCTCGGGAAAACGCTCGCTTTTCATGGGCTTCATGGCAATCATCACAGCAGCAATCAGCAGTACAAGCGCAAAGCCCGGCACGGCAACCAGTATCCAGTGGAACTGGTTATTAAAAAAACCCAGCATCAGGGCCGTGCCTGTCAAACCAAGAAAAACAACCAAAGCCAGGATGGCGACAACCCATGCCACTGCGCGTGCCAGCAACTCCGAACCTGCGCTGGTCGCTTCCTTTTGAAACAGCGATCCATAGGCTGACAGGTGGTCCATGACCAGGTCGGGCCTTTGCACAATCGTTAAAAAAAGGGGATGCAGCATAGGTTGAGAAAGTAGGTTGTGCTTCAGCTTCAGCGCTTGTCAGGGGCAGTCAGTGAACTGGTTTCAGTAACGGTTACGGTTGCGATGGCGGGAAGTGGAAACCAGCAGGGCAACCGCAGCACCAACCGCCGCTGCAATCAATACGGAACGCATGGGCTGCTCGGAGACATAACGGGTGGTCGCATCCGCAGCGTGCTTGAACGATTTTTCGGCGCGTTCCTTGGCTTCAGATGCCATGTCCAGGCTTTGACGGGCCATCTTTTGGGCCTTTGAGGCCAGCATCTCAACCACTGGGTCAACACTGCCGCGCAGTTCACGAACTTTGCTTTCGGCCTTGTCGAGTGCGTTGTTGGCATGCTCGCGCGTTGATTCCAGCGCCTTGCTGGCCGAATCCATCATGTCGCCAGAAGCCTTTTGCATTGCAGGAATCGCATCACGGGCCATGTTTGAAGGGCTATTTGTATTCATGTGTATTTCCTTGTTGAGTGAATGAAGCGGTGGATAAAAAAGTATGCGCTCCGGGAGCATGCCAGCCCGAGACTAATTTTTTTTGATCAGGCTGAGAACAAAACTGACAATTGCCATGATAGCGAAGAGGAAGAAGAGAATTTTGGCAATTTCAACGGCACCTGCTGCAATTCCACCGAAGCCGAAGACGGCAGCAATCAGGGCGATCACCAGAAAAACGACTGAATAATGCAACATTTTTATTTTCCTTGCGATGGCTTGGCACATAAGAAGCGCTTCTTTAAAAAGCCTTGAGCAAGCTTAACTTTTGGAGCCTGTTTTCTTCATCGTCTTTAGACCTAAAGCCCTGTCAGTGCCTGGGGTAATGCGCTGTAGGAAAAGGATGACATTTTGTTACGTGGGCTTTGATTTTCCAGACTGAATTTTGAGCCTGCTATCAAGGTGATTATTTACCGTGATTTGGGCAGCACGGCACCCACCTGGGTGCCTTTGCCTTCAGCGCTGGCAACCGTCAGCTTGCCACCGGCAGCTTCCACTCTGTGGCGCATGCCGGCCAGTCCGTGGCTTCCCGGACCAATGCTTTCGAGCCTGAAGCCCTTGCCGTTGTCCTTGACATCCACCGTGATGAAGCTGTCGAAGTTATGCACGCTGATTTCCACCTGGCTTGCATTGGCGTATTTGGCGATATTGGTCAGCGACTCCTGCACCAGCCGGTAAACGGTCAGTTGCGCCGAGCCGCCGAGTTCGACGTTTTCCAGGTCGGTGGTAATTGAAAGGCCGGATCGCTCCTCAAACTCGCGCGCCAGGATTTCCAGGGATGCCACCAGACCCAGATGCGAAAGGGAAGAAGGACGCAGGTCTTCAACAATGCGCCGCTTCAGGGCAATGCCGGTATTGAGTATGCTGGTCAGATGCTCAAGCCGTTCCGAGGCTTCCGGCAGGTTGCCGGCCAGACGCGATTTGATCCTGGCCACATCGAGCTTGGCAGCCGTCAGCAATGCGCCCAGTTCATCATGCAGTTCACGCGCCAGGTGGCCGCGCTCTTCCTCGCGCACATTTTGCAGATGGGTCGCCAGCTCGGCCAGGCTGGCAGTACGTTCCCGGACCTGCTTTTCGAGCAGGTCCCGTTCGCGCTGCAGCGACTCCTGCTCGCGCTGACCCGAGGCAAGCAGGGCCTTGTTTTGCATCAGGTACATGTAAAAAGCCAGCAGTCCGACGAGCGCCGTGGTCGCAATGCCAATGCGCGAGAGCTGCAATGCCGTCCTGATCTGCGCCTGGCCCTGCTCCACCTGCTGGATGCTGCTGGCCGACAGCTTGGCGGATTGATTCCGGATGGCTTCCATCTCTTCCTTGCCGACGTCGGTGGTGAGCACAAACTTCCAGCCATCGTCATTGCCTTCCTTGCGCATGCGCACGCTCAGGTCCATCTCGGCCATCTTGCGCGCCACATGGCGGGACAGGGTGTCAAAGTCGCCAATCAACTCAGATTGGGAGACAAAAATCTGCCGCAGAGTATTGAGGTTTTCGGTGATATCGCCTACCGCCGCCTGGTAGGGCTCCAGATAGCGCGCATCGCCTGTCAGCAGGTAGCCGCGCTGGCCGGTTTCTGCATCCAGCACCTGGCGCAACAACCGATTGATGGCACCACGTGTTTGCTGGGCTTGCTCCATGTTGGCGACTGCCCTGGTAGATTGTTGAAAACTTGCCTCATTGATGAAAATCATGAAGGCGGCAGCCAGCGCGGCCAGTGGCAGGCTGATGGCCGTTTTCAGGGCGGCAAATTTTTTCAAGGCTAACTCCGGTTCGGTACTTGTGTGAACAACTCGTCAATAATGAGCAGTGATAATCAATGCAGCTGTTTTGCCCTGGCGCTGATTTTTGGCAGCCCTGCCGGGCGGTGCAGGTTTTTATAGAAAGATAGCGACATGATAAAAATTGGAATTGTGGATGACCATGCCATTGTGCGTTCCGGACTGAAGCAGTTTTTCTCGGATCAGGTGGATCTGCGCGTTGTTGGTGAAGCTGCAAGCGGACGTGAAGCGATTGACCTGGTTCGCAATGTCGAGCTGGACATTCTGGTCATGGACCTGTCCATGCCGGGTCAAAGCGGAATCGATGCCCTGGCCATGATCCGCGCCAAGGCGCCCGATGTAGGCATCCTGATTTTGAGCGGCTATCCTGAAGAGCATTACGCGGTCAACCTGATTCGCCAGGGCGCCAGTGGCTATCTCAACAAGGAGTGCGACCCGTCTGAAATAGTCGATGCCATTCGCGTGATTTCCCTGGGCAAGCGCTACATCACGGCCGCCGTGGCCGAATTGCTTGCGCAGCAGCTGAACCGTCCCAAGGACGTGGCCGCCCACGAGCAGTTGTCCGAGCGGGAATTTCAGGTGTTCCTGAAGCTGGCCAAGGGTGAAACGGCAGGCGATATCGCCAAGGCGCTTTCGCTGAGCGTCAAGACTGTCAGTACCTACCGCACTCGCGTGATGGAAAAGATGAGTCTTTCCTCCAACAGCGACCTGACTTATTACGCCCTTAAAAACAAACTGATTGACTGAAGCCGCGCCGCACAGACCATGGTGGTTTCCGTGCGGTCCTGGCGCCAGGTTTGGCGTCCGAAGGCCTATTTTTTTGCTGTGTTGCGCCCTCAATAATTTAAAGAGCTGCGAAGCCTGACATGCCACCGAGTCAGGAAGATGGTTTTTCAGCTTCAATGGCGTTGCCGTTTTGTTGAAGGCAATACTCCACCAGGGCATCAATCTCGTTGGATTTGTCAAACACTGCATCCACCCCGAGCTGCGCGCAACGCTGGCGAATGTCTGCGGTAGCGTAATTGCTGAGCACCACCACTTTTTGCCTGGAAGGGCGATCCCGGCAGGCTGCAAGCACTCCCAGGCCGCTTCCCTGTTTCAAAAACAGATCAACAATTGCCAGATCCCATTCCTGCCGGTTGGCGTTCAGCCATGCCTTGCCGTCATTTTCGGTTTCGGCCGTTCCAACGGCAACGACGCAGGCCAGCTCTTCCAGCGTGCCAATCAGATTTTCACGAATGGTTGGGTTGTCTTCAACGATGTATGTTTTCAATCTCACGGCTCATATCCAGTTAACGGCGGCAGGAATTCGGTGTGAGTTGCGAAAAGCCCGCCAATGCGGCCAGCAAGAGCCGGAAGTGCCAGCTTGTCTTGTTTCCTAATGTATCTTCAGATGGATGAATCATTGTGCCAGTGGCGTTTGTTTGTATTTGTAGGGGTTTTCCGATGATTTCATGTCAATCAGATGTAGGCACCTGCCGACAGGGGGTCATCGTGTTTCCCGACTGTCCAAAACCGGTATCGGGTTGATAGTCAACCCCCTGCAATCGAGTGTTTGCACGCCAGTTGCCGTGGCCATTTTTAGCGCACGGCCAGCTCTTGCGGGGCGCGCTGGCTGAACGGCTATCAACCCATACCAAGGCATGAAAAATTCCCTGCTCAAATCCCAAACCCTTCGCCATTGGCTAGCCGGTCTTGCCCTGTTGCTGGTGGCCTTGGTGCTGGTGGTTTCATTTTTCCCCTGGGATTTGCTTCGCGGGCCAATCAACCGGTATGTGTCGGAGCAGCTGGGGCGGCGTTTTGAGATCACGCAACATTTGTCTGTGCAGCTGGGCCGTACTACCACCGTCACGGCGCAAGGGGTCGAAATTGCCAACCCTGAATGGGCGCATGATCCCTATCTGCTCAAGGCCACCGCTGCCGAATTTGACATCAGTCTTTTGCCGCTCATTATCGGAAAAGTAGTGCTGCCCAGAATCAAGCTGACCGAACCCAGGATTGGCCTGCAGATCGAACCCGATGGCCGCAGGACCTGGGCGCTTTCGCGCGATACGTCGGACCAGGGAGCCATACCCGAGATGGGTTCTGTCGTGGTTGATCAGGGAGAGCTCAGCTACCTGGCCAGGGCGCATGGCGCTGATCTGGATGTACGGTTTTCATTGGCCCCCGAAGCCGGCAATGACTTGCCCTTGGGCTACAAGGTGACGGGTCAGTGGAAGAAGGAAGCCTTCACCGCCACTGGACGCGCGGGCGGGGTGCTGGAATTCAGCAAGAACACACAGGCCCCCTTTCCACTTGAAGTCGATGCAGTTGCTGGAAGAACCAGCCTGAAGGCCAAGGGTTCGATCTCGAATCTTGCCGATCTGGCGGGTATTGATGCAACTTTTGATCTTCAGGGCCAGAATCTTGACGATCTCTATAACTTGCTGGGTGTGGTGCTGCCCTCGACGCTGCCCTACAAGCTTCGCGGCAAGCTGGACAAGAAGGACAAGCTCTGGGCTGTCAGCCAGATTCAGGGGCTGCTTGGCAAGTCAGACATCAGCGGTGCGCTGACTTTTGATCAGTCTGCAACGATGCCGCTGTTGAGTGGCAAGGTCCAATCCCGGGTTCTGGATTTTGCGGATCTGGGGGCTGTCATCGGCATGGCGCCGTCCGGGACTTCGGCGCCCAAAGCGAAAGCAGTTGCTGCTGCAAACGGCTCCAGAACCGCGCAAGCCAGTTCAGGCACCAAAGCTTCACCCGTCGGAGCTGCGCCCGGCAAGGTGTTGCCGCGGACGCCACTTGACGTAAACAGGCTCCATGCCATGAATGCCGACGTTACCTATTCAGCCGCTGACATCCGGCATGTGAAGGAGTTGCCGCTGGACAAAGGTTCTGTTCATGTCAAGCTCAATGCGGGCGTGCTGCAGCTGGAGCCGATTTCGCTGGGAATCGCCGGTGGATCGGTGGCTGGCACCATTCATATTGATTCGACGCTCTCCCCGGCGGCCATCAACACCCGGCTCGATGTCCGTGCCTTGCAGCTGAACCAGCTTTTTCCTACGGTGGAAAGCACCAAAACCGGTCTTGGAAAAATCAGCGGCCGGTTCGACCTGAAGGGCCGCGGCAATTCGGTGGCGCAGATGCTGGGTTCCGCCTCTGGTGATGTGGCTGTCCTGATGGGCAAAGGTGAAATCAGCAACATCCTGCTTGAATTCATGGGTCTGGATGGAGGAGAGGTGATCAAGTTCCTGTTGCGTGGCGACCGTACCGTGCCGCTGCGTTGCGCCGCAGCCGCTTTTGATGTGAAGCAGGGCTTGATGACCAGTCGGGCAATTGTGCTCGACACCACCGACACTGTCATTGCGGGACAGGGGCAGATCAGCCTGACCAATGAAACGCTGGATATCCTGCTCAAGCCACAGCCCAAGGACATGAGTATTTTGAGTCTCAGGTCGCCGCTGCGAATTGGCGGCACCTTCGCAAACATGTCGGCAGGACCGGAAAAGTCGGCACTGGCCGGGCGCGCAGGCATTGCCTTGGTGCTGGCCGCCATCAATCCTTTGCTGGCCCTGGCTGCCACTATTGAAACCGGGCCGGGTGAGAATGCCGATTGCGCCGAAATTCTGTCGCAGGCCGCAAATCCCAAGGCCGCCGCTGGCAAAAAGTGATTCAGGCGCTTGTCAATCCGGCCGCTTTGTCGCCGCAAACTGCGCAAGCCTTGTTGCGCGAGAGTTTCATCTCGTGCCATTCCATGCCCCGGCCATCGAGCATCAGCAGCCGTCCGGTCAGTGCCGTTCCGATGCCGCACAGCAGCTTCAGCGCCTCGGCGGCCTGCACCGTGCCCACGATGCCGGCCAGCGGTGCAAACACGCCCATGGTGGCGCAACGGGTTTCTTCTGGCAGGTCTGACTCCGGAAAAATGCAGGCGTAGCAGGGCGACTCCAGGCTGCGGGCGTCATAGACCGCCACCTGGCCATCAAACCGGATGGCTGCACCCGAAACCAGCGGCTTGCAGTGCTTGACGCAGGCCCGGTTGATGGCGTGGCGGGTCGAAAAGTTGTCGGTGCAGTCCAGCACCAGGTCTGCCTGCCCGACCAGCCGGTCAAGCAGGGCGTCATCGGCCCGCTCTGTCACCGGGATCACTTTCACATCAGGATTGAGGGCGGCGACGGCCTGAACCACCGATTCGGTCTTGAATTCACCGATGCGGGCGACCGTGTGGGCAATCTGGCGCTGCAGGTTGGTTGCATCCACGCGGTCATGATCGACCAGGGTGATGCGGCCAACGCCGGCACTTCCAAGGTACAGGGCCACCGGCGAGCCCAGCCCGCCTGCACCAACGACCAGCACATGAGCGGCGAGAAGCTTTTCCTGGCCTTCAATGCCGATTTCATCAAGCAGGATATGCCGGGAGTAGCGAAGCAGCTGTTCGTCGTTCATGGTCGTGGAAAAATAAAAAAGCCGCCGGCATGTGCGGCGGCGGGAAGTTGAAGGCTGCAAAGTGCGAAATGTGCATCGCAAATAAGGCAAAGCCCGTTCGAAACCGGACGGGCTTTGCCTGGCCTGGGCGGTATGCGCGCCTAGTTCTCTTTTTTCTCGTTCTTGGGTTCGACCACAGCCGTCTTGCTGACCAGCACCGGACGGCCCTTGAGCTGGTTGATGGCCTGGGCCAGCTGGAAGTCCTTGTCGCTGCCCAACTCGGGCGGGCGGCGCTGCTCAGGCGTCTTTTTGGTTTCTTCTTCAAACCGCTTCAGCGCTTCCTCGCGGGCTTTTTCGCGGCCCGGGTCTTTCACTTCGGCGCCCTGGCCGCTGTTCAGGTGCTTTTCCAGGTCGGCTTCGCGGGTGCGCAATACCGCAAACGGACTGCCTTCGGCGGTTTCATCAATCATCACGTCCGGCACAATGCCGCGCGCCTGGATTGACTTGCCGCTGGGCGTGTAATAGCGCGCCGTCGTCAGCTTGATACCCGTGTCTGGTCCGAGCGGACGCACCGTCTGAACCGAGCCCTTGCCAAAGGTCTGGTTGCCCATAATGGTCGCGCGCTTGTAGTCCTGCAGGGCGCCGGCCACGATTTCGCTGGCCGAGGCTGAGCCTTCATTGACCAGCACCACCAGGGGCACTGTCTTGAGCGCTGCGGGCAGGCGCTTGAGCGGGTCATCGCCATTGCGGCGCTGGTAAAACTCGGGCGAAGCCTTGTAGACAGACTTGCTTTCGGCCAGCTGGCCGTTGGTCGAAACCACGGTCACGTTTTCGGGCAAAAAGGCAGCTGATACCGCCACAGCCGCATCCAGCAGACCGCCCGGGTCATTGCGCAGGTCCAGCACCAGGCCTTTGAGCTTGGGTTCCTGCTTGTAAATCTGCTCCATCTTGACGATGAAGTCATCAACCGTGCGTTCCTGGAACTGGCTCAGGCGAATCCAGGCGTAACCCGGCTCGACCACCTTGCTGCGAACCGACTGGGTGCGGATTTCTTCGCGCGTGATGGAGACCGGGAAGGTGCGGTTTTCGTCCTTGCGGAAAATCGTCAGCATCACCTTGGTCTGGGGTTCGCCGCGCATTTTCTTGACGGCGTCGTTCAGGCTCAGGCCCTTGACGGCGGTGTCGTCGATGCGGGTGATCAGGTCGTTGGGCTTGAGTCCGGCGCGGTCGGCAGGGGAGCCTTCAATTGGCGACACCACCTTGACCAGACCGTCTTCCTGGCTGATCTCGATGCCCACGCCCACGAAGCGGCCCGACGTGCCTTCGCGGAATTCCTTGTACGCCTTTTTGTCGAAATAGACCGAGTGCGGATCCAGGCTGGCGACCATGCCTGAAATCGCGTCGGTGATCAGTTTCTTTTCGTCCACGGGCTCGACGTAATCGGTCTTGACCATGCCGAAGACGGCCGCAAGCTGCTGCAGTTCTTCGAGTGGCAAAGGCGCCATGCCGGCACGCGCAACGGCCTGCAACTGCACGGTTGTCAACGCTCCGGCCATCGCACCGATTGAAATCCAGCCTGCTATCTTGAGCTTCTGACCCATAAAAATTTTCCTAAGCCTGTTGAGGAACCCGTGCCCCTTCGTATCAGGAGCAATATACACCTTGGACACATGCACGCCCCTGCAGTTCCGCAAGCTGGGCATTGTGGGAAGTTAAATGTGTGGGTGAACGCCGTTTTTGCAAGATGCTGACGTCATGGGGACAAATAAGCGGTTCCAATGACCCGGGCAAGGGCATTGGATGACCGCTTCATGACCAGTCCGCCGGCCTTTTCAAGGCGCTGGGCAGCGGTTTATGCCGCCACAGCCTTGCCCTGTGCGCCTACCGCTGCAGCTGCCTGGGCGGCCGCTTCGCGGTCGCCCAGGTAGTAGCTGCGCAGCGGCTTGAGGTTTTCGTCAAGCTCGTACACCAGCGGAATGCCGTTGGGAATGTTCAGGCCGACGATGTCGCTATCGGAGATATTGTCCAGGTATTTCACCAGCGCGCGAATCGAGTTGCCGTGCGCGGCCACCACGATGCGTTTGCCGGCCTTGATGGCGGGCGCCATGGCTTCTTCCCAGAAGGGCAGGACGCGCGCCACCGTGTCCTTGAGGCACTCGGTCAGCGGCACTTGTTCCGGCAGCAGCTTGGCGTAGCGCCGGTCGCCGCGTTCGCTGCGCGCATCATCTGCCGCCAGCGGCGGCGGCGGCGTGTCGTAGCTGCGGCGCCAGACCAGCACCTGCTCGTCGCCGAATTTCTTGGCCGTCTCGGCCTTGTTCAGCCCCTGCAGGTCGCCGTAATGGCGTTCGTTGAGCCGCCAGCTGTGCACCACCGGCAGCCAGGTCTGGTCCATCTCGTCAAGCACATGCCAGAGTGTGCGGGTGGCGCGCTTGAGCACGCTGGTATAGGCCAGGTCAAAGTCATAGCCTTCAGCCTTGAGCAGCTGGCCGGCATTCTTGGCCTGCGCAATGCCGGTTTCGGTCAGATCGACATCGGTCCAGCCGGTAAAGCGGTTGTCCAGGTTCCAGGTTGATTCGCCGTGGCGTATGAGCACGAGTTTGTACATGGTGGTTGAGTTTGGAGGGAAATGAAAACAGGAAGGAATGGATTGAAAAAGCTGGCCTTCGGGCGAACTTCTGCCCCCATTCTAAAATCACCGTTTGCGTGAAAACATACAAAGGTATTGAAGTGAAATTTCTTATTGATAACTGGATGCTGATTTCGATAACCATCGCTTCCGGCGGCATGCTGGTCTGGCCCCTGATTGCCGGTGGCATGAATGCCGGCGCGCTGAACCCTGCCGGGGCCGTGCAGCTCATCAACCGCGAAAAAGCCGCGGTGGTGGACGTGTGCGAACCGGCTGAATTCGCCGCCGGCCATGTGAGTGGCGCAAAAAACGTGCCATTGGCCGAACTTGAAGCCAAGTTGCCCGGTATCGTCAAGAACAAGGGCTTGCCCCTGATCCTGGTCTGCGCCAGCGGCGCGCGTTCCGGCCGTGCCGTGGCCATCGCCAAAAAACTCGGTTACGAACAGGCCCAATCCCTGGGCGGCGGACTCAAGGCGTGGAAAGACGCTAACCTGCCGGTCGAAAAAGCCTGAAAAGGCGTCAAGCCCGCATGCCGGACCGCTGTTGATGCGCCGCTCCGGCATGGACCTGCTCCTTCTTTTTGCTGCCGCGCGCCGGCCGCGCCAGCACAAACCTTGTGAAAACCATGCAAACCATGCAAACCGTCAAGATTTACACCACCGGCTCCTGCCCTTACTGCATTCAGGCCAAGCAACTGCTCAAGGACCGCGGCGTCACCGAACTCGATGAAATCCGTGTCGATGTGCTACCAGGCGAGCGTCAGAAAATGATGCAGATCACCGGCCGGCGTACCGTGCCGCAAATCTTCATCGGCGCCACCCATGTCGGCGGCTGCGACGACCTGATGGCGCTCGACGGTCGGGGCGGCCTGATGCCGCTGCTGTCGGCCGCAGCCTGAACAAGCCGGTTGCAGCCGGCTTGGCCCGACTGGCCGGGCAGGCGCTTTCCCCAGCGGAGAGCCTGAGATAATGCGCCTCGAACTGCCCGTGTCCAGGCTCTTCCCGGGGCGAATGCGCAGTGTTTTTCCCCCTGTCACCCGATTTTCAACACCTTCACGAAAGACCACCATGGCCGAAGCCAATCTTGACCCCGTATTCCAGATCCAGCGCGTCTACCTGAAGGACATGTCGCTGGAGCAGCCCAATTCGCCAGAAATCCTGCTGAACCAGGAGCAGCCCGGCGTCGAGATCCAGCTCGGCGTGGATGCCAGGCCGGTGGCCGACGGCCTGTTTGAAATCACCGTCACCGCCACCGTGCACACCAAGATTGAAGAAAAAACCGTGTTCATGGTGGAAGCCAAGCAGGCCGGTATCTTTGAAATCCGCAATATCGGCAACGACCAGATGGGTGCCCTGCTGGGCATTGCCTGCCCGCAAATCGTCTATCCCTACCTGCGCAGCAACGTCGCCGACATCATCCAGCGCGGCGGCTTTCCGCCCGTACACATGGCCGAAATCAACTTCCAGGCGATGTACGAGCAGCAGCAGGCCGAAGCCATGATGGCCATGCCTGAAGCGCCACAAATCCTCGTTTGATGGTCCACGGGGCAGGCTGCGGAACGGCCAGGCTGGCATGAAAATCGCGGTTTTGGGCGCAGGCGCCTGGGGCACCGCGCTGGCTGTGAATGCCGCGCGCGCCGCCGACGCCGGCGTGACCCGCCACCAAGTCACCTTGTGGGCGCGCAATGCGGCGCAGGTCCAGGCTCTGCAGGCCGAGCGCGCCAATACCCGCTACCTGCCGGGCATTGCCTTGCCCGCCGGCCTGCTGTTGCAGGGCGGCGGCGAGGCTTCGCTGGGCGAGGCGGTCAAGGGGCAAGACCTGATCATTCTGGCCACGCCGGTCTCGGCCGCGCGCAGCATGCTGATGCAGCTCCAGCATGTGGAGGCGCCCGTGGCCTGGCTGAGCAAGGGCTTTGAGGCGGCTGTTTCCGCTGAACCGGCTTCGGCCTCGCTTTCAACGCCTTTTGGCCTGATGGTGCATGAAGTACGGGCACAGGTTGCTCCTGATTTAAGAGCCGGCGTGTTCAGCGGCCCAAGTTTTGCGCTGGAAGTGGCGCGCGGCCAGCCGACCGCGCTGGTTGCCGCCAGCGCGCATGCCGAGGTGCGCGAGGCGCTGGTGGCCGCCTTTCACAGCGCCAGCCTGCGGGTCTATGCCAGCGACGACGTGGTCGGCGTCGAGGTCGGCGGGGCCGTGAAGAACGTGATGGCGATTGCTGCCGGACTGTGCGACGGCCTGCAACTGGGCCTGAATGCCAGGGCCGCCCTCATCACCCGGGGGCTGGCCGAAATGACGCGGCTGGGCGTGGCGCTGGGCGCGCGCGCCGAGACCTTTACCGGCCTGTCGGGCCTGGGCGACCTGGTGCTGACGGCGACCGGCGACCTGAGCCGCAACCGCAAGGTCGGCCTGCTGCTGGCGCAGGGCAAAACGCTGCCTGAAGTGCTGGAGTCGCTCGGGCATGTGGCCGAAGGTGTTTACTGCGCGCGCACCGTGGTGCAGCGCGCCGCCAGCCTGGGCGTGGACATGCCGATTGCGCAAAGCGTGGTGGCCTTGCTCGACGGCAAGCTCAAGGCGTCCGAGGCGGTGGCGCTGTTGATGGAGCGCGAGCCGAAGACGGAACTCGATTGCTATTGAATCAATAGCTGCTTGCGCCCGTCCTGCTTGCGCAAAAGGCTTATTTCACCATTATTTCCGCAGCACGATGGTCAGCAGCAGCGACGAGTCCTGCACCGCCGCCAGCGCGTGGTCCATGCCGCCTTCGAGCCAGACCAGCTGGCCGGCTTTCATGCGCCGGATGTGTCCGCCCGCCATCAGATCAAGCTCGCCTTCCAGGCAGTGAATCGTCACTTCGCCCTTGACCCAGTGCGACGGCATGGTTTTGCCGGCCGGCATGACCAGGCGCATCACCTCCAGCGCATCGGTCTTGAACAGGGCAACATTGCGTGATTCGCAAAGCTGTTTGTCCAAAGGCTGAACATCAACGATTTGCCCCGGTGCGGCGTGTGCAATGGCCATGGTGAAGCTCCTTGAAAACGGATGGAATGCCCTGGAGTGTTTTATACATCAGCGCGAGTGATCGGTGCCTGGGGATGCGTTGATTGGCGCAGCCAATGCGCTTGCCAGACACGTCACTCAACCCAGTTTTCCAGGCGCAGGCCGGGAACCCGCTCAAATTCACGCGTGTTGTTGGTCACCAGAACCCAGTCTTCGGCCAGCGCATGGGCCGCCAGCCACAGATCGTTGTTGCCAATCGGCAGCCCCTGTTTTTGCAGCGTGGCGCGAATGTGGCCATAGTGAATGGCTGCCGCCTTGGGCAACTGGCTCGGCTGGATGACTTGCTCCAGTTGTTCAATGGTCGCCATGGCCCGCTCACGGGACTGGCTTTTTTCCGCACCAAACCGCAGTTCGCCGACCGTGATGGTGGACATGGACATCTCGCTCAGGGTGTGGCGGTCAAACCGCTCCCTGACTGCCAAAGGCTGGCCTTTGGCGATGTAGATGCAAATATTGGTGTCAAGCAAATAGCGAATGGAGGGCGCGCTGGCCATCAAAATGACTCGCGCTCTTGCGGTGGCGTGTCGTCCCGACCATCGCTCATGAAATCGGACGGCAAGCTGGCCAGCAGATCAAACACCGCCGCCGCGCTGACGGGCGTCTGGCGCAACACGATGTCATTGCCCTGGCGAAATATCTCAACCTGATCAACGTCGAGCCTGAATTCCTTGGGCAGGCGCACGGCCTGGCTGTTGCCGGATTGAAAAACACGGGCATAGGTCATGGGGAAATCCTTAAAGTGTCATAACTTCAAGTATATACATCTGGTAAGACGAAGCCACATAGCATTTTTCCTGCATTCTCAAGGCCCGCAGCAAGTTCACCTCGGTCCGATTGGTGTGGGAAAAGCAACCGTTTCAAGCGGTCAGATATTGATGAAAGTGGCCTTTAGCGCACGCAGGGCGTGCGCAAGCAGCTATTAAAATAGAAGCTAGGACAGTAATCTCAAGCCGGTCGCTGGTAGCGCTTTAAACTCTCACCTCTCCCACCGCCCCGAACCTGATGCTGTCGCTCCACCTCTTGCCATGTCCTTTCAACTCGAATCACTCCATTATCAAAATCAGGCTGTAGCGGCAGTGCTTGAGGTCTTTGCGGGCACGCCACCCCAAAGACCGGATTTTTGGCAAGGCGCTTCCGTATTTGCAAACCAGTGTCCTTTGCGCAGCGAAGCCTTGTCAGTCAACTTGGAAGCAGTGGCGCGAAAATTTCTCAAAGACCCGACGGCGCTTGAAAAAAGCATCGTGCCAAACCAGCCATTTCCCCTTGAACTGTGCATTGAAATGGAAACTGGAACCGGCAAGACGCTGGTGTATCTCAAGACCATCTACGCCTTGCAAAAGCACTACGGCTGGAGCAAATTCATCATCGTCGTGCCGTCCGTGGCGATTCGGGCAGGTGTTTTGAGTTCACTGCAAAGCTTTGGCCGACAGTTGGCCGACGAACATCAGCTCAATGCGCCCATCAGCCATTTTGAGTACGACAGCGCCAAACTCAACCGGCTCAAGCAATTCATCACCAGCACCGAGCCACAAATCATGGTGATGACGCTGCAGTCATTCAGCGCCGATGACCGGGTGATCAACCGCCCCGGCCGTGATGACGCCATCGACGGAAAAACCTGGTTTCAGGCGCTGGCTGACTGCCATCCCGTGGTGGTGATGGACGAGCCGCAAGAAGGCATGGACACGGAAAATGCTCTCCAGCGGCTGGTCAGTCTCAATCCTTTGGCCAAGCTGCGCTATTCCGCCACGCATGCCGTTATCAAAAACCGTGTCTTTCGGCTTGCGCCCGCAGAGGCTTATGCGCAAGGCCTGGTCAAAAAAATTGAAGTGCTGTCGGTGACCGAGAAAAACGACGAAGCCACGCTCAAGATTGAGTTGGCCGAGGTCCAGGCCACCGACGCCAGCGCCCCCAAAGCCAAACTCCGCCTCTGGATACGCAACACCAAGGGTGAATTTGCCTGGAAAGACAGCCGCTGGCTTAAAAAAGGCGATCCTCTGGCCAAGGCCAGCAACAACATCAGCTATGCCGACTACACCATCGAACGAATCTACAAAAAAGGCTTGCGTAGCGGCATCTGGACGGTTCTTTTTGCCAACGGAATTGAGTTGCAGCTCAACCAGCGCGCAGGCGACATGGCGGGCTTGTTTCGGGCGCAACTGGGCTGGCTGATCCAGACCCACCTGGAGAAAAAAGCCAAGCTGGCGGGCCAAGGCATCAAATGCCTGTCGCTGGTCTTCATCGACAAGGTGGACAACTACCTGGCAACGGACGCCGCCACCCCGCCGCTCATCAAAACCTTGTTTGAAGAGGAATACCGCCGCATCGTCAGCACGCAGAGCGGACGTGAGCCGACGCCGCAGGAAATCCATGCCTGCCAGGGTTCCTATTTTTCCCGCACCAAATCGGGCGACTACACCGACCGGGCCGATTCGATGGCGGCCAATGCTGAAATTTACCGGCGCATCCTGCATGACAAGGAAGGCTTGCTCAAGCTCGATGATCCGGTTGAATTCATCTTTTCTCACTCGGCGCTGGGCGTGGGCTGGGACAACCCCAACATCTTCAACATCGCCACTCTGAACCAGAGCTACAGCGAAAGCAAAAAACGCCAGGAAATCGGGCGCGGCCTGCGCATCTGCGTCAACCAGAGCGGCCAGCGGGTGTATGACGCCGCCGGCGTGCAGGAGGGCGAAGAAACCAACCTGCTCACGGTCATCCCCAACGAAACTTATGCCACCTTTGCCCGCCAGTACCAGCAACAGGTGGAGGACGACCTGGGTGAGCGCAGCGCAGGCGCCAAACTGCGCGAAAACCACAAAGGCCAGCGCAAGCACAACACCCTGCAGCGGCGCGACGAGCTGTTCAACAGTGCCGCGTTCAAGAGCTTCTGGCGGCGCATGGCCCGCACCACGCGCTACACCGTCAGCTTCAGCGAAGACGACATCGTGAATGAAGCGCTGCCAAAAATGGCCGAAATCGCCATCGCGGCCTACCAGGCAGAGGCCACGCTTACCCGCATCAAAAGCCTGGGAGACAACCCGAACGACGCTGCCGGACAAGAGTACGAGCTGCAAGGCGTCTGGCAGGGCAGCGAAACCCAAACCCTTCAAGCGCGCTTTGCACCGCTGGATCTGGCGGAGGAACTCTCTGAAGACACCTGCCTGTCGCTGCGCGCCACGCACCGGCTGCTTTTTGAGGTGCTGCAAGATCCGGTGCGAGCCGCCCACCTGCTGCGCAACCCGCAACGCTTTTTGCAGCAAGCCACCACCATCGTGAAAAACGCTGAAACCCAAGCCATGCTGCGCGGCCTGCGTTACGAACCCGATGGCGGAACCCTCCCGCTGGACATCTTGCAGGCCAGCATCAACACCTACAAATCGGTGGTGCGAACCCCCAACACAGGCTTGTATGACTATGCGATGTGCGACAGCGACAAGGAAATCGGGTTTGCCGTGCAGGCCGACCGCGACCCGCAATTGCTGTGCCTGCTCAAATTGCCTGATGGCTACAAGATTGCCACGCCCATCGGCACCACCTACACGCCCGACTTTGGCCTGGTCTTCAAGGCACGAAACCGCAGCGCCATGCCCGGCAGCCGGTATGACGTGAACGGTGCTGCCGAGGACGCGGCAGAGGCCGACGACAACAGTTTTGTGTTCGTGGTGGAAGTCAAAGGCACCAACGACCTGGACGACCGCGCGGCGCTGACCGAAGACGAGCGCCTGAAAATCCTGTGCGCCGAAAAGCATTTCAAAGCCCTGGGTTTCGAGACCCGGCGCAATGGCCGCGCTCTGACGCTGCTTCCTGGCCAGGGCGCTTTCAGCGCCCCGCATGCCAGTTACGACCACTTTAAAACCGGCTTGACGCTGGGCAACCCCAGCACCTGACGCGCTGATTTCATACCCCTATTCCCATGAGCACCACGCCTGACGCACTTTTGAACGACCCCCTTGACGCCCCGCGCCTGCCGCTGAGCCCTGACGTGCTGGCCGAGCGGCTGGCGCGTTTGAAACACGATTTTCCGGACCTGTTCACCGACGAGGGCCGGCTGAATCCTGCCGAGCTGCAGCGCCTGGTGGGCGACATTGAGACCGAACGCTATGAATTCCGCTGGCACGGCAAGGCCGATGCCAAACGGCGCGCCTTCACGCCGACCACGGCGGCCCTGAATTACGACGCGGCCCGCAGCGTCAACCCCGGCCAGGCGCGCGGCAACCTCATCATCGAAGGCGAAAACCTCGAAGTGCTCAAGCTGCTGCTGTCCAGCTACCGGGGCCAGGTCAAGTGCATCTACATCGACCCGCCCTACAACACGGGCAAGGACTTTGTCTATAGCGACAAGTACACGCAGGACAAGCGCCCCTACTGGGAAGCAACCGGCGTGACCGAGGACGGCGTGAAGGTCGATACCAACACCGAAACCGACGGCCGCTACCACTCCAACTGGCTCAACATGATTTACCCGCGCCTGGCGGTGGCGCGGCAGTTGCTGCTGGAGGACGGGGTCATCATGGTGTCGATTGATGACTATGAAATCGACAACCTGCGCCGCGCCATGGACGAGGTGTTCGGCGAGGAAAACCACATCGCGACACTGGTCTGGGAAAAAGGGCGCAAGAACGACGCCAAGCTGTTTTCGGTCGGGCATGAATACATGGCGGTTTATGCCAAGGATTTACAAACCCTCAAAGATGTCAAAACCGTCTGGCGCGAAGCCAAGCCAGGGGCCAGGGAAATCTGGGATGCCTACCTGGTGCTGCGCAAAACCCACGGGGATGACGACAAGGCGGTCGAGGCGGCGCTGACCGAATGGTTTCGCGACTTGCCGGCAGGCAGTCCGTCAAAAAAGCTGGCGCGCTACCGCCGCGTGGACAAGAACGGCCCCTGGCGTGACCGTGACATCTCCTGGCCCGGTGGCGGCGGACCGCGCTATGACGTGCTGCATGAAAGAACCAAACTGCCGTGCAAAGTGCCGGAACGTGGCTGGGGCATTTCATCGCCTGTCGAAATGCAGCGTCAAATCGACCTCGACCTGGTGGTTTTCCGGGAAGACGAAACAGAGCCGCCGTTTCGCAAGGCGCATTTGCGCCCGGTGGCCGACGAACTGGACCCGGAAAATGGCCTGGACGAAGAAGACGACAGCGCGGCGGCGGACCCTGATGACGCGGGGCTGGCGATGCAGGTGCGGGGCTCGTGCATCTACAAGCAATCCCAGGTGGCCGTGAAGGCCCTGCGCAAGCTGATGGGCGCGAAGGTCTTCCCCAACCCCAAGGACTACGAAGAGCTGGCCAAGCTCATTCAGTATGTGACTGGCGCAGACACGAATGCGCTGGTGCTGGATTTCTTTGGCGGCAGTGGCAGCACGGCCCATGCCGTGCTCAAGCTCAATCAGGACGATGGCGGCCACCGGCAGTTTGTGGCGGTTCAACTTCCTGAAGAAATCAAACCTAAAGAAGCCGCTTACAAGGCAGGCTACCGCAAGATCAGCGACATCACCATCGACCGCGTCAAGCGTGTGCTGGCAGGCGCGGGCGATGCCCCGCAGCCACTGGACGCGGGCTTCAAGGTGTTCAAGCTGGTCAAATCCAATTTTCCGCGCATTGAATTCGCGCCCGACCCGGACAAGACCGAGGCCGACAACTTGGCCGCGCTCAAGGCCTACATTCAGGCGAAGGAAGCCAGTCTGTTCAATGTCCTGCCGCGTGAGCAGATTCAGGACGAGGTGCTGCTCAAATGCGGCTTTCAGCTGGACTACCAACTGGAGCGCATCGCTGAAGTCACTGCCAATGAGGTCTGGCGGGCGCGTGACGGTCAAGCCGTTCCGCGTGAAGCTGTGCTGTGCTTTGACACGCAGCTGGCCGCTGAAACGGTGGCGTGGCTGAAAATCCAAAGCATCCGGGTCATCGTGCTCGAAGCTGCGCTCGACACCACGATGAAGTGGAACCTGCGCCACGCGCTGGGGTCGAAATTCATCGCGTTTTAAGAGGAAATGGCCTTTTACGCACGCAGGATATGCGCAGGCAGCTATCAAAATAGAAGCAATCACGGCAGCGCCAGGCCAGCGCCTGCCGCGCGGCCTCAAATCTCCAGGTTGTCAATCAGCCGGGTGTTGCCCAGCTTGGCGGCGCCCAGCACCACCAGCGGCTCATCGGCCAGCGCGCCGTGCGGCGGCGCCAGGTCGGCGCGCCGGCGCACGGTCAGGTAGTCGGGCTTCCAGCCGCGCCGCGCCAGTGCCTGCATGGCCTGGGATTCAAGCGCTGCCAGATCGGGCAGGCCGGGGGCGCTGCGAACGGCATCGCCCAAAGCGCGCAAGGCCTGGGACAGGTGGACCGCTTCCTGCCGTTCGGCCGGACTGAGGTAGCTGTTGCGCGACGACAGGGCCAGGCCGTCTTCGGCGCGCTGGGTAACGCCGGCCAGAATTTCGATGGGCAGGGCAAACTGCTGCACCATGCGGCGCACCACCATGACCTGCTGGTAGTCTTTTTTGCCGAAGGCGGCCACGCCCGTCGGCATGCCGGCAAACACGCAGGAGAACAGCTTCATCACCACGGTGCTCACGCCGATGAAAAAGCCGGGCCGGAAATGGCCTTCGAGGATGTCGCTCAGGTCGGTGGCCGGGTGTACCTTGAAGGTTTGCGGCTCGGGGTAGAGGTCTTTCTCGCGCGGGGCAAACACCACGTCGCAGCCGGCCGCTTCCAGCCGCGCGGCGTCCGCATCGAGCGTGCGCGGGTAGCTGTCAAAGTCTTCGTGCGGCGCAAACTGCAGGCGGTTGACAAAAATGCTGGAAACGGTCACATCGCCCAGTGGCCGGGCCTGCTTGACGAGGGCGATATGCCCTTCGTGCAGGTTGCCCATGGTGGGCACGAAGGCCGGGCGCTTGAAGCCGCTGAGCTGCTGGCGCAGTTCTGCAATGGTGTGAACGATGTGCATGGTGTCTCCTTGAGTGACGGCCCGTCGCGGGCCTGTTTTTAAATCTTGCCGTGGCCCCCGGGCGGGTTGCCGCTCTACCAGGCGTGGATGCTGTTGTCCGGGAAGCTGCCGTTTTTCACGGCGCGCACATAAGCCTCCATGGCGCCGCGCACGCTGGGTGCGCCGTCCATGAAGTTGTGGACAAATTTGGCCATCTTGCCCAGGTTCATGCCCAGCATGTCGTGCAGCACCAGCACCTGGCCCGCCGTGCCGCTGCCCGCGCCGATGCCGATGGTCGGGCAGTGCGTGAGCTGCTGGGTGACTTCGGCCGCCAGCAGCGCCGGCACCATTTCCAGCACCAGCATGGACGCGCCTGCGTCCTGCAGCGCGCTGGCTTCGCGCCGCAGCAGGGCGGCGGATTCGTCGGTCTTGCCCTGCACGCGGTAGCCGCCCAGCGCATGCACGGTCTGCGGCGTCAGGCCCAGGTGGGCGCAGACCGGAATGCCGCGCTCGACCAGAAAGCGCACGGTGTCGGTGGTCCAGCCGCCGCCCTCTGACTTGACCATGTGCGCGCCGGCCTGCATCAGGGTCACGGCGCTGCGCAGCGCCTGCTCCTTGGACTCGTGGTAGCTGCCGAAGGGCAGGTCGGCAATCAGCCAGGCCGTGGCCTGCGAGCGGCGCAGGCCGTTGGCCACGCATTCGGTGTGGTGGCGCATGGCCTCCAGCGTCACGCCGACGGTGCTGGACAGGCCCTGGCAGACCATGCCCAGCGAGTCGCCGACCAGGATGCATTCGACGCCGGCGGCATCGGCCACGGCGGCAAAGGTCGCGTCGTAGGCGGTCAGCATGGTGATTTTGTCGCCCTGGGTGTGCATTTCGCGCAGGCGCGGCAGGCTCAGCGGTTTGCGCACCGAGGGTGTGGAGGCTGGCGGCAGCGTGCCGTAGGGCGTGGCCGACAGCGATTCAGAAGGGGCTTGAGACATGTTTACTGAGGTCATGGTTGGGTCCGATGCAGGAGTCTACTAGCAGCCGGGGGCTACTTTGATCCGGGTCTTGCCCTGTCAGGCAAACAGCGCAAAAGCTGCCCGGAGAAGTGTAGCCAGCCGACTGGCGTGCCGGCGCGGCCGGCCGGGCGGGTAAACCGGGTCCGCTTGATTCAGGTCAACGGCGTTTTCGGCAGTGGGCCTATCTTGGGCGCTACCTGTTTGAACAAAGGAATTGGATATGAAACGCACACTGATGGCGCTTGCCGCAGGCCTTGTGTTGGTGGCGGCGGCGGGATGCGCCCAGCCTTACGGCAGAAACCCGGAAATGATGGGCGCGGGCGGACCGGCTGGCTGGCACGGCGTTCATGGCATGGGCATGGGGTGGGGAATGATGTGGGACGACCCGGCCCTCGGCCTGACGCAGGAGCAGCGTGCCGGGATTGCCGGGGTACAGGCCGAGTTCAGGCGCAGGCAGTCGGCGCTGATGGAAAAAATGCATCAAGACGATGGGCATTCCACCGCGCCAGAGGGACTGTTCGACGAGCCGGCCGCGCGCAAGGCGTATGACGCGATGGCCGAGCTGCAAAGGCAGCTGTTCGAGAACTCGCTGGAGGAGCGCAAGCAGATCGACCGCCTGCTGACGCCGCAGCAGCGCGAGCAAATACAGATGCAGATGCGGCAACTGCAGCAACTGCAGCAGATGTGCCGTGGCTGAGGCGCGCGGCCGGTCACGCGAGGCACTGCCATGTGGGCTCGCATGATGGCGTGGGGCGGCAGCTGGGGTTCGGGCTGGGGCCTGTTCGGGCTGATGCACCTGCTCTGGTGGATCGTTGTCCTGCTCGCCGTCATCGCACTCTTGCGCTGGACATCTGGCCGGGCCGTGCTGCGCGCGCGCACCCTGGAGGAAGACCGCGCCATCGATATTTTGCGCGAGCGTTATGCGCGCGGCGAGATTGACAAGGCCGAGTTCGAGGAGCGCAAGCGCGAACTTGGCATTTGAAGCATGAAAAGCCGCTCAGGTGCAGGCGCGGCGTCCGGCAGGGTTGCGCTTGCGCCGGCCCGGCAGATTTTGGACTTGGGCCGGGCGTTGTAACATTTACGGCTGTCCGGAGCATTCGCCCGGTGGCCTGGCGCACGGTACAGTGCGACCTCTTATTCGGGTTTTGTATGTTTGTTTGTTTCAATCCACGCCCCTTTCGGAGCGAATTTGGAAGAGGTTACTCCTCTCCCAAATAAATTCTATCTTCCTGAAGAGGGAGGTTTCAAACCGGAGTCAGTTCTTGATGAAAAAGTCTTTTGTTTTCAATGCGGAGTCGGTGGCCGCGCTGGCCCGGGCCGATGTGACGCGGGCACTGGCCGAGGATCTGGGCGCTGGCGATTTGACCGCCGCCCTGATTGACCCGGCAGCCCAGGCGCGCGCCCATGTGCTGGCCCGCGAAAGCGCGGTGCTGTGCGGCAGCGTCTGGTTCGAGGCGGCGCTCAGGCAGCTTGACCCGCAGGTCACGCTGGTCTGGCATGTCCGGGACGGCGAGCGTTGTGCGCCCAACCAGGTCGTGGTTGAAATGCGCGGCCAGGCGCGCGCCCTGCTGTCGGGCGAACGCACGGCGCTGAATTTTTTGCAGCTTTTAAGCGCCGTGGCCACCAAGACGGCTGTTTATGTCGCGCAGGTCGAGGGCACGAAAGCGCGCATCGTCGATACCCGCAAGACGCTGCCGGGCCTGCGCCTGGCGCAGAAATACGCCGTGCTGAGCGGCGGCGGCACCAACCACCGGGTCGGCCTGTATGACGCGATCCTGATCAAGGAAAACCACATTGCCGCTGCCGGCGGCATCAGGCAGGTGCTGGCGCAGGCCGCAAAAATTGCCGCCGAGGCCGATTTCGTCGAAATCGAGGTCGAAACGCTGGCGCAGCTGCACGAGGCGCTGGACGCCGGCGCCCGCATGGTGCTGCTGGACAACATGGGCCTGGCGATGCTGCATGAGGCTGTGCGCATCAACGCGGGCCGGGCGATTCTGGAGATATCAGGCGGCGTGACGCTGGCCGGCCTGCGCGAGCTGGCCGAAACCGGCGTGGACCGCATTTCCATCGGCACCCTGACCAAGGATGTGCAGGCGATTGATTTTTCGATGCGCTTTGAGGCGCCGCAAGGAGGAAACTGATGAACTCTATCCTGTCCCGCATTGATGTCGATTACGAGCAGCCGCTGATGACGGACGCCGGCGCGGCAGCCAGTTGCTCCACCCGCCACGCCTGGGCGCGCGTGCCGGTCGAGCCGACGCCGCCCGAGCGGGCAGCGCTGAAAGAGCGCATCCGCAGCCTGCTGAAAGCCAAAAACGCGGTGATGGTGTCGCACTACTACGTGCATCCCGACCTGCAGGACCTGGCCGAGGAAACCGGCGGAATCGTCTCGGATTCGCTGGAGATGGCGCGCTTTGGCCGCGACCACGCGGCGCAGACGCTGGTGGTGTCGGGCGTGCGCTTCATGGGCGAGACGGCCAAGATACTGTCGCCCGAAAAGCGCGTGCTGATGCCCGACCTGGACGCCACCTGCTCGCTCGACCTGGGCTGCCCGGTGGACGAATTCAGCGCCTTTTGCGACGCCCACCCCGACCGCGCGGTGGTCGTGTATGCCAACACCAGCGCGGCCGTCAAGGCGCGCGCCGACTGGGTGGTCACGTCGAGCTGCGCGCTGGACATCGTGCGCGCGCTCAAGGAACAAGGCCAGAAAATCCTCTGGGCGCCCGACCGCCACCTGGGCGGCTACATCCAGCGCGAGACCGGCGCCGACATGGTGATGTGGAACGGCGCCTGCATCGTGCATGACGAGTTCAAGGCGTTTGAATTGCAGGCGCTGATGCAGGAGCATCCGCTGGCCAAGGTGCTGGTGCATCCCGAATCTCCGGCGGATGTGGTGGCGCTGGCCGATGCCGTCGGCTCGACCTCGGCCATCCTGAAGGCGGCGCGCGAGATGGATGCACCCGAATTCATCGTCGCCACCGACAACGGCATGATGCACAAGCTGCGCACGCTCAACCCCGGAAAAACCTTCATTGAAGCGCCGACCGCCGGCAGCAGCGCCACCTGCAAGAGCTGCGCGCATTGCCCGTGGATGGCGATGAACGGGCTGGCCGGGCTGGCGCAGGTGCTGGAAACCGGCGCCAACGAAGTCCACATCGACCCGGCGCTGGGCCTGCGCGCGCGCCTGCCGATTGACCGCATGCTGGCCTTTACGGCAGCGCTCAGGAACGGCCAGCCCGTGGCCGGGCTGGTGCCGAATATCGGCGCGGCGTGAATTCCGAGGGCTTGCTGACTTGCTCCTTCCCCCAGCGGGGGAGGGCGCAAAACCGGGCATGAGCAGATGTGTGCATGCGCTGGCTCCCCTTTTGAAGAGGCTTGGGGTGAGGACCCGCCGCATGCATCAAAAACACTCCTTTTTTGATAGCTGCTTGCGCAAGCGTGGCAAGCGCAAAAGGCCGATTTGACTCATATTTCTGCACGCATAGACTTCTCTGACCCGCAGGACAGCGCCGCGCCGCGCCTGCGCCACGCCTTTGGCGCGCCGCGCGCCGTGCTGGTCGCGCATGAGGTGGCCGAGGTGCGCCCGCTGCTTGATGCCGTGCAGGCCGCCGCCCGGCAGGGAAGCTGGTGCGTCGGCTACCTGCGCTACGAAGCCGCCCCGGCTTTCGACGCCGCGCTCGCCGTGCAGGCGCCCGCTGGCCCGCTGGCCTGGTTTGCCGTGCATGACGACGCCTTGCCCTGGCCTGAAGACGCCAGCGCCAGCACCGAAACGGCCCGGGTCCGGTGGCTTGAGACCTGCCCGCGCCCCGCGTTTGATGCGGCCCTGCAGCAGATCCAGCGCGCCATCGCGGCCGGCGAGCTGTACCAGGTCAACTTCACCGCGCCTTTGCTCGGGGCCTGGCAGGAAACCCCCGAGGAGGGCGCGGCGCAAGCCCTGTTCGCCGCCCTGCAGCGCGCCCAGCCGGGCGGCTACGCAGCCTTCATCGACACTGGCGGCACGGGCGACGGGCAACTGCTGTCGGTGTCGCCCGAGCTGTTTTTTGACTGGCGTGACGGCCAGATTCTGGCGCGGCCCATGAAGGGCACCGCCGCGCGCGGCGCCACCCCCGGGATGGATGCCGCCCAGTCCGCCGCCCTGCGCGCATCGCCCAAGGAGCGCGCCGAAAACGTCATGATCGTGGACCTGCTGCGCAACGACATTTCGCGCATCGCCGAGCCTTTCAGCGTGCGGGTGCCGCGCCTGTTTCACACCGAGGCGCTGCCCAGCGTCTGGCAGATGACCTCCGACGTGCAGGCTAGCGTCCGCGCCGGCACCACGCTGGCCGATGTGTTTGCCGCGCTGTTTCCCTGCGGCTCCATCACCGGCGCGCCCAAGGTGCGCGCCATGCAGATGATCCGCCAACTCGAAGCCGCGCCGCGCGGCGTGTACTGCGGCGCCATCGGCGTGGTGCGACCGGACAAGAGCGGCCATGGAATCAACGCCACCTTCAACGTGCCGATTCGCACCGTCACCGTGCAGGCGGGCGGCCTGCGCTGCGGCATTGGCAGCGGCATCACCTCGGATGCCGCGCCTGATGCCGAATGGCAGGAGTGGCGCCAAAAACGACAATTTCTGGAGCGTGCCAGCATGCCTTTTGATCTTCTGGAAACCCTGGCGCTCGAAGGCGGCCAGCTGCGCCACGCCGCCGGGCACCTGCAACGGCTGGCCGGCGCCGCCGCGCATTTCGGCTACGCGTGGGATGCGGCCAAAGTGCAAAACTGCCTGCACGAACTGGCGCAGGCCCACCCGCAAGGCCTGTGGCGCGTGCGCCTGCTGCTTGACGCCCAAGGCAAGCCGCGCGCCGAGGCCTTTGCCATGGAGCCGTCACCCGCGCAGGTGCGGCTGCAACTGGCCGGGCGCCCGCTGGAAGAGACCCACGGCGAGTTCGTTCGCTTCAAGACCACGCAGCGCGCGCATTACGACGCCTTCACGCCCACCGAACCCGGCGTGTTCGACACCGTGCTGTACAACGCCGAAGGCGAGATCACCGAATGCACGCGCGGCAACGTGGCGCTGCTGATCAATGGCCGCTGGGTCACGCCGCCGCTGGCTTGCGGCCTGCTGCCCGGCGTCGGGCGCGCGCTGGCGCTGCGCGAAGGCCGGCTGGCCGAGGCCGTGGTGCGGCTGCAAGACCTGCCGCGCGTGCAGGGCTGGGCGTTTGTCAACAGCCTGCGCGGCTGGATTGGGGTGGAGATGGTTGGTGTTGGGTAGGGGCGTTTTTGGGCTCTGGCGCTTACGGGTAGAGCACAGGAAGCTCTTTTTTTGATAGCGTTTCGTTGGGCTTGAAGCAGGGCTGCTTGCGACCCGTCACAGCCGCGCAGCCTGATGGCTGGCTCAGACTGACAGCGGCCATTCAAATTTTCGACCTGACAGGCAAGTCTCGACCCATAGCGCCCCCGCCGCGCTTCTCGCTGTTTAAGTGAGTGGAACGATGCTGCACAATTCCTTGCATGGCATCTCCGAACGAATCCCTCGAAAAACGGTACGTCGCAATTCTTGCTGACATCGATCCCGGGTACCTGGATCGCACAGCAGACGAATCTGGAAGGCTCTCCAGCCCATTCTTAGTGAGTGGCCCCACAGACCCTGGGTCTCCCCGGATCATGGTCATCGGTCGGGAGTTTGGTGGGCACGGCTGGCGCGTACCGTTCGAAGGCGGCAGCCCCGAGGCGTATGTGGCCGCTGCGCTTGTGAAACACAGGAAGTTCTTCACCGAGAAAATGGCGAAGCCGGCGCGACCTGACACATTCTTTCACTTCATGAAGCGCTTGGCGAAGAAATGCGGGCAAGGCGGCCTGATCTACTCAAACCTCTTCTGCTTTGATTCAATGGGGGGAGACCCGCGTCGCTCCTCTCACCTTCCGATGGTCAAGCTTGTTTCCAAGCTCCTGCTGGACGCGCAAATTGAGCACTTTCAGCCTGACGTGATCGTCTTCGCGAACGGCATGGACTCGGTCGGAGTCAGGCGCGATTTCTTCCCGATTGCTGGGGAAGCCAAAGTGTGCGAAGGTCGGCGCAACTGGGAAGATGAAGGCATACCAAAAAAGCATTTATGGGAGTTCGAGCTCTACGGCAGGTATCGCTGCTACCGGATACATCATCCGTCGGCGCAATCTTCAATGGCCACCAGGGTTCGGCGACGGCTATTAGAGGTCATCACCGAGTCGCCTGCATCGGTGTGAGCCGCAGTGCGGCCATCTAGACGTCCGCTCCTGGCCGAACTCAGTAGTTCAAGTAGCAAGGATGAATGACTGCTCCCGCTGCGAAGCGGGCGCTCATCCATGCCATAGAGCATCCGAAACTACCCTGCCCGATAGCCCAGCTGCTGCGCCACAAAGCCGTCAAACGCCGCCAGCAAAGGCTCGAAGCGTTCCGCGCCGCCTTCCAGTTGCGCCAGCGCGGCGCAAGTCGCCTCCAGCGTGGACAGCTGGTCGGGCCGGTGCGCCTTGCGGATCAGGTAGTGCGACGCCGGCATGTCCTGCAGCGACAGGCGCGGCAGTTGCTGCAGGAGCGGGTTGCGGTAGAGCATCTTGCGGCTCTTGCGCCAGGTGCCGTCCAGCACGATCAGGCGCAGTTGCGACGGCTCGCGCAGCAGCGCGGGCGCCAGCCGGGGCGGCGGCGACAGGTCTGGCGCCTGGTCCTGCGGCGTGTCCGGGTACAGCAGGATCGACTGCCTGGCGGGGCCGGATCCGGGCGGCGCGCCCAGCAGGGCCGGCAGGTCGAACACTTCGCCCGTCACCAGCCGGCTGCGCGGCAGGCTCAGGTGCAGCAGCCGCGCGCTGCCCTTGGCGTTGCTGACTTCCAGCGGATGCTGCAGGATCAGCACCTCGACTTCATGCGCCACGGGCGCGATCCACTGGCAGATGCAGGCGCTTTGCGGGCGCAGGCAGGTGGCGCAAGCCGGGCGTTTGGCCGGAAAGGGTTGCGTCATGGCGGAATGTAGTCTGACTGCTATTAAAAGAGGAGCTGCTTGCGCATGACTGGCGTGCGCAGAAGGCCGATTTCATCCATAAAATCGGGTCAGGCGCCGCACTCAGGCCACCGGCGGCACCAAAATGGTCGCCGCCGCCGGCGCCGCCAGTTCCGGGTAGTCGCGGCTGAAATGCAGGCCCCGGCTTTCGCGGCGCAGCTGGGCCGAGCGCACGATCAGTTCGGCCACCTGCACCAGGTTGCGCAGCTCCAGCAGGTCGCGCGTGACGTGGAAGTGCGCGTAGAACTCGTTGATCTCGGCCTGCAGCAGCGTGATGCGGTGCGCGGCGCGCTCCAGCCGCTTGTTGGTGCGCACGATGCCCACGTAGTCCCACATGAAGCGGCGCAGCTCGTCCCAGTTGTGCGAGATCACCACCGCCTCGTCGGCGTCGGTGACGCGGCTGTCGTCCCATTGCGGCAGATCGGGCAGCGCTACGGCCGGCGCGGCGGCGATGACCTGGGCGGCGGCGCGCGCGAACACCATGCATTCGAGCAGCGAGTTGCTCGCCAGCCGGTTGGCGCCGTGCAGTCCGGTGCAGGCGGTCTCGCCCACGGCGAACAGCCCCGGCACGTCGGTGCGGCCGGCCAGGTCGGTCAGCACGCCGCCGCAGGTGTAGTGCGCGGCCGGCACCACCGGAATCGGCTGGGTCGTGATGTCGATGCCCAGCTCGGCGCAGCGCGCCAGGATGTTGGGAAAGTGCTCGTGCAAAAACTCCGGGCTCTGGTGCGAGATGTCGAGGTACACGCAGTCCAGGCCGCGCTTTTTCATCTCGTAGTCGATGGCCCGGGCCACCACGTCGCGCGGCGCCAGTTCGGCGCGCACGTCGTGGTCCAGCATGAAGCGCGTGCCGTCGGGCAGCAAGAGCCGCCCGCCTTCGCCGCGCACCGCTTCGCTGATCAGGTAGGACTTGGCCAGCGGGTGGTACAGGCAGGTGGGGTGGAACTGGATGAATTCGAGGTTGGAGACGCGGCAGCCGGCGCGCCAGGCCGCCGCGATGCCGTCGCCGGTGGCGGTGTCGGGATTCGTGGTGTAGAGATACACCTTGCCCGCGCCGCCCGTGGCCAGGATGGTCTGCGGCGCGCGAAAGGTCAGCACCTCGTCGGTCGTCTCGTCCAGCGCGTACAGGCCCAGGCAGCGCTGCGGGCCGGGCAAGCCCAGCTTGCGCGAGGTGATCACATCGACCAGCGTATGGTCTTCAAACACCGTGATGCCGGGCGTGGCCCGCACCACGTCGATCAGCGTGCGCTGCACGGCTGCGCCGGTGGCGTCGGTGACGTGGGCGATGCGGCGCGCGCCGTGGCCGCCTTCGCGCGTCAGGTGCAGCTGCTCGCCTTCGAGCGAAAACGGCACGCCCAGCGCGCGCAGCCAGCCAATCGAGGCGGGCGCGTTCTCGACCACGAAGCGCGTGGTGGCCAGGTCGCACAGGCCGGCGCCGGCCACCAGGGTGTCCTCGATGTGCGCGGCGAAGCTGTCGCCCTCGGCCAGCACGGCCGCAATGCCGCCCTGCGCCCAGCCGCTGGAGCCGTCGCTGATGCTGCGTTTGGTGATTACGGCCACGCGGTGCGTGGGCGCCAGGTGCAGCGCGGCGGACAGGCCGGCCAGGCCGCTGCCGACAATCAGGACATCAAAATCGTGGGGCATGGTCATGGGTAAAAAAGGATGAAAAAAAAGAATTCAGGCCGGCGTGTAGGCCAGCCGGACATAAATCGGCGCGAATGATTCGGCCTGGGTGATCTCTAACAGGCATTCCTTGGCCAGCTCCAGCAGCGCGATGAAGGTGACGACCAGCACCGGCACGCCGCCGGGCGCATCGAACAGCTCCTCGAACTCCAGGAACTTGCGGCCCTGCAGCCGGCGCAGCACGATGCCCATGTGCTCGCGCACCGAGAGTTCCTCGCGGCTGATGACGTGGTGCTGGACCAGTTTTGCGCGGCGGACGATGCTTTGCCAGGCTTCCTGCAGCTCGATCAGCGTGACATCGGGCAGGCGCGGCTGCGTGGATTGCTCCACATGCACCCGCGCGGCCAGAAAGTCGCGGCCCAGCTGCGGCATGGTATTGAGCTTGTGGGCGGCCAGCTTGATTTTTTCGTATTCGAGCAGGCGGCGCACCAGCTCGGCGCGCGGGTCTTCGGCCTCCTGGCTGGAATCCTGTTTTTTGGGCGGCAGCAGCATGCGCGACTTGATCTCGATCAGCATCGCGGCCATCAGGAGGTATTCGGCCGCCAGCTCCAGGTTGGTGGCGCGGATTTCATCGACGTAAGCCAGGTATTGCCGCGTGACCGCCGCCATCGGAATGTCGAGAATGTTGAAATTCTGCTTGCGGATCAGGTAGAGCAGCAGGTCCAGCGGGCCTTCGAAGGCTTCGAGGAACACCTTCAGCGCGTCCGGCGGGATGTACAAGTCCTTGGGCATGGCGAACATCGGCTCGCCGTAGAGCCGGGCCAGTGCGACCGGGTCGATCAGCCCCGGCAGGTCCAGGCTGGCGCCTGCGGGCAGGGCTTGCGCGCCGGGGGAGGGAAGTTCCTGCAGGGGAAGTGAGTTCGGTGGCATCAAGGCAGCAGCGGGATTGATCAGTTCATCAATGACTGACTCCGGTTTGAAACCTCCTCCTTCAGGAGGATAGAATTTATTTGGGAGAGGGGTAATCTCTTCCAAATTCGCCCCGCAAGAGGCGTGGGTTGAAACAGGTTTCTGCTATAAAAAACAGAGCTGCCTGCGCCGGCACCCTGCCGGCTGCAAGCCCATTTCTTGCTTAATTTCCGTTCGGATGAGTGCTCGTGCCATAGACGTAGGGCTGTTGCGCCACGCGGGCTTCGCCATACTCGGCCTGGTCCGCCAGGTTCAGGTTCTTGTCCCACCAGATGGCGCGGCCGGCGCGCTGCTCGGCTTCGAGTGTGGGCTTCTTCGCCTTGAGGCCGTCGATGAACGAGGTGATTTCAGAGGTGTAGTCGGGGCGGCGAAAAATGGACATGGTGCTGGATGGCCTAAAACGTATAGTTGCGGGATTTTACCGGGGGTCTGCCTTGCCTTCATTATTTCGTTTTCCCTCGCCTGCTCCAGCGGGCTTTCCCTCGCCTGCCGGGCCAGTCGTTTCAACAAGGAAGGTGCTGTGCATGGGTCTGCTGTCGTTCATCCTGGGGCTGGCCGGCTGCGACCAGCAGCGCATCAACGAGCTGGAAGAGGGCGTGGCCACCGAGGCCGATGTGCGCGCGCGCTTTGGCGAGCCCGAAAAAATCTGGGACGCGCGGGACATGGCTTCGCTGCCCATGCCGGGCGCAGCCGCCGAGCCCGGCGCCCGCACGCTGGAGTACAACCGCCAGCCCGCAGGCCAGGTCAACTACATGATCACCATCGCGCCGGACGGCAAGATGAGCGCACTGCGGCAGGTGCTTGCGCCGCAGAACTTTGCCAAAGTGCTGCCGGGCATGTCGATGGAGCAGGTGCGCAAGATGCTGGGCAAGCCGATGAAGGTCACGACTTATGCCCTCAAGCGCGAAACGCATTACGATTGGCGCTACCTGAACCCGCCGTCCACGGCGATGATTTTTACTGTGGTGTTTGATGCCGACTTGCGTGTGCTGCGCACGGGGTCGGTGGACGAGGAGAGTGTGAATCCCCGGCGCTGATGCTTGCAATATGCGAATGAAATGAGGCTTTTGCGCACGGCGGGCGGGCGCAGTAAGCTATCTATTTCATAGCGTTTCAACATGCGCCAAAAAGCCCGTGCGTTCCATGACTTCGCGCGGCTGGGCATTGAGCCCGGCCAGCACCAGCCGGCCGCCGCGCGACACAATCGCTTTTTGCAGCTGCTCCAGCACATCCAGGCCCGAGGCGTCCAGCACCTGCAGCGACTGCACATCGAGGCGTATCGTCAGGCCCTGCGGGGCGCTTTCCACCACGTTCAAAATCGGATCGATCTTGGCCACGGCGCCAAAAAAGAGCGAGCCATACAGCCGAAAGCTGGCTTCCTCCTGCGTGTGCGAGAGCATCTCCACCTGGAACAGCGAACTCATGCGCCTGACGAACAGCACGCAGGCCAGCAGCAGGCCGACCTGCAGCGCCACCGTCAAATCAAACACCACCGTCAAAAAGAACGTGCCCAGCATGATCAGCCGGTAGTGGCTGCTGGCGCGCTTCAGCTCGGCAAATTCGCGCCATTCGCCCATGTTCCAGGCGACGTACAGCAAAATGCCGGCCAGCACCGCCAGCGGCACATGCACCGCCAGCGGCGCGGCCACCAGCACCACCGTGACCAGCGTGACGCAATGCACCAGCCCCGACACCGGCGAGGTGGCGCCGGCCCGCACATTGGTTACGGTGCGCGCAATCGTGCCGGTGGCCGGCATGCCGCCGAAAAACGGCACGACGAAATTGGCCACGCCCTGGGCCATCAGCTCCTGGTTCGGGTCGTGGCGCGGCAGGCCCGAAATCTGGTCGGCCACGCGCGCGCAGAGCAGCGACTCGACCGCGCCCAGCAGCGCAATCGTGATGGTCGGCGCCACCAGCAGCCGCATCGTGTCCCACGAGAAATCCGGAAACTCAAAGCCGGGCAGGCTGCGCGGAATGCTGCCAAAGCGGGTGCCTATGGTTTCCACCGGCAGGTCCAGCGCATAGGCCAGCACCGTCAGCGTGAGCAGCGCCACAATCGGCCCCGGCATGTGGGTAACAATGCGCGTGGCGCGCTTGAGCTGCAGGCCTTCGCCGGCCTGGATCAGCCGTATCAGCCGGTTGGTGAGCGCGTTCGAATAGCGCCTTTGCGTGTCGAACAGCAGCGGCCAGACCAGCAGGCCGGTCACGCAGGCCAGCCCCAGGCCCAGCGCATACAGGTTCAGGGTGTCGATGTGCCGGGCAATCGCCCGCAGCTGCGAGAAAAAATCGGCCGGCATCTTGGGGATGTCCAGCCCCAGCAGGTCCTTGATCTGCGACAGCGCAATCAGCACCGCAATGCCGTTGGTAAAGCCCACCACGATGCTGACCGGCACATAGCGCACCAGCGTGCCGAGCCTGAAAAACCCCAGCAGGAACAGCAGCACGCCGGCGCAGGTGGTTGAAATCAGGAGGTTGGCCAGCCCGTAGCGTTCGATGATGCCGTACACGATAACGATGAAGGCGCCGGCCGGCCCGCCGATCTGCACCGCCGAGCCGCCCAGCGAGGCGATCAGCGCGCCGGCAATGATGGCCGTCCAGATGCCGGCTTCGGGCTTGAGCCCCGAGGCGATGGCAAAGGCCATGGCCAGCGGCAGGGCGACGATGCCGACCGTCAGGCCCGAACCCGCATCCTTGAAGAAGCGTTCGCGGCTGTAGCCGGCCATGGCCGACAGCATGCGGGGGCGAAACCGGGCGAAGTGAAAAGGCAGGTGCATGAGCGCCAATTGTGCGCTTGAGCCTGTATTTCGTGCCGTGAAAATTGACCCGGAAACCGGAAAATCAGCGTCATTCCCGCGCGGGCGGGCATGGCGAAGCCGGGTTTTTCAGCTTCGTTTTAGTTGCCCGGGCCGGGCAGCACCGCATCGCCAGGCCGAGGAGCGCCAGGGCGCCCAGGCGGGTGCGAAAGTCAGGCAAAGGCGTCATGGTCAGGCTCCGTCCGGGCGGGCTGTCGGCCGGTTGTGGGCTGGGGTCAGTGAATCCGCATGCCCGGCGTCGCGCCCGGCAGCGGCTCCAGCACGTAGATGCCGGGCTGGGCTTTCTCGTCGGCGTGGCTGGCGGCCAGCACCATGCCTTCGCTGATGCCGAACTTCATCTTGCGCGGGGCGAGGTTGGCGACCAGCACGGTGTGCTTGCCAATCAGGTCGGCGGGCTGGTAGCAGGACGCAATGCCGCTGAAGACATTGCGCATCCGGCCTTCGCCCGCGTCCAGCGTCAGGCGCAGCAGCTTGGTCGAGCCTTCGACGGCTTCGCAGTTGACGATTTTGGCGATGCGCAAATCGACCTTGGCGAAGTCGTCAATGGTGATGACGGGCGCGATGTCCTCGCCGCCGGGTGCTATTGTTTCGATAGCTGTCTGCGCAGGCTCCGCTTGCGCTGGCGGCTCAAACAAGGCATCAAGCTGCTTGACATCGACGCGCTGCATGAGGTGCTTGTAGTCGCCGATCACATGGCCGTTGCCCAGATTGGCGGCGGCGTCGCCAAAGGTCAGCGGCGCGGTGTTCAAAAAGGCTTCGACCTGCGCGGCCAGCGCGGGCAGCACGGGTTTCAGGTACAGCGTGAGCAGGCGGAAGGCCTCGATGCAGACGCTGCACACGTCGTGCAGGCGCAGTTCGACGGCAGCGCCATCCATGCCCTGAGCGGCAAACTTTTCCAGGTTCTTGGGGCTGGCCAGCTCCCACGGCTTGTTCTGGTCCACGTAGGCGTTGACCTGATCGGCCAGCAGCATCACTTCGCGCTGGGCTTTGGCGTATTCGCGGCTTTCGTACAACTGGCTGATCGCGCCCGACTGGCCGCGCAGGCGGTCCAGCAGCGCCGCGCCGTCACTTGACACTTTGCCCAGCCGCCCCGCAAAGCGCTTGCTGATGAAGCCCGCCGCCCGGCTCGCAATGTTGATGAACTTGCCCACCAAGTCGCTGTTGACTCGCGCCATGAAGTCGTCGGCGTTGAAGTCGATGTCCTCGTTGCGGGCGTTGAGCTTGGCGGCCAGGTAGTAGCGCAGCCATTCGGGGTTCATGCCCAGGCTCAAATACCTGAGCGGGTCCAGGCCGGTGCCCCGGCTCTTGCTCATTTTTTCGCCGTTGTTGACGGTCAGAAAGCCGTGGACGAAGACGTTGTTCGGTGTCTTGCGGCCGCTGAATTCCAGCGTGGCGGGCCAGAACAGCGTGTGAAAAGTCACGATGTCCTTGCCGATGAAATGGTACTGCTCTACGGGTGAATCCTTGGCAATGTACTCGTCAAAGCTCAGGGTTTCGCCGTAGCTCGCTTGCGGCCCGCCTTTGTCAAACCAGTTTTTCAGCGATGCCAGGTAGCCGATGGGCGCGTCCAGCCAGACGTAAAAGTATTTGCCCGGCGCGTCGGGAATCTCGATGCCGAAGTACGGCGCGTCGCGCGAAATGTCCCAGTCGCCCAGACCTTCGCTCTGCGTGCCGTCGGGGTTGTTGCGCACGCTGAACCATTCCTTGACCTTGTTGGCGACTTCGGGTTGCAGTTTGCCGTCCTGCGTCCAGCTTTCCAGAAACGCCACGCAGCGCGGGTCCGACAGCTTGAAAAAGAAGTGTTCCGAGCTTTTCAGCATCGGCACCGCGCCCGACAGGGCCGAGAACGGGTTGATCAGGTCGGTCGGCGCATACACCGCGCCGCAGACTTCGCAGTTGTCGCCGTACTGGTCCCTGGCGTGGCATTTCGGGCACTCGCCCTTGATGAAGCGGTCGGGCAGGAACATGTTCTTCTCGGGGTCGAAGAACTGCTCGACGGTCTTGGTTTCGATCAGCGAGCCTTGCGGGTTGTCGCGCAAGTCGCGGTAAATTTGCCGCGCCAGTTCATGGTTTTCCGGCGAATCGGTCGAACTCCAGTTGTCAAAACTGATGTGAAAGCCGTCCAGGTAGGGCTTGCGGCCGGCGGCGATGTCGGCCACAAACTGCTGCGGCGTCTTGCCGGCTTTTTCAGCGGCAATCATGATGGGCGCGCCGTGCGCGTCGTCGGCGCCGACGAAGTTCACCGCGTTGCCCTGCATCCGTTGAAAGCGCACCCAGATGTCGGCCTGGATGTATTCCATGATGTGGCCGATGTGGAAATTGCCGTTGGCGTAGGGCAGGGCGGTGGTAACAAACAGGCGGCGCTGGGTCATATAGAAGGCTTTTCGCGGTGGAGGGCGGATTTTCGATTTTAAGGGGCCACCCCGGCCTGACATGCACCCGCAACCCCGAGTCCTGATGTTTTATATGCAAAATAGGCTGCTGGCGCATGCTGCGCGTGCCTCAGCAGCTATTAAATAAATAGCACTTTGCATTCCCCCATCGGGACGACGGCCAAGGCAGCGGCGTTAGACTCCCTGTCAACCCCGGCAGCCCGCGCACTTTCCTGAAAAAGCAGCGGCCTGCCTTGTCCGACTTACATGGAGATTTCCCCGATGGCTGTAGAACAACAGGCAATTTTGAACGCGCTGCAAACCGTGCCCGACCCCAACACCGGCAAGGATTTTGTTTCTGCCCGTGCGCTGAAAAACCTGCAAATCAGCGGCGCCGACGTGTCCTTCGATGTCGAACTCGGCTACCCGGCCAAGAGCCAGATCGCCGGCCTGCGCAAAAGCCTGATTGCCGCCGTCAAGACCGTCGCCGGCGTGGGCAATGTGTCGGTCAACGTGACCGTGAAAATCGCCAGCCACAGCGTGCAGCGCGGCGTGCAGCTGCTGCCGAATGTGAAGAACATCATCGCCGTGGCCTCGGGCAAGGGCGGCGTCGGCAAGAGCACCACCGCCGTCAACCTGGCGCTGGCCCTGGCCGCCGAAGGCGCGGCGGTCGGCCTGCTGGACGCCGACATCTACGGCCCGAGCGTGCCGATGATGATGGGCATCGAAGGCCGGCCCGAAAGCATCGACGGCAAGAACATGGAGCCGATGGAAAACTACGGCCTGCAGGTCATGTCGATTGGCTTCCTGGTTGACAAGGACGAGGCCATGATCTGGCGCGGCCCCATGGCCACGCAGGCGCTGGAGCAGCTGCT
>JAECRO010000009.1 GCA_016000195.1 Burkholderiales bacterium | reverse complement strand
CATCAAATAGGCCTCTGGTGCAGGCAGATAGTGCGCAAGCAGCTATTTAATTAATAGCAATCAGAGCACTACTCTTGCAAGCCAGGGCGATTTCACTCTAGCGCCCGCGCAAAAACAGGCTGTCGAGTTCCTTCAGGCTGAGCTGGCGCCAGGTCGGGCGGCCGTGGTTGCACTGGTCGGAGCGTTCGGTCGCTTCCATCTGGCGCAGCAGGGCGTTCATTTCATCGACTGTGAGTTGCCGGTTGGCGCGCACCGCGCCGTGGCAGGCCATGGCGCCGAGCAACTCGTTCTGCGCCCGCTGGACCACGGTGCTGGCGTCATGCTGCGCCAGCTCGGCCAGCACGCTTCTAGCCAGCTCGACCGCATCGCCCGCCGCCAGGCTGGTCGGCACGGCCCGCACCGCCAGCGTTTTGGGTGAAAAAGGCGTGATCTCCAGCCCCAGCAGGGCCAGCGTGTCGGCGCCGGCTTCGGCCGTGGCGACTTCCTGCGGCGTGGCGGCAAACGTTGCCGGAATCAACAGCGGCTGGCTGGCGATGCGCGAGGCATCGAGTTGGCTTTTCAGCCGTTCATAGACGATGCGCTCGTGGGCCGCGTGCATGTCCACGATGATCAGGCCCTGGGCGTTTTCGGCCAGGATGTAGATGCCCTGCAGCTGGGCCAGGGCGCGGCCCAGCGGCCAGTCGCCCCGGGGCAGGCTGCCTTCAGGCGGCGCGCTGGCTGGCGGGCTGTCTGCGGGCGCAGGCGCCGCGCCGGGCATCGGGCGGGCGGGCGCTGCCGGGCGGCTGGTGCCCGGCGACACCGGCCACAGCGCTTCGAAGTCCGAGACGCGGTGTTCCTGATTTGCTACGAATTTAATAGCTGGTTGCGCCCACCCCTGTTGCGCAAAAGCCTTGTTTGACTGTAAACCGGGGTTCAAGGGCGGCGCGGCTTCGGCTTCGGGTGATGCGGCGTTCGCGCTGGCCGCGCCTGCGCGCGGCGCGGCCAGCGCGTCCTCGGCTGCATGGCGCACCGCCTGATGCACTTCGCGGCTGTCGCGAAAGCGCACCTCGATCTTGGTCGGATGCACGTTCACATCGACGCGGGCCGGGTCAATCTCGATATACAGCGCATACACCGGCTGGCGCTGGCCGTGCAGCACGTCTTCATAAGCGCTGCGGGCGGCGTGCGTGAGCACCTTGTCGCGCACGTAGCGGCCGTTGACGTAGGCAAACTGCTGGTCGGCGCGCGTGCGGGCGGCATCGGGAATGCCGGCGCGGCCCCAGACGCGCACGGCCGGCTGGCCGTCGGCGCGGCGGGCGCTGCTTTCGTGATAAACCGCCACCGACTGCGCGACAAACTCCGCGCCCAGCACGTCGGCCAGGCGCTGGTCGTGGTGCGACAGGCTGTGCGCGCCGGCCAGTGCGCCGCTGCAGGCGCGCCACTGCTCGACCAGCTTGCCCTCGTGCCAGATGGCAAAGCCCACGTCGGGCCGCACCAGGGCATGGCGGCGTACGGCGTCGATGCAGTGCGCCAGTTCGGTGGCGTCGGTCTTCAGGAATTTGCGCCGCGCCGGCGTGGCGTAGAACAGCTCGCGCACCTCGACGCTGGTGCCGCGCGCGCGGGGCGCCGGTTTCAGCTCGCCGGTGCGGCCATCGAGCTGCCAGGCGTGGCCGGTGTCCAGCGTCCTGGAGATGAGGCTCATGTCGGCAATCGAGTTGATCGCGGCCAGCGCCTCGCCCCGAAAGCCCATGGTGCCGACGGCTTCCAGGTCGTGCAATGACGCAATCTTGCTGGTGGCATGGCGGCGCAGCGCCACCGGCAATTCTTCGCGCGGAATGCCCAGGCCGTCGTCCTCGACCAGAATCAGCCGCACGCCACCCGCCGACAGGCGCACCGTGACCTGCGTGGCCCCGGCGTCCAGCGCGTTGTCCAGCAGCTCGCGCACCACCGAGGCCGGGCGCTCCACCACCTCGCCGGCCGCGATCTGGCTGATCAGTTCATCGGGCAGGTCACGGATGGGGCGGCGCGCGGCCGGGGCTTGAGGCGTCATGAGGCGCCGATTTTAGGCGTTGCAGGACTTTCAGGCCGCGCGGCGGAAAAACCACGCCGGCCAGCTCCAGTGGATTGCCGGCGCTGGCCGGCGCATGAAAAACCAGCCGGCGGACCTGTCAAAATCCCCGGTATGGAACTCACCACCTACCTCATTGATTTCATCCTTCATGTTGACAAGCACCTTGAAACCTTCGTGGCCAGCTATGGCCTGTGGGTGTACGCGCTGCTCTTCGTGATTATTTTTGTCGAGACCGGCGTGGTCGTCATGCCGTTTTTACCCGGCGATTCGCTGCTGTTCGTCGTCGGCGCCATGTGCGGCGTCGGTATGATGAGCTATCCGCTGGCCGTGGGCCTGCTGCTTGCGGCGGCGGTGCTGGGCGACCAGTGCAATTATTCGATTGGCCGTTACTTGGGCCCCAAGGTGTTTCAGTGGGAGGATTCCCGCTTTTTCAATAAAAGAGCCTTCAACCAGGCGCATGCGTTCTATGAGCGCTATGGCGGCGTGACCATCGTCGCGGCGCGCTTCATGCCGTTTTTGCGCACCTTTGCGCCCTTCGTGGCCGGCATCTCGCACATGAGCCGTGGCAAGTTCTCGATGTTCAATGTCGCCGGCGCCGCCTTGTGGGTGGGCGGCATTGTCACGGCCGGCTATGCGTTCGGCAACGTGCCTTTCGTCAAGGCGCACCTGGACAAGATCATCTGGGCGATGATCCTGGTGCCCGGCCTGTTCGTGCTTTTTGGCGCCTGGCGCGCGCGCCGGCAGGCTGGCCGCGCTCCGGTCCGGCCCTGACGCCTGCGCGACGCCGCGAAGGCGCTGGCCTTGCACCGGACGGCGATAATCCTCCGCTTTTCATGCCGTGCCGCTGCGGCCCTGCCTTTTGAGGGACACCGATTGCTCATGAAACTTTCCGCCGTTCGCACCCTGCCCGAGCTGCTGGCCTTTCGGGTGGCGCAAAGTCCGCAGGGCGAGGCCTACCGCGAGTTTGATGCCGCCACCGGCCAGTGGGTCAGCACCCGCTGGGCCGAGGCCGGCGGGCGCAGCGCGCAATGGGCCCGGGCCCTGGCGGCCATGCAGCTGCCCCGGCAGGCACGCATTGCCATCCTGCTGCCCAACGGCCTCAATGCCGTGTGCATCGACCAGGCGGCGCTGTCGCTCGGCCTGGTGCCGGTGCCGCTGCATGCCATCGACAACCCCGGCAGCATTGCCTACATCCTGTCGGACTGCGAAGCCTCGATGGTGATGGTGTCGTCCCTCGCGCAGTGGCGCGCCATCGAAGGCGTCGGCCTGGCGCTGCCGACGCTCAGGCAGGTGGTGGTGACTGCGCAGGAGGCGCTGCCCGCCGACGCGGGTGCGGCGGCGCCGGTGCGCTCGCTGGCCGGCTGGCTGGCGGCGGGGCAGGGCATGCCGGCTGCCGCGCCGCCGCCGGCTGAAGCCGACCTGGCCGCCATCGTCTACACCTCGGGCACCACCGGCAAGCCCAAGGGCGTGATGCTGACGCACCGCAACGTGGTGTCCAACGTGCTGGCCATCCTGGAGCGCGTGGCGCCGACGGCGGACGACGTGTTTTTGTCCTTCCTGCCGCTGTCGCATACCTTTGAGCGCACGGTCGGCTATTACCTGCCGGTGGCCGTTGGCAGCTGCGTGGCCTATGCGCGCTCGGTGGCCTGGCTGGCCGAAGACCTCAAGACCGTGCGCCCGACGGTGCTGATCTCGGTGCCGCACATTTATGAGCGCGTGTTTGCCAAACTGCAGGAGTCGCTGGCCGGATCGGCCTTGAAGGTGCGGTTGTTCCATGCCGCGCAGGCCGTGGGCTGGCGGCGCTTTTGCAAGGCGCAGGGCTTGCCGCTGGCCGTCGGCGAAGGCAGCGCCTGGGCCTTGCTGGACCCGCTGCTGTGGCCGCTGCTCGACCGCCTGGTGGCTGGCAAGCTGCGGGCGCAGTTTGGCGGGCGCGTGCGCGTGGCCGTGAGCGGCGGCGCGCCGCTGTCGCATGCGGTGGCGCGCTGTTTCCTGGGGCTGGGCCTGCCGCTGCTGCAGGGCTACGGCATGACTGAAACCTCGCCGGTGGTGGCGGCCAACGGCGTCGATGACAACGACCCGGCCAGCGTCGGCCGCGTGCTGCCCGGCGTTGAGGTGCGCATCGGCGACAACCGCGAGCTGCAGGTGCGCGGCCCGTCGGTGATGCAGGGCTACTGGAAGCGCGCCGAAGACACTGCGCGCGTCCTGACGCCGGACGGCTGGCTGTCCACCGGCGACCAGGCCGACCTGCAGAACGGGCGCATCCGCATCATGGGCCGCATCAAGGAGATCATCGTCACCTCGACCGGCGAAAAGGTGCCGCCGGGCGATCTGGAACTGGCGATTGCGGTCGATCCGCTGTTCGGGCAGGTGATGGTGGTCGGCGAGAACCGGCCCTTCATTGCCTGCGTGGCGGTGGTCAACAAGCCCGAATGGCAGCGCCTGGCCGCCTCGCTCGGGCTCGACCCCGACGCTGCGGCCAGCCTGAATCAGCCTGCGGTACACCAGGCCGCGCTGGCGCGCATTGCCACGCAGACGCGCGACTTTGCCGGCTATGCCACACCGCGCGCCATCTTCCTGACGCTGGAGCCGTGGACGATTGAAAACACCTTCATGACGCCCACCCTCAAGCTCAAGCGCAACAACCTGATGGCCCGCTATGCCGGCGAGATCGAGGCGATGTACCGTCCGCCAGCCCGCTGATTTGAAAGGCAAAAAAAAGACGACTCCTGAATTTCAGTGAGTCGTCTTTTTTGCCTATCAGCCAGACGGATTGCCCGCCTGCTCCGCCTGGACGGGGGGCGATGGAATGCCTAGCGTTTTTTGCCAACCTCGTTTCCGATCACCGCACCGGCGGCAGCGCCACCGACGGTTCCCAGCGTGTTGTCAAATACGGCATTGCCGACGACCCCGCCCACCACGGCGCCGGTTGCTGTACCGATTTGTGCATTGGTGGGGTTGGTGCCGCAGCCGGTCAGGACAATCAGGGACGCGGCAGCGACGGACATCAAAATTTTCGTGTTCATGTTTTCACCTTTTTTGTTGGATCCAGGCGCTTTCGTCAGGACCGTCACGTCGTGAAATCTCGGCGCAGCCTGTCGATTCAGTGTAGTGGCCCGATGCAAGCCGGACTGTAGGAGGATGCCGCAGGCCTCTGTCGTATTGCTGCAGTCTTTCGCCGCCGGCCGGCTTACAGGGCGCGGTTGCGTGCCAGGGGCGGATTTTTCGCGAAGTAGCGCGAGATGCCGCGCATCAGCGCATCGGCCAGCTGGATCTGGTAGCCGTCGCTGCGCAGCCGCGCTTCTTCCATCGGGTTGCTGATGAAGGCGGTTTCCACCAGCACGCTGGGAATGTCGGGGGCTTTCAGCACCGCGAAGCTGGCCTGCTCGACGCGTCCCTTGTGCAGCTTGCCGACATTGCCGATCTCGCCCAGCATGGCGCTGCCCAGCTTCATGCTGTCATTGATCTGCGCCGTGGTGCTCATGTCGAACATCGCCCTTTGCACCTGCGCGTCTTTGGCCTTGACATTGATGCCACCGACCAGATCGGCCGAGTTCTCCTTGTTGGCCAGCCACCGGGCGGCGCTGCTGGATGCCCCTTTCTCGCTCAGGGCGAAGACGCTGGCGCCCTGCGGAACGTCCGTGAAGAAAGCGTCGGCATGCAGGCTGATGAACAGGTCGGCCTTCACGCTTTGCGCCTTTTGCACGCGAACATGCAGCGGCACGAAAAAATCGGCGTCGCGCGTCAGGTAGGCGCGCATGTTGGGCTGCTGGTTGATGCGGTCGCGCAGGCGGTGCGCAATCTGCAGCACCACGTCTTTTTCACGCGTGCCGCCCGGGCCGATGGCGCCGGGGTCTTCGCCGCCATGGCCGGGGTCGAGGGCGACGATGACCAGGCGGTCGGTCTTGTTGTCAAAGCCGGGCGCGGAGTCGCCGCGTGAAAAGCCCGGCATCTCGGCCTGGGGCCGGGGCGGCGGCAGGCTGACCGCAGGCGGGTCTTTTTCGCGCAGTCCGATGACGGGCGGCCTGGGAGTGGCGGGCGCTGGTCGGGCGGCAAGCGGCGCAGAAGCTACGGAAGGCGCAGAAGCCGCCTTGCCCGATTGCTGCGCCATCAGGCTGCCCAGCGGGTCATTGACGGCACTGGCAGCCGGACTCGGCGGCGTGGGCGGCGCTGGTGCGGCAGCGGCGGGCCTGGCGGTGTGGTCGGCCAGCCGCTCGGCAATCAGCGCTTCCAGCGGGTCCAGCGGCTTGGCCGGGTACAGGTCGAACACCAGCCGGTGCTGGTAGGCGGCCACCGGCGCCAGGCTGAAGACCTGCGGCAGCATGGGCTTTTTCATATCCATCACCAGCCGCACCACGCCGGGTGCGTTTTGCCCGACGCGGATGCCCGAGATGTTCGGGTCATCGGATTTGACCTTGGCGACGAGTTCGCGCAGCGCCGGAATCAGGTCAATGCCTTCAATATCGACCGCCAGGCGCGGCGGCTCGGGAATGAAGAACTGGCGCGCCTTGATCTCGGTGTCGGACTCGATGGTCAGCCGCGTGTAGTCCTTGGACGGCCAGACGCGCACCGCGACGATGGATGCGCCCCGGGCGATGTGCTGGGTGCCCAGCAGCAGCACGATGCTGCCCATCTGCAAGGCATGGCGGCGACTCAAACCCACGGAAGACTTCCTGTTTTTCATGCGAGCAACTCCGCCCCCGTGGGGGTATAGGCCGTCAAGGTGATGCAGCGGGATTCGTCGGGCCGCAGCTCAATCGCCATCACCAGGTCGGGCCGGGGTAAATGATCACCTGCTTTTTCCGGCCACTCGACCAGCTTGAGCCCGGGGCTGGCGAAAATATCGCGGAACCCGGCTTCCTCCCACTCGTGCGGATCGTTGAAGCGGTAAAAATCAAAATGCCAGATTGACAGTTCCAGATTGTGGCCCGAGTCAAGGCCTGATGCAGGCAATGTGTAAGGTTCGACAACCGCATAGGTGGGGCTTTTGATGCGGCCCTGCACGCCCAGGCTCTTGAGCAGGTGGCGCACGAAGGTGGTTTTGCCGGCGCCCAGGTCGCCCTGCAGCTCGATCAGCGCACGGCCAATCGCCGGCCGCCGGGCCAGCGCCTGCGCAAACGATTCGGTGGCCGCCTCGTCTGGCCAAGCCATGTTTTTTACAATCAGCGGATGCCGACCTGCAATCAGTGGAACAGTCATGAATTCATCTCTCACATTCAAACCTGGGCGCGCGAGCTTGGATTTTCGCAAACCGGCATCGCGGGTGTGGACCTGTCGTCGGCAGAGACGGGATTATCGGCCTGGCTGGCCGCAGGCTTTCATGGTGACATGCATTACATGCAGGCGCACGGCCTTAAAAGAGCGCGGCCGGCCGAATTGGTTCCGGGCACGGTCAGCGTCATCACCGCGCGCATGGATTATTTGCCGGCGTCTGCGCCCAGCCCGCCGGGCCAGTGGCAGGCCATGGAATGGAGCCGGCTTGAGCGGCCGGCCGAAGGCATCGTTTCAAGCTATGCCCGGGGGCGGGACTACCACAAGGTGATGCGCGCGCGGCTGCAAAAGCTCGCAGAGAGGATTGCCGCGCATATCGGGCCGTTCGGCCACCGCGCCTTCACCGACTCGGCCCCGGTGCTGGAGGCCGAACTGGCCTCGCGCAGCGGCCAGGGCTGGCGCGGCAAGCACACGCTGGTGCTCAACCGCGCGGCGGGGTCGATGTTTTTCCTGGGTGAAATCTACGTGGACATTGCGCTGCCGCCCAGTGCGCCGGTGACAAGGCATTGCGGCAGCTGCAGCGCCTGCATCGACGTGTGCCCGACGCAGGCCATCATTGCGCCCTACCGGCTCGATGCACGGCGTTGCATTTCTTACCTGACGATTGAACATGCCGGTGCAATTCCGTTGGAACTTCGCCACTTGATGGGCAACCGCATTTACGGCTGCGACGACTGCCAGCTGGCCTGCCCGTGGAACAAGTTCGCCCGGCGCAGCAGCCTGCCCGATTTCGACGAGCGCCAGGGCTTGACCGGCCAGCAGCTCACGACGCTGTTCGGCTGGACCGAAGAGGCCTTTTTGCGTTTCACCGAAGGCAGCCCGATACGCCGCATCGGCCATGAGCGCTGGCTGCGCAACATCGCCGTCGCCATGGGCAATGCGCTGCGCGCCGGGGTTGCCGACGCGGCCGGGCTGCGGGCCGGCCTGCGGCGCCAGGCGGCGCACCCGGGCGAAGTGGTTCGCGAGCATGTGGCCTGGGCGCTGGAGCAATAAGCCAGCCAATTCATGAGTAGTAAACCAGGCTTTCCACCTGGCCCCAGACCGAGCGGTCCAGGGCGGTATGGCGGCAGAGCAGGTATCCACAAAGAATGAGCGAAAAGTCGGGAAAAAGAAGCTGGGCGTAAATCACCCGGCGAAGAATAACCGCACTAAATCCGGGTTAGCCCTTGTGCGTCTTCATCAAGTGGCAAAGCAGCCGCCAGCGTTTACGATTCGTGATTGTTTTATCTCAAGGAACTGATCATGAAACGTCGTTATCTGCTGGCCCTTTCTGTGTTCGCGCTGACGGCGGCATCGGGCGCTGCACTGGCGCAAGGCTATCCGGACAAGCTTGTCAAGCTGCAGATTCCGTTTGCCCCGGGCGGCACGACCGACATCATTGGCCGCGTCATGGCCGAGCCGCTGGGCAAGGCGCTGGGCCAGAGCGTCATCGTGGAAAACAAGGCCGGCGGCGGCGGCGTGGTGGGCGCCACCGAAACGGCGCGCGCCCTGCCGGACGGCTATTCGCTGGGCATGGCCACGGTGTCCACCGTTGCGGCCAATCCGGCCATCAACCCGAAGATACCGTACAACCCGCTGACCGATTTCACGCCCATCATCAACATTGCCGCCACGCCCAACATCATTGCGGTGCATCCGGGCTTTCCGGCGCGCAACTACAAGGAGTTCGTGGCCGAGCTGAAGAAAAACCCCGGCAAATACGCGTTTGCCTCGTCGGGCACGGGCGGCATTGGCCACCTGCAGATGGAGCTGTACAAGAGCCTGACCGGCACCTTTGTCACCCACATTCCCTACCGGGGCGCCGGCCCGGCGCTGAACGACACGGTGGCCGGCCAGGTGCCGATGATTTTCGACAACCTGCCTTCGGCCCTGCCGTTCATCCAGCAAAAACGCCTGATTCCAATCGTGGTGGCCGCGCCGCAGCGCCTGGCGGTCTTGCCTGACGTGCCGACCTTCAAGGAGCTTGGCCTGGAGCCGGTGAATCGCATGGCCTTCTACGGCATCGTCGGTCCCAAGGGCCTGCCGAAAGAAGTGGTGGACAAGGTCAGCGCCGGCGTGAAGAAGTCGCTCGAAGACCCGGCCGTCCGCAAGCGTATCGAGGATACCGGCTCGCTGATCGTGGCCAACACGCCCGAGCAGTTCACGGCCCAGATCAAGGCCGAATACGACGTGTATAAAAAGGTCGTCGAGACCTCCAGGCTCAAGCTCGATTGAGCTTGCCTTTTTTGCCCTTTTCAAGATCGCCACACCATGCACCTACAAAGCCAGTCCAGCATTGATGCGTTCATCGACGCCTTGTGGCTGGAAGACGGACTTTCCAGGAACACGCTGGCCGCTTACCGGCGCGACCTGTCGCTGTACGCGGCCTGGCTGAATGCAAAGGAGCAGCAGCACCGCAAGCTCGACGATACCGACGAGGACAGCCTGAAAGCCTATTTTTCATTCCGGCATGCCGTGACCAAGGCCACCTCGGCCAACCGCTGCCTGACCGTGTTCAAGCGCTACTTTCGCTGGGCGCTGCGCGAAAACCTGATTGCCGCCGACCCGACGCTCAAGCTCCAGTCGGCCAGGCAGGCTTTGCGCGTGCCCAAGGTCATGTCCGAGGCGCAGGTCGAATCCTTGCTGGCGGCCCCGGATGACGACACGCCGCTCGGCCTGCGCGACCGGGCCATGCTGGAGCTGATGTATGCCAGCGGCCTGCGCGTGAGCGAGCTGGTCGGGCTCAAGACCTTTCATGTCGGCCTGAACGAAGGCGTGCTGCGCGTCATGGGCAAGGGCAGCGCCGAGCGGCTGGTGCCTTTTGGCCAGGTGGCGCGCGAATGGATCGTGCGCTACATCGCCGAGGCGCGGCCCGCCATCCTGGGCGGCCAGCAGACCGACGACCTGTTTGTCACCAGCCACGGCCATGGCATGAGCCGGGTGATGTTCTGGATGCTGGTCAAGAAGTATGCGCTGCTGGCGGGCATTCATTCGCCGCTGTCGCCGCACACCCTGCGGCATGCCTTTGCCACGCATTTGCTGAACCACGGCGCCGACTTGCGGGCGGTGCAGATGCTGCTCGGGCATGCCGATATTTCAACCACCACGATCTACACCCATGTGGCGCGCGAACGCCTGAAGTCGATTCATGCCGAGCATCATCCGCGCGGCTGAGCGGCAAACAACCGGAATGCTTCAGCGGTAGATGTATTCCCGGTTGAAGGGATAGACCGACTGCGCACCCTTGATGGCGTCGCCCTGCCTGTCCTGGGCGGGCCGGGTGGCCAGCACCTGGTGCAGCGCAATCCAGCCCTGCTCGAAACTCATGGCGCTGCCCGCCAGGTACAGGCGGTAGGCGCGCAGTATTTTTTCGGCCCGTTCGGCGCTGCCGCCGCTTGCCAGCACCGCGCGCGCCTCGCCCAGCCGCGCTTCCAGCGCATCGGACCAGTCCCACAGCGTGCGCCCATAGTGCGGCCGCAGGTTTTCGGTATCGACCATTTCCAGGCCGGAGTGCGCCAGGTGCTCCAGCACGGCACTGATGTGCAGCAACTCGCCGCCCGGAAAGATGTATTTGCCGATGAAGTCGCCCATGCCCGCGCCCAGTTGCCGGTTTTCAACACCGCCGGCGGTAATGCCGTGGTTCAGGACCAGCCCGCCCGGCGCCAGCAGCTGCATGACCTTGCCGAAGTAGGCGTTCATGTTGGCCTGGCCGACATGCTCGAACATGCCGACGGATGATATTTTGTCAAACGGCCGGTCTTGCTGCAGGTCGCGGTAGTCGCGCAGTTCGATGTGCACGCGCTGGCCCAGGCCTTTGGCGTCAATCAGTTGCTGCACATGCGCGTGCTGGTTTTTTGACAGCGTGATGCCGGTGGCATCGACGCCGTAATGCTCGGCCGCCCACAGCAGCAAAGCGCCCCAGCCGGCGCCAATATCAAGAAAGCGTTCGCCGGGCTGGAGCATCAGCTTGCGGCAGATATGGTCGAGCTTGGCTTCCTGCGCCTGAGCCAGCGTCATGCTGTCCTGGCGGTAGTAGGCGCATGAATAGACGCGGCGCGGGTCCAGCCACAGCGCATAGAAAGCATCTGAAACATCGTAATGAAACTGTATCTGCGCGGCATCTTTGACCAGCGTGTGGGCCGCCAGGGATCTGGCTCGGTGCAGCAGGCCCGTCCACCAGCCGGTATCGCTTTCAACCGGATTGCCGGGCAGCACCTTGAGCATGGCGCGCATCACGTCGCGCATGGCGCCTTCGAACTGCAGCTTGCCCTCCACGTAGTCTTCGGCCAGGGCGCCGATCTGGCCTGCCTTCAGGCGGGCAATGCTCGACCATTTGGAAAACGACACCCTGACCAGTGCATTTGCCGCGCCCAGCTGCTGGCCTTGCGGCAGCTGCAGGGCAATTTCCGGCGGCAGGCCCGACATGTGAGAGGGATGGCCGGAGATCAGAGACTGAAACATGCGCAAATCCTTTCGGTGTCGGAGACAAGTCTAGCGCGCCTGGAAAATCGCTGCCATCACCTGTTTTGCGCCGCAAAACGGTTGAACCGCCGCTGCCCTGTGGCGTTGACAACCGGATATGCTGCACGCGATTCCCCGCGCGCGGGTCTAGCGGGTCTTTAGCTCCGCTCGGCCTGAGTCGGGGCGGCCTGGGCCGTTCTTGCGCCCGTGGAAAACCCCAGTTGCGTAACATCCGTCAGCAACTCTCGAATCTCCTGGGCAAAACCGATTGAAAAATTCTTCAGCACGGCAATGTCCGCGCGCAATTGCTGGTTCTGGGATTCCAGCAGCTGGATGCGCTGCTGCTCAGCGCTCATCCAATGGCCCGTGAGCGGCTGATCCGGAATATCTGCGGGGCGCTGCTGGCCGATCCCTTGCCGAGCCGCCGTCTCGCTGACTTCATCGGGTTCAAAAAGCATGAATTTTGCCTTTTTAATCAGTTGCTTCATCAAAAACAAACTCCGGTTTGAAACCTCCCCCTTCAGGGGGATAGGATTCATTTGGGAGAGGGGTAACCTCTTCCAAATTCGCCTCGAAAGGGGCGTGGATTGAAACATCATCTTGAATCTCCTGTTTGAGTCGTTCAATGAATTGTTGCTGGCGCTTTAAAATGTATCGGGATGCTCTTTCCTTGTGCAAAAAAGCGATTGAGCCGTTTGGACTACGGCAACTCGCCATCAGGCGCTGGCGCCCAGCAGTGCCAGTTCGGCCACGTCAAAACCCGCCAGCTGGCGCGCCTGCAGGTTGAAGGGGCCCTTCAGGCGCGGCGCGCCGTACTGACCGGCCAGCACGGCATAGGTGGCCACCGGCTCCAGGCCGCGCTCGGCGCACAAATAGCGGTACCAGCGGTTGCCAATCGCCACATGGCCGATTTCGTCGCGCAGGATGATGTCCAGGATGCCGACTGTGCGCAGGGCGCCGGGCGTGCCGACCTTGCGCAGCTTGGCCTGCATCGGCGGCGTGGCGTCCAGCCCGCGCGCCTCCAGCGTGCGCGGCACCAGCGCCATGCGCGCCAGCACGTCGCTGTCGGTTTTCTGCGTCATGTCCCACAGGCCGGTGTGGGCCGCAAAGTCGCCATAGTCGTAGCCCATGGCTTGCAGTTCGGCGCGCAGCAGGCTGAAGTGCCGGGCTTCCTCGGCCGCCACTTTCAGCCAGTCCAGGTAATAGGCGCGCGGCATGCCGCCAAAGCGCCAGGCGGCATCGAGCGCCAGGTTGATCGCATTGAACTCGATGTGAGTGAGCGCGTGGAGCAGGGCGGCCAGGCCTTCGGCCGTGAAAGGCGAGCGCTTGGCAACATCCAGATGCGAGCGCAGTTCCGGCCGCACCGGGCAACCGGGCAGGCCGGCTGGGGCCTGGAAATCAGCATCGAATGCTATTAAAAGCGTAGCTGCCTGTGCATGCAGGGACTGCGCAAGAAGCACTTTTTGTTCTAAATCAGGCAGCAGCAGCGCCTGCAGGGCAAGCTGGCGCAGTTCGGGGGCGGGTCGGGGCAGGGCGGTCATGGCTGAATTGTCGGCGATGCGGCCTGGCCGTCAGAAACCTGGCCCAGACGCTGCTGCCGCCGCTTGCCTACAATCAAAAGCCGTTTTCACCACCCCATCATCAAGGAACCCCATGGCCATTTACCAGCTGGACGATCTGAAACCCGCCATTCACGCCTCGGCCTGGGTGGCCGACAGCGCGCAGGTCATGGGCCATGTGACGCTGGCCGAGGACAGCAGCGTCTGGTTTGGCGTGGTGGTCCGGGGCGATACCGACACCATCACGGTCGGCAAGGGCTCGAACATCCAGGACAACAGCGTGCTGCACGCCGACCACGGCATGCCGCTGGTGATTGGCGAGAACGTGACGGTGGGCCACCAGGTCATGCTGCACGGCTGCACGATTGGCGACGGCTCGCTGATCGGCATCCAGGCGGTGGTGCTCAACGGCGCGAAGATCGGCAAGAATTGCCTGGTCGGCGCCGGCGCGCTGGTGACTGAAGGCAAGGAGTTCCCCGATGGCTGCATGATCCTGGGCAGCCCGGCCAAGGTGGTGCGGCAACTCTCGCCCGGTCAGATCGAGGGTTTAAAAATGAGCGCGCAGCACTATATGGACAATGCCCGGCGCTACAAGACCGGGCTCAAGAAACTGGGCTGAACGGCACCAACAACATGAACATCCCCAACATCTCCAACACCCCCAACATCTCCAACATCTCCAACATCCCACCGTCCCAAACCACCCACAAGCCAGCAGGGGCCGCGGAACCGGCTTCGCCGGGCCGCAGGCGCAGCGCCCCCTCGGGGGGCAGCGCATTACGCGAAGCGAAAAGCGTGGGGGTTCCAAGCCACGAAGCGAAAAGCGTGGGGGTTACAAGCAGCCATGTCTGAACTTCATAAATTTATCTTTGACGGCCTGCCGGTGCGCGGCATGATCGTGCGCCTGACCGACTCGTGGCAGGAAATCCTCAAGCGCCGCGAGGATGCCGGCGGCTACCCGCCCGAGGTCATGCAGCTGCTGGGCGAAATGACGGCGGCAGGGGCCTTGATGCAAAGCAGTATCAGCTTCAACGGCGCGCTGATCCTGCAGATATTTGGCGACGGTCCGGTCAAGCTGGCCGTGGCCGAGGTGCAACCCGACCTGAGCCTGCGCGCCACCGCCACCGTGACCGGCGAGGTGCCGGAGGGCAGTTCATTGAGCCGGCTGGTCAACGTGAAGAACGAAGGCCGCTGCGCCATCACGCTGGACCCGAAGGACAAGTTCCCGGGCCAGCAGCCCTACCAGGGCGTGGTGCCGCTGTTTGGCGACCAGCATGAAAAAATCGAGAAACTGAGCGAAGTGCTGGAGCATTACATGCTGCAAAGCGAGCAGCTCGACACCCGCCTGATCCTGGCTGCCGACGGCCATGTGGCCGCCGGCCTGCTGATCCAGCGCCTGCCGGTCAAGGGGCAGGGCAACCTCGAAGGCCAGATTGACCGCGAAGCCAATGAAGACCAGATCGGCGTGAATGAAGACTACCAGCGCATCGCCATGCTGGCCGGCACCCTCAAGCGCGAAGAGCTGCTCACGCTGGATGTCGATACGATCTTGCGCCGGCTGTTCTGGGAAGAACCTATCACCCGTTTTGAGCCGCTAACGCCGAGCTTTGCCTGCAGCTGCTCGCGCGAGCGGGTTGGCAACATGCTGCGCGGGCTGGGCACGGCGGAAATTGAAAGCATCATTGCCGAGCGCGGCAAGGTTGATGTGGCGTGCGAGTTTTGCGGTGCGCAGTATGAATTTGATCCGGTTGATGCCGCGCAGCTTTTCACCCACCAGGTCCAGCAGCAGCCGCCGACCTCGACGGTGCAGTAAACGCTTCAATCAGCAGCCAGGCGCAAAAGCTGCCGCGTGGCAGCATTTTTTTGCTTTTTTAATACAGCGTCGCGCCGGCATTCCTGGCCTTGACGAATTCCTGCCAGTCGAGTTCCACCTGGGCGGCGTAGTCCCTGGCGAAGTACATCACTTCGTCCTTGAAGGCCGAGGTGTAGCCGGTGACGGCATCGCTGACCGCCTTGTCAACCGATGAGCCGATCAGGTTGGGGTCGTAGTCCTTGTCGGACAGGGCGTGGTTCTTGGCCAGCGCCTTGCCGAAATAGCTCACGGCGGTGCTCCATTTGCCGTAGCTGGTGAGCAAGGTGTAGTCAAAGTCTTGCGCGAAAGCCGATTTTTCGCGAATGAAAAAGGCCTTGCCCGACATGCTGGTGTAGCCCGCCAGCGGGTCGGCGTAACTGGTCTGCGCCTTGAGGCTGCGCACCACGCGGTAGCCGAAGTGGCTGTTGTACACGCTCGCGGGCATGGTGTTCTGGTTGGACAAATTGACCGCGCTGGCCACCGATTCCTTCATTTCCAAAATCACGTCATCGCTGTTGGAACTGCTGGCGCCTTCGACCAGAATCCAGTAGCGATAGCGGCCCAGGCTGCCGGTGCCGGAGCCGAGTTTCAGGCGGATGTCCTTGATGTTGAAGTAGCTGGCCGAGGCCGGCAGCTTGCTGGCGGGAATGCTGCCGATGTAGCTCGACATGGCCGTTGCAATGGCGCTGCTGGTGCTGCTGGAGACGGTAATCAGCTCGGCCGTGGTCTGAAAGCGGCGCGGACTGGCGGAAGTGGTGTATTTGCCCAGGAAGCTGCTGCGTGTATTGCCGGCTACCTTGTTGACGGTGTCTTGCACCACGCCGCTGGTGTTGCTGCTGCTGCTCAAGCCATAGTTCAGTTCTTCGTCGCTGCCTTTGAAGTCGGTCATTTTTTTGGAGTAGCTCTCGGCGAAGGTTCGCACGAGGCTGTCGCGGTCGGCGCTGGACACGCCCATTTCTTTGGCGGCCAGCTGGATGCTGGTCGCCAGGCGGTAAACGTCCAGGTTGAACGGGCCCCAGGCGCCTTCGTCGAAGTCATTGGTGTCAAACACGGCGTTGCCGGCTGAATTGAGCACCGCGCCGAAGTTCTGCAGATGCATGTCGCCATCAAGCCAGACCAGCGAGGTACCGCTGGTCAGGAAGGCCGACGACACGCTGCGCATATCCTTGTGATAAAGATGGGCCGTGCCGCGAAAGAACATGAAGGGACTCAGCGCCATCTTGTCCATTTTGGTGAACAGCTCTTGCGGCAATTGCTCCTTGTAGGGGTGGTTCTGGGTGTAAACCTCTTGTGTCACATAGGCTTGGCGCGCAGTGGCCGCGCCGGCCGCCAGCGGGGCCAGTGCGGCGGCAGCCAGCACGAACAGGGCGCTTAGTTTTCCAGCGGAACAGGACAAAGACGAGGGTATAAATGAAAACCGGATGGGCGACATTGGAATGCTTTGGTTGTTAAAAAAATGTAAGTCTATGGATACATCTTTTAAATTTGATGACAAATTTTGACCAACAGGCGATTCAAGCGGCCCGAACTCATCACGACCCGGCAAAGCTGAAAGAACTCGATGAAATCAATTCTGGGCTTAAAAACCCCGGTTGTTCATGGCTCTACTTCTTTTCGGGCTTGCCCTGTGTCCGCAGGGCGGTCAACAGTCGGTGTTCGCATTGAGGGTCGCTGCATTTGTCGCACATCCATACCCAGGGCTTGTTTTTCGCGCCGCCTGAAAGGGCGCTCTGGCGTGTGCGGGCCTTGGCGTGCGGCAACTGGCGTTCAATGGCGCACAGCGCATGGGCGAGGCGCTCCTTGTTTGCACCATATAAGACCTGATAAGAAAGCGCCGCATGGGCCAGCGCGGCGCGAATCGACTGGTCTGCCGCTTCCTGTGCAAAGCCCATGGTTCCTGAAGGGATGGATGAAGCCGGAAAGGGCATTCTGAACTCCAGGCCCATCAGCAGCAGCAAGCCAAAGCCGGCCAGGTCAGCCGGAAGTGTCAGAGGATTTGCGACGGGTGTGACGAGCGCTTGCCAGCCGGTGGCGTTCACCGCTTCATTCAGCGCGGCGGCAAGTTGCGACACGTAAAGTGGACCCCATTGTCAAGACAATTTTTCAGTCAATTTAAGCTGGCCCCGTTTTCATCGCAACTGCACGGCGTTGCCCCGGTTTTTTGACTTGGTTTTCGGACTTCCTTTCTTCAATTTCAAATGGCTGAATGGCAAGAGAAGCGCGCCAGGCCGTAGGCTTACCCTTGTGGGTAAGCACGGGTGGGAACTGTGGGGATGTGGGCAAGCTGCAAGCTTGTCCACATGTCCATAGCGACCCCCTGCTTATCCATCAAGTAGCGCGGCATCAGCGTTCGTGTTCGGGGACTTCGGTATTTCGATGCTCTGCTTTTTGACGGCAGTTTTTTCTGCATATTTGTCGACGATCATGGCCCCACCGCCGCTGGCGCTGGCGTACACCGCATCGGGCGTTTGGTACTGCAAGGCCTGGTGTGGGCGCTGGCTGTTGTAGAGCACAAAGTATTCGCCCAGTCCCGGCAGCAGTTCGTCGACCGTGGCGTAGCCTTTGAGGTAGACGTCCTCGTATTTGACGTTGCGCCACAACCGTTCGACAAAGATGTTGTCAAAAGCCCGGCCACGCCCGTCCATGCTGATGGTGACGCCTTCGCGCTGGAGTACGCCCGTGAATCTTTCACTGGTGAACTGCGAGCCTTGGTCGCTGTTGAAGATGTCAGGCTTGCCGAGGTTGCGCAGCGCTTCTTCCAGGCAGTCCACGCAGAAGCTGGCATCCATGCTGTTGCTGATGCGCCAGCTCAGCACCTTGCGGCTATACCAGTCCATCACCGCCACCAGGTAAACGAAGCCTTTGGCCAGGCGGATGTAGGTGATGTCGGTGCCCCAGACCTGGTTGGGACGGGTGACCTCAAGGCCGCGCAGCAGGTAAGGGTAGACCGGGTGCTTTGGGTGGGCCCGGCTGGTGTTGGGGCCGGGGGCCATGCCTTGCAGTCCCATGGCTTGCATCAGGCGTCGGATGCGTTTGCGGTTGACCCGGTAACCCACGGCAGCGCTGATGATGACGACCATGCGCCTGCTGCCGTAGAACGGGTGGCAGGTGTATTGCTCGTCGATCAGGCGGCTTAGCAGCAGCTCGTCTTCGCTGACCACCAGGGGTTGCTGGTGGGTGTAAATGGTGGCGCGTGAGACGCTGGCAAGTTCGCACTGGCGCGTGACTGCCAGCTCGTCATTCATGTCGATCCAGTCTTGGCGCATCATGACAGGCTGATCCCGGACTTTTTTTTGAGCCAGTCCAGTTCCATCTTGAGGCGGCCGATTTCGCTGTACAGGCGTTCGGGCGCACTTTGGGCATCGACTGGCTTGGGGCCGCGTTTGCCTTCAAACAGCGTTTTGGCTTGTTCCTGGATGGCTTTCTTCCACTGGCCTACCTGCACTGGATGGACGTCGAATTCCTGACCTATCTGGTTGATGGTTTTGCCACTGCGCAAGGCTTCCAAGGCGACCCGGGCTTTGTACTCTGGCGTGTGGACTTTGCGTTTCTTGGTTTCACTCATGATCTGGGATTTCCTGGATTTGAGACCATCTTAAATTTTTGTCTTAAATCCGGGGTCCACTTTAACGTTCATGGCGGACGCGCCAAGCAGCGCGATTTTCAGCACGCCCATGATGGCCGTATCAGGGCGAGCAGCATTGTCGAAGACTTATTCCGTGAACTGCACAAACATTTCATTGGGCTTGACCATGCCGAGTTCACTGCGGGCTTTTTCCTCGACCATCTCCAGGCCTTCCTGCAAGTCCTTGATCTCCAAAGCCAGCTGGTCGTTGGCGGCCTGGCGCAGCTTGTTGCTGGCCAGCTGTTCGCCAAGCCGTTGCTGCATTTCACGCACGTTGGGAACGCTGCCCCGGCCCCTCCAGAGCTGGGCATGGAACAGCGCCAGCAGCATGAGCAGAACGACAGGAACGAATAAGCGCTTGCCCACGTGCTGGCGAAAGCGTTAGCGCAGGTTGTAGAAAGCCGCGCGGCCGGGGTAGCTGGCGACTTCGCCCAGGTCTTCCTCGATGCGCAGTAACTGGTTGTACTTGGCCATGCGGTCCGAGCGCGAGAGCGAGCCGGTCTTGATCTGGCCGGCATTGGTGCCCACGGCGATGTCGGCAATCGTCGAGTCCTCGGTTTCGCCCGAGCGGTGCGAGATCACGGCGGTGTAGCCGGCGCGCTTGGCCATTTCAATCGCGGCGAAGGTTTCGGTCAGCGTGCCGATCTGGTTGATCTTGATCAGGACCGAGTTGGCAATGCCCTTGTCAATGCCTTCTTTCAGAATTTTCGTGTTGGTGACAAACAGGTCGTCGCCGACGATCTGCACGTTCTTGCCCAGGCGGTCGGTGAGGATTTTCCAGCCGTCCCAGTCACCCTCGGCCATGCCGTCCTCGATGCTGATGATGGGGTATTTGTCGACCCAGGTCGCCAGCATGTCGGTCCATTCCTGCGCGCTCAGGCTCAGGCCTTCGCCGGACAGTTCGTACTTGCCGTCCTTGTAGAACTCGGAGGCGGCGCAATCGAGGCCCAGGGCGATCTGCTCGCCAGCGACAAAACCGGCCTTGTCGATAGCTTCCAGGATCATCTGGATGGCCGCTTCATGGCCGCCGGGCACGTTGGGCGCAAAGCCGCCTTCGTCGCCGACGGCGGTGCTGATGCCCTTGTCGTGCAGGATTTTCTTCAGGGCGTGGAACACTTCGGCGCCGTAGCGCAGGGCTTCGCGAAAGCTCGGTGCGCCCAGCGGGATGATCATCAGCTCTTGCAGGTCGAGGTTGTTGTTGGCGTGCTCGCCGCCGTTGATGACGTTCATCATCGGCACGGGCATTTGTACTGCCGCCATGCCGCCGAAGTAGCGGTACAGCGGCAGGCCGGCTTCTTCGGCGGCAGCTCTGGCCACGGCCATCGACACGGCCAGCATGGCGTTGGCGCCCAGGCGCGACTTGTTCTCGGTGCCGTCGAGTTCAATCAGCGTGCGGTCCAGGAAAGCCTGCTCGCTCGCGTCCAGGCCGAGCACGGCTTCGGAGATTTCGTTGTTGATATAGCCGACGGCCTTGAGCACGCCTTTGCCGAGGTAGCGCGACTTGTCGCCGTCGCGCAGCTCGATGGCCTCGCGCGAGCCGGTGGAGGCGCCCGAAGGCACGGCGGCCCGGCCCATGACGCCGGATTCCAGCAGCACGTCGCATTCGACGGTGGGGTTGCCACGGCTGTCCAGAATTTCGCGTCCCACGATATCAACAATTGCGCTCATTTTTTTCGTCTTTCAGTCAAAAATCAAAATTACAAACCAAAGTTATTTTCAAGAAAACCGTTTTTCTTGGTCACGCGGTCCAGATCAAGCAGCGTTTCCAGCAGCGCCTTCATGTGCTTCAGGGGAACGGCGTTCGGGCCGTCGCTCAGGGCCTGGGCCGGATTCGGGTGGGTTTCCATGAACAGGCCGGCAATGCCGACGGCCACTGCCGCGCGCGCCAGCACCGGCACCATTTCGCGCTGGCCGCCGCTGCTGGCGCCGTTGCCGCCGGGCAGTTGCACCGAGTGCGTGGCGTCGAACACCACGGGCGCGCGGGTTTCGCGCATGATGGCCAGGCTGCGCATGTCGGACACCAGATTGTTGTAGCCAAAGCTGGCGCCGCGCTCGCAGGCCATGAAACGGTCTTCGTCCAGGCCCTTTTCACGCGCCGCGGCCCGCGCCTTGTCAATGACATTCTTCATGTCGCCGGGCGCCAGGAACTGGCCTTTCTTGATGTTGACCGGCCGGCCCGATTGCGCCACCGCATGGATGAAGTCGGTCTGGCGGCACAGGAAAGCCGGGGTTTGCAGCACGTCCACCACGGCGGCCACGGCGGCGATCTCGGCTTCGGAATGCACGTCGGTCAGGATGGGCAGGTTTAGTTCGCGCCTGACCTTGGCCAGAATCTCCAGCCCCTTTTCCATGCCGGGGCCGCGAAAGCTGGTGCCGCTGGAGCGGTTGGCCTTGTCGTAGCTGGACTTGAAAATGAAGGGAATACCCAGTGAGGCGGTGATTTCCTTGAGCGTTCCGGCGGTGTCCATCTGCAACTGTTCGGACTCGACCACGCAGGGGCCGGCGATCAGGAAGAAGGGCTGGTCCAGCCCGATGTCAAATCCGCAGAGTTTCATGTCGATGCCACCACTTTGAGAGGTTTGGCGGTATCCGCCGTTTGCGCCAGGCTGACAGCGTTGCGCTGCTCCAGCGTGGCGGCAATGTAGGCATTGAACAGCGGATGGCCATTCCACGGCGTCGATTTGAATTCAGGGTGAAACTGCACGCCGACGAACCAGGGGTGAACGCTTTGCGGCAGCTCGACAATTTCGGTCAGGTGCTCGCGCTGTGTCAGCGCGGAGATGACCAGGCCCGATTTACGCAGCGCGTCGAGGTAATTGACGTTGGCTTCATAGCGGTGGCGGTGGCGTTCCGTCAGCACGTCGCCGTAGATCTTGTGCGCCAGGGTGTCGGGGGCCACATCGGAGCTTTGCGCGCCCAGGCGCATGGTGCCGCCCAGGTCGGAATTGGCGTGGCGCGTCTTGATGGTGCCGTCGGCGTCTTTCCACTCGGTGATGAGGGCGATCACAGGATGCTTTGTTGCCGGGTCGAACTCGGTGCTGTTGGCGTCCTTCAGGCCGGCGACATGGCGCGCGAACTCGATGGTGGCGACCTGCATGCCCAGGCAGATGCCGAGGTAGGGAATCTTGTTTTCGCGGGCGAAGCGGGCGGCGCAGATTTTGCCTTCGACGCCGCGAATGCCAAAGCCGCCGGGCACCAGGATGCCGTCAAACCGCGCCAGACGCGACACGTTGTCGGGCGTCAGGGTTTCGGAATCGATGTACTCGATCACGACCTTGGCATGGTTTTTCATGCCGGCGTGGCGCAAGGCTTCGTTGAGCGACTTGTAGCTGTCACTCAGGTCCACATACTTGCCGACCATGGCAATGTTGACCTCGGTCTGGGGATGCTCGGTTTCATAGACCAGGTCGTCCCAGCGCTTGAGGTTGGCCGGCGGCGTGTTCAGGCGCAGCTTGTCGCAGATCAGGCCGTCCAGGCCTTGCTCGTGCAGCATGCGCGGCACCTTGTAGATCGTGTCCACGTCCCACATCGAGATCACGCCCCATTCGGGAACGTTGGAAAACAGCGAAATTTTTTCCCGTTCTTCGTTGGGAATGCGCCGGTCGGCGCGGCACAGCAGCACGTCGGCCTGGATGCCGATTTCGCGCAATTGCTTGGCGGTGTGCTGGGTTGGCTTGGTTTTAAGCTCGCCGGCGGCGGCGATCCACGGCACATAGCTCAGATGCACGAAGGCGGAGTTGTTCGGCCCCAGGCGCAGGCTCATCTGGCGCACGGCTTCGAGGAAGGGCAGGGACTCGATGTCGCCGACGGTGCCGCCGATTTCGACAATCGCCACATCGACCGCTTCCGGCGTGTCATAGCGCGCGCCGCGCTTGATGAAGTCCTGGATTTCGTTGGTGATGTGTGGAATCACCTGCACCGTCTTGCCGAGGTAGTCGCCGCGGCGCTCTTTGTCGAGCACGCTCTGGTAGATCTGTCCGGTGGTGAAATTGTTGGACTTGCGCATCCGGGTTTCGATGAAACGCTCGTAATGGCCCAGGTCCAGGTCGGTTTCTGCGCCGTCGTCGGTGACAAAGACCTCGCCGTGCTGGAGCGGCGACATCGTTCCCGGATCCACATTGATGTAGGGATCGAGCTTGATGAGCGTGACCTTGAGGCCTCGCGATTCGAGGATCGCGGCTAAGGAGGCTGAGGCGATTCCCTTGCCCAGGGAAGACACCACACCGCCGGTGACGAAGACAAATTTGGTCATGCCATGTACGAACCACAAGTCCGCTGAGGTGGTAAACGGAGATTATAGGGGTTGGCTGCCAGGCCCTTGCCGGCCCATTCAGTAAACCGGGCCATGGGTTGCCGCGCCAGCTTGGCGCCTTTATTCGAGCCTGGGAGCAGCATGGTTTAGCTGATACATTGCCTGCCATGACAAATGAAGCAAACCAGCCAGCCGCCGAAAACCTTGACCTGGCGGGCAGACATATCGTGCTCGGACTGTCGGGCGGCATTGCCTGCTACAAGTCGGCCGAGCTGTGCCGCGCGCTGGTCAAGGCCGGCGCCACCGTGCAGGTGGTGATGACCGAGGCCGCTGCCCAGTTCATCACGCCGGTCACGATGCAGGCGCTGAGCGGGCGGCCGGTCTACACCAGCCAGTGGGACGGCCGCGAGCCGAACTCCATGGCGCACATCAACCTGTCGCGCGAAGCCGACGCCCTATTGATTGCGCCGTGCAGCGCCGACTTCATCGCCCGGCTGGTCCAGGGCCGCGCCGATGAACTGCTGAGCCTGATGTGCCTGGCGCGTCCGATGGACCGGGTGCCGCTCTTGGTGGCGCCGGCGATGAACCGCGAGATGTACGCGCACCCGGCGACGCAGCGCAACCTGGCGCAATTGCAGGCCGATGGCGCGACCGTGCTGGGCGTGGGCACGGGCTCCCAGGCCTGCGGCGAAACCGGCGATGGCCGCATGCTGGAGCCCGACGAGCTGCTCGAAGACCTCATTGCGTTCTTCACGCCCAAGGTGCTCAAGGGCCAGCGCGTGCTGGTCACGGCCGGGCCGACCTATGAGGCGATTGATCCGGTGCGCGGCATCACCAATTTGTCGAGCGGAAAAATGGGCTTTGCGATTGCGCGCGCGGCGCGCGAGGCCGGGGCGGAGGTCACGCTGGTCGCCGGGCCGGTCAGCCTGGCCACGCCGCGCGGTGTGAACCGCGTTGACGTGAAATCAGCATCAAATATGCTCTCTGCGGTTACTGCACGGGCGCAGTCAGCTACTGTTTTAATAGCAACAGCGGCCGTGGCCGACTGGCGGCCTGCTGCGCCATCCGCGCAAAAAATCAAGAAAGACGGCTCCGGCCAGACGCCGCAACTGCAATTCACCGAAAACGTTGACATTCTGGCGACCGTCGCCCAGTCGCCGGCGGCGCAAACTGGCGGGCTCTTTTGTGTCGGCTTTGCCGCCGAAAGCCATGACTTACTGGAAAACGCCCAGGCCAAGCGGCTGCGCAAGAAAGTGCCGCTGCTGGTCGGCAACATCGGCCCCGACACTTTCGGGCAGGACCACAATGCGCTGCTGCTGATTGACGCGCAAGGCAGCCTCGAATTGCCCCGGGCATCCAAGCTGTCGCTGGCGCGCAAGCTGGTCCGGGAAATTGCCGACAGGATGGCGGCTTGCGCGCCAGCCAGCCAGAAAGCCACCCTCTCATGATGCAACCTTCGAACACCCCGCCCGACGGCGATTTCGCGGCATATGTTGAACGCCTGACGGCCGGCAAGGCGGCGCCTGGCGCGCAGGGAAACCCGTTGGCGCCCAAGGAAGGTGCGCCGGCCGAAGCATCGTTTTCGGCCAGTCCGACCCAGCCTGCGGTCAAGACAGGGCTTGAGGCCCTGACGCAAATTCCTTTTTTGAGGCACGTCAAGTGGGTGGTCGCGCTCTGGATTGCCACGCAGGCGCTGGCCCGGTTTGTACCCGGCACCGGATTTCTATTCATTCCCGTGCTGGTGCTGTATGCCGCATGGGTGGTTTTCAGCATCAGCCGCAAGCCGCCGGGCGCTTTCCTCCGGGAATTGAGCGGGCTGGCCAGGCGCGCTTCGGAAGAAGCCCGCAAAGCCCGGATCAACAAGTCAAAAAACAAATCATGAACATCGACATCAAAATTCTCGATCCGCGCCTTCAGGACAATCTGCCCGCCTATGCCACCCCCGGCAGTGCCGGGCTGGATCTGCGCGCCTGCCTGGACGCCCCGCTGACGCTGGGCGCCAATGCCTGGCAGCTGATTCCCACCGGCATGGCCATCTACCTGCACAACCCCGGCTATGCCGCGCTGATCCTGCCGCGCTCGGGGCTGGGCCACAAGCACGGCATTGTGCTGGGCAACCTGGTCGGCCTGATCGACAGCGACTACCAGGGGCAACTCATGGTCAGCGCCTGGAACCGCAGCGACGTGCCTTTCACCATAGCGCCGATGGAGCGCATTGCCCAGCTGGTCATCGTGCCGGTGGTGCAGGCGCAGTTCAATGTGGTCAGCGAGTTTGTCGCCACCGAAAGAGGCGAGGGCGGCTACGGCTCGACCGGGAAAGGCTGAAGCAACCTGGTCCATAGGCCCGTTGAGCGTCAGGCTTGTCCTACGCCGATTGATTGCGGCATCCCACATGCCGTAAGCTTTGACCCCCACCTGAAACATTTCAGATTGCCCTTCTAATCAATCCATGAAATTCCATTTGTATCTGCTGAATCAAAAAAGCAAGCAGGTGTATCGAGAGTCGTTAAATTTATTTCAGGAGAATTGCATGCGTCGTGTTTCCCGCTTAATTTCAGTGACCTCGTCAGTGCTTGTGCTGGCGGGTCTGGCCGCCTGCGGCACCGTACCCATGAATTCCCAGGGGCAGATGTCGTCTTATCCGGCATCAACCTACCCAACCCAGGGTCAATATCCGAACCAGTACCCCAATCAGTATCCGGCGCAAACCCAGTACCCCGCCCAGAACCAGCAGGGCAATTCTGTTGAATACGGGCGCGTCAACAATATCGAGGTCTTCCAGACCCAGCAGCAAGCCCAGGGTTCGGGTCTTGGCGCGGTTTTGGGCGGAGTAGCTGGCGCGGTCGTTGGGCACCAGATTGGCGGCGGCACGGGCCGTGATATTGCGACGGTCGCTGGCGCCGTAGGTGGCGCCGTGGCCGGCAATGCCATCGAGAAGAACCGCAACCCGAATGTGAGCCAGGCTTATCGCGTGACGGTCCAGCTGGACAACGGCGGCGCGCGCGCCTATGACGTGCCGGCAACCGGCGATTTGCGCATCGGCGACCGCGTCAGGATTCAAAACGGCCAGCTGTTCCGTTATTGATCGCTGCCCTTCCTGACGCAAAAGCGGCGCTGCAGTTTTAACTGCAGCGCCGCTTTTTGCTGTAGGGCGTTGAACCAGCCCGGTTCAGTGCAGCGTGTCGTTGCCGGAGGCGAAGGGTTCGAGCTTGAAGAACCCGGCGCCCAGCGAACCCTGGCCGATTTCCTGTTCGGTGGCTTCGCGCACCGATTCAACCGTTAGCGCCAGACGAATGGCAATGCCGCCCAGCGGATGGTTGCCGTCCAGCACCACATGCTCCGGGTAAATTTCGCTGACGGTGTAAATATGCTCGGGTGGAATTTGCGCGCTTGCGCCTGCAGGCATGGCCGCGCCGTCGAAGGTCATGCCTTCTTCAAGTTCGGCCGGAAAAATGCTGCGGAGTTCAAGAAAAACCAGGTTTTCATCGTAGTCGCCGAAGGCGTTTTCAGGCTCCAGATGCAGTTCCAGGCGGTCTTTGGCCACATGGCCTTGCAGCGCTTCTTCAATGGCGGCCAGCAGATCGTTGCCGCCGAGCAAAAACTCGACCGGCTCATCGAGTTCGTCCAGCATGTCGCCCAAAGTATCTTTCAGCGTCCATGTCAGGGCTACAACGCATTGCGGGGTGATTTTCATCGGACAATTGTCCCATGGATGTCAATCAGCCCCTCTCCCTTCTCGCCGGTCTTACCCCCGCCCAGTTCATGCGCCGCCACTGGCAAAAAAAGCCGCTTCTCGTGCGCCAGGCGATTCCCGGCTTCGAGCCTTTTCTCAGCCGGCCGGCCTTGCTCAAGCTGGCGGCGCGCGAGCAGGTCGAATCGCGCCTGATTGTCCAGAAGGGCAAAGGCTGGAGCATGAGAAAAGGCCCGTTCGCGCCCAAAAGCCTGCCGCCGCTGGCCCAGGAAGGCTGGACGCTGCTGGTGCAGGGCGTCGATCTGCATGAGCCCGCCGGGCATGCGCTGCTGCAGCAATTTCGTTTTGTGCCCGATGCGCGGCTGGATGATTTGATGATCTCGTTTGCCACGCCGGGTGGCGGCGTGGGCCCGCACTTTGACAGTTATGACGTGTTCCTGTTCCAGGCCAGCGGCCGCCGGCGATGGAAAATTGGCCTGCAAAAAGACTTCACGCTGCAGCCGGACGTGCCGCTGAAAATCTTGCAGAACTTCGAGGCTGACGAAGAGTTTGTGCTCGAAGCGGGCGACATGCTCTACCTGCCGCCGCGCTATGCGCACGATGGCATTGCCGAGGCCAGCGTCGGCGTGAATGGCAAGCCGGCTGACTGCATGACGTATTCCATCGGTTTTCGTTCGCCCTCGAAAACCGAGCTGGCTTCGGAACTGCTGCATCGCCTGGCTGAAATGGGTGAAGATGCGGCTGAAGCTCAGGCTGAAGCGTCTGGCGCCAAAGCGGCCCGAAAGCCCGCCCGTCCGCAGCCCATGTACCGCGACCCGGCCCAGCCTGCCACCGAAACGCCGGCGGCCATGCCGGCAGGACTGGCCGCTTTTGCCGGGCAGGCGGTGCGCGAAGCGCTCAAGGATCCGCTGGCGCTGGCTTGCGCACTGGGCGAATGCATGACGGAGCCCAAACCCGGCGTCTGGTTTGACGAGCCGGAGCAAGCCTGGAATGGCGAAGCCGCCAAAGCCGGCCAGACCGGGGTTGCACTGGATGCACGTACCCGCATGATGTATGACAGCGATCATGTTTTCATCAACGGCGAAAGCTACCGCGCCAAGGGAGCCGATGCCAGCCTGATGCAGCGACTGGCCGATCAGCGGCATCTGGCGGCGCGCGAGTTGCGCAAGGCCGGCGCAAGCGCTGTCGAATTGCTGGGAGACTGGCACGAAGCGGGCTGGCTGCAGCAAATCGGGCATGACTCGTCAGGCGATGCGAACCTGCATAAGGCATAGGGACTGCGTTTCACTTCAAGGGGAAAAGCAACATGACTTCCGGGCCATCAGGCGCTGCGCCTGCGGTTTTGCTGGAAGGCCGCTTCAACGGCCGTACCGAATTCGCCGAACTGATCCGACAGGCTCTGGCGGTAGCGGCCGCACAGGGATGGCGCGAAGTCATCTGGAGCGATCCGGACTTTGCCGACTGGCCGCTGGGCGAGCGCGCGGTGGCCCAGGCGCTGAACGACTGGTCGAAAAGTGGCCGCAAGCTCACGCTGCTGGCCGCAAATTACGATGCCGTTCCCAGGCAGCATGCGCGGTTCGTGACCTGGCGGCGAACCTGGTCGCATATTGTGGAATGCCGCAAAAGCGAAGCGGCCTCGGCGAGCAGCCTGCCCAGTGCCTTGTGGAGTCCAGGCTGGATATTCGAGCGGCTCGATAGGGAGCGCAGTACGGGCGTCGCCGGTTCCGATACGGCTGGCCGCATCGCCCTGAAAGAGCGCCTGAATGAGCGCCTTTTGAACAGTTCACCGGCTTTTTCGGCGACGGTGCTGGGTCTGTAAGTGTGGTTTTCCGGTTGCCCGCCAGTGCCCGACTGCTTATTTCGGACGGTTAAGGGTTCTCATGCTTGTGTATAGCAGCATATAATTTGAAGCTGGGTAGAAAGAGCTCGAGTCCTTTCCTCCAGGTCAGGACATAACTTGAACATTGGTTTGGGTTTGGGTTTTGACAATTTCCGGAAATTGTTTTCTTAAATATCATCAAGGATCGTAAAAATGAACAAGTCCCTCGTACTGGCAGCCATCGTTGCCGCTCTTGCCCTGGCTGCCTGCGGTAAAAAGGAAGAAGCCGCTGCACCTGCACCTTCAGTTGTCGTCGTGCCTGCAGAAGCTCCATCCGCCAGCGCCGCTGCAGCTGCTGCCACCGGCGCCGCATCCGCTGCTGCTGACTCCGCCGCTTCCGCTGCAAGCGCCGCCACTGATGCAGCTTCCGCTGCAGGCAGCGCAGCTGACGCAGCTACTTCCGCTGCATCTGCCGCCGCGAAGTAATTCTTTCAGACTTCCTGAAAGCCGCCTCCGGGCGGCTTTTTTCGTGATGCGGCCAAACGCCAGTTTTTGCAGGGTTTAATTTGCCTGACTGCAAACCATCCTCAAATTTGCAGCCACGGTGTACCGCTGCTGGCACCCGCCACCACAATGTCGCTGCGGTTGCAGCCCAAGGCATCGGATAACACGCCCCGTACCAAATCGGGCCGGTTGTTTTGCGCGCTCAAATGCGCGGCCACCAGATGCTTCAGGCCGCCGTGGGTCACGGCGCAGGCAATATCAGCCGCCGCCGCATTGGACAAATGGCCGTAATCACCTCCCACGCGGCGCTTCAAAAAGGGTGGGTAAACCGACTGGTTCAGCAGCTGGGTGTCGTGGTTGGATTCCAGCAGCAAGGCGTCGCAGGCCTGCAGGTGCGCCATCACATGCGGCGTTGCATGACCCAGATCCGTCAGGATGCCCAGCTTTGCCGAGCCATCGGTGCAACTGAGGTGCAGCGGTTCCCTGGCGTCGTGGGGAACGGTAAACGGCATCAGTTGCAGGCCGCCCAGGTCAATCGCTTTGCCATCGCGCGCGGTATGCAGCAGGCCGTCAAAATCAGGGGCGCCAATCGCCGAATGGGTGCCCCGGCTCATCCAGACCGGGATCCGGTGGCGCAGCGCCAGCGAGCGAGCGCAGCCAATGTGGTCGCCATGTTCATGGGTAATGAAGACCGCATTGATGTCTTCGGACTGCAGGCCGGATTCGGCGAGTCGAAGCGCGAGCTGACGGATGCCCAGCCCGCAGTCAATCAGCATGCGAAACGGCACCAGGCCGCAAGCTTCAACCAGTGTTGAGTTGCCCCCGCTGCCGCTGCCCAGGCTCCTGAATCTCAACACGGCGAAAAAATCCGCTTGTCGGCTTGCAAGCTGGACTGCGTTTACTTCAGGTCGTCGGCAATCACCTGGACAATGCGCTGGGCATTGGCAGACGATTCAGGCGTGCCCTGGGCATTCAGGACCGAAACCGTGGTTTTGTCGCCCTCGCTCTTGAGCGTGATGCGGTATTTCAGCGGCGCCTGGGCGGCTGCGGAACCGCCGAACAGCTTGCTGAAAAAGCCCGGCTCGCTCTTGTTGGCGACAGGCTCGACATAACGCACGAAGTAGGTGCCCTGGCTGCGGTCGCGGTCTTCGACGGTAAAGCCGGTGCGGTCCAGCGCCAGGCCGACGCGGCGCCAGGCGCGCTCAAAGCCTTCGTCCATCTGCACCACGGGCAGGTTGTTCACCAGCGCCACGCGGGATGTCTGCGGTGTTGCGCCGGCGGCAATCAGGGCCTTGGATTGCTCCTGCGTCACGCCCAGCTTGACCATCAGGCGGCGCAAGAATTCGGCTTCCAGTTCAGGGTCGGTCGCGCGTGGCTGCCACACGGTGCTGTCGCCCTTGGCGCCGGTAATGACTTCTTCCATGCCGCGATGGCTGATGTAGATTTCGGTGCCGCCGTCGGGCCGGCGTTCCAGGCGGGTGCGGAACTTGTCGCGCTCGCCGGTGGAGTAAAGGCTGTCGAACACCTTGCCCAAGGCGTTGCGGATGAAGTCCTGCGGCAGCTTGGCGCGGTTTTCGGCATAGTCGGTTTCCATGATGCCGAGGTTTTCCTGGTCCTGGGCCAGCAAAAATCCGCTTTCCAGCCAGAAGTCGCGCACTGGCGTCCAGAGCTTGTCGGCCGGGCGGTTGACCACCAGCCAGCGCTGGGTGCCGGCGCGCTCGATCCGAACATCGCCGACCGCATTGGCGGCGGTCGCCACCGTCTGGGTCGGCTGTCCGACCTGGTAGCTGCTGGCGCTGACGGCCGTGCCGGGAACCACGTAGCGGGTGTCGCGGCTGAGCTGCGTCAGGTCCGGAGGAACATCCAGCGAAGGCCCTTTGACGCCGTTTGATTTGTAATCGACCCGTTCGCCATCCATGGTGTCCCTGATCGTGGTGCAGCCGGCCAGAAGGCTGACGGCCACCAGTGCGGAAAGGGCGGCAGCGCTTCGGGCTTTCAGCAAGGCAGGGCGCTGGGGTAATGTCGGCAATGTCTTCACTTGGATTCCCTTAAAAATCAGATCAGGCCGCACACGCGCAAGGCGTTTTCGACGGCGGTTTCGTTGCTTGATTCAAGCGGTGTCATGGGCAGGCGCAGGGTGTTGCCGCACAGTCCCATCCGGGCCATGGCCCATTTGACGGGAATCGGATTGGCTTCAATGAACAGGTTCCGGTGCAGCGGCATCAGCCTGAATTGCAGCTCCATGGCGCGTTTGACATCCCCGGCCACGGCCGCCACGCACAGCTCGTGCATGAGCCGGGGCGCGACGTTGGCCGTCACGCTGATATTGCCCTGGCCGCCGCACAGCATCAGGGCGACCGCCGTCGGGTCGTCGCCCGAATACACGGCAAAGCCCCTGGGCACTTCCTTGATCAGCCACTGGGCGCGCTCGATGTTGCCGGTGGCTTCCTTGATGCCGACAATGCCGGGCACTTCGGCCAGGCGCAGCACGGTGGCGTGCTGCATATCGGCCACGGAGCGGCCGGGGACGTTGTAGAGCACGAGGGGCAAGTCGCCCACGGCCTCGGCAATCGCCTTGAAGTGCAGGTACTGGCCTTGCTGCGTTGGCTTGTTGTAGTAGGGGACGACCTGCAACTGGCAGTCGGCGCCCACTTGCCTTGCAAATTTGGCCAGTTCGATGGCTTCAGCCGTCGAGTTGGCGCCGCAGCCAGCCATGATGGGTACGCGTTTGGCGGCCTGCTCGACCGAGACACGGATGATTTCGCAATGCTCCTCGACGTTCACCGTCGGCGACTCGCCGGTGGTGCCGACCACGCCGATGCAGTCGGTGCCTTCGGCAATATGCCAGTCAACGAGTTTGCGCAGGGTGGCGTAGTCCACGCTGCCGTCTTCATGCAAAGGAGTTGCCAGTGCAACAATGCTGCCAGTAATGGGGTTCATGTCGTGCTTGTAACGTGATGGCTGGAGTGGTGGGGCGGCGTCAAGGGGCTTGGCGACCGGCCCAAAAAGCCAATTGTGCATTCTACCCAGAGCTTAAAGCAGGGGGTATCTGGGCGGGCCGGACACCTTCGGTGATGCCGGATCGTTCAAGCCGGCCGGATTCGCGGCCTCCCGGACGGCGGCGATGCGCTGGACAAAGCGCGCGGACTGCCCGGGCGGTGCCTCCTGAAAACCGTCTTCGAAGGCGATGATCCGAAGTCCGCGGCACAGCGTCAGCAGTTCTCCGGTCCTGAGCAGAAAATCAGGCCTTGAAGGCTTGCCCACGGTTTCATTGCCTTGCGTAAAGGTTTCGTAAATCAGGACGCCACCGGGCGCCAGGCTGTCCAGCAGGGTCGGCATGAGCGGGCGCCACAGGTAGTGGGCGACCACCACCGCATCGAACTGCCGGCCCGCGAATGGCCACGGGCCGTTTTCGATATCGGCCACGACCGCTTCGCAGGCCTGCGCCGGGATTGCTATGGATTCAATAGCTGCCCGTGCCCGGTCCACTAGCACGACAGGGTGATTTCGTTCATGAAACCAGCGCGCATGGCGGCCTTGTCCGCAGGCCACGTCCAGCACCGTGCCGCCAGGCGCCACCAGGTGCGACCAGCGCCGCACCCAGGCGGAAGGGGGCGCGGCGTCGGTGTCGAGACATTCGGAAATGGGGCTTTTTACTATCATTTTTGTAGCTGATGAAGCACGTCTATACTGCGCAGGAGGCCGAAATGGCTTGAAATTCAGGTAAGGAGCGGCCTAAAAGCAGTTCCACATCTGGTTGGCCAGCGTGAGCAGGAAGTCAGGCCGGGTGTACAGGGCAAACACGCCCAGCAATGCCGCGAGGGCAAGGCTGCAGAGCGCGAATTTCTTGATCACCTTCAGACGCCCTGCGGCAGTCCGCCGTGGCCGCTGCGGTGAATCGGCGCTTCCCTGACCGGCAGGTTCACCAGCGCGGCAAACACGCCCAGCGCAATCGCGACGTACCAGACGATGTCGTAGCTGCCGGTGCGGTCATACAGAAAGCCGCCCAGCCACACGCCCATGAACGAGCCGATCTGGTGGCTGAAGAAGATGAAGCCGCTCAGCATCGACAGGTGCTGGATGCCGAAGATCTGCGCCACCATCGCGTTGGTGGGTGGAATGGTTGACAGCCACAGCAGGCCCATCAGGCTGGCAAAGATGTACACGCTGGCCGGGCTGAACGGCGCGGCCAGGAACACGGCGATGACGACGGCGCGCGATAAATAAATCGTTGCCAGGATTTTGCGCTTGGCAATGCGCTGGCCCAGCGCGCCGGCAATGTAGGTGCCAAACACATTAAAGAGGCCGATCAGCGCCAGCGCATAGCCGGCCACCTGCGGCGACAGCCCCTTGTCCTTCAGGTAGCTGGGCATGTGAACGCCGATGAACACGACCTGAAAGCCGCAGACGAAGTAGCCCGCCATCAGCAGCTGGAAGCTCGGGTATTTGAGCGCCTCGCGCAGCGCCTGGCCAATGCTCTGCTCGCGCCTGGCGGGCGTCGCGCCCGCAAAGCCGGTTTCACGCAGGCCCAGCGCCATCGGCACGATCAGCAGCACGGCGCCGCCCAGCACCAGCAGGGCCGTCTGCCAGCCCAGGCTGGTGATCAGCCAGTCTTCGGTGGGCACCATCAAAAACTGGCCGAAGGAGCCCGCCGCCGCTGCCACGCCCATGGCCCACGAGCGCCTGTCGGCCGGGATATTGCGGCCAATCACGCCGTAGATCACGGCATAGGTGGTGCCCGCCTGCGCCGCGCCAATCAGCACTCCGGCGGTCAGCGTGAACAGCAGTCCCGTGGGTGACAGCGCCATGCCGACGAGGCCCAGCGCATACAGCACGGCGCCGCCTGCAATCACCCGGAAAGCGCCGAAGCGGTCGGCCACCATGCCGGCGAAAATGCCAAAAATGCCCCACGACAGGTTCTGTATTGCAATCGCAAAGGCAAAGGTTTCACGCCTCCAGCCCTGCGCCTGGGTGATGGGCTGCAGCCACAGGCCAAAGCCGTGCCGGATGCCCATGGACAGGGTGACAATGGCCGCGCCGCAGGCCAGAACCTGGAACATGGACAGGGGTTTTGGAGAAGAAAGGGTGCTTGAGGCCATGGGCGGACTTTAACGATAACGAAGATGTCCGCAATTGTCGCCGCCGTGTGGATTTGGTGCCTGTCGTGCCTGGCCGGGTTTTTCGCGGGGATGGTTTTGGGTTTGCCGGGCGGCGTCAAGGGCCGGGTCTACAATTTCTTTTAATCACTTCAACCGCCATGGCCGACAAAAATACTTCCGCTTCCCCTGTTTATTCCGAAAGCTCGATCCGCGTTCTGAAGGGACTGGAGCCCGTCAAGCAACGCCCGGGCATGTACACCCGAACCGACAACCCGCTGCACATCATCCAGGAAGTGCTCGACAACTCGGCCGACGAGGCGCTGGCCGGACACGGCAAAAAGATCAAGGTCACGCTGCACATCGACGGTTCGGTGACGATTGAAGACGACGGGCGCGGCATTCCGTTCGGCCTGCACCCGGAAGAAAAAGCGCCGGTGGTCGAGCTGGTGTTCACCCGGCTGCATGCCGGCGGCAAGTTCGACAAGGGCAAGGGCGGCGCCTACAGTTTTTCGGGCGGCCTGCATGGCGTCGGCGTCAGCGTGACGAATGCGCTGTCCACCCGGCTCGAAGTGACGTCGTACCGCGAGGGCAAGGTCGCCAGCCTGGCATTTTCCGGCGGCGACGTGATCGAGCCGCTGGTGCTGCGCCCGAACGGCAATGGCGACCGCAAATCCGGCACCACGGTGCGCGCCTGGCCCGACGCCAAATATTTTGAATCACCGGCCCTGCCGATGGCCGAACTGACGCACCTGCTGCGCAGCAAGGCGGTGCTGATGCCCGGCGTGAGCGTGACGCTGACGAATGAAAAAACAAAGGATGTCCAGACCTGGGTCTTCAAGGGCGGGCTGCGCGACTACCTGATGCAGACGCTCACCGCCGACCCGGTGATCCCGATGTTTGAAGAGGAAGGCTTTGCCGATGCCGCGCACGAAACCTTTGCCGAAGGCGAGGGCGCGAGCTGGTGCGTCGCCTTTACCGAAGACGGCCAGCCGGTGCGCGAAAGCTATGTCAACCTGATTCCGACCAGCGCCGGCGGCACGCACGAAAGCGGCCTGCGCGACGGCCTGTTCACGGCGGTGAAAAGCTTTATCGAACTGCATTCGCTGCTGCCCAAGGGCGTCAAGCTGCTGCCCGAGGACGTGTTTGCCCGCGCCAGCTACGTGCTGAGCGCCAAGGTGCTGGACCCGCAGTTCCAGGGCCAGATCAAGGAGCGGCTCAATTCGCGCGATGCGGTGCGGCTGGTGTCCAGCTTCGTGCGCCCGGCGTTGGAGCTGTGGCTGAACCAGCATGTCGATTACGGCAAAAAGCTGGCCGAACTCGCCATCAAGGCCGCGCAAAGCCGCCAGAAGGCCGGCCAGAAGGTCGAAAAGCGCAAGGGCTCGGGCGTGGCCGTGCTGCCCGGCAAGCTGACCGACTGCGAAAGCAAGGACCTGGCGAACAACGAGGTGTTTCTGGTCGAGGGCGACTCGGCCGGCGGCAGCGCCAAGATGGGCCGCGACAAGGAAAACCAGGCCGTGCTGCCGCTGCGCGGCAAGGTGCTCAACACCTGGGAAGTGGACCGCGACCGGCTCTTTGCCAACACCGAAATCCACGATATCTCGGTCGCCATCGGCGTTGATCCGCACGGCCCGAACGACACGCCCGACCTGAGCGGCCTGCGCTACGGCAAGGTCTGCATCCTGTCCGATGCCGACGTGGACGGCTCGCACATCCAGGTGCTGCTGCTGACGCTGTTCTTCCGGCATTTCCCCAAGCTGATTGACGCCGGCCATGTCTATGTGGCGCGGCCGCCGCTGTACCGAATCGATGCGCCGGCACGCGGCAAGAAGCCGGCGTCCAAGGTCTATGCGCTGGACGAAGGCGAGCTGACCGCCATCCTGGACAAGCTGCGCAAGGACGGCGTGCGTGAAAACGCCTGGAGCATCAGCCGCTTCAAGGGCCTGGGCGAAATGAGCGCGGAACAATTGTGGGACACGACACTCAATCCGGACACCCGCCGCCTGCTGCCGGTCCAGCTGGGTAACCAGGACTTCTTGCAGACCGAAAGCCTGATCACTAAACTGATGGGAAAGGGAGAAGCGGCGGCCCGCCGCGAGTTGATGGAGTTGCACGGTGACGCTGTGGAGATTGACGTTTAATGTTTCAATCCGCGCCCAGGCACAGCTTGAGCGAAATTTGCAAGAGCCTGTCCCTCTCCCAAATAAATCCTATCGCCCCTGAAAGGGGAAGTTTCAAAACGGAGTTTGTTTTTGATGAAACCTGAACCAATACCGCCCGCAGCAGGCGCCCCTGCCAAGCCGTTCTGGCGCGCGATGGGTAGCTGCGCGGCGGTGCTGGTTCTGCTGGCCTTGCACGCAACACCGGCCAGGGCCGACATCTGGGGTTATGTGGACGCGGAGCGCATGCCGCATTTCGCCTCCAGCCGCCTGGATGAGCGCTATGAACTCTTTCTGCGCGACAGTGTCGAGCCGTATCGGCTGATGGACCTGCCCGCCAAGGCGCAGGATGATGCGCCGGGCGCGCTCGAAGCGTCATCCGCCGCAGAGCCTGCCGGGCCGGCTGCGGCCAGCGCAATCAGTCCGGTCTCGCCCAGGCTGCTGGCTTTTTTCGAACACTCGGAAAACTACAAGGCCGTCAGCCCCCTGCTGCGCGAGGCATCCACCACCCACGGCATCGACTATTCATTGCTCAAGGCCTTGATTGCCACCGAGTCCGGCTTCAACACCTTCGCCGTCTCGCCCAAAGGGGCGGTCGGCCTGATGCAGCTGATCCCGCCCACGGCGGAGCGCTACGGCGTCACCGCCGGCAAGGGCGCCACGATTGAGAAAAAACTGACCGACCCAAAAATCAACATCAAGGCCGGCGCCCGGTATCTGGCCTATCTGATCAACATGTTTCCGGGCCGGCTGGAACTGGCGCTGGCCGCCTACAACGCCGGAGAAGGCGCCGTGCAACGCGCCGGAAACAGGATTCCCAACTATCCCGAAACCCGGAATTATGTGAAAACCGTCATGCAGCTCTACAACGGCCTGGCACCTGTCTCCTTCAAAACGCCAGCCACCGGGCGCGTGCGTCTGGAAATGAAGGGCAGCAGCGCGGGACGCAGCAACCTGCCGCCGCTGGCCGAATCCGCGCCGCCCTTGCTGCGCGCTGATTTGTCGCAAGAATAAATGCTGTAAATGCTGTTTCACAGCGGCTGATGCGCTCGTGCGCTGGAAAATTTGATTTTTCAGCATGGCCGCCACCCTGGGTTCCCACTTCTTGTATTCTCGGCATCGCATCCGATGCCGGCTTCCCCCTCTGATGCGTTTCATACCCTGATGACGAATTTTTTCATCCAGTGAACACATTTGCTTGCTTTTGTTGCCTCTGCAGGCCTGGCGAAAACGCCTGCCAGTGCAGCGGCACGAGCATGGCGCAACGCTTTACTTCTTACTGACTGCCGAATAAATATGGATCTTTTCACGCCGGACGCCGATGCGCAAACTCCTGAAACCCCCGATGAGGACAGCCTGGCCGCCTACGCCCAGCGCGCCTACCTTGAATACGCGCTGAGCGTCGTCAAGGGCCGGGCGCTGCCCGATGTCTGCGACGGCCAGAAACCCGTACAGCGGCGCATCTTGTACAGCATGGCGCGCATGGGCCTGGCCTTTGGCGGTCCCAATGGCGCGACCGGCGCCCGGCCGGTCAAATGCGCGCGCGTGGTCGGCGATGTGCTGGGCCGCTTTCACCCGCACGGCGACCAGGCGGCGTATGACGCGCTGGTGCGCATGGCGCAGGACTTTTCGCAGCGCTACCCGCTGATTGACGGGCAGGGCAATTTCGGCTCCCGCGACGGCGACGGTGCCGCCGCCATGCGCTACACCGAAGCCCGGCTGGCGCGCATCACCACGCTGCTGATGGACGAGATCGACGAAGGAACGGTCGATTTCATCCCCAACTACGACGGCTCGACCGAAGAACCCCGCCAGTTGCCGGCGCGCCTGCCGTTCACGCTGCTCAACGGCGCCAGCGGCATTGCCGTCGGACTGGCGACCGAAATTCCCAGCCACAACCTGCGCGAAGTCGCCGATGCCTGCGTCGCGCTGATCAAAAGCCCCAAGCTGACCGACGAGGAGCTGTACGCGCTGATCGCCGGGCCGGACTACCCCGGCGGCGGCCAGATCATCTCCAGCGGCGCCGAGATTGCCGCCGCCTACCGCACCGGACGCGGCTCGCTCAAGGTGCGCGCGCGCTGGAAGATTGAAGAGCTGGCGCGCGGCCAGTGGCAGCTTGTCGTGCAGGAGCTGCCGCCCGGCTCCAGCACCCAGCGCGTGCTGGAGGAAATCGAGGAAATCACCAACCCCAAGATCAAGCTCGGCAAAAAGGCGCTCAGCCTCGACCAGGTGCAACTCAAGCAGGCCATGCTGGCGGTGCTCGACGTGGTGCGCGACGAATCGAGCAAGGACGCCGCCGTGCGCCTGGTGTTCGAGCCCAAGACCAGCCGGACCGCCCAGGCCGAACTCATCAACACGCTGCTGTCGCACACCAGCCTGGAAAGCTCGTCGCCGATCAACATGACCATGATCGGGCTCGATGGCCGGCCGACGCAAAAGTCATTGCGGCAGATGCTGAACGAGTGGATCGCGTTTCGCCAGACGACGATTGAAAAGCGCTCGGAGCACCGGCTCGACAAGGTGCTGGCGCGCATCCACATCCTTGAAGGGCGGCAAACCGTGCTGCTCAACATCGACGAGGTGATCGCCATCATCCGCCAGTCCGACGAGCCGAAATCGGCGCTGATCGCGCGTTTCTCCTTAAGCGACCGGCAGGCCGAGGACATCCTGGAAATCCGGCTGCGCCAATTGGCCCGGCTCGAAGCCATCAAGATCGAGCAGGAGCTGAAAAGCCTGCGCGAAGAGCAGGGCAGGCTCGAAGACATCCTGGGCAACCCGACGGCGCTGCGCCGGCTGATGATCAAGGAAATCGAGGCCGACGCCAAGCAGTTCGCCGACCCGCGCCGCACCTTGATTCAGGCGGAGAAAAAATCCGTGCTCGAAGTCAAGGTGCTCGACGAGCCGGTCACGGTCGTGGTCAGCGGCAAGGGCTGGGTGCGCGCACGCGGCGGCCACGGCCACGCGCCGGCCAGCTTTGCCTTCAAGGCGGGCGACGCGCTGTATGGCACGTTTGAATGCCGCACCGTCGATACGCTGCTGGCCTTTGGCAGCAATGGCCGCCTGTATTCGGTGCCGGTGGCCATGCTGCCCGGCGCGCGCGGCGATGGCCAGCCGGTCACGACGCTGATCGAACTCGAATCGGGCACGCAATTGCTGCATTACTTTGCCGGCCCGGCGGGCGCGCTGCTGCTGCTGTCGAGTTCGGGCGGCTATGGCTTTCTGGCGACGGTGGAAAACATGATTTCGCGCAACAAGAGCGGCAAGGCCTTCATCACGCTGGGCGAGGGCGAAACGCTGTGCCGCCCGTCCCACGTCAGCGGCGCCTCGGGCAGCCAGCCCTTGCCGCCCGCCACGCATGTGGCCTGCGCCTCGACCGGCCAGCGCATCCTGACCTTTGACATTGCCGAACTCAAGCAGATGGAAAAAGGCGGGCGCGGCCTGATGCTGATCGACCTGGAAGACAAGGACACGCTGGCCGGCGCGGCCGCCTACACCCGCAGCATTCGCATAGACGGCATCGGACGCGGCGCCAAGCCGCGCGAGGAAACGCTGGAAATCCGCAGCCTGAACAACGCCCGCGCGGCCAGGGCGCGCAAGGGCAAGGCGGCTGATCTGGGCTTCAAACCGACCGATATTGTCCGGATTGATTGATAAAAATGGCTGCTGGCGCTTTGGTGACGGGCGAAAAAAGCTATTAATTTAATAGCGGTTGGTCTGCCCGCCGTTCCAGCGCTGCCATTCATGGCTGCAAGACCGGCGCAAGCCTTCAATGCCCGCTATGCACCAGTGCAAAAAGGCTCTCGCGCGGCGGCCAGCGCCTGCACCGCCTGCGCCAGCCCGTTCACGGCCTGCAGCAAGGCGGCGTCACCGGGCGGGCCTGAAGTCGTGGCCGGTTCCCTGCTTTTTGGCGCCCGGCTGCCGGCGGCCAGCGGCTGCAGCAGTGCGCCCGCGCGCGCATCGTCGGCGCAATCGAGCATCGGCGCCTGATGTGCCGCGCAGCCGAACTCGGCCAGCACGCGGCGCAGGAACTCCTCGTTGCTCAGGCCGTCGATGCCTGCGGCCAGCACCTTCGTCGCGCGCCGGGTGAAGTCGCCGCTGCCATTGCCCGCCAGTGGCATGCAGGGTAGCGCTGGAACCGGCGTTTTGGCGGGTGGCGCCACCGCCGCCGCCACATAACCGGCGCCTGCCGGGGGTACGGCCGTGAAGTCGAAGTCGGCGGGCCAGTCAACTTCCTCGATCCAGGGCCGCGATGCGGCGCGCGCGGCCGGATAGGCGGCGATGTCGGCGGCGTCGGGCTTGTCCAGAACCCGGCGCACGACGCTGTTCATGGTCGGCGCATCGTCGTCAAAGCCGCCGTGCGACTGGGAGGTGCTGGCCGAGCGGCCGGTGTCGCCCGGCGTGGGCGACCAGACCACGCTCGAAGGCGTTGCAGCCGTTGCGCCCAGGCCGAACAGGCGCTTGAGGCCGGCGTCGCCGCGCAGGCTTTCCTCCAGCCCGAGGATGGCGGTGGCGCGCCGCTCTTCCAGGGCGTTGAAGATCAGGTAGAGCAGCGACTTGCGGTAGATCTGCGCGCAGTTGTCCTGGCGCTCGAAATCCCGGCGCATGGTGTAGAGCGTCAGGGATTCCACCGCCCGCCCTGGCCCGATGTGCTCCAGCAGGTGCTGCCTGAAGGTATCGACGCGCACTGCGGGCGCCAGGAAATGCGCCGTCCTGAACGCCGGCACGCCCAGCCCGTGCGCCAGCGGCAGGAAGTGGCTGTGAAAAATCGAGCCCGCGCTGTGCCCGACCGCATGCAGTTCAACCTGCCCGGCGTGGGCGTCGCAAAACGCCTTCAGCTGGCGGGCGACATAGTGCGCGCCGCCGCCGATGTCGCCGCTGCCTGACGGTGGATCCACCGCATGCTCGGCGCTCGACTTCATGCCGCCCCAGATGCGCGGCCCCTGCAGGACGCGCGCGCCAATCTCGATCAGCGGGTCGGTCGTGAAGTCGGCAAGACCGCGCGACACGGCGCGGCTGCCCTGCTGCGCGCGGCCGAGCAACTGGCCGATGGTCTCGAAAAAGCCGGTTTCCCAGATGAAATAGACCGGATAGACGCCGTTGCGGCGCCACCAGTCGATGTGCTTGTGGGCGATCTGCAGTCCGCTGGCTTCGGACACCAGGCCGCCGTGTGCATAAAACAGCAGGCGCAGCTTCTGGCCGGTGGGTAGTTCGCTGACCGCCTGCGGCAAATGCTGCTCGAAAATCGCATCAATGTCTTCAGGGGTCGAACTGGCTTCACCCTCGCCTGAAAGGCGGCCGGCCTTCAGGTTGACCAGGTGCGGCCGCAGGGCGTTCAGCGCTGCCGTGTCCAGGCCTGAATCACGGCTTTGCACGCTGGCGGCGGGGCTGGGGCCTGCCGCCGGGGTGAGGCCGGCTTCGCGCTCGTCATGCGACAGCTCGGCGTCGCCGGACTCGCCGGCGTTGTCGGTGACGCGCGACAGCGAGCGGATGGCTTCGGCGATGTTCCTGCCGGTTTCATCAGGAAAAGGCTGCTGCCGGGCGGCATCGCGCGTGCCCGCCGCCTGCAGCTCCTGCCTGACGAGCTCGACCTCGGCCAGGATGTCTTGGTACACCAGCGCGCTGCCGGGGCACGACTTGGGCGACATGGCGTTGTGAAAGCGCAGGCTGCCGGCCGGCAGGTGAAAGCGCGCCTGCACCAGCGCCACGACCCGCAGCGCGGTTTCCTTTTGCAGGCCGCCGAACGGGTCGCGGCCCTGGTCGAAGTCGCCGATCATCTCGAACATGAAGGGGCCGAAGGCCTTGTTGCCGTTGTGCCCGGCGGCGCTGGCCGGCGGCAGGTTCCAGTTGCGGCCCAGCCAGATCATGCCCTCGGGGTCGATGGTGATGTGCTGCGCGATGTCGCTCCAGCCGTTGACCTGTGTGTGGTGGCGCCACATCGAGACAATCGTGTCGTGGCCGCGAAAGTCGGCCTGCCGGGGCCGCCAGGTGTGGTGCATGTGCACCGCGTCGATTTTCCGGGTGAAGGGAAAATTCTCCAGCAGTTGCTCGAACTGCTCCGGCGACAGGCGCTGGAAGGTGGGTGTCGGCATGGTGCATCCCGTGTGACGAGTGGGCGCCCACTCTACACCCGCAGGATGAGGTTTGAATGCGGGACGTTACCCTGCCTGCGCTGTAAAACGCCGCTGGCCTTTGGCGCGTGCTGCGCGAATCGCCCGCCGGGCGTACTGACTTGCTCATTCCCGCCTTTGGGGGAAGGAGAAAAACCGGGCGCCATCGGCGCCTTGCCAAGTCTTACACACTTCATGATTTGAAACGTCCGCCCGGCAGTTCCAAATCACAGGGCGGGCAAGCGTCAGTCCACCTCGGCAATCAGCTCGATTTCCACGCACGCGCCCAGCGGGATCTGCGCCACGCCGAAGGCACTGCGGGCGTGCTTGCCGGCGTCACCAAACACTTCGCCCAGCAGCTCGCTGCAGCCGTTGGTGACCAGGTGGTGTTCGGTGAAGTCGCCGGTCGAGTTGACCAGGCTCATGACTTTCACGATGCGCTTGATTTTGCCCAGGTCGCCGACGGCGGCGTGCAGCGTGCCCATCAGGTCAATCGCGATCAGGCGGGCCGCAGCCTTGCCTTCCTCGGTGCTCACGTTCTTGCCGAGCTGGCCGACGATGACCTGGCCGTCCCGCTTGGCCAGGTGGCCGCTCAGGAACACCAGCTTGCCGGTCTGCACGAAGGGCAGGTAGGCGGCGGCTGGCGCGGCCACTTCGGGCAGCGTGATGTTGAGGGACTTGAGCTTTGCGTAGATGGGGTGGGTGCTGGTGGTCATGGGGCTGGGTGTAAAGGGTGAAAAACGAATCAAATACAGTGTTTGCGCAATCAGCGCATGCACCTGATGCTATCAATAAAGTAGCGAATTGGGCTTTCGGACTGTTGCATATTAACGCACTGCCGGCCCGCCCGATGCCGCGCGTTAAGCTCTGCCATTCGCCCGGTTTTTTGAGCCGGTGCGAGCCTGTCGAACCCGTCACAAGCCAAGAAAGGCACGCCCGTGGTTTTTCCCCTTGTCGCCCGGCCGCCCGCCAGCCCGGCAAGCTTTGGGCTTGCGCTGGCCGGCTTCATCGCCGGCGTGGCGGCGCAGTTGCAGCAGCCCGCGCTGTGGCCTGCCGAAGGCTATGCCGGCTTGGCGGCGCTGGCGTTTGCCATGGCCTGCGGTCTGCCGGGCCTGAAGGTTTCAAGGCGAATCCAGCCACGCCCGGCTTCGGTCATTGCCCGCCTGATGGTGTTCTTGATGGCCGCTTTGCTGGGCTTTGCGCTGACCGGCTGGCGGGCCGGCGCTTTTCAGGCGACGGCGCTGAACCCGGCGCTGGAAGGGCGCGACATTGACGTCATGGGAACGGTGCTGGCGATGCCGCAGTTCAGTGAAGACGCGCTGCGCTTTCGCCTGGGCATCGAATCGGCGTCGCTTGATGGCCGGGCGGTGGCGCTGCCGCCGCAGATCATGCTGGGCTGGTATGCGGGTTTTGCGCCGCGCGAGACGAAAAGCGCGTCGGTCGAAAGCAGCGATGCGTCCGAGCTGGCGCTGGACCTGCAGCGCCAGCCGCAGCGGCTGCGTGCCGGCGAGCGCTGGCAGATGACGGTGCGCCTGAAGGCGCCGCACGGCAACAGCAACCCGCACGGCTTCGACTACGAACTCTGGCTCTGGGAGCAGGGCGTGCAGGCCACCGGCTACGTGCGCGCCACGCTGCACGATGCGCCGCCGCTCAGGCTTTCAGGCAGCCGCTGGCGCTACGGCGTGGAGCGCGCGCGCCAGTCGGTGCGCGAGGCGATTGAGGCGCGCGTGGACGACCGGCAGCGCGCCGGCGTGCTGGCCGCGCTGGTGGTGGGCGACCAAAATGCCATCGAGCGCGCCGACTGGGACGTGTTTCGCGCAACCGGAGTCGCGCACCTGATGAGCATCTCGGGCCTGCACATCACGATGTTTGCCTGGGTCGCGTCCCTGCTGATCGGCAGACTGTGGCGGCGCTCGGCCCGGCTGACGCCCTGGCTCTGCCTGGCCCTGCCGGCAAGCAGCGCCGGGGCCTTGGGTGGGCTGCTGCTGGCGGCCTTGTACGCCCTGTTTTCGGGCTGGGGCGTGCCGGCCCAGCGCACCATTTTGATGCTTGCCACGGTGGTGCTGCTGCGCCGCAGCGGCCGGCAGTGGCCGTGGCTGCAAACCTGGCTGCTGGCCATGGCCATGGTGGTGGTGCTGGACCCGTGGGCCTTGATGCAGGCCGGATTCTGGCTGTCATTTGTCGCGGTCGGCGTGCTGTTTGCTACGGATTCAGGAGCTGCTGGCGCAAGCGGGACAAGCGCGGAAGGCCAGTTTGATTCAAATTTTTTGCCCCGCTGGCTGGCCAGGCCGCTGGCCGGCCTGCTGCACGCTATGCGCGAACAGTGGGTGGTCACGCTGGCGCTGACGCCGCTGTCGCTGCTGCTGTTCAACCAGGTGTCGCTGGTCGGCTTGCTGGCCAATGCGGTGGCGATTCCGTGGGTGACGCTGCTGGTCACGCCGCTGGCCATGCTGGGCGTTCTGTATGCACCAATATGGAGCGTTGCTGCCTGGGCCGTGGGCTTGCTTGCGCTGTTCCTCCAGGGGCTGGCTAGCTGGCCTCTGGCGTCGCTTAGTGGGGCGTCTGCACCGTTATGGTGCGCCGTGGCCGGAGTGCTGGGCGGGGGCCTGATTGCGATGCGCCTGCCCTGGAACTGGCGCCTGCTGGGCATTCCGCTGCTGCTGCCAGTCTTGCTGTGGCAGCCTGCGCGGGTGGCGCCCGGCCAGTTCGAACTGCTGGCCGCTGACATCGGCCAGGGCAATGCGGTGCTGGTGCGCACGGCCGGCCACACCTTGCTGTACGACACCGGCCCGCGCTTCTCGCGCGAAAGCGATGCCGGCAACCGTGTGCTGGTGCCGCTGCTGCGGGCATTGGGCGAGCGCATCGACATCCTGATGCTCAGCCACCGCGACAGCGACCACACCGGCGGCGCGCTGGCCGTGCTGGTCATGCAGCCGCAGGCCAGCCTGCTCAGCTCGATTGCGGACGGCCATGAATTGCAGGCCTTGCGCCCGTCAACCCGCTGCACCGCCGGCCAGCGCTGGACCTGGGACGGGGTGGATTTCGAGGTGCTGCACCCGGCGGCCGCCGACTACGCGCTGCCCGGCAAGTCCAATGCCATGAGCTGCGTGCTGCGCATCTCCAGCGGCGCCCGGACCGCCCTGCTGGCCGGCGACATCGAAGCGCCGCAGGAGTTGAAACTGGCTTCAAGCAACCCGGAGCGCCTGAAGGCCGACTTTTTGCTGGTGCCGCACCATGGCAGCAAGACTTCGTCGAGCGCGGTGTTTCTGGATGCGGTGCGGCCGCAGCTGGCGCTGGTCCAGGCGGGCTACCGCAACCGCTTCGGCCATCCGGTCGCCGGGGTGGTGGCGCGCTACGGCGAGCGCGGCATCCGGCTGGTCCGCTCGCCGCAGTGCGGCGCGGCCAGCTGGCGGAGCGTGGCGCCGGCGGAGATTGGCTGCCAGCGCCAGGCCGGCCAGCGTTACTGGCAGCCTGCGCAGGGGCCTTAAATATGCGGTCCCATGCACTTATATGGCGCACAACTTGCTAAGCTATGGTGAAGGCACCTTGCTGATTGCAAACCAAGACGGAAATTTAAGCTTATGAGCCGACCGATGTTTGACGAGATGAATGAAAGCACTTCCAGCGTGCGCAAACACTACCAGAGCTATCAGCGCTGGCTGGCCCGGCAGCCCGCCGATGTGATGCAGGCGCGCCGCGCCGAGGCAGAAATGATTTTCCGCCGCGTCGGCATCACCTTTGCGGTCTATGGCGACAAGGACGAAGACGGCTCGGGCACCGAGCGGCTGATTCCCTTTGACCTGATTCCCCGCATCATTCCGGCGCACGAATGGGCCTCGATGGAAAAGGGCCTGATCCAGCGGGTCACGGCGCTCAACCGCTTCATCCACGACGTGTACCACGACCAGGAAATCATCAAGGCCGGCGTGATTCCGTCGGAGCAGATTTTCCAGAATGCGCAGTTCCGCCCCGAAATGATCGGCGTCACCGTGCCGGGCAACATCTACTCGCACATCAGCGGCATCGACATCGTGCGCGCTCCTGACGCGCAGGGCGAGGGCGAGTATTACGTGCTCGAAGACAACCTGCGCGTGCCCAGCGGCGTGAGCTACATGCTGGAAGACCGCAAGATGATGATGCGGCTTTTCCCCGAGCTGTTCAGCCAGAACCGCGTCGCCCCGGTCGAGCATTACCCCGACCTGCTGCTGGAAACCCTGCGCGCCATGGCACCGCCCGCGACCGCCGAGCCCACCGTGGTGGTGCTGACGCCCGGCATGCACAACTCGGCTTATTTTGAACACGCCTTCCTGGCCCAGCAAATGGGCGTCGAGCTGGTCGAGGGCCTGGACCTGTTCGTCAAGGACAACTTTGTGTACATGCGCACCACGCGCGGCCCCAGGCGCGTCGATGTGATCTATCGCCGTGTCGATGACGACTTCCTCGACCCGCTGGCCTTCAGGCCCAACTCAACGCTGGGCTGCGCCGGCCTGCTCAACGTGTACCGCAGCGGCAACGTCGCCATCTGCAACGCCATCGGCACCGGCGTGGCCGACGACAAGTCGATTTACCCCTACGTGCCGAAGATGATCGAGTTTTACCTCGGCGAAAAGCCGATCCTCAAGAACGTTCCGACCTACATGTGCCGCAACAAGGACGACCTGAACTACACCCTGGCCAACCTGAAGGATCTGGTTGTCAAGGAAGTCCATGGCGCCGGCGGCTACGGCATGCTGGTCGGGCCGGCCTCGACCAAGGCCGAAATCGAGGACTTCCGCGCCGCGCTGCTGGCCAATCCTGCGGGCTACATCGCCCAGCCCACGCTGAGCCTGTCCACCTGCCCGACCTATGTGGAAAGCGGCATTGCCCCGCGCCACATCGACCTGCGCCCCTTCGTGCTGAGCGGCAAGGAAGTGCAGATGGTGCCCGGCGGGCTGACGCGCGTGGCGCTGAAGGACGGCTCGCTGGTGGTCAATTCGTCGCAGGGCGGCGGCACCAAGGACACCTGGATACTGGAAGCGGATTCCGCGCCTCCCGTCCCCCTGGCCGCGCAAATGCAGGCCCAGTCGCAAACCATCGCCGTGGGAGTCTGAACATGTTGTCACGCACTGCCGATCACCTGTTCTGGATGTCCCGCTACACCGAGCGCGCCGAAAACACCGCCCGCCTGCTCGATGTGAACTACCAGACCTCGCTGCTGCCGCAATCCACGGCCGACGTGCAAACGGGCTGGCGCGGCCTGCTCAGCATCAGCGAACTCAAACCCGCCTATGCCGCCAAGTACGGCGAGAACATCACCGCGCAAGATGTCATGGACTTCATGGTGCGGGATGAAAAAAACCCGTCCAGCATCGTTTCCTGCCTGCGCAACGCGCGTGAAAACGCCCGCGCCGTGCGCGGCACGCTGACCACCGAGGTCTGGGAAACCCAGAACCAGACTTACCTTGAAGTCGTCCGCATGCTGCGCCACGGCGACTTCGAGCGCGATCCGGGCAAGTTCTTTGAATGGGTCAAGTTCCGCTCGCACCTGTCGCGCGGCGTCACGGCCGGCACCATGCTGCAGGACGAGGCCTTTCACTTCCTGCGGCTGGGCACCTTCCTGGAGCGGGCCGACAACACCGCCCGGCTGGTCGATGTGAAGTTCCATGCCATCCAGAGCGACTTTCCGAGCGTTGCCGGCGAGGAAGAGCAGGAGCACGATTTCTACCACTGGAGCGCCATCCTGCGCAGCGTCTCGGCCTTCGAGGTGTACCGCAAGGTGTACCGCGATGTCATCAAGCCCGAGCGGGTGGCCGAACTGCTGATCTTGCGTCCCGACATGCCGCGCTCGCTGCTGGGCTGCCTCAACGAGGTCATCATGAACCTGTCCATGGTCACCAGCGACCCGCTCAGCGAAACCCAGCGCCGCGCCGGAAAATTGCGGGCCGATCTGCAATACGCCCGGATTGACGAAATATTGTCAGCCGGCCTGCATGCCTTCCTGATGCAGTTCCTGGATCGGGTCAACGAGCTGGGCGCGCACATCAGCCGGGAGTTCCTGGTTCCGGTCACGCGTTGAAGGCGGTAGTGGCCGGCACACCTGTAAAGGCCTTGCGATGAAGCTGCACGTCAAGCACACCACCGATTACCGCTACACCGAGCCCTTGCGCTATGCGCTGCAGACGCTCTGGCTCACGCCGCTGACCGGGCCGGCGCAAACCGTGGATTTCTGGAGCCTCGGCGCGCCTGAAAAGCTGTTTGCCCAGGTGGATGCCTTTGGCAACAGCATCCACTCCTATACCTTTGTCGGCGAGCTGGCCGACAACGTGCGCTGGAGCCTGGTCAATGCGGCTGGCCAGGTGCAAACCCTGGGTGTCGCGGAATTTACCGATGCGCCGGGCATGCCGCTGGCGCAGCTTTACCTGCGCGCCTCATCGCTGGCCCAGCCGCATCCGCACCTGGCTGACTTTGGCCGCCGCTTCGTCACCGCGCAAGCGGGCGACGGAAAGGCTGATTTACAAGAGCTTTTAGCCTTGAGCGCAGGCGTGGCGGGCGCTGTCAGCTATCAAAAGCATAGTACCAACGTCACCACCACCGCGTTGCAGGCGTTTGAGGCAGGCGCCGGCGTGTGCCAGGACCAGGCGCATGTGATGGTCGCGGTCTGCCGCAGCCTGGGCATTCCGGCGCGCTACGTCAGCGGCTATTTTTACGCCGCCAACGAGCCCGACCTGGCCAGCCACGCCTGGGCCGATGTGTGCCTGGACATGGCCGGGCAGCGCTGGGTCAGCATTGACGTGACGCACCGCTGCCTGATCGACGAGCGCCATGTGCGCCTGGCAATGGGCACCGACTACAACGCCTGCCCGCCCATCAAGGGCGTGCGGCACGGCGGCGGCGAGGAGTCGATGACCGTCACCATCACCATTGAGCCAGCCTGAGCATGCCGGCCATGACCGGCCCGGCTTGTGTTTGCTGGCAACCCGGCGCCGCGCCCGGGCGCTCAGGCGTAGGTCACGGCCCCCGAGCTGGCCACCGTGATGGTTTTGCCAACGCTGGCCGTGTAGGTTTTTGACTTGACCGTATCGACAAACACATACTCGCCCTTGACGCTGGCGGCCGTCACCGTCATGCGCAGATAGCCCCGGCGCTTTGTGTCGGCATAGCCGAGGTCGTCCACCAGGCCCAGGCCGGCGCCGATGGCCGCTGCGCCGAGTTGCGGCACCAGCGCGCTGCCGTCCAGCGACGAAGCCAGCTCGCCCAGGCCGACCGCCTCGAATCCGGTGGAAGTCACCGAACTGCCGGCAAACTCGACGCCCACCTTGACGCCGGCCAGCGTGGTGAGCTGGGTGAACCAGCCGTTGTGCGAGTCGCCCGACAGCACCACCAGGTTTTTGTTCAGGCTTTTTACCGTGCTCAGAATCGCATCGCGCTGGGCCGGGTAGCCGTCCCAGGCGTCCAGGTTGTAGGGCAGCGTCGGGTTGAGCGCCGGGTTGAGCAGGGCGGCCTGCGCTGGCGTCAGCGCGCCTGTGCCGGCGGCAGCGCGCGTGGCCTTGGCGGTCAGGTAGTCCGTGATGGCGGCACTCACATCGGCCAGGGTGGCCGTGGGCGGCGTGGCGGCGGCCTTGGCCTGCACCTGCAGCACCGACGCCGGAAACCACATGCGCGCCATGATGTCCTGGTTGCCCAGGAACTGCCAGGTGGCGCTGGAGGTGGTCAAGCCCGTGGTCAGCCAGGACTGCTGCTCGGTGCTCATCATGTGGCGCGAGGCGTCCGGCATGACGCCGCCCACCGGGGTCAGGCCCGTGATGTAGCGCCCGATGCCGCCATCGGCATCGCCGAAGTTGTCGTACTGGCGGTCGCGGCCTTCGATGCGGGTGTCCAGCATGTGCAGCGACAGCAGCTTGCCGAAGTCAAAGTGGCGATAAATCTTCAGCAGATTCACCGGATCGGGCGAGCGAATCGGCAACCACTCGTGGTAGGCCTTGGCCGCCATGGCCTTGCGCGTGGCCCAGTCGCCCTGGGTGGCCGGGTTGTGGTTTTCCGCGCCGCCGACGTAGGCGTTGTTGGCGAATTCGTGGTCGTCCCAGATCGTGATCCACGGCATTTTGGCGTGCAGGGCCTGCAGGTCGGCATCCGCCTTGTACTGCGCATAGCGCTGGCGGTAGTCGGCCAGGCTGACGATGTCGTTCGCCGGGGAGGCCACGCGGCCCAGCGCCACGGCATCCTTGTTGCCGTATTTGGTGGCGTCCGAGCCGTACTCGTAGATGTAGTCGCCGAGGTGCAGCGCATACAGCGCATCCGATTTGGCGGCGTCGGCATAGGCGTTGAAATAGCCTTCCGAGTACAGCGAGCAGGAAAACACCGCGAACTTGACGCTGGCCACGGCGGCGGCAGGCAGGGTGCGCGTGGTGCCCACCGTGGAAGTGGTTCCGGCCGCGTCGCGAAAGCGGTAGAAGTAGGTTGCGCCCGGCGTCAGGCCGGTGGCATCGACCTTGGCGGTGAAACCGTTGGCCGGGAGCGCATCGACCGCACCGGAGTTGACGACGGTGGTGAAGCTGCTGTCAGTGGCAACCTGCCAGGTGAGGGGCACGGCGGCAGTGCTGTCCGCGACTTTGGCGTAAGTCCACAGCATCACGCGGTCAGACAGCGGGTCGCCGCTGGCCACGCCGTAGGTGAACTGCGCCGGGACTGCGGGTATGACAGGCGTGCTGTCGTCGTCGTCGCTGCCGCCGCAGGCCACGACCGAGCTGCCGGCAGCAATGGCAGCGGCCGCTTTCAGCAAAAACTCACGACGGCTGGTAACTTCTGACATGTTTGAAACTCCTGGTAATTCCCTGTAAGAAAAGCGATTACAGAGGAGTTTTGTGTCTGCAGCATGAAAAAATGGCGCCAGGCTGCAGGCTGCGGCGGTGCCGTCCTGCTTGCGGCCTGCGCAGGCATTTGCCAGCGTGTGGCGGTGTGCGCTGGCCAGCGCATCCTTGTCGTTGGCGGCCGGATTTCACGCGGCAACTCGCCGCATAATTCCACCGTACCCGCGCACGTGGGCTGCCCCTGAAACCGGGACATTCGTCCCGTCAGAAATTCCCCGAAAAGTTGAGTCTTGATGAGCTATTTGCAGAACGAACCACTGGCCGAACCTCTGGCCATGGACGCCGCGATGGCAGCCGCGCCCGCTGCCGCCCCTGAGCCCAAAATACGGATCGACATCGAGGCCGATGCCACGATGGGCTATGCCGCCATACAAAACGCCGTGCCGGTCGTGCGCGCGCTTCGGCTGACCAGCCTGCTGCCAGAGGCCATAGACAGCCTGGAGGTCGTGGTTTCCTGCAGCCCGGCGTTTGCCCGGGGCCTCAGGCTGCGCTTTGACAAGCTGGCCGCTGGTGAAACGCGCCGCATCTCGCCGCTCGACCTGCCGCCCGACCATGCCTTCCTGGCCGACCTGAAGGAGTCGGTCAACGCCTCCATCCGGGTCGTGGCCGAAGCCGGCGGCCAGGAGCTGGCCGCTGCCTCCCAGCCGGTCCAGGTGCTGGCCTATGACCAGTGGGCCGGAACGCGCGCATTGCCCGAGCTGCTGGCGGCGTTTTGCATGCCCAACAACCCGGCCGTCGATCTGCTGATCGGCAAGGCCTCCAGGCTGCTGCGCGCCACCCATCCCGAACTGTCGATGAACGGCTACCAGTCGAAAAGCCGCGATGTCGTCTGGAATCAGGTCTCCAGCATCTACAGCACGATTGCGGCCGGGAACCTGCAATATGTGGAGCCACCCGCCTCGTTCGGCTCCGACGGCCAGAAAATCCGCACGCCCGACCGCATTCTCGATGCGTGCGTCGCCACCTGCCTGGACCTGGCGATGCTGTTCGCCTCGTGCCTGGAGCAGGCCGGCCTGCGCCCGGTCATCCTGCTCAAGGAAGGCCATGCCTGGGTCGGCGTCTGGCTGCACCTGGCGTCTTTTTCCGATGTGCTGGTCGATGACGTGCAGGCCATCCGCAAGCGGGTGGACAGCGGCGAGCTGCTGGTGTTTGAAACCACCGGTGCGGCCCGGCACGCCAGCTCCCGGCCTTCGCTGCGGGTGGCGATGGAGCAGGGCCATGCCCATTTGCTCGAAGACGCCAGCTTTCGCTACGCGATTGACATCCACCGCGCCCGGGAAGTGCAGATCAAGCCGCTGCCGTCGCGCGCGCTTCCCCTGGCGCCGGGCGAGCTGGCGCCCGAGGATGCGCCTGCGGCCATTGAGTCGATGCCGCTGCTGCCGCCGCTGGACGCCGATTCGCTGGCGCCGCTGGATGCGCGCGCAGACGACACGCCTGAAGGCCGGCTGTCCACCTGGAAATCCCGGCTGCTCGACCTGACGCTGCGCAACCGGCTGCTCAACTTCAAGCCGGCCAAGGCGACGCTGCAGTTTGTCGCGCCCGAGCTGGCCCGGCTCGAAGACGCGCTGGCCGAGGGCGCCGAGTTCAGGATCAGGCCGCTGCCCGAACTCATGGAGGGCGCCGACCCGCGCATGGCCGAGGTGCATACCCAGCGCGCCGGCAGCACGCCGCTGGACGACATGGCGCTCGAAGCGCTGGGCAACAAGGAATTGCTGGCCCGGGCTTCCAAGGAAGCGCTGGAGGGCAACCTGCTGGCCATCTACAGCGCCGCCCGCACCGGGCTGGAAGAGGGCGGCGCCAACACGCTCTACCTGGCGCTGGGCCTGCTGCGCTGGACCGAAGCCGACAAGGCCGAGGCCGTGCATCTGGCGCCGCTGCTCCTGATTCCGGTCACGCTGCAGCGCCAGTCGGTGCGCAGCGGCTTTCGCCTGACGCGGCACGACGACGAGGCCATCGTCAACCCGACGCTGCTGCACCTGCTGAAAACCAGTTTCGAGCTGAAGGTGGCCGGCCTGGACGTGCTGCTGACCGGCGACAAGGGCGTTGACGTGGCCCAGGTGCTGCAGTCCTTCCGGCTGGCGGTGCGCGAGATTGCCCAGTGGGAAGTGCTGGAGCAGGCGCACCTGGGCATTTTTTCCTTCACCAAGTATTTGATGTGGAAGGATTTGCAGGACCGCACCGAACAGCTCAGGCAAAGCCGCGTCGTCAGGCACCTGATCGACAACCCGGGCGAGGCGTTTGCGCGCGAAGGCACGGACGGCGAATTCGACCGGCTCGATGTCACCCACCGCCCGCAGGACATCCTGGCGCCGCTGCTGTCCGACTCGTCGCAGCTCAAGGCGATTTGCGCCGTCGATGCCGGGCGCGACCTGGTGCTCGAAGGCCCGCCCGGCACCGGCAAGAGCCAGACCATCACCAACCTGATCGCGCACAGCCTGGCCAAGGGCAAGACCGTGCTGTTCGTGTCTGAAAAGATGGCCGCGCTCGAAGTGGTGCACCGGCGCCTCTCCAGCATCGGGCTGGGGCCGTTTTGCCTGGAGCTGCATTCGTCCAAGGCCAAGAAGACCGACGTGCTGCAGCAGCTCGGCAAGTCGCTGGCCATCAGCGCCCAGCGCACGGCCGACGACTGGGCGCGCGAAGCCGGGCGGCTGGGGCAGTTGCGCCAGTCGCTCAACGGGCTGGTCGATTCGCTGCACCACGAGCATCCCAACGGCTTCACTGTCTTTGAGGCGACAGGAACCTGCATTGCCCACAGCGGCCAGGAGGCTTCGGCCATGCCGTGGTCAGACCCCTTGACGCACGACCGGGCCGACCTGGACCGGCTGGAGGAAACCGTCCGGCGCATGGCCTCGCTGGCCGGCGCGCTGCAGACGCTTGAGAATCATCCGCTGTCGCTTATCGGCCAGACCGACTGGTCGCCCTCGTGGCAGGACGAGTTGCTGGGCGCCGCCAGGGCGCTGGAAGCCGCCATCCAATCCTTGCAGGAAAAATCACCGGCCATGGGGAATCTGACCGGCCAGTCCAGCACCGGCCTGAGCCTGGACGCTTATGCAGCGCTCGACCAGCTGGCCGACGTGCTGCTGCTGCTGGCGCCCGGCGTGCCCGCAGGCCTGGCCGGGCAGGCGCATGATCCGGGCGCGCGGGCGCGGGTGCATGCGCTGGCGCAGCACGGCCTGGCGCGCAACCAGCACTGGCAGCAAATTGGTCCCGGCTGGACCGAACAGGTGGCCACGCTCAACGCGGCGGAGCTGCAGGGGCAATGGGCGCAGGCCCGCTCCGACTGGTGGCCCAAGTCCATGCTGGCCCAGCGCGCCCTCATTGGCCGCCTGAGCGGCTTTCGCACCGACAGCCAGCGCCCGGCCGAGGCCGCCGTGCAGGCCCTGCTGGCGCCGCTGGCGGCGCTGAACGAGGAAGACCGGGTGCTGCGCAGCCTGCAGCCGGACGCCGAGGCGCTGCTGCAGGAGTCCTACGCCGGCCTCAAGACCGACTGGGCCCGCCTGGCTGCTCATGAGCTGTGGGCGAAGCAGTTCGCCGATGCGGTGACGCGGGTCGCCGGGGCTGACCTGGGGCAGGCCAAGCCGCTGCATCAGGCGCTGGCGCCGCTGGTGTCCAGCAGCCGGGCCGCCCTGGCCGCCGGGGGAGCAGCAGGCCGCGCGCTGCTGGCCTACCGCGACGCCTGGCGGGAATTCAGCCAGAAACTCGATGCCCTGGCCGCGTTGGCCCGGCCGGCCCGGCCGCTGCAAGGCCCTGCCGATGCCGGTGGCGCACTCGAACGCATCCAGGGCGTGCTGAGCGCCTGGCACATCAACCGGCGGCTGATCCAGCCCTGGTGCCTGTGGCGCCAGGTGCGCGAGCAGGCCATCGACCAGGGCCTGCAGGCGCTGGTCGCCCGCCTTGAAACCGGAGCGGTGCCGCTGGGCGAGGTGGAGTCGCATTTCAGGTTCAGCTACGGCCACTGGTGGCTGAAGAAAACCATCGACAACGACCCGGTGCTGCGCGGCTTTTCCAGCGCCGACCATGGGCGCAAGATTCGCGAGTTCCGTGATGCCGACGCGCGCTTTCAGACGCTGACCGGGCATTACATCGTCGCCACCCTGTCCGGGCGCATTCCTTCGATTTCCGGCGATGCGGTCGGCCCCGACAGTGAACTGGGCCGCCTGCGGCGCGAGCTGCAAAAGCAGCGCCGGCAGATGCCGGTGCGCCAGCTGGTCCACGGCCTGCCGACGCTGCTGCCCAAGCTCAAGCCCTGCTTGCTGATGTCGCCGCTGTCGGTGGCGCAGTACCTGGACGCCGGCTATGCGCCGTTTGACCTGGTGGTGTTTGACGAAGCCTCGCAGATTCCGGTCTGGGATGCCGTCGGTGCGATTGCCCGTGGCCGGCAGCTGGTGGTGGTGGGCGACCCGAGGCAGCTGCCGCCGACCAGCTTTTTCAGCAAGTCCGGCGACCCGGAAGGCGCGACTCCTGGCGTGGGCGAGGAGCCGGTCGAAGACCTGGAAAGCATCCTGGACGAATGCCTGGGCGCCGGCATGAACCGGCTGAGCCTGCAGTGGCATTACCGCAGCCGCCACGAAAGCCTGATCACCTTCAGCAACGTCAACTACTACGACTCCAGCCTCGTCACCTTTCCCTCGCCCGTCACCCGTGACAGCGCCGTGCGCTTCGAGCACGTGGCGGGCGTGTACGACCGGGGCGGCAGCCGCACCAACCGTGCCGAGGCCGACGCGATTGTCGAGGGCATCGCCGAGCATTACCTGTCGCCCGGCAAGAAGCGCCTGACGCTGGGCGTCGTCACCTTCAACCAGACCCAGCAACTGCTGATTGAAACGCTGGTCGATGCTAGGCGCCGCGCCAGCCCGGAACTCGACCGCGCCATTGCGGCGCGCGCCAGCGAGCCGCTGTTCATCAAGAACCTGGAAAACGTGCAGGGCGACGAGCGCGACGTGATCTTTTTCTCGATTACCTACGGGCCTGACGCCGCCGGCAAGACGACCATGAACTTCGGGCCGCTGAACGGCGAGGGCGGCCAGCGCCGGCTCAATGTCGCCATCTCGCGGGCGCGCGAAGCCGTGGTCATCTACAGCACCCTGCTGCCCGGGCAGATCGACCTGGCCCGGGTGCGCGCCGCCGGCGTGCGCGACCTCAAGCATTACCTGGAGTTCGCCATCAAGGGCTACCGCGCGCTGGTGGCGCAAAGCCTGCCGACCGGCCGCGAGCCCGACAGCCCGTTCGAGGTGGCGGTGATTCGCCTGCTGCGCAGCCAGGGCTGGGAGGTGCATCCGCAGGTCGGCTGCTCGGGCTACCGGCTAGACATCGGCGTGGTCGATCCGCGCGCGCCGGGCCGCTACCTGGCCGGCATCGAATGCGACGGCGCGACCTACCATTCAGCCGCCACCGCGCGCGACCGCGACCGGCTGCGCCAGCATGTGCTTGAAGGCCTGGGCTGGAACATTCTGCGCATCTGGTCCACCGACTGGTGGCTCAACCCCGAAGGCGAGATCGAGAAGATCAGCCAGCGCCTGAAGGCCATGGTCGAAACACCGGATGCAGCGCCGGCAGACAGCGCGCTGCCGGCGCCCGTGGCGCTTCAGGCCGGGCCTGATCCGGCGCCTGAAAGCGACGCCGCGCAGGCGCCAGACTGGCCCGGTTCACCCGAATCAGGCCCGCTTGAGGCCGCGCCCGAACCAGAGGCCGCCGTCAGCGAACAAGCGGCCCTGGCCATCTACCGCCCGGCAACGCTGCCGGCAGGCGACCCGCTGCTGTTTCATGGCGCAAGCGCTGCGCAGGCGCTGATCGGGCATCTTGCCCACGTCATTGAAGCCGAAGGCCCGCTGACCGAAACGGCCTTGTTCCGAAAGGTTGCCCACGCCTGGGGCATTGAGCGCATTGGCGCCAAGGTTTCCGAGCGGCTCCGAACGCTGACGCCCGAGCGCTTCGTTCGCACCATCGAGGAAGAGGCGATCTTTTACTGGCCGGCGCAATCCGACACCGCCGCATGGGAGCAGTTCCGCATCGCCGACGCCAGCGAGCCGTCGCGCCGCCATGTGGACGAGGTCTGCCTTGAGGAGCTGGCCGCGCTGGCCCACCATGTGCTGCAGCAGGCCGGCGCTTCGTCGCGGCAGGACAGCGCGCGCTCGGTCTGCCGGCTGCTGGGCATGAGCCGCATCCCCGAAGAGGCCGAAGCGCGGGCCAACGAGGCCATGAACCGGCTGATTGCCTCGGAACTGGTCGTGGACATCGCGGGCCAGGTGCGTCTGGTGGACTGACGGCGGCGCGGTGGTTGCTATTTTTATGATAGCTGCTTGTGCAGGCAGCCATTGCGCTGGCGGCAGTTTTTACTAGAAATTGGTAACTACTAACCTGCTCCCGTTCCGTGCTCACCCTATATAAATCAACAATTTAGAGAGAATGCAGGCGAAAAATGCTCAAAAATTAAGCTTTTTTCGTCAAAAACCATCCATTTTTAGCTACACAAGCTAAGGTAGAACTCGTAAGCCATTGATTTATATAGGGTGGAGGGTAGGTTAGTAGTTGCGAAATTGGCGTGTCGGATACTGAAATTTCGCATTCATCCTAGAAAAAGAAGTTGAGATGACGAAAGCCCGCTAAGTGCTTGCGGCACAACGGAATTCAGCGCCATGCAGTTTCACCCATTTGGTACTGCTCCGCAGATACTGAAAAACTGGTGTAACCCGCATGGATATTGGGTTCAAGCGTTTCGGTGCTCAGTCAACTGCTTTTTCTAGGTGCATCTGGATTCAGCGTATTTGTTGACGACTAAAAGATGCCCCTATAATTTGGAAGACTTTTGTTGTTCCAAATTGTTAGTTTTGAAAAAGCAACTTAATGACCGTAACCTCGCCGTTCCGAAGTTTGCCGTTCCCCTGTTTGACAGCTACTGTAATGGGGCTGGTCATGTGCCAGACAGTGGTCGTACAGGCGCAAGGGCTGGGCGTGGCTAGCTTGGGCGCTACCGGCGGGCTCACCATTCCGTCGGCTTATGTGCTGGAATCGGGCGATATGGCGCTGAACGTGGGTAACTACCAAGCGCCGAAGCTAGGCACCTTCAGCCGCCGGCAGAACTACAGCTTGGGATTTGGATTGCTGCCACGGGTAGAGGTGTTCGGGCGGTTCGTTGAGTACCAGAACCCACGGACCACATTGCCCGGAGCGACTGATGTCAGTGGCCCACGTGATATCTCGGCCAACGTCAAATGGCAGTTGCCCTTGGACATGCCCGGTCTGCCCAAGCTTGCCGTAGGCGCCACCGACATGAGCGGCGGTGCGGTGTATTTCAGTTCAAAGTATGCGGTGGCCAGTGATGAATATGGCCCGTTGCGCTGGTCTCTGGGTTACGCCAGGGGAAAACCCGCGCTAGGCAGCGTGAACGGTGCCAGGGTGCTGGATGGCGCATTTGGCGGCGCCGAATTCAAACTTGGCAGTACCCGCGCCACCGTGCTGGCCGAAACCGACGGTACGCAGCGCCACGCCGGCTTGCGCTATTACTCCGAGGTGCTGCCTTGGTTGGGCGACGGGCAGGTAGTGGGCACCCTCCAGCGCTCGTTTGGCGCCACCGACCGGGTCGGGCGCGCGGCCGATGCGACGAGTTTCAATGTTTCGCTGGTCTTGCCATTGGGTACGAAGGACGCCGCCCGCAAGGCCCGGGCCGATGCCGCGCAAAAACCCTTGCCGCCTCTTGCACGGGGCCAGAGCGGCGGCATGGCCGCTACAGCCGAGGATCGGATGGATACCTTGGCGCGCACCTTGCGCGCCAGCGGCTTGGACCGTGTGCGCGTTGGCACACTGGGCAACGAGTGGGTGGTGGAGTATGAAAACTACCGCTACCTGCACAACGAGGCCGATGCCCTGGGCGTGGTGCTGGGCCTGGCGGCCGAGTACGCGCCGGCCGGCATTGCACGCGTGAATGCGCTCACGCTCAAGGCCGGTCAGGTGGTGTTTGAAACCTCGGTCGAGGTGGCAGCGTTTCGCAGCTTCCTGCGCGACGGCGATGCCGGGCGTGTGAAAGACACCATGGGTTTTAGCCGGCTCGCAGGCTACGATGCTGCCGCCGTGCAGTGGGCCTCGGGCGAGGCGGGTGCGGCGCAGCACCGCTCCCTGCTGCGCGTGGAACTCAAGCCGCTGCTCAATTACACCTTGGGCACTGAGTACGGCGCCTTCGATTATTCGCTGGCGGCCAATGTGCGCGGCACGGCCAGCTTGTGGCGGGGCGCCGAGGTTTATACCGACGTGGTGCAGCGCCTGAACAACTCTGACAATATGGAGCCGGGCCGCTTGTTTGAAAGTTCACTGCACCGCAACGGCTTGAAAACGCTGGCCCTGCAGCAGTCATTCTGGTTTGGCCCGCGTCTGTTCATCAGCGCAGGGGTAGGGAAATATAACTACAGCAGCCATGGCGCCGAGGGTGAGTCCATCCTGTTTCTGCCTTGGAACGAGGATACGATGCACCTCAAAGGCAGCTACCAGCGCCATCAGAGCGACGCGCCGCCAAACCATGAAGAAGCTTATGCGGCGTCCTACCGCTGGAAGTTCGACCCTCAGACTTGGGTCGAGGGCGGTTACCACCAGTACACCGACCGCTCCACGGGTCCGGCGCTGGCACTCACCCGCTGGTTTGGCGATGTGGCGGTGCAGGCGTTTGTCCGCAAGGGGGGCCACAACACGTATGTGGGCATGGAGTTGAGTCTGCCGCTGACGCCGCGCGAAGGCATGGGTGCCGGCCCGGTGCAACTGACGGGCACGCCACGTTTTGCGCAGTCCATCCGTACCTTAAGGATCGGCGGTGGCAACACGGCTAACTGGGTGCAGCCCAATGCCGTGCGCCCGGTGGCGCTGAATTACCAGCCAGAAGTGGAGTTGCTCAATTCGGGGCGCATCACGCCCGAGTACATGCGTGCGCAAGTGCCGCGCCTGCGCGAGTCATTCTATTTGCATGCCCGTGGGCTTATGGCTGAATAATGTTGGGTGCCCGTCCCTCGGAGGATGAGGCCTTTCGCTGTGTTCCGCTCCGGAACTTTGTCGTTAACTAAAGGGGTATGAAATGAGAATGAACAAATTGTCTTTAATCAGTGCATGCATCGCTGGCATGTTCTTGTCTGCCTGCAGTGACGGGGGGGGGGGGCGCATGGGGTGGCGGAACAAGCGCGCCCGCTCCCATTCAGGAGATGGACTCCCAAGCCCGTTACGAAATAGTGCTGAAGGATGCCATTACGGGTCAACGCATTACTGACAGCCTGTCCATCACGTTCACGGGCGATGCTGCACTCAAGGCGGCGGATGGCACTTCCCTCAACGGCAAAACCATTACCACCACCGATGGACTGGTGGGGCTGGGCGCCACGTTCAGCGCCAGCGCCAAGGATTTTTCGGTGCTGGCAGGCAACCGCACCCTGGGCTGGCTCGAGACCGGCACCCGCGTGGTGGGCGACACCTCCGTCACGGGTGACCGGACGCTGGAACTGCGGCTGGTCAATACCAATAAAGCGGCGTCGGTCAATGCCTCTCCCGAGTCGGTGGCGATGCGGGTGGCCACGGTCACGACCACGGCGAGCGGTGCGCTGGCTGGGCCAGTGACCTTGGTGACTGCACCCAAGACGGTCACCAACGCCGAGGGCATGGCGGAAACCATCGGCAGTGCCAGCCTTGCGCTGAAGGCTGGCACCACGGGCCGGGCCGCAGACGGCACGGTCGCGGCGGCTGGCCCGCTCACGGTGTCGGCGACGCTCTTTTCCAATGCCAGCGTTGGCGCTCTGTTGGCGTTTCCGGGCGGGTTTGCGGCGTCGGTCACAGGGGCGCCCGCCAGCCTGCTGAACGGTACAACGGCTTCCGATGTTGCGTTCATCACCGGCGGTTTCGCCCAGTTCAGCGTGACCGACAGCACCGGCAAGGCGATCAGGAATTTCGATCAGCCTATCAATGTCAGCATCGACTTGCCCAAAACGTCTCTGGATATCAATGGCAATCCGGTGCTGGCAGGGTCGGAGTACCCGGTCTGGAGCTATGACGATGCCACAGGCAAGTGGAAATTCGAGCGGATGGGCACGGTAAGTGAAAAATCACCCGTTGATCCTAACAACTACACGGTGGCGTTTTCCACCAATCACCTGTCTGCCTGGAATCTGGACTTTGCCACCCCCTCCTGCACGGCCCAGATCAACCTGACGGGTCGGCCTGTTAACGACGAGCGCCAGTTGGCAGTCGAAGTTTCCGGTGTGGCCGGGCAGCGTTTCGGTAGGATTGGCTACATGACGGACTCGCAGCTCAGCATTTACCGCGCACCCGTCAATGTCAAAGTTAATGTGAAGGTGCGGGATCAGGGCGTTGTAGTCGGACGGGCATCCAACGTCTTGCTATGCACTGCTGCCAATCAGCCAAACCCGCTCACCGTCCCAATGACATTGCTGCCCATCGCGGTTGGCACGGTGATACGGGTTGATACGTCGGAGTCTTGCGCTAACGGTTCCCAAAAACGTGCGCTGCCGACCTTTGCATGGGTTAACGTGAATAATGCAGGCAATTGGCGCGTTGGTTACACCCTTCCGGTCGCCGGGGCCCCGGTGGCACGCAAGGACTTTCGTACGGTGGTGGCGGGCACGAGCACGGCTTATGCCTATAACCCGCGAAATTCTAGGTATGAGAGCCAGTCTGTTACTGTGACCGCCAACAACACCGCCACGGCAGCGTTCAATTTCATCATGAGTAATTGCTCCACTGGTCCCACTGGTGGTAGCGAGTAAGGCTGATTTGCATTATTGAGCTGGCGCGATGAAGTTTTGATTTATCGTGCCAGCAAAAAAATCTACATTCGTCTTCACGAGAGTGATTGCCCGGAGAAGCACAGGGTCAAGCAGGGCGTGAAGTTCAGGACCGAATGACCCAGCCATTCACGGCGTGAGCCGCGCCGCCACTTCCCGCCCCAGCTCAATCACCGCCATGGCGTAGTAGCTGCTCCAGTTGTAGCGCGTGATGACGTAGAAGTTCTCGGTGCCGGCCACGTAGCTGGGCGCGTCCGGGCCGTTGAGCAGCTCGATCAGCGCCAGCGGGCCGGGGTGTTCGAGCGCCTGGCCTTCGAGCACCGCGCCCTTGGCGGTGAAGCTGGTGACACCGAAGGTCGGCAAGATGTCGGGCGCCATCAGCGCGTCCATGTCCAGCCGGCTGGCGTCAAAATGCACCGGGTAATGCGTCGGCATGCCGCTTTTCCAGCCGTAAGCCTTGAAGTAATTGGCCACCGAGCCAATCACGTCGGCCGGGCTGTTCCACAGGTCCACGACGCTGTCGCCGTCGAAGTCCACGGCAAATTTGGCCCAGCTCGACGGCATGAACTGCGGCATGCCCATGGCGCCGGCGTAACTGCCCAGGGGCTCGAACGGGTCGGCTCCCTTGCGGCTTTCCATGGTCAGAAACTGCTCGATCTCGCCCTTGAAATAGGCGCTGCGCTCCAGCGCGCGCGGGTGGCCGGACGGAAAGTCGAAGGCCAGCGTGGCCAGCGAATCCATCACCCGGAAGCTGCCGGTGTCGCGGCCGTAAATGGTTTCGACGCCGATGATGCCGACGATGATTTCCGCCGGAACGCCGTATTCCTTTTCCGCGCGCTCCAGCGCCGAGCGGTTGGCCTGCCAGAAATTCACGCCGGCCCGGATGCGGATCGGGTCGATGAAGCGGCTGCGGTACACGCGCCAGTTCTTGACGAAGGCTTGCGCGGGCGGCTGCATCAGCCGCGCCACGGTGGGGTTGAAGCGCGACCGGCCAATCACCTGCCGCACCCACGCCGGGTCAAGGCTGCGGCGGCTGGCCAGGTCGTCGGCAAACTGCATGGCGTCGGCGCGGCTGGCGTACAGCGGCCCCTCGGCCTGCGGGGCGCTGGCTGAAACCTTCTTTTTTAAGGGTTTTACATCTCTTGCGCTTGCTGCGCCTGCGATGGTAGCTATTAAAAATATAGCAATCTTGAAGCGAAAAGAAGCGGTTTTAAGTGTCATGCGCGGAAAGTGGGTGGGCTGAAGGCAGATTTTAAGCAGGCCAGCGAATGCGGCTGAATGCCTGCCTGAGCTGGCCCAGCTGGGCGGGCTGGCTTTTCAGCGTGGCGGGCGCCGTGGCGCTGGGGGCGGCCGGGGCATAGCGCTGCCTCTCCAGCTGCATCAGCCAGTCGTGCAGCGACTGCCCCTGGGCGCCGTATTTTTGCCGCACCAGACGGGCCAGCTGGCGCGGCGAGGTGGCGGGCGTGCTTTCGATGCCGGCCCGGGCCAGCCGCTTGCGCACGCGGCCCAGCAGGCGCAGCCACGGGTCGTGCTGGCTGCGGTCCCACCAGGCCCAGCCGCCGCCCGCCAGGCTGGCCAGCACGATGGCGACGATCAGCAGGCGGCTCAGGTCTTGCCAGTCGGGGGACTCGAAGCCGATGTTTTTCAGCAGCTTGAGCTGCTTGCCCTGGGTGTAGTTGAGCACCCACTGCGACCAGGCGTTGTTGACGGCTTCCCAGGTGGCGCGCAGCTGGGCCAGCGTGGTCGGGCTGAAATCGCCGAAGGCCTGCGCGACCACGCCCCGGGGCGCGGCCAGCCGCTGGAAGGCGCCGGTGCGCCCGGGCGCCACGGCCGAGGTCGGATCGACCCGCACCCAGCCGCGCCCGGCCTGCCAGACCTCGGCCCAGGCGTGGGCATCGCTTTGGCGCACGACCCAGAATCCGTCCACGCTGTTCAGCTCGCCGCCCTGGTAGCCGGTGACGATGCGCGCCGGGATGTGGAGCGCCCGCATCAGGATGACAAAGCTGGTGGCAATGTGCTCGCAAAAACCTTCCTTGCGGTCGAACCAGAACTCGTCGGCCGTGTCCCGGCCATAGACGCCGGGCTCCAGCGTGTAGGTGTAGCCGCCAGTGCGCAGCCGCTCCAGCGCCACCTGCACCAGGGCGGCGGCATTGGCCTGGGCATAACGCGGATCGCGCCGGATCTCTGCGGCCAGCGCCAGCGTGCGCGGGTTGAAGCCCGGCGGCAGATCGACATATTCCAGCAGCCCGAGCGTGGTCTGCATCGGCCCATGGGTGAACGACGGGTAGCTGCTGACCTGGTAGCGCACCCGTTCGGTCAGCGGCCGGCTGGCGAGCCACTGCAAATCGTCCTGCATGACGCTGCGGGAGCCGGGCAGTTCGGGGCCTTGCGGGGCCGCCTCCATCACGAACAGCCAGGGCCGCTGGGTCGGCTCCTGCGTGACTTCGTAGCGCACCGGATCGCCGCTGACCTGCAGGTTGGCCGGCAGCGCGTAGCGCGTCGGCAGGCTGTCGCGCAGGGGCAGCCACTGCCGCCCGTCAAAGCCGGACAGCACCGGGCCGCGAAAATACATCTCGCGCTGCGGCGGCGCCTGGCCTTCGAAGCGGATGCGCATGGCCACGCTGTCGTCCAGCGCCAGCGTGGCCAGCGTGCCGACTTCCATGCGGGCGCTCAGGCCGCTGCGCCCGGTCATGGCCTCGCTGGGCATGCCCCACAGCGGCGCCATGCGCGGAAACAGCATGAACAGCACCAGCATGATGGGCGCGCCCAGCAGGGCCATCGAGCCGGCGGTTTTGGCGGCCTGCGCCAGCGGCGGCTTGCCGACCGGCATGTGCGCATTGACCAGCGCGGTCAGCAGGCCGAGCAGCCCGATCACCATGCCGATGGCCGTCAGCAGCGACTGCGAGTAGAAAAAATTGCTCAGCATGCAGAAAAAGCCGAGGAAAAAAATCACGAAGGCATCGCGCCGGGCGCGCAGCTCCAGCGTCTTGAGCGTGAGCAGCACCACCAGCAGGGTCACGCCGGCATCGCGCCCGATCAGCGTGCCGTGCGTGGCAAAGGTGGCGCCCAGGGTCAGCGCCAGCAGCAGCAGCAGCCAGATTTTGCGGGGCAGGGCGCGTGCGTTCAGCGCCAGCCAGCCGCGCCACAGCAGCACCGCGCCGGCGCCCAGGCTGCACCACAGCGGCAGACGGCTGGCCTGCGGCAGCAGCACCCAGGCAATCACGGCGAGCAAAAACAGCGTGTCGCGGCCTTCGCGCGGCAGCGTTCGCAGCGTGGCGGGGGTGGGCATCAGCATGTGGCGAGCGCTTCCAGGCAACGGCGTTTGTGGGCTTCGCCGCTGGCCGGGGCGATCTCCAGCGCGGCAAGGCGCAGGCCGTAGCTCAGGCCAAGCCGGTCGGCCTGCAGCACCCAGGCGCACAGCCGCGAGAGCTTGCGCTCCAGCTCCAGCGCGCCGGCCTGCCGGACATCGAGCCAAAGCTCATGGCGCTCGGCCTGCTGGGTGTCGCGCACCACCAGGCCGCCGCTTGCGCTGCTGTGTTCGCCGGCCTTGGCGGCTTTTTTCCAGAGCACGTTCTTCAGCGGATCGCCGCGCCGGTAAGCGCGCACGCCGTCGAATTCGCCGCTGCTTTGCGCCCGTGCGGCGCTGCCCGCACCTTGCGCGCGCGGCTCGCCGGGCGGCAGCGGCGGCGGACTTGGCTCGGGCGCCGGATAGACCATGACCTGCGCGGCGGGCCGCCAGACCGTCCAGACACGGAAGGTGCCCAGCGGAAACCGGGTTTCGGCCGTCAGCGTGGGCAGGCGGTGCAGGCCGCGCCGGGCCGGCGTGAAGGCCACCTGCACCACGCTGCTGCCCTGGGCCGGCACGTCGGTCCAGGCCCAGTGCCGCGCGGCGCCTTTTTGCGCATCCACGTCCTGCGGGTTGAGCACGCTCAGGCCGATGCCGTGGCGCACGCTGCGCCGCGCATTCGTGAGTTTGATGTCAAAAGCGGTGTTTGCGCCCGCGTACTGGGCATGAGGTGCTATCAAATTCATGGCAAGCCCGCGCAGCGTGCCGTGGCAGACATGCATGCCGACCAGCGCGGTGCCGGCCAGCAAAAACGTCAGCAGGTAGCCCAGGTTGAGCTGGTAATTGATCGAGGCGACCAGCAGCACCGCCAGCGTCAGGAACAGCATCAGGCCGGGGCGTGTCGGCAAAATATAGACGGTTCGCTGGGTCAGCGTGACGCTGTCGGTCAAGGCAATGCGCGACTCGAACCAGCGCTGAAAGCGTGCCCTGAGGAGCGACACCGGATGGGGGAGGAAGGCGAACGCGGCCATGAAAAGAACCCAGGCCGGCGGCTCAGGGCAGCGGCACGGCGTCCAGCATGGCGCGCACCTGCCCGACCGCGCCCCGGCCCGCGTCGCTGACCGGAATCAGCCGATGCGCGGCGGTTTGCGGCAGGATGGCGGCAATGTCGTCGGGCGCGACATAGTCCCGTCCGCTCAAAAAGGCCTGCGCCTTGGCCGCCCGCATGATGGCGATGCCGGCGCGCGGGCTCAGGCCTTGCAAAAACCAGCGGCCCGAGCGCGTGGCTGTCAGCAAATCCTGCAAATAGTTCAGCAGCGGCTCGGACGCATGCACCTGCTGCACCAGTTGCTGCAACTCCAGCAGTTCATGCGGCGCCAGCATGGCCGGCAGGGCGTCGAGCATCTCGCGCCGGTCGGCGCCGCGCAGCAGTTCGCGCTCGGCGGCGCGGTCCGGGTAGCCGAGCGAAATCCGCATGTGGAAACGGTCGAGCTGCGACTCGGGCAGGGCGTAGGTGCCGAGCTGGTCGTGCGGGTTTTGCGTGGCGATGACAAAAAACGGCAGCGGCAGCGGGCGCGTCTGGCCTTCAATCGTGACCTGTTTTTCTTCCATGGCTTCGAGCAGCGCGCTCTGCGTTTTGGGGCTGGCGCGGTTGATCTCGTCGGCCAGCAGCACCTGGGCAAACATCGGCCCGGGGTGAAACACAAAGCTTTCCTTCTGGCGCTCGTAGATCGACACGCCCGACAGGTCGCTCGGCATCAGGTCGGCGGTGAACTGCACGCGCGAGAACTGCAGCCCGAAGGAGCGCGACAGCGCATGCGCCAGCGTGGTCTTGCCGACGCCCGGAACGTCTTCGATCAGCAGGTGGCCGCCCGCCAGCAGGCAGGCCACGCAGTCGCTGACCTGCGCGGACTTGCCGACAATCACCGTGTTAAGCTGATTAAGAAGCGCCTGGAGTTTTTCTTTGACGTGCATGCTTTGGACCATAACGTAATTTTTAACATGATTTACTTATCGTGAACAAGACTGGCTATTTCACCCACACAGACTGCAAGCTGCACGAAATGGGCCCAGGTCATCCAGAATGTCCCGAGCGGCTCGATGCCATTGAAGACCGGCTGCTGGTGACGGGCGTGAAGGATGCGCTGGACCAGCAGGATGCGCCGCTGGCCGCCATCGGCGACATCGAGCTGGCGCACGACCGCATGCTGGTGGCGGCGATTCGCGGCCTGAGCGACCAGCTGGCCGACGACATCCGGGCCGGCGGCCCGGCCTACGTCCAGATCGACCCCGACACGGCACTGAACGTGCACACCTGGAACGCCGCCCTGCGCGCGGCCGGCGCCGTGATTGCCGCCACCGACGCGGTGATTGCCGGCGAGATGGAGAACGCCTTTTGCGCGGTACGCCCGCCCGGCCACCATGCCGAGCGCAGCAAGGCCATGGGATTCTGCTTTTTCAGCAACATCGCCATTGGGGCCAAGTACGCGCTGGAGCGCCACGGCCTGAAGCGCGTGGCGATTGTTGACTTTGACGTGCACCACGGCAACGGCACCGAAGACATCATCCGGGGCGATGAACGTATTTTGATGGTGAGCTTTTTCCAGCATCCGCTGTTTCCCTTCAGCGGCGCGGACACGGTGGAGCCCAACATGGTGAATTTGCCGGTGCCGGCCTACACCAGGGGCATGGATGTGCGTGAATTGATCGACCTGATGTGGATTCCGCGCCTGGAGGCGTTCAAGCCCGAGATGATCTTCATCAGCGCCGGGTTTGACGCCCACCGCGACGATGACCTCGGCCAGATGAACCTGAACGAGCAGGATTACGCCTGGATCACCGAGCGCATCAAAAATGTTGCCAGACGCCATGCCAAAGGCCGGATCGTGTCCGCGCTCGAAGGCGGCTACAACCTCGGCGCGCTGGGGCGCAGCGTCGAGGCGCATATCCGCGTGCTGGCTGATCTATAGGAATTTTCATGAGCGCTATTTCTTTTGCCGACGTTTCGCCGCCGGTGCTGCATGCCCGTGACGGGCGCGGCGTCCACAGCCTGGTGCTCAACCGGCCAGCCACCTTCAACGCCCTGAGCGAGGACATGCTGGCCGGGCTGCAAACGGCGCTCGATGCGATTGCGATTGACGGGTCAGCCCGCATCGTGGTGCTGTCGGCCCAGGGCAAGGCGTTTTGCGCCGGCCACAACCTCAAGGAAATGCGCGCCCAGCCCGCGCTGGCCTACTACCAGAAGCTGTTTGCCCAATGCACCCGCATGATGCTCAGCATCCAGAACCTGCCGGTGCCGGTGATTGCCAGGGTGCAGGGGCTGGCGACCGCTGCCGGTTGCCAGCTGGTGGCGCAAAGCGACCTGGCGGTGGCGGCCAGCCAGGCCAGCTTTGGCGTGAACGGCATTGATGTCGGCCTGTTCTGCGCCACGCCCAGCGTGCCGCTGGTGCGCAACATGCTGCCCAAGCAGGCGATGGAAATGCTGCTGACCGGCGGCTTCATCACCGCCGGCGAGGCGCTTGCGCGGGGCCTGGTGAACCGCGTCGCGCCGCTTGAAGCGCTCGATGCCGAGGTCGAGAAGATGGTGCGGGCGATATTGTCCAAGCCGCGCGAGGCCGTGGCCATGGGCAAGGCGCTGTTCTACAGGCAGCGTGAAACCGGCGTCGAGGCCGCCTACCAGCTGGCCGGCCAGACCATGGCCTGCAACATGATGCAGCCGGTGGCGCAGGAGGGCGTGCAGGCCTTCATCGAGAAAAGAAAACCGCAATGGCCAGCGCCGGCGCCGTGAGCCTGGCTGCTTTTTCGCTTTTCCCCGTGCCGGCGGCTTCCGGACCGCAGGTGGAGGGGCTGCAGGGCTGGCTGAGCGCGCTGACCCGGCCCAGCGCACTGGCTGAACTGGGTGCGCTGCTGGCTTGCGTGCTGCTGGCCTGGCTGGTGGCGCGGGTGTTGAGCCGCACGCAGCCACTGCGGGATGGCTCGTCGATTCTTTTTGGCCGGCGCATTGTCGATGGCGTGCTGTTTCCGCTGCTGCTGCTGTGCCTTGCCTATGTCATGCAGACCCTGCTGGGGCGGCTGTTTCCGCTGGCGCTGTTCAGGGTCGCGCTGCCGGTGCTGCTGGCGCTGGCCGCCATTCGCCTGAGCGTCAAGGTGCTGCAGGTCGCCTTTAAAGATGCGCCGGTGGTGCGGGCGCTGGAGCGCACCGTTTCATGGCTGGCCTGGGCGCTGATGGTGCTCTGGGTCAGCGGCCTGCTGCCCATCATCCTGGACGAGCTGGACAACATCAAGTGGAAGGTCGGCGGCTCGCTGCTGTCGGTGCGCACCCTGCTGCAGGGCGCGCTGACGGCCGGCGTCGTGCTGCTCATCACCTTGTGGGTTTCGTCGGCCATTGAAAGCCGGCTGCTGCGCTCGGCCACCGGCAGCGAGCTGTCATTGCGCAAGGTGGTCAGCAATGCGACCCGCGCAGGGCTGATGTTTGTCGGCCTGCTGCTGGCGCTGTCTTCGGTTGGCATCGACCTGACGGCGCTGTCGGTGCTGGGCGGCGCGATTGGCGTGGGCGTGGGCTTTGGCCTGCAAAAGCTCGCCGCCAACTACGTGAGCGGCTTTGTCATGCTGGCCGAGCGCAGCGTGCGCATTGGCGACAACGTGCGCATCGATACCTTTGAAGGACGCATCACCGACATCAAGGCCCGGTACACCGTGGTGCGTGCGCTGTCCGGGCGCGAGTCCATCGTGCCGAACGAAATGTTCATCAGCAACCGCATCGAAAACCTGTCGCTCTCGGACACGCGGGTGCTGCAGTCCACCGTGGTGTCGGTGGGCTATGACAGCGACGCGGCGCTGGTGATGCGTTTGCTGACTGAAGCGGCGCTGGCCCAGCAGCGCGTGCTGGCAGAGCCGGCGCCAGGCGTCAATCTGACCAATTTCGGCGCGGATGGCCTGGAGTTCACGCTGAACTACTGGATTGATGATCCAGAAAACGGGTTTCAGAACGTGCGCTCGCTGATCAATCTGGCCATCCTGAAATCATTGCGCGAGCACCATATCGACATTCCCTACCCGCAGCGGGTGATTCATACCCGGCCCGGCCCGGCCGCGCGGGCCAGTCCCGATGCACCCATGCGCGCCGCCACGCCCGAGCCGTCCCTGCCTGACGCCTGAAGGGCTGCAAGTTCGCGAGAATGCTCTAATTGGCCGCGAAAGGCCATTTATAATGAAATAGAACGACCGTTCTTTTTTGTTCCTGCAGCAGGCTATACGCTGCTTTCGCGGGATGGTTGTAGGGCATCACGAGTGCCCCGGCATAGAATGCAGAGCTTACGTTTACGTCAACGTCAATTAACAATTTTGGAGCCCCGTCATGAAGGTCCTGATCCCTGTCAAGCGAGTAGTCGATTACAACGTGAAAGTGCGCGTCAAGAGCGACGGCACCGGAGTGGATATCGCCAACGTCAAGATGAGCATGAATCCGTTCGACGAGATTGCCATCGAGGAAGCCGTGCGGCTGAAGGAAAAAGGCGTGGCCACCGAAGTCATCGCCGTGTCGTGCGGCGTGCTGCAGTGCCAGGAAACCCTGCGCACGGCCATGGCCATCGGCGCCGACCGCGCCATCCTGGTCGAAACTCTAGAGGAACTGCAGCCGCTGGCCGTCGCCAAGCTCTTGAAAGCGCTGGTCGAGAAGGAACAACCCCAACTTGTCATCCTGGGCAAGCAGGCCATCGACGATGACTGCAACCAGACCGGCCAGATGCTGGCCGCGCTGCTGGGCTGGGGGCAAGCCACGTTTGCCTCCAAGGTCGAAGTGGCTGACGGCGTGGTCAAGGTCACGCGCGAAGTCGATGGCGGCCTGGAAACCCTGTCGCTCACGCTGCCGGCGATCATCACGACGGATTTGCGCCTCAACGAGCCGCGCTACGTCACGCTGCCCAACATCATGAAGGCCAAGAAAAAGCCGCTGGAAAACGTCAAGCCCGCCGATCTGGGCGTCGATGTGGCCCCGCGCATCAAGACGCTCAAGGTCAGCGAGCCGGCCAGGCGCAGCGCCGGCATCAAGGTCGCGGATGTCGCCGCCCTGGTCGACAAGCTGCGCAACGAAGCCAAAGTCATCTAAGAACAACCTTGAGAAAACACGGAAGTACCCCACCATGACCGCATTAGTCATCGCAGAACACGACAACGCCAGCATCCGCCCCGCGACCCTGAACACCGTGACCGCCGCCAGCCAGTGCGGCGGCGAGGTGCATGTGCTGGTGGCCGGCCAGAATGCCGCTGCCGCCGCGCAGGCCGCCGCCCAGATTGCCGGCGTCGCCAAGGTCATCCATGTCGAGGGCGCGCACTTCGCCCACGGCCTGGCCGAAAACATGGCCGCGCAGGTCATCGCCCTGGCCGGCAGCTACAGCCACATCCTGTTTCCGGCCACCGCCTCGGGCAAGAACATCGCCCCGCGCGTGGCCGCGCTGCTTGACGTGGGCCAGATCTCCGACATCACCAAGGTCGATGCGCTCGATACCTTCGAGCGCCCGATCTACGCGGGCAACGCCATTGCCATCGTGCAGAGCCTGGACGCGGTCAAGGTCATCACCGTGCGCACCACCGGCTTTGATGCGGCGGCCAGCACCGGCGGCAGCGCCGCCATTGAAACGCAAACCGGCGTGGCCGACAGCGGCAAGTCGTCCTTTCTCGGCGCGGAAATCGCCAAAAACGACCGCCCCGAGCTGACCGCCGCCAAGATCATCGTCTCGGGCGGCCGGGCGCTGGGCTCCTCCGAGAAGTTCCATGAAGTGCTCGAACCCCTGGCCGACAAGCTGGGCGCCGCGCTGGGCGCGAGCCGCGCCGCCGTCGATGCCGGCTACGCGCCGAACGACTGGCAGGTCGGGCAGACCGGCAAGATCGTCGCGCCGCAGCTGTATGTGGCCGTGGGCATCTCGGGCGCCATCCAGCACCTGGCCGGCATGAAGGACTCCAAGGTGATCGTGGCAATCAACAAGGATGCCGAGGCGCCCATCTTCAGCGTGGCGGATTACGGGCTGGAGGCTGATCTGTTCACCGCCGTGCCGGAGCTGATCGCCGCGCTCTAAGCGCTGATGGCTAAAAAGGTGCGTCTGGCGTCTGGCCGGACGCCTTTTTTTTATCTGGACTGCCTGGGCTGCCGGGCAACTGTTGACCTAATTGGAGAGAAAAATGAGCTACAAAGCACCCCTCAAAGACATGCTGTTCGACATCAAGCACCTGGCCAACATCGACCAGGTGGCGCAAATCCCGGGTTTTGAAGACGCCGGGTTTGAAACGGCCGAGGCGGTGCTGCAAGAATGCGCCCGGTTCAGCGAAGGCGTGCTGTCGCCGCTGAACCGGGACGGCGACCAGAACCCGTCGAGCTGGAAAGACGGCGTCGTCACCACGACGCCCGGCTTCAAGCAAGCCTTCAGGCAGTATGTTGACGGCGGCTGGCAAGGCCTGCAGCACCCCGCCGATTTTGGCGGCCAGAACCTGCCCAAGACCATAGGCGCGGCCTGCGGCGAAATGGCCAATTCGGCCAACATGAGCTTCGCCCTGTGCCCGATGCTGAGCGACGGCGCCATCGAGGCGCTGCTGACGGCGGGCTCCGATGACCTGAAGGCGGTCTATCTTGAAAAGCTCGTCAGCGGCCAGTGGACCGGCACCATGAACCTGACCGAGCCCCAGGCCGGCAGCGACCTGGCCGCCGTGCGTTCGCGCGCCGAACCCCAGGCCGACGGCAGCTACAAGGTGTTCGGCACCAAGATTTTCATCACCTACGGCGAACACGACATGGCCGAGAACATCGTCCATCTGGTGCTGGCCCGCGCGAGTGGCGCGCCTGAAGGCGTCAAGGGCATCAGCCTGTTCGTCGTGCCCAAGTTCCTGGTCAATGCCGACGGCACGCCGGGCGAGCGCAACGATGTGCATTGCGTCAGCATCGAGCACAAGCTGGGCATCAAGGCTTCGCCCACCGCCGTGCTGCAGTATGGCGACCACGGCGGCGCGGTGGGCTACATCGTCGGCGAGGAAAATCGCGGCCTTGAATACATGTTCATCATGATGAACGCGGCGCGCTATGCCGTGGGCGTGCAGGGCATTGCAATTGCCGAGCGCGCCTACCAAAAGGCCGTGACTTTTGCCCGCGACCGCGTGCAAAGCCGCCCGGTCGATGGCTCGATCAAGGCCAGCGCGCCCATCATTCACCACCCCGATGTCAAGCGCATGCTGATGACGATGCGCGCCTGCACCGAAGGCTGCCGCGCGATGGCTTCGGTGGCTGCCGCAGCTTATGACGCCACGCATCACCACCCCGATGCCGATGTGCGCAAGCAAAACCTGGCCTTCTACGAATTCATGGTGCCGCTGGTCAAGGGCTACAGCACCGAGAT
>JAECRO010000074.1 GCA_016000195.1 Burkholderiales bacterium | reverse complement strand
GCGTCATACCCGCGAAGGCGGGTATCCAGACTCGTTTGAGCGTTTCAGCCCGTGTTGCTGGATTCCCGCCTTCGCGGGAATGACGGACGGAAAGTTATTATTTGCCAGATCCTAAGTTCGGGTTTTCCTGAACAAAAAGCCCTGCCGCGCGCTTGCGTGGCAGGGCTTTTTTTATGCGCGGGCGGCCCGGCTCGCCATCCAGCGGCACCTGAACGAAATTATTCATAAAAACAGCCTCTAGCGCAGTAACAGCATGCATAAGCTGCTATTAAAAAATGAGTATCCCCGGCGGCCCCGGCGCCCGGTGCGTGCGGGCTTGATTCCTTTTCCGGCGGCCCGAAAGGCTAGACTGCCCGGCATGCAATCCCCCACCGACATTCAACGGCATCTGGACTCCATCGCCGATGCCCTCAGGCGTAGCCGGCTGCGCACCATGCAGCGGGTGGCCGGCGGCCTGCTGCTGCTGGCCTTTGCGGTGTTTTGCCTGGCCCGCAGCCTGTCCGCGCACCACCCCGCCTGGGGCTATGTGGCGGCCTTTGCCGAAGCGGCCATGGTCGGCGCGGTGGCCGACTGGTTTGCCGTGGTGGCGCTGTTTCGCCATCCGCTGGGCATTCCGGTGTGGCACACGGCAATCATTCCCGGCAGCAAGGACGACATCGGGCGCAACCTGGGCCAGTTTGTCGAGAACCATTTCGTGACCGAAGAAGGCATTGCCCAGCGCATCCGGCAGGCCAACCCGGCCGGCTTGATCAGCGGCTGGCTGCTGGCGCCCGGCCATGCGGTGCAGCTGGGCCATGCCACGGCCAAGGCCTTCAAGGCGCTGCTCAACGCCCTGGACGACCCTTCGATGAGCCAGCTGGTGAAGGACGCGGCCACGGGGCAGCTGGCCCGCTTCGACATCCCGGCCAATGCCGCGCGGCTGCTGGACCTGCTGGTGGCCGAAGGCAAGCACCAGCAACTGCTCGACAGCGTGTTGCAGGGCTTGGGCGACTACCTGGCCGAGGAAAAAAACCAGCAGCAGGCCACTGATTTCCTGATTGCCGCGTTCGGCGTCGAGAACGTGTTCTACAAGGTCGGAACGTCCGCCATCGGTCCGAGGGCCTTGCGCTCCCTGAGCCGGTCGGCCCATGCGGTGCTGCAAGACCCCGGGCATCCGGTCCGCGAGCGTTTCAATGGCTGGGTGCGGGACTTTGTGCTGCACCTCAAGGACGATCCGCAATGGCGGGACTTCATCCTCAGACACGAGCAGGAAACCCTGGCCAATGCGCGGGTGCAGGCCTTGCTCGGCGGCCTGTGGGGTGTCGTCAAGGCCCGCCTGCTCGATGACCTGGGGCGCGACGACCCGGCCATGGCCCGCCAGATTTCGGCGCTGGCGCGCAAGGTCGGGCAGGCGCTGGCGCAGGATGCCCGGCTGGTGGCGGGACTCAACGGCGCCATCGAGTCGGGCAGCGCTCTGCTGGTTCGCAACTACCGGGGCGAAGTGGGGCGCTTCATCGAGGCGCAACTGGCCCAGTGGACCCGGGAGGAAATGACCGACCGCATCGAACTGGCGATTGGGCGCGACCTGCAGTTCATCCGCATCAACGGCACGCTGGTCGGCGGGCTGGTCGGGCTGGTCATCTACAGCGTGACCCGGCTGCTCGGGTGATGCTATTGTTTATATAGCTGCTAGCGCCCGTGGTTCGTGCGCTAGAGGCTGTTTTTGCATTGAATAACGGCTGTGGCGGCTGCCTGAAAAGGCTCAGGCGGCGCAGCCCAGCAGAATCGTGACCAGCGCCGCAGGCTCGCTGATCATCGGGTCGTGGCCGGTTTTCAGCTCGACATGGCGGGCATTGGGCAGCCAGGCGCCATGCATCAGGACAAATTTGAGCATCAGGGGCCGGAGGCTGCGTCAAACAGGTGCATCAAGCCCTTCGCCAAGCGCCTGCCGACCCTGAGGCGGGGCTGATGCCTGTAAAGTGCAGGGCTTCAATGGACGGCAGGTTTTCATAAGGCTTTAGCGCACGCGATGTTCCGATTGTCGATTTTTCCAGCCGCCGCGCTGGCTTCGGTGCTGGCGCTGGCCGCCTGCAGCCCGGCCTTCAACTGGCGCGAGGTGCGCCCCGAAGGCACGCGCCTGAGCCTGCTGCTGCCCTGCAAGCCCGACAAGGCGCAGAAGGTGGTGCCGCTGGGCGGGCGGCCGGCCACGCTGGCCATGCTGGGTTGCGACGCGGGCGGCGCGACCTTTGCCGTCGCCGTGGCGGATGTGGGCGATGCCGCCAAAGCCGCATCGGTGCTGGCGCTGTGGCAAGCCCTGACGCTGGCCAACATGAAGGCCGCCCCCGGCAGCGGCCAGCCGCTGGCCTTGCGCATTCCCGGCGCACCGCCCGGCATGCCTGCCAGCCGCGTGCAGGCGCAGGGGCAGCGCGCCGACGGCACGGCCGTGAGCGGGCAGGCGGCCTATTTTGCGCAGGGCTCGCAGGTCTTCCAGGTGGTGATGTATGCCCCGCAGATCGCGCCCGAGGTGGCGGAGACCTTTTTCTCCAGCCTGAAGCTTGAATGACGCCGTGAACCGGGAACCGGCGCCACTTCCCGAACTTCCAGCGCTTTCCGGGCTTTCCGTGAAGCCGGCGGATGGCCTGCATCACCCGGACCGGCTGAACGCGCGGGGCAGCACCCTGGTGTTTCTGGCCTTTGCCGCCGCCTACTTCTGTTCGGCGCTGCTGCGCGCCAATTCATGGATGCCGCTGGCCGGGCGTGCCCTGTCGGGCTTTAACCTGGTCATTTTTGCCGGGGTATTTGTCGCGCAATGGGGCCTGGGCTTGCTGGTTGACACTTTTTCCGCCCTGGGCCTGGCGCAGGTCGCCAGCTTTCAGGCCGCCCTGGCTGTTTTTTTGTGTTGCTGTATCGCTGCATATGGCTACTTCATCAGCGTGAAAGCTGATAATTCACCGCAATGAACGGCATTCTCATCATCGCCCATGCCCCGCTGGCGTCAGCTTTTCTGCGCTGCGTCCTGCATGTGTTCCCGGACCATCCCGCCGGCATGGCCGCGCTTGACGTGCAGCCCAACATGCCGCCCGAGGAAACGCTGGCCCAGGCCAGCGTTCTGCTCAGGCAGCTCGACACGCCGCAAACCCTGGTGCTGACCGACATCTTCGGCGCAACGCCCTGCAATGTGGCGCAGCAACTGGCCGACGGCGTGGGCACCAAGCTGGTCACGGGCATGAACCTGCCCATGCTGCTGCGTGCGGTGAGCTACCGCAACGAGCCGCTCGATGTGCTGGTGGCGCGTGCGCTGGCGGGTGCCAGCCAGGGCGTGATGCAGGTGGCCGTCACCGCTCCCCAAAATCAGGTACGAAGAAAAAATGATCAAGACCCGGACCAACATCAGCAATAAGCTGGGCCTGCACGCCAGAGCCTCGGCCAAATTCACCAAACTGGCCGGCAGCTTTCGCTGTGAAGTCTGGATGAGCAAGGGCGAGCGCCGCGTCAACGCCAAAAGCATCATGGGCGTGATGATGCTGGCCGCCGGCATCGGCAGCAGCGTTGAAATCGAAACCAGCGGCGCGGACGAGCAGGCGGCCATGGACGCCTTGCTGGCGCTGGTGGCCGACAAGTTCGGCGAAGGAGAGTAGATGACCCCCACGCTTGCCACTTCGTGTGCTGCGCTGCCCCCCGAGGGGGCTGGCCTTGCTTGGGGCGGCCCGGCGCTGCGGCCGTTGGCCCCCGCGCTTGATGCTTTGCGTGCTGTTGTGCTGGTCGTTTCTTTTCGGGAAAACTAAATGACGTTCTCGGTCCACGGTCTGGCGGTCTCGCGCGGCGTTGCCATTGGCCGCGCGGTGCTGGTGGCGTCCAGCCGGGCCGATGTCAGCCATTATTTTGTCGATCCCGCCACCATTGGCGATGAGATTGCGCGCGTCAGAACGTCGCGCAATGCGGTCATGGAAGAAATCACGCGGCTGCAGCATGACCTGCCCAAGGACGCGCCGCACGAAATCGCCGCCCTGCTGGACGTTCACCTGATGCTGCTGCAGGACGAGATGCTCATCAGCGGCGTCAAGCACTGGATCACCGAGCGCTACTACAACGCCGAATGGGCGCTGACGACGCAGTACGAGATCATTGCGCGCCAGTTCGACGAAATGGAAGACCCCTACCTGCGCGAGCGCAAGGCCGACCTGGAGCAGGTGGTCGAGCGCATCCTGTGCCACATGAAGGGCGCGGCGTCACCGCTGCAGTCGGCCCGCCAGGGCGCGGTGCGGGCCGGCAGCAGCCGCCGGCAGGCGCAGCAGGATCTGCTGCTCGACGACACCCTGGACGTGCCGCTGGTGCTGGTGGCGCACGATATTTCGCCCGCCGACATGCTGCAGTTCAAGCAAAGCCTGTTTGCCGGCTTTGCCACCGACGTGGGCGGCAAGACCTCGCACACGGCCATCGTGGCGCGCAGCATGGACATTCCGGCGGTGGTCGGCGCGCGCAGCGCCAGCCAGCTCATCAAGCAGGACGACTGGGTGATCATCGACGGCGATGCCGGCGTGCTGATCGTCGATCCGTCACCCATCCTCCTGGCCGAATACGGCTTCAAGCAGCGCCAGGGCGAGCTGGAGCGCCTGCGGCTGAACCGCCTGCGCCACACGCCGGCGCTGACGCTGGACGGCCAGCGCATCGAGTTGCTGGCGAATATCGAAATGCCCGACGACACCCTGGGCGCGGTCGAGGCCGGCGCGGTCGGCGTGGGGCTGTTTCGCAGCGAATTCCTGTTCATGGGCCGGGGCGGCAAGCTGCCCGACGAGAACGAGCAGTATCTGGCTTACCGCAAGGCCATCGAAGGCATGCAGGGCATGCCAGTCACCATCCGGACGGTGGACATCGGATCGGACAAGCCGCTGGACCGGCCCAGCGCCAAGCCGCAAGAGGGGCGCTTGAACCCGGCGCTGGGCCTGCGCGCCATCCGCTGGAGCCTGGCTGACCCGCCGATGTTCCTGACGCAGCTGCGCGCCATTTTGCGCGCCGCCGCCCATGGCCAGGTCAACCTGCTGGTGCCCATGCTGGCGCACGCCAGCGAAATCCGCCAGACACTGGACCTGATCGACCAGGCGCGCGCGCAACTTGATGCGCGCGGCTTTGTCTATGGCCCGGTGCGGCTGGGCGCGATGATCGAGATTCCGGCGGCGGCGCTGACGGTGCCGGTGTTCCTCAAGTATTTTGATTTTTTGTCGATAGGCACCAACGACCTGACGCAGTACACGCTGGCCATCGACCGCTCGGACGAGTCGGTCGCGCATTTGTACGACCCCTGCCATCCGGCGGTGCTGCGCCTGGTGGCCGACACGATTGCCGAATGCAATGCGCAGGGCAAGGGCGTCAGCGTCTGCGGCGAGATGGCCGGCGATGTCAGCATGACGCGGCTGCTGCTCGGGCTGGGGCTGCGCAGCTTTTCGATGCATCCGTCGCAGATTCTGGCCGTCAAGCAGCAAATCTTGCGGGCCGACACCGCCAAGCTCAAGCCATGGGCGCAGGAAGTGCTGCAGAGCGAGAATCCGGCGGCGCTGCTGTAGGCGCCGCTTCTTCGCGAACAGACCGGACGGGTCTGCGGGAGCCGGCATGAATGCTTCACATTTAATAGCAGCTTGTGCCCGTGGGCTGTGCGCCAGGGCCTGAAGCGGCTTGAACTGGCCGGTTGCGGGTCGCCTGCGGGCGGCGCGCGCCCTTTAGGCCCGACAATCAATTTTCATGCAGCGGCCACCCGGCGCGCGGCGCAACCCCAGGACATCCACATGAGTACGTTTGACCACGGCGCCTTGATTCAAGGCATCAACGAAGGCCTGGCGCCTTTTCGCAAGGCCCAGCCTGAAGCCATGGCCGGGTTCGGCCAGCTGGCGCGGGCCGCCATGGGCGATGGCGCCCTCAGCGCCAGGCACAAGGAGTTGATGGCGCTGGCCATCGGTATCACGCAGCATTGCTCGGGCTGCATCGGTTTTCATGTCAAGGCGCTGCACAAGCTGGGCTGCACGCGCGCCGAACTGGAGGAAATGCTGGCCGTGTGCGTCTACATGGGCGGCGGGCCGGCGCTGATGTATGCCGCCGAGACCATCCAGGCCTGGGAGAGCCTGTCGCCCGCTCCGCCAGCGGCTGCGCCATAAATCTGAGGCTTTTTAGTGGTAGATTTTTCGATAAATTTATACGTAAAAATGCCAATAACGCTTTAACAGGCTGCTGAAATACCTCCCGACACCTCACGACGAAGAGCCTTCGGCCTCATAAAACAGGTTACAAGCGACCTTTCCGAGGTAAACAAGGGGGTAAACGCCCTTAATCTGCTCAATTTTTGAGTCAAGAACCAGTATTTCAGCAGCCTGTTAATACGTTGCATGGATATTATCTTTTAAGATTAAATTTAATGTTGTGTTAAAAATAAAAAAGTGAGTTTAAGTGGAAAACTATTCTGATGCTGCTTTTCGACATTGGAAAGACGCAAAATTACTTGAGAAAGAAAATTGCGTGGAGAATGCCGATCATCATTTTGGTTTTGCGGCGGAGTGTGCAGTTAAAAAAGTATTGGTTGAATTACCTGCATTTAAAAATGCAGGAATGCTGGAAAAATCTTATAAAGAACATATAAATATATTGTGGGAAAAAGTAAGTCATCAAAGCTTGCAAAAGTCTTACCCTGCTCTTTTTGCTATTCTTAGAGCAGCCAATTCTTTTTCTGATTGGAATGTGAATCAGCGTTATTCTGAAGATGGTGAAATAACCAAAGCAATGATGGAGTCACACAAAAAATCAGCAAGCCGGATTCTCGGTGCCATTGGCTTTACTGGAAATAGAGGAGCATAAATATGCTTAAATTCGATGAAATTATTCCCGCTGCGATTGTTCTTCTTCGTGAATATCTTACTGAAATTTCGGGTGAAATAACGCTCGTACGCGACAGTTTTGGTGCATTGTCCATTGTGTTATCTGACGATGCAATCACGAGTGAGATGAATTGGAATCAGTTGGCAAAACGGCTACATCTAGCGCTGGGCGTATATAGTCCAGGCGAACGTCAGGTGTTGTTAAGACGAAGTGATCTCATCGACCCTTCTGATATTATTGATTCACTGGATCGTATTAGACTACCAGATGCTCATAATATTTGGTTGGTGGATCGTTTGTTGACAAATCAAGATTGGTTACGTAAATCCTTGGTCGAATATCCACCTCTGCCCACGGCAGTCGCTTTCAGCATCAAGGGTGGTGTTGGTCGCACGACTGCTTTTGCATTATGGGCTTGGTCGCTTGCACGGGCAGGAAAGAGTGTTGTGCTCGTTGATCTCGATTTAGAAGCACCTGGCATTGCCGGTTTATTGCTCGATGAAGGGTGGATGCCTGATTACGGATTGGTAGATTGGCTCGTCGAGTCGCTGGTTGGTCAAGCTAATGAAACGCTATTGGCAGAATGCCTGGTGGACTGTGATTTGGCCCGTAATGAACCAGGGCGAATTCGGGTGCTGCCTGCTTTTGGAAGGAAAACCAAGGAATATGTAAATAAGTTGGGACGAATTTATATGCCTACATATTCCAGAGAAACTGGTAAATTTATGGGTTTGGCGGATCGTTTGTTGATGCTGCTGGAACAATTTGCGGGTTTGGCGGATCGTCCTGATTTGGTATTACTCGATAGTCGCGCTGGTCTGCATGATATTGGTTCAGCAGTCGTAACTCGATTGGGTGCTGAGGTTTTTATGTTTGCTCGCGATGATTATCAAAGTTGGCAGGCTTATCGGCAATTGTTCGAACATTTAAGTAACTCACGAAGCGTGGCCATTGGCATGGATGATGCTGATTTGCGCTGGAAGCTTAAAATGATCGGTGCGCAATTGGAGCCAACTGATTCGGCTAAACGGCGTTTTACAGATAATTGTTATACCGTTTGGAGCGATGAGTTGTACGATGCGGGCGTTACTGTAGAGGAAGAAGAAAATCTGAGAAATTCAGGCAAGGAAGTACCGGAGGTTTTTGGACTTGAGCAGGATAATGCTCCTCATGCTCCATTGGTCATAAATTTTGATTTAAGTGTCAAAAATTTTGATTTGATCAATAGTGAAAATCGTCCTGACTGGCGCGTCATTGAAACAGCATTTGGCGATTTTTTCTCTGGTGCTAGCATGCGCTTGTTTCCAAAAGATGCAACTATGGGAAAACAATAAATGGCTCAGCCAGAATTTAGTTTTGATGGGATTGCCATTCGTCAGGCTCTTATTAATTTACCTATTACTTCCGCTTGGGAAAATCTTCAGTCGCCCCAGCCGTCCGAAATTTATGTTCCGCTATTGCACAACAAAGCCTTATCTCAGGATGTTAGTATCGTGGAGGGAATGCGCGGTGCTGGAAAAAGTTTTTGGACTGCTGTGTTAGCTGATGATGAAACTCGAAAACTTGTGGCGGACGTTGCAAATATTCAAAAGTTAAATAATTTGATCGTAAGGATCGGTTTCGGCCTTAGCCTAGATAATGAGAGTTTCCCCACAGCTAAGCGAATAAGCTCGCTAATAGACCAAGGCTGTACGGCGGATGATGTTTGGCGCTCGGTCCTGCTAAGGCATTTGCTCAAAGAGTTGGAGCGACCTATGCCTTTCGATGATGGTGTTGATGCTGCTGCGCTTTGGGTCAAGGGGAACCGCAATCCGGCCGATCACTATCTGACGGAATGTGATCTCGATTTAGCTCAGCGAGGAAAAGTGCTGCTGCTTCTCTTCGATTCGCTGGAGCGTTTGGCCGACGATTGGGGGCATATTCGAAAAATTCTCTCTGCCGCACTTCAACTGGGTCTGGAATGTCGAACCCGACGGGCGATCCGCCTTAAATTTTTTCTTCGCCCTGACATGGTAGAAGAAGACGACGAAATATGGCGTTTCGCCGACAGTTCAAAGCTGCTTCACAGCATGGAAAAGCTGACTTGGCGCTCAAACGATTTGTTTGGCTTGATCCTGCTCCATCTGGCCAATTCCCCCTCTGTCGGCTTCGCATTTCGACAGGAGATCACAAAGCAAACACATATTGCATGGCAAAAGAGCGATGGTGCATATTCTTTGCCACAGGGCCTGACGATGGGCGAACAACCGTTGCGCAGCATTGTCGAAGCACTGGCGGGCGCTTGGGTCGGCAATAGTTCCAAGCGCGGCTTTACCTTTACATGGATTCCCACGCATTTGTCCGATGCCAAAGGGCGGCTGAGTCCACGCAGCATCCTGTTGGCCTTCAGGCATGCCGCCCAATGGACTGAGGATCGACATGCGGACCATAAAAATGCTTTGCATTATGAAGGGATACAGCAAGGTGTAGTGGAGGCCTCAAGGATCAGAATTAACGAAATTAAAGAAGATTACCCGTGGGTTGGGCCGCTGCTAGAGGCATTGAAAGGTGCCACGGTGCCACTGAAGCTTGATGAATTAACTGAAAAATGGCCGGAAAGTTGTATTAAAGCTTCACTTGACGCTGCGGAAGAAAAACAGCGGCTTCCTCCACGCCGCTACAGTAGCGACCCTAATCGCAAAGGCGATATGCAGGCGCTGGTTGACGACTTAGTTGAGTTGGCAATTCTCTATCGTACTGAAGATAAACGGCTCAACATGCCAGACATTTTTCGAGTCGGTTTTGGTATTAAACGCAAAGGCGGCGTCAAGCTTCCCCGTTGATAGGTTATATGAGGTTTATTTCACCCGCGTCCCCAGCACGGCCGCCCCAATGATCATCACGGCTGACAGGCCAATGCTCCAGTTCAAGGGCCGGCTGCTCACCAGCATCAACAGCGCGGTGGAGCCCAGCGGCGTGAGGTAGCTCAAGATGCCGATCTGCCGCGCGTCGCCTAGCTTGAGGGCCTTGTCCCAGAGAAAAAATGCCGCGCCCAGCGGACCAAGTCCCATCACCGCCAGCAGCAGCCAGTCGCGGCCCGAGAGCACGGCCTGCGGCTCCAGCGCCCAGTGGCACAGCAGCGACAGCAGCCCCGACACCAGCCCGAACAGGCCGATGGCCGCCGTCGGAAACGGCTTGACGCGCTGGGTCAGCAGCGAATAGCTGGCCCAGATGAAGGCCGACGCCAGCGCCGGAACGAAGCCCCACGACCAGCCGCCGCCCGCCGCGCCCTGCGCCGTGCCGCCATCCGCGCCCAGGATGGCGATGGCCGCGCCGCCAAACCCGAGCAGCGCCGCCGCCAGATGCAGCGCACGCAGCTTGAGCCCGGCCAGGAACAGCGGCGCCAGCACCACCATGAACAGCGGCCAGAGGTAGTTGACCAGGTTGGCCTCGACCGGCGGCGCGTGGCGCAGCGCGATGAACAGCAGGAAG
>JAECRO010000073.1 GCA_016000195.1 Burkholderiales bacterium | reverse complement strand
TAACGGACGAAACAACCGTTATGTTCACTGCCGCATAGGCAGCTCAGAAAACAGACAGCACCAGGAGCAGGATGACGATGAGGTTCACTGCCGCATAGGCAGCTCAGAAAAGAGGCGTAATCATTTTCTGTTTCTGGCGTCCGTTCACTGCCGCATAGGCAGCTCAGAAAATGCGTACCGCTGCAGACACTTCTGCTGATTTGTTCACTGCCGCATAGGCAGCTCAGAAATTTCATGGCTGCCCGGCTGGATGCCATGCGGTGTTCACTGCCGCATAGGCAGCTCAGAAAGTCAGCTCGTCACTGCCATCGCCTGGCCGGTGGTTCACTGCCGCATAGGCAGCTCAGAAACAGCGCTTGCGCCGGAAACTTTAGGAGTTTTTGTTCACTGCCGCATAGGCAGCTCAGAAAGGGCTACAGAGTGGAGTTAGGCGGTTGCTTTTGTTCACTGCCGCATAGGCAGCTCAGAAAGTGACAGGGGGATTTGTAGTGCAATTTCGCACCGTTCACTGCCGCATAGGCAGCTCAGAAATGTATGTGGTCGATGTTCAGGCCACTTCTGACGTTCACTGCCGCATAGGCAGCTCAGAAAAGGAGCGCGACGAGGTGACAAAAAGCCGAGTAGTTCACTGCCGCATAGGCAGCTCAGAAATAAAGTTTCCAGCGCAAGCGCTGGGGACAGTGGTTCACTGCCGCATAGGCAGCTCAGAAATTAGCGTTCGTTAGTGTGTCTCTTCTCCATTGGTTCACTGCCGCATAGGCAGCTCAGAAAGAGTCCAGACATCAGGATTCTCCAAACTTGAAGTTCACTGCCGCATAGGCAGCTCAGAAAACATAGCAAATGGCTTTTAAGAATGGGCCACAGTTCACTGCCGCATAGGCAGCTCAGAAAGCCTAGTCCGTATTCTGCAAACCACTGCGCGCGTTCACTGCCGCATAGGCAGCTCAGAAATTCAGTGGCGTCTTATTCTGCAGTCCATCAGCGTTCACTGCCGCATAGGCAGCTCAGAAAGAGAAGAACAGCACGATGGCGTTACTCGGTTTGTTCACTGCCGCATAGGCAGCTCAGAAAAGGTGCTCAGACAGGTCCATATCGCCAGTGTCGTTCACTGCCGCATAGGCAGCTCAGAAATTTTCGCGAATCAGGCGCACTTTTCGATATACGTTCACTGCCGCATAGGCAGCTCAGAAATTACAGCGTGTACGACCCGGCATTCGGGTGGAGTTCACTGCCGCATAGGCAGCTCAGAAATTGACGCAGATTCGTGGGCATGGGGATTTAGTGTTCACTGCCGCATAGGCAGCTCAGAAACAAGAGCACCGCGCCGAAACCCCAGCCGAAAAGTTCACTGCCGCATAGGCAGTTCAGAAAATCCCGCACGCCATCCTTTGACCCCATGGAGTTGCCAGCGCACAAAAAAAGGCCACCTTGCGGTGGCCCTGTAAAAGTCCTCTCGGAAAAATCATTTCGGCGAAGTCTTGAATCTCTGTGGATATTAAAGGCTTTGCCGGAATTTTTGGGGATTTTATTTTCTTTTTTTTCTCGTTTCCAGTGTTGTGACAGCAACGCCTTTACTGTGCCTCAGGACGGGCTTGTTGCACATCCCTCAAAAAGGGGATTTTTAAGTTCTTTCGTTGAAACTTCCGGTGTTCTGCGCCACGGCGGGGCCTGGCCTGTCCATGGGCAGCTCGACAATGAATGACGCGCCGCCGCCGGGCCGCTCTTCGCAGCGCACGGTGCCGCCATGGCGTTCGCTGATCGACTTGACCAGCGCCAGCCCCAGGCCCACGCCGCCCTCGCGCTCGCTGGCGCCGGGCAGCCGGTAAAACGGCTCGAAAATCCGCTGGCGCTGGGCGCTTGGCACGCCCGGCCCCCGGTCATGCACCTTGATGATGGCCCGCTGCCGGCTGCCCGTGCCGCTCTGGGCCAGCTCCAGGCTGATGTCGCCGTGGCTGTAGCGCCGGGCGTTTTCCAGCAGGTTGCGGATCAGCCGGCGCAGCAGCCGGGGCGAGCCCTGCAGCGTCAGGCTGTGGTCGGCATCCGGCCCGGTTCCCAGCTCGGCCTGCAGCTCGGCATTGACGCGCGCGCATTCCTCGGCGGCCAGGCCGGTCAGGTCCAGCGTTTCGAATGGCTCGGCGTCGGCCTGTTTGGTGTCGAGCCGGCTGGCCAGCAAAATTTCGTCGATCAGCTGGTCCAGCTCGCTGATGCTGCGCGAAATTTCCATGCGCTGCGGCGACGCCATGTCCACGCCCATCAGTTCAAGCCCCATGCGGATGCGCGCCAGCGGCGAGCGCAGCTCGTGCGAGGCATTGGCCAGCAGGGATTTGTGCGACTCCATCAGGGTTTCGATGCGCTCGGCGGCGTGGTTGAAGCGCCGCGCCAAAAAGGCCACTTCGTCGTGCCCTTCGGTATTGATGCGTGCCGACAGGTCGCCCGCGCCCCAGCGCTCGACGCCGCGCTGCAAGGCTTCCAGGCGCAGCGTCAGGCGGCGCATGACCGGGTAGGCGCCCAGCGCCACGGCCAGCCCGACCAGGCCCAGCATCCAGCCAAAGCTGAAGCCGAACGGCGGGCGGTTCCAGGAGCTGCCCGGCGGGCGCTGCGGCCGGGGCAGCAGCAGGTTCAGGGTCTGGCCGTCGGTGGTGAGCACGTCGAATTCAAGGTCGTCGCCGCGCTGGCGGCCAGGCTTGGTCTGCCCTTTGCCGATGACCTCGCCGGCGGCGTTGTGCACCAGCACTTCGCGGATCGGCAACTGCGGCGGGTCGGCGCTCAGCCGCCAGGCGGCGCCCACCAGAAAGGTCAGCACCATGACGGTGGCCACCACGGCCAGCCAGATCCGCACGTACAGGTGCGAGGTAAACCTGGCCCATATCTGCTTTTTCAATGTCGTGCTCAGTCTTGCTGCTTGGCAAATACATAGCCCACGCCGCGCACCGTCAGGATGCGTTTGGGGTCTTTGGCGTCGGCCTCGATGGCGCTGCGGATGCGGCCCATGTGAACGTCAATCGAGCGGTCGAAGGCTTCGAGCTCGCGCCCGCGCACGGCTTCCATGATCTGGTCGCGGCTCAGGACGCGGCCGGCGCGCTCGGCCAGTGCCACCAGCAGGTCGAACTGGTAGGACGTGAGTTCGCACGGGTTGCCCGAAACGGAAACAGCGCGCGCATCGCGGTCGATTTCAAGCGAGCCGAAACGCATCACCTTGTGGCTGCCTGCCTGGGCGCCGCCGTGATTGCCGCCGCTATCGCCGCCCCGGCGCAGCACGGCGCGGATGCGCGCCAGCAGCTCGCGCGGCTCGAAGGGCTTGGGCAGGTAGTCGTCGGCGCCGATTTCCAGGCCGACGATGCGGTCCATCGGGTCGCCCTTTGCCGTCAGCATCAAGACGGCGGTGCGGGCCGCGTCGCCGCCCTGGCCCTTGATGCGGCGGCACACTTCCAGGCCGTCCATGTCGGGCAGCATCAGGTCCAGGATCACCAGGTCGGGCGAAATGGCCTGCAGCGCTTCCAGGCCGGCGCTGCCGGTGGCGGCGTGGGCAAAGCCATAGCCGGACTGGCGCAGGTATTCGCCCACCATGCTGGCCAGGCGGGCGTCGTCTTCAATCATCAAAAGCTGTTGTGTCATGGGCCGGTCCTCTTTGAATTGGAAAGGCGGGTCTTCTCGCAGGACTTGTCGCCATGGGATTCATGGTGCGCCGGGCGCAACAATTGCGCTTGAAGCAGTCGTAAAGTTGACGTAAACGAGGCGTGCAATATGCTATCAATACAATAGCTACATGCGCTTGCTGTTACTGCGCAGGAGCCGTTTTTGACCTTGAAGCCAGGCCAATCAGCAGCAGCACCGGCACGCCGAGCAGGGCGGTGGCGGTAAAGAAGTTGCTGTAGCCAAACGCATCGACGTAAGCGCCCGAATAACCCGCCAGCGTCTTGGGCAGCAGCAGCATCATCGAGCTGAACAGCGCGTACTGGGAGGCCGAGTAGTTGATGTTGGTCAGGCTCGACAAGTAGGCAATGAAGGCCGCCGAGGCAATGCCGCTGGACAGGTTGTCGGCCGAAATCACGAAGATCAGCGACGTGACATCGTGGCCCCGGCTGCCCAGCCAGGCAAACAGCAGGTTGCTGCCCGCGCTCAGCACGGCGCCCAGCATCAGCACCTTCATCACGCCAAAGCGCATCGCCAGCCCGCCGCCGACAAAGGCGCCGACCAGCGTCATGATGACGCCGTAGATCTTGGTGACGGTGGCCACTTCGTCCTTGGTGTAGCCCATGTCCACATAAAACGGGTTCGCCATGATGCCCATCACCACGTCGCTGATGCGGTAGATGGCAATCAGGCCCAGGATCAGCAGCGCCTGCTTGCCGTAGCGGCGCAAAAAGTCGGCGAAGGGCTCGATCAGCGCGCCCTTGAGCCAGTCGGCGGCGTTTTTGCTGGGCGGCAGTTCGCGGCGCTGGGGCTCGGGCGAAAACAGCACCGTCACCACGCCCAGCAGCATGGACGCGGCCATGACCAGGTAAGCGGTTTGCCAGGCGCCCGGCTGGTAACTGGCGACGCCGGCGATTTCAGCGCGGGCGGCAATCCACAGCGCGCCCGCGCCCGACCAGATCATCGCCAGCCGGTAGCCGGTCTGGTAGGCGGCGGCCAGCGCGGCCTGGCGCTGGATGTTGGCCGACTCGATGCGGTAGGCGTCGAGTGCAATGTCCTGCGTGGCCGAGCCAAAGGCCACCGCCAGCGCGCACCACACCATCGGCAGCAGCGCCAGTTGGGGGTCGGTCAGCGCCATGCAGACCAGCGCCGTCATGATGACCGCCTGCGACAGCAGCAGCCAGCTGCGCCGGCGGCCCAGCCAGCGCGTCAGCAGCGGAATCGGCAGCCGGTCCACCAGCGGCGCCCAGGCCCACTTGAAGCCGTAGGCCAGGCCGACCCAGCTCAGGTAGCCAATCGTCGTGCGGTCGATGCCGGCTTCGCGCAGCCAGAAGCTCAGCGTGCCAAACACCAGCAGCAGCGGCAGCCCGGCTGAAAAACCCAGCAGCAGCATGCGCAGCGTGGCGGCTTCGGAATAGACGCGCCAGACCTCGCGCCAGCCGGGCTTGGCGCCGGCTGGCGGGGCGCTGCCGTCCGGGCTGGCCGCAGTCATGACGGGGGCGGCGACGGGGGATGTGGAAAGGGTTTTGTCTGACATGAGGATTCCGGTTTATGGCTATTATTCCCCGATGTGCTTCTTATGCGATATCAAACACTCCGCCTGGCCTGGCCGCCGTGGCTTTTTGCTGGCCGCTGCCGCTTCTGCGGCCACGCTGGCCTCCGCCCCCTTGCTGGCCCAGGTCGATGTGGGCAAGTCGTCCAGCCTGCGCAACCTGGTGCCGGCCGAGGAACTGGAAGGTGCCGCCACCCAGGAATACGCCAAGCTGCTGGCCGGGGCCAAGGCGAAGGGCGCACTGGCGCAGCCCGGCAATGCGCAATTGCAGCGCCTGCACCGCATTGCCGGGCGGCTGATCCCGCAGGCCGCGCAATGGAACGACCGCGCCCGCCAATGGCGCTGGGAGGTCAACCTGATTGGCAGCAAGCAGATCAACGCGTTTTGCATGCCCGGTGGCAAGATCGCTTTCTACACCGGCATCCTGGATCAGCTCAAGCTCACCGACGATGAAGTCGCCATGATCATGGGCCACGAAATGGCCCATGCGCTGCGCGAGCACGCCCGTGCCCGCATCGCCAAGAGCCAGGGCACCGGCACGCTGCTCTCGCTGGGCGCGCAGTTGCTGGGGCTGGGGCAGCTGGGCGACGTGGCCGCCAATGTCGGCACCCAGTTGCTGACGCTGCGTTTTAGCCGCGAAGACGAAACCGATGCCGACCTGGTCGGGCTGGAACTCGCCGCGCGCGGCGGCTACAACCCGCAGGCCGCCGTCAGCCTCTGGGAAAAGATGGCGCAGGCCGGCGGCGGCGCCAGCGGGCCGAGCTTTTTGTCCACCCACCCGTCCGGGCCGGACCGCATCCAGCAGCTGCAGGCCAATGTGCCCAAGGTGCAGGGTTTGTACCAGCGGGCGCGGGGCTAGCAGGCTTGCAGGGACTCCCCACGCAGTCAAGTAGTACGGATTGAATTGCTTTTCCTTGATCTGGCAAAGCGCGTGTTTCAGCGCCACGGTGTGGCTGAGCAAGGCCGGGCATGCGCTTCGTGCCGCTCAAAAGCGGCGAGCAGCAAGCCGTTCTGGCGCTTCACCGTGCGCGGCAAGGCCTTGTCAAGGCGCGCCCCGCGCAGGCAGCTATCTTTTTGGTAGCGCCAATCCGCTGGCGCCAGTGTTCAGCTGACCCGGATCAGCTTCTTGTTGACGAATTCCTGGATGCCCGCGCCAGAGAGTTCGCGGCCGTAGCCGGAATTCTTCACGCCGCCGAACGGCAGCTCGGGCGACGACGAAGCGCCCGAGTTGATGAACACCATGCCGGTGTCGATGCGCCGCGCCAGCCGCTTGCCGCGCTCGATGTCCTGCGTGAACACCGAGCCGCCCAGGCCGAACGGCGAGTCGTTGGCCAGCGCCACGGCGGCGTCTTCGTCGGCGACCCGGAAGAACAGCGCCACCGGGCCAAAGAACTCTTCCTTGTAGGCCGGGTTGCTTTTGTCGATGTCGGTCAGGATGGTCGGCTGCATGAAGGCGCCTGCCTGGCCTGTGATGCGCCCGCCGCCGGTCAGCACGCGCGCGCCGCTGGCGACGGCCTTTTCAACCTGGCCCAGCAGGTTCTGGAGCGCGTCAGCGGACGACAGCGGCGCCAGCGTGGTCTGCTTGTCCATCGGGTCGCCGGGCTTGAAGTTCTCCAGCGCAGCCTGGAATTTCTCCAGGAAACTGTCGGCCAGGCTGTCAACCACGATGAAGCGCTTGGACGCGGTGCAGGCTTGGCCCGAGTTGCCCATGCGGCCGCTGACGGCATGCTTGACCGCCTTGTCGAGGTCGGCATCGTCGAGCACGATGAAGGCGTCGCTGCCGCCGAGTTCCAGCGTTGTCTTTTTCAGGTTCTGCCCGGCCCGCGCGGCCACCACGGCGCCGGCGGCTTCGCTGCCGGTCAGCGCCACGGCGCGGATGCGCGCATCGTCGATGACCTGCGCAACCTGTTCCTTGGAGATGAACAGGTTGGTGTAGGCGCCAGCGGGCGCGCCAGCTTCAACCATCAGCCGCTCCCAGGCCAGCGCGCACTGCGGCACGCTCGACGCATGCTTGACCATCACCACGTTGCCGGCCATCAGGTTGGGCGCGGCAAAGCGGGCGATCTGGTAATAAGGGTAGTTCCACGGCTCGATGCCGAACAGCACGCCAATCGGGCTGCTTTCAACCAGCGCCTCGCCGCGGGGCGTTGTCAGCTTTTCGGGCGCCAGAAAACGCTCGGCGTGCTCGGCGTAGTAGTCGAGGATGGCCGCGCTCAGGGCGACTTCGCCCAGGCTTTGCGGCAGCAGCTTGCCCATTTCCAGCGTGATGAGTTCGGCAAATTCCTGCGGGCGTTCGCGCAGGATGGCGCTAGCGCGCGCCAGCACCGCCGAGCGCTCGGCAAAGCTTTTGGGGCGCCAGTCGTTTTCAAAACAGTCGGCGGCCTGGCTGAGCTTTTCCTCAAGCTGCGCGCCGCTGATCTGCTCGAAGGTCTGAAGGACTTTTCCGTCGTAGGGGTTGGTGCTTTGGTAGGCCATGGTTTCCTTGGTGGTATCGGTTGTCCAATGAGCCATTGGACGCGCGGGCAGCGCGCCCCATGGCCGGTTTATTCGCCCTTGAGCTGGCGCCGCACGCCCGGCGCGTGGCAGACCGTTGCGTAGGGCGCGTAGTAGGGCGCAGCAGCTCTTTATCAATGAAAAAGCGCTTTTGCGCAAGCGCCACGGGTGCAATCAACTATATTTTTAATAGCAACCTGCAAGGCGCCCGTGCCTTACGCTGGCTGCAGGTCCAGTGTCGGGTAATCGGTGTAGCCGTGCGCGCCGCCGCCGCAAAAGATCAGCACGCCGTTGAACGCCGCACGCAACTGGGCGCGGAAGGCAGCGCTCAGTTCGGGGCCACCGGCCCGGCGGGAAATCTGCGTGGCTTCGGTGACGATCAGGCCGGCGCTGGCGCGCTGGGTGTCGTACAGGGCGTTCAGGTCATTCGGCACATCACCCGGCTGGCCGGCGGGTGCGGTTGCGGGGCACAATGGCGGGCATGAAAGCACCTCCAAGACTGCAATCCCTCGTTGAAGAGGGCCTGATCGATACCGTCGTCCGCCAGCTCATGAGCGGCAAGGAAGCGATGGTCTATGTCGTGCGCTGCGGCGATGAAACCCGCTGCGCCAAGATCTACAAGGAAGCCGACCAGCGCAGCTTTCGCCAGGCCGTTGACTACACCGAAAACCGCAAGGTCAAGAACACCCGGCAGGCCCGGGCCATGGCCAAGGGCACCAGGTTCGGCCGGCAGGCCAGCGAAGCCGCCTGGCAAAGCGCCGAGGTCGATGCGCTCTACCGGCTGGCCGACGCCGGCGTGCGCGTGCCCCGGCCGCACAATTTCTGCGATGGCGTGCTGCTGATGGAACTGGTGACGGACGCGCACGGCGACGCCGCCCCGCGCCTGAACGATGTCGCCTTCACGCCCGAAGATGCGCGCCTGCACCACGCCACGCTGCTGCGCGAAGTGGTGCGCATGCTGTGCGCCGGTATCGTCCACGGCGACCTGTCGGAGTTCAACATTCTGCTGGCCGCCGACGGGCCGGTCATCATCGACCTGCCGCAGGCGGTGGACGCCGCCGGCAACAACCACGCCAGCCGCATGCTGCTGCGCGACGTGGCCAACCTGCGCAATTTTTTCGGCCGTTTCGCGCCCGACCTGCTGAAGATCGACTACGGCCACGAGATGTGGGATTTGTACCAGCGCGGCGTGCTCTGCCCCGACACGGTGCTGACCGGCCAGTTCCAGCGCAAGACCGGGCCGGTCGATGTCGGCGGCGTGCTGCGCGAGATTGACGATGCCAGCGCCGAGGAAGCCGCGCGCCGCGTGCGCATGGCCGGCGGCGCGCCGACGGCGCAGCGCTCCGCCCGCTAAAGGCCGCGGGCGACAAGCGACAGGCGTGGCCTGCCCGTGGCGGCGGCGCGGGCTCAAAGGCTCAAAGCGTCCAGTCGTACTCGATGGTCAGCGGCGCATGGTCGCTGAAGCGCTGCGCCTTGTGGATGGCGGCCGAGCGGGCCGTTGCACCGAATGCCGGCGTGGCCAGGTGGTAGTCCAGCCGCCAGCCGACGTTCTTGGCATAGGCCTGGCCCCGGTTGCTCCACCAGGTGTAGGCCTCGCCGGTGGTGGCGGGATGCAGCCGGCGGTACACATCGACCATGCCGCCGCCCTTGCCCTGACTCAAGGCGTCGGCAGCCTCGGCCGCCAGTTCAGCGTCCCGTAGCAACTCGGTCATCCACGCACGCTCTTCAGGCAGAAAGCCACTGTTTTTCTTGTTGCCCTTGAAGTTTTTCAGGTCGATTTCCTGGTGCGCGATGTTGATGTCGCCGCACAGCACGAACTCGCGGCTGTCGCCGCCGCAGCGTTTCAGCGCCGCCAGGTGCGGATAGAGTTCGGCCAGGAAGCGGAACTTGGCCGCCTGGCGCTCCTCGCCCGACGAGCCGCTTGGAAAATAGCAGCTGATGATGGACAGTTTCGGGCTGTGCCTGCGGCCGGGGCGGTCAAAGCGCAGCTCGACATAGCGGCCTTCGGCATCGAACTCGCTGGAGCCATAGCCCACGATCACGTCGCTGGGTTCGTGGCGGGTGTAGATGCCCACGCCCGAATAGCCTTTTTTCCCGGCGAACTGAAAGTAGCCCTTGTGCCCGGCCATCGATTCAAAGCGCCCGCGCAGGTCAGCCGCCTGCGCCTTCAGCTCCTGCACGCAAATACAATCCGGCATGGACTCGGCAACCCATTCCTGCAGGCCCTTGGTGGCGGCGGAACGGATGCCGTTGAGGTTAAGACTGGTTAATTTGAACATGGGACTTCCAATGAATACGACAACAGGGCAGACAGGCCATCAGGATCAGGCAGCGCCCCCCGAGGACAGGCTGGCGCAGGAGTTCGTTCAGTTCGCGGTTGAATCGGGGGTGCTGCGCTTTGGCCAGTTCAAGACCAAGGCCGGCCGCATGAGTCCCTACTTTTTCAATGCCGGTCTGTTCGACGACGGCGCCAAGCTGGGCCGGCTGGCGCAATTTTATGCGCGCGCGCTGCTGGCCGAAGAGCAGCGCAGCGGGCTGACGTTCGACATGATCTTCGGCCCGGCCTACAAGGGCATTCCGCTGGCCGCCGCCGTGGCCATCGAGCTGGCGCGGCTGGGGCGCAACCTGCCGTTTGCCTACAACCGCAAGGAAGCCAAGGACCACGGCGAGGGCGGCACGCTG
>JAECRO010000072.1 GCA_016000195.1 Burkholderiales bacterium | reverse complement strand
AAGGCGGCCGTACCGTGGGCGCTGGCGTTGTGGCCAAGATCCTCGCGTAATAGTAGTTAAAGGTTTGATGCAGGGGTATAGCTCAATTGGCAGAGCGTCGGTCTCCAAAACCGAAGGTTGATGGTTCGATTCCTTCTGCCCCTGCCACACGATTGTTGAGGTAATCAACGTCGCAAGTGGATTGAAAAAGTAATAAGCAAGCCCACCAGGAGTTGAAAGCTTCAGGTGGGCTTAAGCGTCTGCAGAGACGCACGAAGATTGAACAGGAAATTCGGCAGCCATGGCCTCTACTCAAGTTGAAACCGTCAGTACCAATGCCGACAAGGCCAAGCTCGGTTTGGCGGTTGTGCTGGTGCTGGCATCCCTTGTGGGCTTTTACATGCTCGCCAAGCAGGGCCAGGTTGCGCAATGGGGTGTCCTGCTCGCAGGGCTGGTTGCGGCGGTGGTTGTTTTCATATCGTCGGAACTTGGCAAGCAATTATTGGCTTTCGGCCGTGATTCCGTACGCGAAGTCAAAAAAGTCGTCTGGCCGGCTCGTAGAGAAGCGATTCAAATGACCGCTTACGTGTTCGGCTTTGTGGTGGTGATGGCATTGTTTTTGTGGTTGACGGATAAAACACTTGAATGGGTGTTTTACGACCTGATCCTTGGATGGAAAAGATAATGAGCGATCTGAACAATACGGTAGCCAGCGATGCTGTTGTTGATGCCTCCCATGCACTGGCTCCTGGCATGCAGTGGTATGTCGTCCATGCCTATTCCGGCATGGAAAAAGCGGCTGAGCGTAATATTGTTGAGCGCATCAACCGTGCTGGCATGCAGTCCAAGTTTGGCCGCTTCCTTGTCCCTACCGAAGAGGTGGTCGAGATCAAGAACGGCCAAAAAAAGACGACCGAGCGTCGTTTCTTTCCGGGCTATGTACTGGTAGAAATGGTCATGGATGACGAAACCTGGCATTTGGTGAAGCACACCAATAAAGTCACAGGTTTTGTCGGAGGTGCGAAAAACCGTCCAGCTCCCATTTCAGAAGAAGAAGTACAAAAGATCGTCAGCCAGATGCAGGTGGGCACCGACAAGCCTCGGCACAAAGTCGAGTTTGAAACGGGCGAATACGTGCGGGTCAAGGATGGCCCATTCACCGACTTCAATGGCACGGTGGAAGAGGTCAACTACGAAAAGAACAAGGTCCGGGTATCGGTCACGATTTTTGGACGTGCAACGCCGGTTGAACTGGAATTCAGTCAGATCGAAAAAACCTGATTTTTCTTTCCTCCAGAAAATCAGCCTGAACACTGTTCCGGGCCAGGTTCTATAAAATTTTGCGCTTTGCAACTCGGCGCGAAGGATTTCAAGGAATCCCTATTGAGTTGTGTAACCCCCGGGAAGCCTGAAGCCTGTTTTTGACAGCTTTCGGCGTTATGACCCGCAAGGAGAAAAGTATGGCGAAAAAAATCGTCGGCTTCGTCAAGCTGCAAGTACCAGCTGGCAAGGCCAATCCATCCCCACCGATTGGACCCGCTTTGGGTCAACGCGGCCTGAACATCATGGAATTCTGCAAGGCATTCAATGCGCAGACCCAGGGTGTCGAGCCTGGTTTGCCACTGCCAGTGGTGATTACTGCTTATGCAGACAAGAGCTTTACCTTCATCATCAAGACGCCTCCAGCGATCACCTTGATCAAGAAGGCCATCAAGCTTGACAAGGGTTCGGCCACGCCGCATTCTGCAAAAGTTGGCAAGATCACCCGCGCACAGCTGGAAGAAATCGCCAAGGCCAAGATGAAAGATTTGACTGCTGCCGATCTGGATGCCGCAGTCCGTACTATTGCCGGTTCTGCCCGTTCCATGGGTGTGACGGTGGAGGGTGTTGTATGAGCAAGCTGACCAAACGTCAAAAAACCATCGGCGACAAGATCGACAGCAACAAGCTGTACGCATTGCCTGATGCACTCGGTCTTGTCAAAGAGTTCGCTGTCGCCAAGTTCGATGAGTCCATCGACGTGGCCGTGCAGCTCGGTATCGATGCCAAGAAATCTGACCAGGTCGTTCGCGGTGCTGTCGTGATGCCAAATGGCACCGGCAAAACCAAGCGTGTCGCCGTGTTCGCCCAAGGCGCCAAGGCTGAAGAAGCCAAGGCCGCTGGCGCTGACATCGTGGGCATGGATGATCTGGCTGCCGACATCAAGGCTGGCAAGATGGACTTCGACGTCGTGATCGCTTCCCCCGATGCCATGCGCATCGTCGGTACGCTGGGCCAGATCCTCGGCCCACGCGGCCTGATGCCCAACCCCAAGGTCGGCACTGTGACGCCTGACGTCGCGACCGCTGTCCGTAACGCAAAAGCTGGCCAGGTCCAGTTCCGCGTTGACAAGGCTGGCATTGTGCATGGCACCATCGGTCGTCGTTCATTCGACACCGCCAAGCTGCAAGGCAATCTGGCTGCATTGGTTGACGCGCTGATCAAGGCCAAGCCTGCTACCAGCAAGGGCGTGTACTTGAAGAAAGTCGCTGTTTCATCAACGATGGGCGTAGGCGTTCGCGTCGATACGCAATCCATCGCGGCTTGAGGGGTAAAAATTTGAACGACGCGCAAGCATCGTTCAGAGTGGTGGGCTGCCGGGGGTTCTCTCCGGCAGGTCATCCAGGACCGTTGGTGTGCCAGCCTTGATAACTATCAGGACCTGGCACTTAATCGAAAGACAGCCAACGCAGATGGCGGTCCCGCTGCTTGAATGGTTTTGAAAAGAATCTGAAAACAGTTGGTCGCTGAACATGAGCGTATCAAAGGGTGGCCGCGCAAGCGCAAGCCCGACGGTACATTTTTAAGGAGTAGACCTTGAGTCTCAATCGCAGTGAGAAACAAGCCGTCATTGATGAAGTGACAGGCCTCGCCGCTAAAGCTCAAACGCTCGTGATGGCGGAATACCGTGGCATCACGGTCGCTGACATGACCAAGCTGCGCAGCCAAGCCCGCGAAAAAGGCGTGACCCTGAGTGTTTTGAAGAACACGCTGGCTCGCCGTGCCGTGGCCGGTAGCGCATTTGAAGTCCTGTCCGACCTGATGACCGGCCCGTTGATCTACGGCTTTTCCATTGATGCTGTTGCTGCTGCAAAAGTAGTGGCTGACTTCGCAAAAACCAACGAAAAATTGGTGATTCGCGCAGGTGCATTCGGTGGCAAAACCCTGGACATCGAAGGCGTTAAGCAACTGGCCAACATTCCTTCCAAGGACGTATTGCTGGCCCAGTTGTGTGGCTTGCTGATGTCGCCTATTTCGCGTACCGCTGCTGTGCTTGCAGCGCTGTCCGCGCAGCGTGGCGCTGGCGCAGAAGAAGTGGCAGAGGCTGCAGAGCCCGCCGCAGAAGTCACAGAAGCCGCAGCGGCGTAAACGATAGACCTTTGCGGGACAGACCGCAGCGCGCAGGCGCCAGGCCCTGTCCCCAACTGTTAATAGATACTTTTTTAGGAATTCAAAATGGCATTCGATAAAGACGCATTTTTGACCGTGCTGGACAGCATGACGGTCCTCGAACTCAACGACCTGGTGAAAGCCATCGAAGAGAAATTTGGCGTGAGCGCAGCTTCCATGGCTGCTCCCGCTGCTGGCGGCGGCGGTGCAGGTGCTGCTGTTGCTGAAGAGAAGACCGAATTCAACGTCGTTCTGCTCGAAGCTGGCGCCCAAAAGGTGCAGGTCATCAAGGCCGTGCGCGAACTGACGGGTCTGGGCCTCAAGGAAGCCAAGGACTTGGTGGACGGCGCTCCAAAGAACGTCAAGGAAGGCGCAAACAAGGCCGACGCAGAAGCAGCCAAGAAGAAGCTGGAAGATGCTGGCGCGAAAGTCGAACTCAAGTAATTCTTGGTGTTCAAAAAGGCTGGAAGACCTCCACGGGCTTCCAGCCTTTCCTGTTTAAGGCCGATGCCTGCCAGGACTGGCTTGATGCCTTCCTGATTACTGGAAAAAGAAATGCCTTTTGGGGTAGGTAGAAAAGATACTGGAAAAAAGATTTAAAAGTCTTTTTTCCAGTGTTTTCTGAATCCCGACTGCAGAAAACGCCTTGGTTCGGGTGCTGTGCAATGCATCACCGTCCGCCATGGTTGGTAGTGGCCAACCACCAAGTTGCCTGAATACGTGGTGTATTCGGGTTCGAGAGTCGCCAGAGCCCATCAACGCGGAGAACTCATGGCCTATTCCTTCACCGAACGCAAACGCATCCGCAAAAGCTTCGGCAACCGCGAAAGCGTGTTGACTGTTCCCTATTTACTGCAAATGCAGAAAGATGCGTACACCGCATTCCTGCAAGCCGACCGTGCGCCCCAAAAACGTACAGTTGAAGGCCTTCAGGCAGCCTTTCAAAATGCTTTCCCCATCGTCTCGCACAACGGTTTTGTCGAGATGAAGTTCATCGAGTACAACCTGGCCAAGCCCGCATTCGACGTGCGCGAATGCCAGACCCGTGGACTGACCTTTGCCTCGGCCGTTCGCGCCAAGGTGCAACTGATCATTTATGACCGTGAGTCCTCGACGTCGCAGTCCAAGGTGGTCAAGGAAGTCAAGGAGCAGGAAGTCTATATGGGCGAAGTGCCGCTCATGACCGACAAGGGCTCTTTCGTCATCAACGGCACGGAGCGCGTCATCGTCTCGCAGTTGCACCGTTCGCCAGGCGTGTTTTTTGAACACGACAAGGGCAAGACCCACAGTTCGGGCAAATTGCTGTTTTCGGCCCGCATCATTCCTTACCGTGGCTCATGGCTGGACTTCGAGTTTGACCCGAAGGACATCCTGTACTTCCGCGTTGACCGTCGCCGCAAGATGCCGGTCACGATCCTGCTCAAGGCCATCGGCCTGAACCACGAATCGATCCTGGCGAATTTCTTTGTCTTCGACAATTTCCGCCTGATGGACACTGGTGCGCAAATGGAGTTCGTCGCCGAGCGCATGCGCGGCGAAGTCGCCCGTTTCGATCTGACCGACAAGGCAGGAAATGTCGTCGTGGCCAAGGACAAGCGCATCACGGTTCGCCATACCCGCGAACTGGAGCAAAGCGGCACCACCAGCATCAGCGTGCCTGAAGACTTCCTGATTGGCCGCGTGGTCGCCAAGAACATCATTGAAGCCGACACCGGCGAGATCATTGCCAAGGCCAACGATGAGTTGACCGAAGCATTGCTGAAAAAGCTGCGTGTCGCCGGCATCCAGAACCTGCAGGTGCTCTACACCAACGAGCTTGACCAGGGCGCATACATTTCGCAAACCCTGCGCGCCGACGAAACGGCTGACGAGTTTGCAGCGCGCGTGGCCATCTACCGCATGATGCGTCCCGGCGAGCCGCCAACCGAAGATGCCGTTCAGGCCCTGTTCCAGCGCCTGTTCTACAACCCGGACACCTACGATCTGTCGCGCGTGGGCCGCATGAAGTTCAACGCCCGCGTCGGCCGCGACGAATCCACCGGCCCGATGGTCATGACCAACGAGGACATCCTCGCCGTCGTCAAGATACTGGTCGATTTGCGCAATGGCAACGGCGAAGTCGATGACATTGACCACCTCGGCAACCGCCGGGTGCGCTGTGTCGGCGAACTCGCTGAAAACCAGTACCGCACTGGCCTTGCGCGTATCGAAAAAGCCGTCAAGGAGCGTCTGGGCCAGGCCGAGCAAGAACCCCTGATGCCGCATGACCTGATCAACAGCAAGCCAATTTCGGCCGCCCTGAAGGAATTCTTCGGTGCGTCGCAGCTGTCGCAGTTCATGGACCAGACCAATCCGCTGGCTGAAATCACCCACAAGCGCCGTGTTTCGGCCCTTGGCCCCGGTGGTTTGACCCGCGAACGTGCCGGCTTTGAAGTGCGTGACGTGCATGTGACCCATTACGGTCGCGTCTGCCCGATTGAAACGCCTGAAGGTCCGAACATCGGCCTGATCAACTCGCTGGCTTTGTATGCCCGCCTGAATGAATACGGCTTCATCGAAACGCCGTACCGCCGCGTGGCTGACAGCAAGGTGACGATGGAAATCGATTACCTGTCGGCCATCGAGGAAGGCAAGTACGTGATTGCCCAGGCCAATGCCGCGCTGGACAACGAAGGCCGCCTGACCGGCGACCTCGTGTCTGCGCGTGAAAAAGGCGAATCCATCCTGGTGGGCGCCGAGCGTGTGCAGTACATGGACGTGTCGCCGGCGCAGATCGTGTCGGTGGCGGCTTCGCTGGTTCCGTTCCTGGAGCATGACGATGCCAACCGCGCGCTGATGGGCGCCAACATGTCGCGCCAGGCCGTTCCCGTGCTGCGTCCGGAAAAGCCGCTGGTCGGCACCGGCATCGAGCGCGTGGCGGCGGTGGACTCCGGCACGGTGGTCACTGCCACGCGTGGCGGCGTGGTCGATTACGTCGATGCGACCCGCATCGTGGTGCGCGTCAATGACGACGAAGCCCTGGCCGGTGAAATCGGCGTGGACATCTACAACCTGATCAAGTACCAGCGTTCCAACCAGAACACCAACATCCACCAGCGCCCCATCGTCAAGATGGGCGATCTGCTGGCCAAGGGTGATGTGGTGGCTGACGGCGCATCGACCGACCTGGGCGAAATCGCCATTGGCCAGAACATGCTGATCGGCTTCATGCCCTGGAACGGCTACAACTTCGAGGATTCGATCCTGATTTCCGAGCGCGTGGTGGCCGAAGACCGCTACACCTCGATTCACATCGAAGAACTCGTGGTCATGGCGCGCGACACCAAGCTGGGCCCCGAGGAGATCACCCGTGACATCCCGAACCTGTCCGAGCAGCAACTCAACCGCCTTGACGAATCCGGCATTATTTATGTCGGTGCCGAAGTCCAGCCGGGCGACACGCTGGTCGGCAAGGTCACGCCAAAAGGCGAGACCACGCTGACACCGGAAGAAAAGCTGCTGCGTGCCATCTTCGGCGAAAAAGCCAGCGACGTGAAAGACACCTCGCTGCGCGTGAGCCAGGGTTCGTCGGGCACCGTGATCGACGTGCAGGTCTTCACCCGTGAAGGCATCGTGCGCGACAAGCGCGCCCAGCAGATCATTGATGACGAGCTCAAGCGTTACCGCCTGGACCTGAATGACCAGTTGCGGATCGTTGAAGCCGATGCATTTGACCGTATTGAAAAGCTCCTGATCGGCAAGGTCGCCAATGGTGGCCCGAAAAAGCTCGCCAAGGGCACGAAGCTCGACAAGGCCTACCTGACCGATGTTGAAAAGTACCACTGGTTCGACATTCGCCCGGCCGATGATGAAGTTGCTACACAACTGGAAAGCATCAAGAACTCGATGGAGCAGACGCGCCACAGTTTCGACTTGTCTTTCGAGGAAAAGCGCAAGAAGCTGACGCAGGGCGACGAGTTGCCATCCGGCGTGCTGAAGATGGTCAAGGTCTACCTGGCCGTCAAGCGCCGCCTGCAGCCCGGCGACAAGATGGCCGGCCGTCACGGCAACAAGGGCGTGGTGTCAAAAATAGTTCCGGTCGAAGACATGCCCCACATGGCCGACGGTACGCCGTGCGACATCGTGCTGAACCCGCTGGGCGTGCCATCGCGCATGAACGTCGGCCAGGTGCTTGAAGTCCATCTGGGCTGGGCCGCCAAGGGCCTGGGCCAGCGCATCGGCGACATGCTGCAGGCCGAGTCCAAGGTGGCCGAGTTGCGCCAGTTCATGGACACGCTGTACAACAAGTCGGGCCGCACGGAAGACCTGGCCTCGCTGTCGGACGAGCAGGTCATCGAGATGGCGCAGAACCTGACCACTGGCGTGCCATTTGCCACGCCGGTGTTTGACGGTGCTTCGGAAGAGGACATCATGACCATGCTGCAACTGGCTTACCCTGAGGCAGTTGCCAAGGCCAAGGGCCTGACGCCGACGCGTACCCAGGCCCAGCTGTACGACGGCCGCACCGGCGATGCGTTTGAACGCACAACGACGGTCGGCTACATGCACTTCCTGAAGCTTCACCACTTGGTGGACGACAAGATGCATGCCCGCTCGACCGGCCCTTACAGCCTGGTCACGCAGCAGCCTTTGGGCGGCAAGGCCCAGTTCGGTGGCCAGCGTTTCGGCGAAATGGAAGTCTGGGCGCTGGAAGCCTATGGCGCCGCCTACGTGTTGCAGGAAATGCTCACGGTCAAGTCCGATGACGTGGTCGGCCGTACCAAGGTGTACGAAAGCATCGTCAAGGGCGAGCATGCGATCACCGCCGGCATGCCGGAGTCGTTCAACGTGCTGGTGAAGGAAATTCGCTCGCTCGGTATCGACATGGAACTCGAACGCAGCTGATTAGATAAGGATTTATCAAATGAAATCATTACTCGACCTGTTCAAGCAGTTCACGCCGGATGAGCATTTCGATGCCATCAAGATCGGCATGGCTTCGCCCGAGAAGATCCGTTCGTGGTCTTTCGGCGAAGTTCGCAAGCCCGAGACCATCAACTACCGCACGTTCAAGCCTGAGCGCGACGGCCTGTTCTGCGCCAAGATTTTTGGTCCCATCAAGGACTACGAATGCCTGTGCGGCAAGTACAAGCGCCTCAAGCACCGCGGTGTGATCTGCGAGAAGTGCGGCGTTGAAGTCACGCAGACCAAGGTTCGCCGCGAACGCATGGGTCACATCGACCTGGCCGCACCGTGCGCGCACATCTGGTTCCTGAAGTCGCTGCCGTCGCGTCTGGGCCTGGTGCTCGACATGACGCTGCGCGACATCGAACGCGTGCTGTACTTTGAAGCCTACGTCGTGACCGACCCCGGCATGACCCCGCTGAAGAAGTTCAGCATCATGTCGGAAGACGATTTCGACGCCAAGCGCAAGGAGTACGGCGACGAGTACACCGCCAAGATGGGCGCCGAAGGCATCAAGGACCTGCTCGAAGGGCTGGACCTCGACGTTGAAATCGACAAGCTGCGCAACGACCTGACCGGCTCCGAGATCAAGATCAAGAAGAACGCCAAGCGCCTGAAGGTGCTGGAAGCGTTCAAGAAGTCGGGCATCAAGCCCGAGTGGATGGTGCTCGAAGTGCTGCCCGTGCTGCCACCGGACCTGCGTCCGCTGGTGCCGCTGGACGGCGGCCGCTTCGCGACCTCCGACCTGAACGACCTGTACCGCCGCGTCATCAACCGCAACAGCCGCCTGCGCCGCCTTCTGGAACTGAAAGCGCCTGAAATCATTGCGCGCAATGAAAAGCGCATGCTGCAGGAAGCTGTTGACAGCTTGCTGGACAACGGCCGCCGTGGCAAGGCCATGACGGGCGCCAACAAGCGCGCGCTGAAGTCCCTCGCCGACATGATCAAGGGCAAGTCAGGCCGTTTCCGCCAGAATTTGCTGGGCAAACGCGTCGATTACTCCGGTCGCTCCGTGATTACCGTGGGCCCGACGCTCAAGCTGCACCAGTGCGGCTTGCCCAAGCTGATGGCGCTGGAACTGTTCAAGCCCTTTATTTTTGCGCAGCTCGAAGTGCGTGGCATTGCCACCACCATCAAGGCCGCGAAGAAGGAAGTCGAAACCGGCACGCCGGTGGTCTGGGACATCCTGGAAGAGGTCATCAAAGAGCACCCGATCATGCTCAACCGGGCGCCTACGCTGCACCGTCTGGGTATTCAGGCCTTCGAGCCGATCCTGATCGAAGGCAAGGCGATCCAGCTGCACCCGCTGGTCTGCTCGGCTTTCAATGCCGACTTTGACGGTGACCAGATGGCTGTTCACGTCCCGCTGTCCGTTGAAGCGCAGATGGAAGCCCGCACCCTGATGCTGGCCTCGAACAACATTTTGTTCCCGGCCAACGGCGAGCCTTCCATCGTTCCTTCCCAGGACGTGGTGCTGGGTCTGTACTACACGACCCGCGACCGCACCAACGGCAAGGGCGAAGGCCTGGTGTTCTCCGACACCGGCGAAGTCCGCCGCGCGTTTGACGCGGGCGAACTCGACCTGAACGCCCGCATCAGCGTGCGCCTGACCGAGTGGAGCAAGGACAAGGAAACCAAGGAGTTCGTGCCATCGACCAAGCTGTGGGAAACCACCGGCGGCCGCGCGCTGCTGTCCGAAATCCTGCCCAAGGGACTGCCTTTTTCCAACATCAACAAGGCCTTGAAGAAAAAGGAAATCTCCAAGCTCATCAACGTGTCCTTCCGCAAGTGCGGACTCAAAGAGACCGTGGTGTTTGCCGACAAGCTGCTGCAGTCGGGTTTCCGCCTGGCGACCAAGGCCGGCATCTCGATCTGCATCGAAGACATGCTGGTGCCCAAGGAAAAGACCAGCATCATTGCGCACGCCCAGAAGGAAGTCAAAGAGATCGAGCAGCAGTACACCTCGGGTCTGGTGACGGCTGGCGAGCGCTACAACAAGGTGGTTGACATCTGGGGCAAGTCGGGCGATGACGTGTCCAAGGCCATGATGGCCCAGCTGTCGAAGGAAAAAGTCATTGACCGCCACGGCAATGAAGTCGAGCAGGATTCGTTCAACTCGATCTACATGATGGCCGACTCCGGCGCCCGTGGTTCCGCAGCGCAGATTCGCCAGGTCGCCGGCATGCGCGGTTTGATGGCCAAGCCTGACGGCTCGATCATCGAAACGCCGATTACCGCGAACTTCCGCGAAGGCCTGAACGTGCTGGAGTACTTCATCTCCACCCACGGTGCCCGTAAGG
>JAECRO010000071.1 GCA_016000195.1 Burkholderiales bacterium | reverse complement strand
GGCCGATCACGGCTTTTTCAAGCCAGTGACGGGTCTGTTTCAGGACATCCTCGTCGGTCATGCGCTGAATGCCGTGATGGAGAACGGCCGCAGCGCCGGGCCGCCCCAGGCAAGGCCGGCCCCCTCGGGGGGCAGCGCAGTACGCGAAGCGACAAGCGTGGGGGCCATATTCACTTGAGGTTCTTGAAGCGCATGCGTTTGGGTTTGGCACCCTCTTCGCCCAGCCGCTTCTTCTTGTCGGCTTCATATTCCTGGTAGTTGCCGTCAAAGAAGGTCCACTGGCTGTCGCCCTCGGCCGCCAGGATGTGGGTGGCGATGCGGTCGAGGAACCAGCGGTCATGGCTGATGACCATGATGGAGCCGGCGAATTCGAGCAGCGCGTCTTCAAGCGCGCGCAGGGTTTCCACGTCCAGGTCGTTCGACGGCTCATCGAGCATCAGCACGTTGCCGCCGGCAATCAGGGTCTTGGCCAGATGCAGGCGGCCGCGCTCGCCGCCCGACAGCGTGCCGACGCGCTTTTGCTGGTCGCCACCGTTGAAGTTGAAGCGGCCGCAATAAGCGCGGCTGGGCATCTGGAACTTGCCGACGTTGAGAATGTCGAGGCCGCCCGAGACATCTTCCCAGACGGTTTTTTCGTTCGCCAGGTCATCGCGGTGCTGGTCCACGAAGGCCATGCGCACGGTCGAGCCGATCACCACTTCGCCACTGTCGGGCTGCTCCTTGCCGGCGATCAGCTTGAACAGCGTCGATTTACCGGCGCCGTTGGGGCCGATGATGCCGACGATGGCGCCTGCCGGAACGGTGAAGCTCAGGTTGTCGATCAGCACCCGGTCGCCAAACGACTTGGTGACGTTGTGGAATTCAATCACCTGGCTGCCCAGGCGCTCGGCCACCGGAATGAAAATTTCGTTGGTTTCGACGCGTTTCTGGTATTCGAAATCGGACAGTTCCTCAAAGCGCGCCAGCCGGGACTTGCTCTTGGCCTGGCGCGCCTTGGGGTTCTGGCGCGACCATTCCAGCTCTTTCTTCAGCGCCTTGGCACGGGCTTCCTCGCCCTTTTGCTCTTGCGCCAGACGCTCGCCCTTCTGGTTTAGCCAGGAGCTGTAGTTGCCCTTCCAGGGAATGCCGTGGCCACGGTCAAGCTCCAGAATCCATTCGGCGGCGTTGTCGAGGAAGTAACGGTCATGGGTGATGGCCACCACGGTACCGGGGTAGCGCTGCAGGAACTGCTCCAGCCAGTCCACCGATTCGGCATCCAGGTGATTGGTGGGTTCGTCGAGGAGCAGCATGTCGGGCTTGGACAGCAGCATGCTGCACAGGGCGACGCGGCGCTTTTCACCGCCCGAGAGCAGGCCGATCTTGGCGTCCCAGGGCGGCAGGCGCAGCGCATCGGCGGCAATTTCAAGCTGATGCTCGGAGTCGGTGCCTGCCGTGGCGATGATGGCCTCCAGCCGCGCCTGTTCGGTCGCCAGCGCATCGAAGTCGGCATCAGGCTCGCCATAGGCGACATACACCGCTTCCAGTTGTGCCTTGGCCGTGAACACCGCGCCCATGCTGGCTTCAACGCTTTCGCGCACCGTGTGTTCCGGGTCGAGCTTGGGTTCCTGCGGCAGGTAGCCGATGTTCAGGCCCGGCATCGGCGTGGCTTCGCCTTCAATATCCTTGTCCAGCCCGGCCATGATTTTCAGCAGCGTGGACTTTCCGGAGCCGTTGACGCCCAGCACGCCGATCTTGGCGCCCGGGAAAAAACTCAGGGAAACGTCCTTGAGAATCTGTCGTTTGGGCGGCACGATTTTGCCGACCTTGTTCATGGTGAATACGTACTGAGCCATCAGATCACTTTGGTAAATAAAGACAGGTAAAAATTAATTGCAGACCCGCCAGCTGGCAAATTAATGCAGTTTTCTACGGCCTCAACCGCAGCCTGAGCGCGTAATTAAAGCCGGAATTCTGGCGCAAATCCATTGATTATCGTTCCATGCGACAATGCTTGGGTTGCAGGGCTCCAGTTGCCCTCAACATTTGGGCACATCCCGGTACCGGCTTAGCCAGGCTGCTGATGATGTTCTAGCCCGACTTCCTGATCCCATCTGCCTATGACTGGCGGGTTGCCTTCAAACCAAGGCGCCCAACAGGCCGATCTTGAGCGCCCAGCGGCGCAACTATCCATGAAATTTGAAGAATTGAATCTGGCCCCGGCCATTTTGAAGGCCGTGCTTGAGCAAGGCTACGACACGCCCACGCCGATCCAGGCACAGGCTATTCCCGCCGTGCTTGCCGGCACCGACCTGCTGGGCGGCGCCCAGACCGGCACCGGCAAAACCGCAGCATTCACCCTGCCGCTGCTGCAGCGCCTCTCGACCGAGCCGCGCCTGACCAACCGGCGCGGCGTCAACGCGGTGCGCGCCCTCATCATGACCCCGACGCGCGAACTCGCCGCGCAGGTCGAGGAAAGCGTTCGCACCTACGGCAAATACCTGGACCTCACCTCGATGGTGATGTTCGGCGGTGTCGGCATGGGCGCGCAAATCGAAAAACTGCGCCGTGGCGTCGATATCCTGGTGGCCACCCCCGGCCGCCTGCTCGACCATGCCAGCCAGGGCACGCTGGACTTGAGCCAGGTGCAGATTTTGATTCTGGACGAAGCCGACCGCATGCTGGACATGGGCTTTATCCACGACATCAAGAAAGTGCTGGCGCTGGTGCCCAAGCAGAAGCAGACGCTGCTGTTCAGCGCCACCTTCAGCGATGAAATCCGCGAACTGGCCAACGGCCTGCTGCGCAACCCGCTGTCCATCCAGGTCACGCCGCGCAACACCACGGTGCAGCGCATCACCCAGACCATCCACCCGGTCGGCCGCAGCAAGAAGAAAGCCCTGCTGACGCACATCATCAACGAGCACAACTGGAGTCAGGTGCTGGTATTCACCCGCACCAAGTTCGGCGCCAACAACGTCGCCGAGCATCTGACCAAGGCCGGCATTCCCGCCATGGCGCTGCACGGCAACAAGAGCCAGACCGCCCGCACGCAAGCCCTGCAAGGCTTCAAGAACGGCGACATCCGCGCGCTCGTGGCCACCGACATTGCCGCACGCGGCATTGACATCGACGAGTTGCCGCATGTCGTCAACTACGAAATCCCCAACGTCAGCGAAGACTATGTTCACCGCATCGGCCGCACCGGCCGCGCCGGCAACAGCGGCCAGGCCGTCAGCCTGGTCTGCCTGGACGAAGAAGGCTTCATGCAGGACATCGAGCGCTTCACCAAGCAGAACATCGAAAACATCATCGTTCCCGGCTTTGAAGCCGAGCCCGGCGAAAAAGCCGAGCCGCTGGCCATGGGCCGCCAGACCATCTGGGGCGGACTGGGCAAGCCGCCTGGCCGCGACGTGATGCAGGCCGCCGCCAAGGCAGCGCGCAGCGAAATGATGACCCGCATCCAGGGCGCCAAGGGCGCCCTGGATGCGCGTGGCGGCAATGCGGCTCCAAGCGGACGCGGCGCTCGCGCCCCTGCCGGCAACAGCGCAGGCGCAGGCCGTGGCGGCAATGGCGGTGGCGGCAATGCCGACCGCCGTGGACCGGCACCGCGCCAGAATTCCGGCTACCCGCAAGGCGGCCAGCCCTCTTTCAGCCAGCCACGCAGCGCGCATGCCCCGGCGCCGCGCCAGCGCGACAGCGAGTCCCGCAATGACTTCGACAGCCAGCAGCCGGCCAGCCATGCTTCGTCCGGATTTCCGTCTTCCGGCCAGCCTGCGGGCAACCGCAACAACTTCCGTGGCGGCCCTGGCGGCCGCAGCAACGGCCCGCGCCGCTCAGGCGGTCCTGGCTCGTTCACGGGCCGATAAGCAATAGCCGGTGGCTCAGTGAATCACTGAGCCACTGACTTAACCGCCGCGCACCCCGCATCGCCCGACAGCCCCTGTGGCTGTCGGGCGATTTGCGTATGGCATGGATTTATAATAAAAAGCCCTGTAGCGCACGACTGGCCTGCACTATCAGCTATTAAAACAAGAGCACCATCAAGCTCGGCAACTTGCTTCGGCCTGAAATATCGCCGCTTGATGACATGGATCAGACTCTGGTGGCCGGCCATTCATTAAGCTCGCGGATTCCCAAAACAGGAGCTTTCTTCCCATGCCCAATCTTCAATGGTCTGACGCGCTGGCGCTCAATCTCCCCATCATGGACGACACGCACCGCGAATTCGTCGAACTGCTGGCCTGGGTCGAAACCGCCGGCGACGAGACGCTGCTGGCGCACTGGCGCACGCTGGTGGAGCACACCGATGACCACTTCGGCCGTGAAGACCAGTGGATGCAGGCCACGCGCTTTTCATCCACCAACTGCCACAGCGTGCAGCACAAGGTCGTGCTGCAGGTGATGCGCGAAGGCATTGCGCTGGCCGAGTCCGGCGACCTGGGCGCCATTCGCCAGATGGCCCGCGAACTCGCCATCTGGTTCCCGCAGCATGCCCAGAGCATGGACGCAGCGCTTGCCCTGCATTTGCGCGGCATTGGCTTTGACCCGCTGACCGGCACGGTTGCCATGCCCGAGGCGCTGCCGGCCGGCATCATCCACGGCTGCGGCGGCGCCAGTTGCTCTGACAGCGAAACCCTGGCCCCCGCCGCGCAGGCTGCATGACCCTGCCCCGACCGACACCATGAGCGCTGATGGTGGCCGACGCGAGCGGGTCGCGCTGTCGGTGCCGGGCGCCGTGGTGCTGAACCTGACGCTGACCATCAACCATCGCCCCGGCCGCTACATGGCAATCTGAAATACCAGGCCGGCGACGTGGCCCTCAAGAAGGCCTTGCGCTCAGCGCCAGCGCGGCAAAGACCAGCAGGCCGTGCGCATTCGCGGCAAGAATCGTTGCCTTGATGGCAGGTGCGAGCCGGGCCGGCTGGGCGGCGGCGTCAAGCAGTCGCCGGAAAGCCTTGAAAGACAGCACGGCCGGCAAAAGGCCCAGGGCTGCCCAGGCCGGCAAGGCGCCCGCCATGACAGCGACGGCCAGCCAGAGGTAAGCCGCCGCAATCAGCACCAGGTAGCCCCAGCGCGCTTTGTGCGTGCCCAGGCGCACGACCAGCGTGTACTTGCCGGCGCGGGCATCGCCCGGCGCGTCAGGAAACTGGTTCAGGTAAAGAATGGCCGCCACCAGAAGCGCAAAGGGCAGCCCGGCCACCAGGGGACGGGCGGCAAATTCTCCGCGCTGCACAAAATCGGTTCCGAGCACCACCATCAGCCAGCCGCCGGCAATCGCGCCTTCGCCCACACCGCGCGCCATCAGCTTCAGGGGCGGCGCCGAATAGGCCCAGGCAATCAGCAAACCGGCCAGGCCAACCCAGATCAGCCCGCCGGCTGAATGCGCCGTCAGCCAGAGGCCCGCCGGAATCACCGCAGCCAGCAGGCCGTAGCCGAAAAGCCGGGTTTCGCGCAGGCTCAGGACACCGTTCTGGATGAAGCGGCTCCCGCCGGTAAAGGGAAACAGGCGTTCCTGGTTGCCCGCATCCGCACCGCTCAGGGCATCGTAATAGTCGTTGATGACATTGGCCCCTGCGTGCGCCACGAGCGCGAACAACACCGTCAGCAGCGCTTTGAAACCATCAATCGCCAAGCCGTCGGCACGGACGCTGCCCAGTCCGATCAGGGCGCCGGCAAGCGTGACACTGAGAAAAGCCGGTCGTGTCGCGGCCAGGTATCGGGTGAAGGGGTTGGCAAAATTCTGCCAGATGGGTTCGGAAGGATCCATTAAATTCATAGCATACAACACAGCTACCATCAGCCGGCCAGGCGGTGGCGCGCGAAATGGCCAAGGCCGGCAAGGGCAGCATCGTCAACATGAGCTCGGTCAACGGCGTGCTGGCGATTCCCACGATTGCCGGCTACAACGTCAGCAAGGGCGGCATCAACCAGCTGACGCGGGTCATGGCGCTGGCCTTGGCCGACAAGGGCATTCGCGTCAACGCCGTGGCGCCCGGCACCATTGCCACCGAACTGGCGGCCAAGGCGGTGCTGACCAGCGAAGACGCCAAGACCAGGATCATGAGCCGCACGCCCATGAGGCGCCTGGGCGAGCCGTCCGAGATTGCCGACACGGTGGCCTACCTGGCCAGCGATGCGGCAAGCTACATCACCGGCGAGATCGTAGTGGCCGATGGCGGGCGCATGACGCTGAACTACACGGTGGCGCCCTGACCGGCCCGGTTTTTTGCGCGCATCAGCATCGGCTGGAACACCGGGTCGTCGTAGGCGCGAAAGGTGTCGAACGCCGGATGCGGTTTGCGGGCGCGTATCAGGGCACGCATGCCGGCGCGGCTGGCGGCGATGGCGTCCCGGTCAAACCGGTCGCCGATCATCAGCGCGCGCTGCGCGGGCACACCCGTCTGGCGCAGGATGGAAAGCAGGCCGAAAGGGTCGGGCTTGAGTCGGGCCACGCCGGCATCCGTGGCGCAGACGATGGGCTGCGCCTGCAGCCCGAGGGCAGCCAGCTTGTCGCTTGCGGGGTAGTCGGAAAACACCGCGATCTGCTTGCCTGCGCTGCGCAAGCCGGCAAAAAGCGCGTCCAGGTGCGGGTAGCGGCAGCCGGCCAGAAAGCGCAAGGGCTGGCGCTCCATCCATTCGTTCGTCAGGGCGCGCACCTCGTCTTCGGTCTTGTGGCGCCGCCTGGCGGTCCGGGCATATTGCAGGCGCATGAAGTCTGCCTCCGGCTGGTCGCCGAGCGCTTCACGCACATGGCGAAACGTGCGCAAAGTCTGGAGCGTGTCCAGGCTGCGCGTTTGCCATGTGGCCGCCAGCAGGCGGCGCAGCATGGCAAACCGCAAGCGCCGCTGGTCATACAGCGTTCCGTCCACGTCGAACACCACCAGATCAATATCGTTCCAGTTGAGCAGTTGCATCGCTTGAGCTCTCCACGGCCGGGGGAAATGCCGCGAGTATGCCTGCGGCGCCACGACTGGCCGGGTGCCGGGAACCTCGGTGCGGCGACTGCACGGGCGGCGGGATGGGAAAGGCTGGCCGCTCCAGAGCGCGGACAGGCTCAGGACCAGTGCACCCAGCAGCATCACCGAAAAATGGTGTGGCCCCTGAAGCGACCGGCTCAGGCGCACAAGCCGTCCTTGACGGCTACAGGAAACGGAAGTTCCCGGACGCTCGGCACGGAAGCTCGGGTTTTTGCCGGAAGCTGCTGCCGATGTCGCTTGCATAAAGGCCGCTGGCGAAAAACCCACGGCTGAAATGCAGGTGATGCAGACAATGAAAAGGTCTGGCGCAAGGATATTTCATGGCTTTTCTTCAGGATATTTGAAAAATATTTGAAAAATGAAAATCCAGTTTCTTGCGCAGGAATCACATTACCAATAGTCTGAATGACCCATGAGCTTGCTTGCGCCGCGACATAGTTACCCTGCTGTTTAGACGAATCCGGCATGGTGCTTTGCGTCGTGATCTGACGCTGGCCTCAAGTGACAGCGCCGGTTGCCCGGCAGTCTCCAGGCGCCCATGCAGACCGGACATACAGAGCAGGTTGATGCATGGATTGCGCGGCGCTCCCGGGCCTGCGCGCAACTTTTCCTCCCGCAAAACCCGGCGCTGCCGCAGAAGGTTCATGCCTTGCCACGCGCAAAACCAGAAGAAACCGGCTGTTGATGAATGGCACAAGAGTTACGCACCGATTTTTTTGGTTTTTGTGCGGCTTGCTGGCGCGGCGGCGCACGCAGGCTTTCTGCGCTGCCGCTTGCGGTGATGCGGCGCATCGAAAGCGCTCCGCGCCCTTTCATTGCCAGCCGATATTGCAGGACAGCGCCTTATCTTGTCGTTCGGCTGGCGCCTACAGGCATGCGGCTGCGGCTCAGGCAAAGTCGGCTTATTTAAAGGAGACAGACCGTGAACGCGAAAAAATGGCAACCGCTTCTTGCCCAAGGCCTGCTTGCGGGCAGTCTGGCTGGCATCTTTTCCACGGCGGTGCTGGCACTCGCGGGCCGCCGCAAGGCCAGCAGCGCGGCGGACGGCCTTGCCAGATTCCGGCTCACACCCAAGCGCTTCATGCCCGGCGACGAGCAGCGTCTGTCGAACGAAGCGCTGGTGGCGGTTTATGCCGCGCTCGCCCTTGGCCTGGCAGCCGGCGCGCTGGCGCTTTGCGACCGCTACAGGGACGAGGAAAATCTGGCCGAGCCCGAACCCGAGGAGCCCGCGCCCCGCATCGTTCGCCACGTCAGGGCCGGCCCTTTTTGAGCTGGCACAGACTGTGAAAAAAACCTATATCACTATGTTTTTAATAGCAGACTACGCTTACCAGGCGTGCGCAATCGGCATGTTTCATTAAAAATTACCATGAACGGGCAGCCCGGGAGCCGCAGGCAAGGCGAATCAGCCGCCGGTGCAGCGGTTTCATTGCGGCTTGCGCGGCACCACCAGCTTGCAGACCGCGCAGCACATCGCCGGGCCGGGCCGGCCTGGGCCAGCTGAGTTCGCCGCCAGCGCCGATGATGCCGCCCACCTGGTGCGACAGCATGACGATGCCGAACAGCGTCTAATGCATCACCCGGAACCGGGTTCCCCGAAAACTGAAGACCGAGCTTTTCGCCTCGATTTCCTCCAGTTTCACGTCGGGCGCGGCCAGACTGCCCTGGCTTAACACCTGGTTGTTGACCAGCAGTAGCCGCTTGCCCGGGTTTTCCGAGTAAACGGAGCCGGTGATGGCCAGCACGGGAATTTCACGGCGAATGCCTTCGGGCAGATCGCCAAGCAGCCGGACGGCAGCCGGAGCCGCCTGAGCCGCTGATGCCTTGGCGACGGGCGCAGGCCGGGGTCTGGGCGGCGGCATGGCAGTGGCGGGCGCTGCCGGAGGTGCCGGCTTCGGCGCGGCGCGCGTCACGGCGGGCGGCGAAGGCAGCGCGGCCCGGGGCGCTGCAACGGCAGGCGGCGCTGCGGGAATTGGCGCTGGCATCGGTACCGGCGGCGTCAGCGGCGCGGCTACCGGAGGCGTGGCCACGACGGCGGGTTGCACCGCAGCCAGGCGCACGCTGCTGGCAGGCATTTTCCAGAACCACACGCCTGCGGCCATGCCGCCCAGCACTACAACTACAACCGCAGCAGCAGCCAGCCAGACGCGGTTTCGGGGGCCGTGGCCGCCTTGCGGGGCCGGGGCCGCAGCGTGGTGCGACCGCAGGCCGGGCACGGCGCCGCGCTCGCGTTCGGCATCGGCTCGTTTAAGGGCATCGAGGATGTAGGACATGGGTTTATCGGGCTTCCCGGGCTGGCTGGGGGCTGGTTTGCAGGCGCGGCTCATCCACATTCGTGGCGCTGTCGATCTGCATGAAGGTCATGGGGCCGGGCTGGCCGTCAGGGTTGAGGCCGTGGGCGCGCTGAAAGGCCCGCACGCGCGCCTTCAGTGTGGCGTCCAGAACAGCCGGCGCCGTGGCAGCAGGCGCACCGTCCAGCAGCGTCAGCTGACTGGCAAGCCGTTCGATCACCGGGCCGGTGCTGCCGCCCTGCAAGCCGGCGACGTAGCCCGGCGGCGGACGCCAGTACGTGGCAAAGCCGCCGCGCCACAGCCGAACCAGCGGCACCAGCCTGACGGCATGCAGGCCGGACGCCACCTGCAGCGTGGCGGTCTGCTCGCCCAGGCCGACGAGGACGGCGTACACCGGCGGGCCATTGGGCACATGCAGCGTCAGGATGCCGGGGCGGCCAAGCTGGCGCAGCAGCGGCACCGTCAGGGTCTCGGTGCGGTAGCACTGCAGTTGCTGCGCGCTCGCGGCCTGGCAGGGGTCGCCGCCCGCCGCAGGCAGCTTCCAGGCAGGCGCCAGTTCGCGCCAGGCCACGTTGATGTCGCCCGGCAATTGCGGCAGCAGGGTTTCGATCTCTTCGGCAGGATTCGGGGCCGGCGCGCCCTTGCGAACAGGTGACGCAGCGCCCGCCCGAGGCGCCGATGCGGCGGGCAACGCTGACGCCGCAGCCGGGGACGACGGCGCGGTTTTCTGCGAAGGGGCCAGCACCCAAAAACCCGCCAGCGCGGCCCCGGCCAGCAAGGCCAGGCCGCCCAGCGCGTAGGCTGCAGCCCGTGGTTTGGCGCCCGGCACCGGCCCGGCCTCAAGCCCGAATACCTCGGCCGCCGCCTTGTTCACCATCTTGCGGTCCACGCGGTGCAGGCCATTGGCCCATGCGCCCAGCAGCGCGCGCCCGCACAGCAGGTTGATGCGGCGCGGCACCCCGCGCGCGCGGCGGTGGATGCGCCTGAGCGCCTGCCGGTCAAACGGCAGCGGGCCGGTGTGGCCGGCCACGTCCAGGCGGTGCCGGATGTACTGCGCGCTCTCGGCCTCGCTCAGCGCGTCGAGGTGAAAACGCGCAATCACGCGCTGGGCCAGCTGCTCCAGTTCGGGGCGGGCCAGCATGGCGCGCAGTTCGGGCTGGCCGATCAGCACGATCTGCAGCAGCTTGCGTTCATTGGTTTCCAGGTTGGTCAGCAGGCGCAGCTGCTCCAGCACATCGGCGCTGAGGTTCTGCGCCTCGTCAATGATCAGCACGCTGCTGTGCCCGGCGGCATGGCTCTGCAGCAAAAAGGCATTCAGCGCGTCGATGTAGTTCTTGAGCGTGGGCGGGCCGGAGGCTACAGTCGCCACCGTGATGTGGAACTCCTCGCAGACCGACTGCAGCAGCTCGGTGACGGTCAGCCTGGGGTTGAAGATGTAGGCCACATGGCAGCCGGCGGGAATCTGCTCCATGAAGCAGCGGCAAATCGTCGTCTTGCCAGTGCCGATGTCGCCCGTGAGCAGCACAAAACCGCCACCCGTGCCGCCAGCGCTGCTGTCCGTGCCGGCCACGCCGTAGAGCAGATGCGCCAGCGCCTCCCGGTGGCGCTCGCTCATGAACAGGTAACGCGGGTCGGGCGCGATGGAAAACGGATCCTGGCTCAAGCCGAAATGGTGCGAGTACATAGGGTGCAAGCATAGCGGGCGCGGGCTGGGGGGTTAAGCCCGTCATGGGTGCGATTGAAGTACAACGCCTTGCCGTTGCCGTGGTGCTCAACGCCGCTTCGGCCATGCTGCTGCGCCACCAGATCGGACACATGGGGAAGAATGCCCCCGACGAACAGGCTTCCGTTCCGGTTTCCGTGGTGCTGGTACACCTGGCTTTTCTGGCCATCGTGGTGGTGTTTTCCCATCACCCCGCCGTGTTCA
>JAECRO010000070.1 GCA_016000195.1 Burkholderiales bacterium | reverse complement strand
AGCAATCAGAGCACTACTCTTGCAAGCCAGGGCGATTTCGCTCTAGCGACAAATACGCCGGCGTTCCCTTCGCGCCCAAAGTGGCCGGGCATCTGGCGACCATGGGGTTTGCGCTGTGAAGGGTCTTATTAAAAAAAATGCCAAAATCTTTAATAAGATGATTTCTTATTAAAGGCCTGCAAGCATGCAAAGAGACACCACCGGCCACTACGCACAAAGCATTGCAGGTGGCGAAACCGTGCGCGCCTTTGTGCCGCACCCGCTGCCGCCTGTGCCCCCGCTCGACCTCAGTGGTTCCCGCCAGTTGCTGCTGGAGCGTGCCACCCTGGCCATCGGGCGGCTCGACAGCATCTGCACCCTGCTGCCTGACCCGCAGCTTTTTCTGTACGCCTATGTCCGGCGTGAAGCGGTTCTGTCTTCGCAAATCGAAGGGACGCAATCGTCGCTGTCTGATCTGCTGCTGTACGAACTGGACGAAGCACCCGGCGTGCCGTTTGACGACGTGCAGGAAGTTTCCAACTACATCGCTGCGCTCGAACATGGCATGGCCCGCCTGCGCGAAGGCTTTCCGCTGTGCAACCGCCTGTTGCGCGAGATGCACACCCAGTTGATGGCCAAGGGCCGTGGCAGCGACAAGGCGCCTGGCGAGTTTCGGCGCAGCCAGAACTGGCTAGGCGGCACCCGGCCCGGCAACGCCCGCTTTGTGCCCCCGCCGCCACAAGAAGTCGAGGCCTGCATGGCCGCACTGGAAGGCTTTTTTCACGGGCAGAACGATGGCTTGCCCACCCTGGCCCGCGCCGCGCTGGCCCATGTGCAGTTTGAAACCATCCATCCCTTTCTGGATGGCAATGGCCGGCTGGGCCGCCTGCTTATTGCCCTGCTGCTGCACCACTGCGGCCTGCTGACCCAGCCCCTGCTGTACCTGAGCCTGTACCTCAAGCAGCACCGCCCGGTGTATTACGAGTTGCTGGACCGCGTGCGCACGCATGGCGACTGGGAAGCCTGGGTGGACTTTTTTCTCGAAGGCGTGCAGCAAACCGCCAGCGGGGCGGTGCAGACGGCTCAGCGGCTGGTGGCCCTGTTTCAGCAGGACACCCAGCGCGTGCAGACGCTCGGCAGTGCGGCTGCGCGCGCGCTGCGTGTGCTGGAAGGCCTGCGCCAGCGCCCCATGTGTCCCCTCAAACAACTGGCCAGCGACAGTGGCTTGAGCTTTCCCACGGCAGCCAAAGCGGTGCAGACCCTGGCAGACCTGGGCATCGTGCATGAGCTGACCGGCCGGCGCCGCAACCGCGTTTTCGTGTACAGCGCCTATCTCAGCATCCTGAACGAAGACGGGCAAGCCCTGTAATCGTTGGTTGATTGAGTTTTATCGCGATATTAATCTTGGCTTTAATGTCGCGATTTATGCGTTTCGCGACATTAAAAACGATGGCCAAACCCTGCGGCTGTCTGGAAATAATTCCTGATAATCTTTGATAATTCAGAATAATCGAATCAGGAGCCCGCCATGACCGCATCCCCCGAGCCTGCCGCAAGCCAGTTTTTTCACCGCCCCGCACTGGCCGCAGTTCTGGCAAGCCATAACGTCCTGTCCGTCATTCCCGCGAAGACGGGAATCCAGTCGCCTTGCCAAGCGCAACGTGCATTGAAACGCAAGCCCAGCCCCATTTTTTTAAAAGACCCCCAACATGACCGCCCCATCGACCCGCGTGCCTGCCGCCATGCAGGACAAATTCAACGCCATCGCGCAAGCCGCCGATGCGTTTTGCGACCAGCGCCTGAATGACGAATACAAGCAGCTGATTCGCCTGGCGCTGGCCGCCCTGAGCCGCAAGCGCCCGTCGCCGCTGCTCAAGGGCAAGGACAACGCCTGGGCCGCTGGCGCGGTGCATGCGCTGGGCATGGTGAATTTTCTGTTCGATGCGTCGCAGACGCCGCACTGCAAGGCCACGGACATTCAGGCCCATTTCGGCGTCGGGGCCAGCCTGTGCTCCAGCCGCTCCAGGGAAGTGCGCGAGGCGCTGGGCATGGGCCAGCTATCGCCCGAGTGGATGCTGCGCAGCCGGCTGGATAAAAACCCGCTGGTCTGGATGCTGCAAATCAACGGGCTGATCGTCGATGTGCGGCGCGCGCCGCTGGACGTGCAGGAAATGGCGTTTGCGCAGGGGTTTATTCCGTATGTTCCGGGCCGGAAGGAGGGCGGCGCATGAGTCTTATAACCAAGGTGCCCGAGGGGTACAAGATGACTGAGGTGGGGATTATTCCGGGGGATTGGGAAACTAGGCAAATCGAGACTTTTACTTGCACTGTTGCCTCTGGAAAATCGCACGTCGATTCTGGGTTTGGTGAATTCTCAGTTTATGGCTCAACAGGAGTCATCGGTAAATCTAAAACTCCTGATTATTCAGGTTCTGCCGTTTTGATTGCAAGAGTAGGCGCAAATGCGGGGAAGTTAACAATTGTTGATGGAAGTTATGGTGTTACTGAGTTTCCCCCGCCATCACGCAAGGAATCCCCGCATGAGCAAGAAAACCATCCGCGCCGCCCTCGAACAAAGCCTGCTGCATGGCGTCGCCATGAGCGCCGCGCGGTGCGAGGAAGTCCTGATGGACGCCGCCGACGAACTGGAGGAGTCGCTGCGCGAAGACAACGACGACGCCCTGATCGCCTTGGTTGCCGAAGACGGTGAAATGGCCATGCTGCTGATCGAAAAATCCGGCGCCCTCTACCGCAACGAAGCCGCCCGCGAGCAGTTGCAGCGGATGTGGCGCCAGTTCTACGCCGCCAACCTGCAAACCGTGCTGCCGTTTTTTGTGGACGACCTGAGCCAGGGCATGCTGGCCGTCGGCGGGGTGCAATGGGTGCCCGCGCCCTGAATGCAAGCGGTATCAATTTGATAGCTGCCTGCGCCCGTTCAGTCTGCGCTACAGGCACTTTTTATTCAAAGGTTATGCCATGACACAAAAGATCAAACTCAGCGAGCAATCCATGCAGGCCATGGAGGCGAAAATTCCCGAACTGGCCAGCGCAGCGCTCAAGCGGGCGTATTACCAGGCGCTGACCCACAGCGGCAAAGTTCTGGAAGCAGTCAACGGCCAGCTGGTGGAAACTTCGGCGGACGGCACGACGCGCTTCATTCGCCAGCTGCCGCCTTCCATCAAGGTCACGCCGGGCACCCGGTTCACGCGCAAGGTCAAGCCGTGATGGCCGATTCTGTGCCCCGTTTGCGGATTTTTGCCGGCCCCAACGGCTCGGGCAAAAGCACCATCAAGCACGACTTGCCGCCCGAGTGGCTGGGCGTTTACATCAACGCCGACGACATGGAAAAGTTCATCCGTGAGCACGGTTTTTTGTCGCTGGCCGATTATGAAGTCACTGCAACCGACCCGGAACTGAAAAGCTTTCTGGCCGCTTCCACGCTGCTGGCCAAAGCGGGGTTGCTGAATCAGGCGGCACAGCTTGCGCTCAGTGGTGACAAGGTGGAGTTTGGCGCGGTTGCGGTGAACTCATACTTCGCTTCCGTGCTGTCCGACTTCATTCGGCACAAGCTGCTGGAGGCCAAGACTTCCTTCACGTTTGAAACCGTCATGTCCTATCCCGACAAGGTGGAGTTCTTGCACAAGGTGCAACAGGCCGGGTTTCGCACCTATCTTTATTACGTGGCGACCAAAGACCCGGCGATCAATGTCTTCCGGGTGCAGCACCGGGTGGCGACTGGTGGTCATCCGGTATCGGAAAAAGACATCGTTAGCCGATACTCCCGCTCGCTGAATCTGCTTTCCGACGCCGCGGCGTTCACCGACCGGGCCTATATTTTTGACAACTCAGGCCATGAGCGGGTCTGGATTGCAGAAGTCACCGGCGGCAATGAGCTGAGACTGGAGGCTGAGGAGATACCGCACTGGTTCAAAACAGCCCTGCTGGACAAGTTCTGCATGGCTTCCGATTGATATCAATTTGATAGCTGCCTGCGCCCGTCCTGCTTGCGCAAAAGGCATATTTCATTCAAAAAAATCACTCCCAAGGCCCTTGCATGACCTCCATCAGCCAGCCCGAACGCGCCACCCAGAACCGTGTCGCCCGCCTGTTCCGTGACGAGCTGGGCTACCGCCATCTGGGCGACTGGAGCGGCCGGGCGGGCAACAGCTGCATCGAGGAAAGTCTGCTCGCGCCGTTTATGGCGGCCAGCGGCTGCAGCCCGGCGCAGATCAGCCGGGCCTTGCACGCGCTGCGCACCGAGGCCCATCACCCCGGCCGCAGCCTGTATGCCAGCAACCAGGCGGTTTACAGCCTGCTGCGCTATGGCGTGCAGGTCAAGCTTGAGGCCGGGGCGCTGACCGAAACCGTGCACCTGATTGACTGGAGTCGCCTGGAAAAGAACGATTTTGCGATGGCCGAAGAGGTCACGCTCAAGGGCGGGCTGGCGCGCCGGCCACAAAGCCGAGTTCTTCGCTGGTGAGCGGCTCGGCGGACAGGCTCAGCTGGTCGAGCACATCGACGTTGGCCTCCGACGCATCACCGCGCCGCGCCTGCAGGCGTTCGCGCAGCACCTGCGGCGGCGCTTTGCAGTCAATGATGGAAAACGGCACACCCATCTCGCCTGCAAGCGCCAGGGCCTGCGCCCGTTCCGGGCGATGCAGAAAGGCCGCATCCAGAATGACCGGGTAGCCCGCCTGCAGCGCGAGCCGGGCCAGGCTGAACAGATGCGCATAGGTGCGCGCGGTGGCGTCCGGCTGGTACAAGTCAAGCCCTCTGGCGCGCGAATCGTCCAGCATTTCCAGTCCGAACAGGCGCTTGCGCTCTACATCCGAGCGCAGCCGGATCGCGCCTTCGTGCTCCAGCAGACGCTGCGATTCAAAGGTCTTGCCCGAGCCCGGCAAGCCATGGGTGATGTGGAGTTTCAGCTGGGGCGGCTGGCCCGGCCGTGTCCACGACAGCGCCGTTTCCAGGTAGCGGCGCGCCACGGCTGCGTGCGCCGGGCCGCGCAGGTGCGCCACCTGCGCCCGCACCAGCGCGCGGTAAACCACTGAAAAGCGCAGCGCAGGCAGTGCCGCATGGTCGCCGGTGCGGTCCAGCCACTGGTTGAGCAGCCGGAAGGCAAAATCGCGCCGGCCACGGGCTGCGAAGTCCATCACCGCAAAGGCGATGTCATCGAGCACGTCGATCCAGCGCAGCGCCGGGTCGAACTCGATGCCGTCGAAAGCGGCCACGCCGCCCTCCAGGCTGACCACGTTGTCCAGGTGCAGGTCGCCGTGGCATTCGCGTACCCGGCCTTCTTTCAGGCGCAGCGTCCACAGCGGCGCCAGCCGGGCGGCCCCGGTTTCCAGCCAGGCCTGCAATTGCGCCTGTTCGGCCGGGCTGGCCACGGGAAGCGCGCCTTTCAGCGCGGCCAGCGCGGCGAACTGCCTGCGTTCGGCGCTTGCGAATCCCTGCGCCGGGTCGGCCGAAGGCTGGGCGGCGTGAAAATCCGCCAGCAGCACGGCCAGCCGGTCAACGTCCCGGCTGGCCAGCGTTCCGGCTTCAAGCTGTTCGCCAAACAGCGCGCCTGTCGGAAAGCGGCGCATCTTCACCGCGTATTCCAGGACCGGGCCGCCTGCCTCCAGCGCGGGCGCCTGGGGCGTGCCGGTAATGCGCGTGACGCCAAGGTACAGCGAGGGCGCCAGGCGGCGGTTCAGCCGCAGCTCTTCTTCGCAGAAATGCCGGCGCGCCTGCAGCGCGGCGTAATCGACAAAAGGCAGCCGCACGGGTTTTTTGATCTTGTAGGCGGTTTCACCGGCCAGCAGCACCCAGGAGATGTTGGTTTCGATCAGCTCGGCGCCCAGGCTGGCGGCCAGGGCGGTGATCATGGATTGACTGAGGGCAAGGGCAAGGGCATCGGCGTTTTGCATGGCATGAAAGTTAGCACATGCCAGAGGCCGGATACCCAGAGGCCAGACCTGCGCAGGGTCTAAATGCTATTAATTAAATTCCTGATGCCGGGCCGCGATCCGGGAGGCTTTGTCATCACCGCCATCATCGGCATTGTCGGCTCATTGCCACCTTCCTGGGCCGGACGCTGGGCATGTACCAGCCCGGCGAATCTGCAGGCTTCATTGCCGCCGTCTTCCAGCCGCGTCCCAAAGCCGCTGGCCGCTGCTGATTCAAGCGACAATACGGCGCCATGAACATGCCTGCCACCCTTTCGCGTGCCCACACCACCGCCCTGGTCCTGTTTTCGGGTGGCCAGGATTCCACCACCTGCCTGGCGCAGGCGCTCAGCAAGTACGAGCGCGTCGAAACCATCGCCTTTGACTACGGCCAGCGCCACAAGGTCGAGCTGCAGGCGCGGCTGAACGTGCTGCGCGAACTAAAAAGCCAGTTTCCGCAGTGGGCCGCAAAGCTCGGCGAAGACCATCTGCTCGACCTCGCCGTGCTGGGCCAGGTCAGCGACTGCTCGCTGACGCGCGACGTGGCCTTCAAGATGGAAAGCTCCGGCCTGCCCAACACCTTCGTGCCGGGGCGCAACCTGCTGTTTTTGACGCTGGCGGCCGCGCTGGCCTACCGGCGCGATCTGCAGGTGCTGGTCACGGGCGTCTGCGAAACCGATTTTTCAGGCTATCCCGACTGCCGCGACGACACCATGAAGGCGATGCAGCTGGCGCTGTCGCTGGGCATGGACAAGCGCTTTCTGATCGAAACCCCGCTGATGTGGATCGACAAGGAGGGCACCTGGGCGCTGGCCGAGTCGCTGGGCGGCCAGCCGCTGGTGGACCTGATCATCGAGCACACCCATACCTGCTACCTGGGCGACCGCATCCACCGGCATGCCTGGGGCTATGGCTGCGGCCAGTGCCCGGCCTGCGAGTTGCGGGCGCGCGGCTATGAGCGCTACGCCCAAGCCGTTTAGGGTCTGGCAAATAACAACTTCCCGTCCGTCATTCCCGCGAAGGCGGGAATCCAGCAACACGGGCTGAAGCGCTCAAACGAGTCTGGATACCCGCCTTCGCGGGTATGACGCAGGGCATCCTTAAGTCCGCACCAGGTCTTCCACCACGCAGCGCGTGACGCGGGGCGGCTCGTCGCCAATGTGAAAGGCGAGTTTGCGCTCGCGCAGCGCCACGTCGCTGGCCGTGACCCGGTCAAAGCGCCGCAGGTGCTCGGTCCACGATTCATCGACGATCTGCTCGATGAAGCGGCCCGGCTGATGCACATCGCGCAGCAGTTCCCACTCCAGCGCGCCCTGGCGCAGGCGGCTGCGGCGGCTCATCCGCATCAGCTTGAGGAAATCGGCGCTGCGCGCCGGGTCGATCAGGTAGTCAATCGTCACCACCATGCGGCCCACGCCCGGCGGTGCATGCGCCACTGGCGCCTTGAACTCGCGCGACGGCGTCAGGTCTTCCTCGATGCTCTGGTCGCGCGCCCAGCGATGCGCCAGCAGCATGGTGACGGTGCCGCTCACGGCCGCTGCCAGCAGCGCGGTAGGCACGTCGGTCACGGTGGCCACCTGGCCCCACAGCGCCGCACCCAGCGCGCTGGCGCCCATGATGGCCATCTGGTACATCGACATGCCGCGCGCGCGCACCCAGTCGGGCAGGGCCAGCTGGGCCGACACACTGAGCGAGTTGGCGCAGGTGATCCAGGCCATGCCGTTGAGCAGCATGGCCGGCACGGCAATCCACGCATTCGGCGCCAGGGCCATGGCGGCCGTGGACACCGACTGCAGCATGACCGAGCGCAGCACCAGCGCGTCGCGCTCCATCATCTGGCGCAGGCGCGGCAAAAACATGGCTGCGACGATGGCGCCCGAGCCCATGGCGGCCAGCAGCAGCGTGAAGGTGCCTGCGTCGCCGCCGTGCAGGCGCCGGGCCAGCAGCGGCAGCAGGGCCAGCAGCGCCGTTGAATGCAGGAAAAACAGCGCAATCTGCAGCAGCACCGCGCGCAGGCGGCTGGACTGGCCGACAAACTGCAGCCCGACCCGTATGGCGCTGAACAGGCGCTCGCGGCCCAGCGGGCTGGGCACATGGTCGCGCCGCCAGCGCATGATGACGAAGCCGCACACCACCGACAGCACGGCGTTCAGTACGAACACATATTCGGTTCCGGCACTGGCGATCAGCGCGCCGGCCAGCAGCGGGCCGACGATGCGCGACGCATTCATGGCAATGCCGTTCAAAGCCAGCGCCGCCGGCAGCTGGCTGCGCGGCACCAGTTCGGGAACGATGGCCGAAAACACCGGCCAGCGCATCGCCAGTCCGATGCCGTTGGCAAAGGTCAGCGCCAGCAGCAGCGGCGGCGTCATGACGCCAGCCATCACGGCAATGCACAGCAGCGTGGCCACGCCGGCGACCCAGAACTGCGTCATGATGAAGTAGCGCCGCCGGTCCAGGATGTCGGCCAGCGCGCCGCTGGGCAGCCCGAGCAGAAAGACCGGCAGGGTCGAGGCCGACTGCACCAGCGCCACCCAGATCGGCGTGCTGGTCATGGAGGTCATCATCCAGGCGGCGGCCACGTCGTTCATCCACATGCAGATGTTGGCCGTCAGCCAGACGCTCCACAGCATGCGGAACACCGGGCGCTTGATCGGTCCCCAGGGCGAGAGGGACGGGGCTTTGGCGGGGGGAGATGAGAGCGGGGGGACTTTTTCAGGCATGGCCTGCCATTCTCAAGCCTTTTCCGTCAGCCCGCCGTGAGGGGTTTCACGCACCCGGTACAGGGCCGGCGCGCCTTCGGGCAGTTTCTCAAGCTCCCACAGCGTGCCGTGAAAAGCCGCCACGGCCGGCCGGTGCGCAATCGACACCAGGCTGCCCCTGGCCGCCCGGACGCTGGCCAGCAGCCTGTCGTAGAGGGTTTTTTCGGCCGCCTCGTCGAGCGCGCTGGTCGCTTCGTCGGCAAAAATCCAGCGCGGCTTTTTCAGCAGCACCCGGGCAATCGCCAGCCGCTGCTGCTCGCCGCCCGACAGCTTCTGGCTCCAGGCGTCCTCGTCGTCGAGCTGGCTGGTGAGGTGCGGCAGCAGCGCATCGGTTAGCGCCTTCTTTAGCGCCGCGTCGTCGTAGCGCGCTGCGGGCTGCGGATAGGCCAGCGCATTGCGCAGGCTGCCATCGGGAAAGTAGGGCCGCTGCGGAATGAACATGGCGTCCGCCGGCAGCTGCGTCTGGCCGGAGAAGAATGGCCAGATGCCTGCCAGCGCGCGGAACAGCGTCGATTTGCCGCTGCCCGACGGGCCCTTGAGCAGCACGCTCTGGCCCGGCCCGGCCTGCAGCGACACGCCGCTGAGCAGGGTCGCGCCGGTCGGCAGCTTCAGCGACAGGCCGCTGACGGCCAGCGTGCCGGCAGCCAGGGGGTGCGCGTCATTTGCTACTGAATTGATAGCTGCCTGCGCCCGTCCCTGTTGCGCTACAGCACTGATATTGTCTTCAAAACTGGTCAGCCGGTCGGTCGTGGCGCGCCAGGCGGCCAGGCTGCTGTAGTTATCGACCAGCCAGCTCAGCGAATCCTGCACGCGCCCGAAGGCCGAGGAAATCTGGATCAATTCGCCCAGCTGGATGGCGCCGCTGAAAAAGCGTGGCGCGGCCACGATGAACGGAAACACCGCCGCCGCCTGGCCAAAGAAGTTGGTGAACCAGACCAGGTTTTTCTGCTTCTTGATCAGCCGCAGGTAGTTGGCCAGCACGGCGGCAAAGCGCGTGTCGAGCTGCGCCCGCTCCACCGCTTCGCCCTTGTCCAGCGCGATGGATTCGCTGTATTCGCGCACCCGCACCATGTGGTGCCGGAAGTCGGCCTCGACCTGCTGCTGCTGGAAGTTGAGCCTGATCTGCGGCCGGCCGATGTAGTGCGTGATGACGCTGCCGGCCACGCAGTACAGCACCGCCATCCAGACCATGAAGCCCGGAATGGAGTAGCTGGCACCGTTGAAATTGAAGGCAAACGCGCCCGACAGCGACCACAAAATGCCGACAAAGCTCACCAGCGTGACCAGCGCGTTCAGCAAGCCCATGCTCAGCGAGATGCTGTAGGTGGTGAACAGGTTGATGTCTTCCTGGATGCGCTGGTCCGGGTTGTCCGGCGTGCCTGCGCTTTCATTGCCTTCGCCGGTAAAGCGCGCCAGTTCGAGCTTGTAGAACGCATGGTCGGACAGCCAGCGCTCCAGGTAATGCGCGGTCATCCAGGCGCGCCAGCGCACCTCCAGCAACTGCGTCAGGTAAAAACGGTAGACCGCGATGATGATGAAGGCAAACGCCAGGTAGGTGAAGCGCGCCAGCTGCGTCCAGAACACCGCTGCGTCCTTGTTTTGCAGCGCGTCGTAGAACACCCGGTTCCACTCGTTGAGCAGCACCAGCATGTACACCGCGCCCAGGTTCAGCAGCACGATGGCCAGCAACAGGCCGCGCGCCTTCCACTTGTCTTCGGAGCGGAAGTAGGGCGCGGACAGGGTCCAGACGCGGCGGCTGAAATGCCTGAAGTCGCGGAGTTTTTGGGCAATGGGTGAAAGCAGGTTCATTCAAAGTTTTCTTGAAAAATTCAGGTCAGCAGGTTGGACACGCCGCTCACCACATGGCCCGAAGGCACATGCTGCGACGCCGAGTTAACGTGGCCGGTCTGGTCGTCAAAGAAAAAGTCGGGTTCGAATTCGCGCAGGAATTCGCCCTTGTTCAGGCCGCCGAGGAACATCGCCTCATCGACTTCGATGTTCCAGTCCATCAGCGTGCGGACGGCGCGATCAGCCGCCGGCGCGCCGCGCGCCGTGACCAGCGCGGTGCGAATCCGCATTTGCGGCGTACCTTCCTGCTGCAGCCGGTGCAGCGCCTTGAGTAGTGGCATGAAAGGGCCGGGCGGCAGGGGTTTGGCCGCGCGCTTGCGCTCATGCTTTTGAAAGGCGTCCAGGCCGCCCTGCTGGAACACCCGCTCGGCCTGGTCGGAGAACAGCACTGCGTCGCCGTCAAAGGCGATGCGAACCTCGTTCGGGTAGTTGCTTTTGGCGTGAACCGAGTGCGTGGCGACGGTGGCAGCCGCAAAGCCTGCGGCAAGCGCAGCCCTTACATCTTCGGGGTTGGCAGACAGGAAAAGATTGGCCTGCAAGGCGCGCAGGTAGTTGTAGGGCGCGCGGCCCTTGGTGAAGACGCCGCGCTCCAGCTTGAGCTTGTTGACCTCAGCGGAGCGAAACACCCGCAGCCCGGACACCGGGTCGTTGCGCGACAGCATGACGACCTCCACCCGCTTCACGTCCGTGTTAAAGGCCAGCAGTTTCTTGACCAGCGAAAACGCCACGCCCGGCTTGGCCGGCTGGTCGAGCCGCTCCAGCTGGAGCTGCATGTAGGCGCCGTCCTTGTGGGCGCCCTGCCCAGAGTCTTGTGCCAGAGCGGCTTCAAAAACCCGGTTTTCTTCTTCAAAATCAAACAGCGCGCGCGACGAAATTGCCACCACGAGCTGTCCTTCAAGATTGACTGCCATAAGGATGCCTTGCTCCAGTTGCCGTTTTTCTGGGTGTCAGCCGATTGGCAGGGCCAGTGCCCGCCATTGTCCATATTTCGGCGCGTCCAGCGGCCATTGGCCGGCCTGCCCGATATGGCGAATGCCTTGTGCCAGCAGTTCCACCGCCCGGATCACGCCGGCATGGGTGATCCACAGCGTGTCGCCCTGGCCCTGCAGCGCATCGAAGGCCGCGCTGACGCGCGCCATGAACGCCGCCACGCTTTCGCCGTCATGGCCCACGCGGTAGTTCGCAAAATCCGTGGTCCACGCTTCGAGTTCGGCCTGGCCAATGGCTTGCCAGGCGCGGCCTTCCCACTGGCCGAAGTCCATTTCCTGCAGCCGCGCATCGGTTTTATAAGTCAAATTGGGCTTTTGCGCATGCAGGGCGTGCATGAGCTGCTCACATCTTTGTAGCGGCGAGCTGATGACGCGGGTGCCCGCGGGAAGCAGCGCGGCCAGCGCCTTGGCGCATTCGGCGGTGGCATCCGCATCGGCCGCAACGTCCAGCCGGCCGTAGCAGATGCCGGCGCCGACCAAAGGCTGTGCATGGCGGAGCAGCCAGAGTTTCATGCGGTCAGGATATGAAAAATAACAACTTCCCGTCCGTCAT
>JAECRO010000008.1 GCA_016000195.1 Burkholderiales bacterium | reverse complement strand
CCACCACACCTGAGACAATCTCCCCATGTTTGCACCTCTCCAAAACGATACCTTTCTGCGCGCCTGCCTGCGTCAGGCGACCGACTACACCCCTGTCTGGCTGATGCGCCAGGCGGGCCGCTATTTGCCCGAGTACAAGGCGACGCGGGCGCAGGCCGGCAGCTTCATGGGGCTGGCGACCAACACCGACTACGCGACCCAAGTCACGCTGCAGCCGCTGGAGCGCTTTCCGCTCGATGCCGCCATCCTGTTCAGCGACATCCTGACGGTGCCCGACGCCATGGGCCTGGGCCTGTCGTTCCAGCTGGGCGAAGGTCCGCGTTTTGCCACCCCGGTTCGCGATGAGGCCGCCGTGGCAAAGCTCGAAGTGCCCGACATGAACAAGCTGCGCTACGTGTTCGACGCCGTCACGTCGATCCGCAAGGCGCTCAATGGCCGGGTGCCGCTGATCGGCTTTTCGGGCAGCCCCTGGACGCTGGCCTGCTACATGGTCGAGGGCGCCGGTTCGGACGACTACCGCCTCGTCAAGACCATGCTGTATCAGCGCCCGGACCTGATGCACAAGATGCTGGCCATCAACGCCGACGCCGTGGCGCTCTACCTGAACGCGCAGATTGAAGCCGGCGCGCAGGCCGTGATGATCTTCGACAGCTGGGGCGGCGTGCTGGCCGATGCGGCTTTCAAAACCTTCAGCCTGGCCTATACCGCGCGCGTTTTGGCCCAGCTCAAGCGCGAGCACAAGGGCGTGAAGATTCCGCGCCTGGTGTTCACCAAGGGCGGCGGCCAGTGGCTGGAGGCCATGAAGCAGCTCGACTGTGAAGTGCTCGGCCTGGACTGGACCGTGAACCTGGCGCAGGCGCGCGCGCTGGTCGGCGAAAACGGCCCGAACGCCAAGGCGCTGCAGGGCAACCTCGACCCCAACGTGCTGTTTGCCAGCCCGGCGCAGATTGAAACCGAAGTGGCGGCCGTGCTCGACAGCTTCGGCGCGCCGCACACCGACCTGACCCGGAGCGGACCCACCCAGATTTTCAACCTGGGCCACGGCATCAACCAGCACACGCCGCCCGAAAGCGTCGAGGCGCTGGTGCGCGCCGTGCATGCGCACTCGCGCAGCCTGCGAAAACAGCAGGGCTGAAAACCAGGGCGCAGCAGCGTCAAAAAGCCTGAAACAGGCAGAATCAAAGCCTGTTTCAGCCATGACCTGCACAAAAAATTGCCTCGACCTGCAGACTTATACACAAAAGCTGTGGTACAGCTTTTCAAGGTTGAGCCAGGGCGGGGCATCCCACTATCAAACCCATAGCAAACGCAAGTCGTTGATTCATAAGGAAACTTTAAATTGCCTTTTTCCTGGGCAGTTGAAGCAAAGCCTTGATTTACAAGGCTCTGCGGCCTCTTGCAACAAGCTATCAACAAAGTTATCCACAGAAAATCTGGACAACTCCAAAACAGTGAAGAATCAAGGACTTAGCGACCGGCCCGGATGTGCTTTCAGGAATTTGCGCCCCTTTTGGCAGTGCCCATGAGCCACTGCTTGCAGATCGTGGTGGCCACGCCGGCGCACAGCGCCATCGCCGGCCCGCTGACCTACCGCAGCGCCTTGCCGCTCAGCCCCGGCACGCTGGTGCGCGTTCCCTTCGGCAGCCGCGAGGTGCTGGGCGTGGTGTGGGAGCTGTTGCAGGACAGCGGCGAAATGCCGGAAACCGCCATTCGCGACGTGGCCAGCGTGCTGGACGGGCTGGCGCCGCTGTCCTCGACCTGGCGCCGGCTGGTGGCCTTTACCGCCGGCTATTACCAGCGCTCGCTGGGCGAAGTGGCGCTGGCCGCCCTGCCGCCGCAGTTGCGCGACCTCACCACGCTGCAGCTGGCGCGCCGGCTCAAGCGGCCGGTCGCGGACACCAGCCACGCGCCGGATACTACTGATTTAATAGCACTCAGCGCACAGCAGGCGTGCGTAATAGCCGCATTTGATGCAGAAACCAGCGCCAAACAGCGGCCCGCGCTGCTGTTCGGCGCCACCGGCAGCGGCAAGACCGAGGTCTACCTGCGCGCCGCCGCCAAAGTGCTGGCGCAAGACCCCGAGGCGCAGGTGCTGGTGATGGTGCCCGAGATCAACCTCACGCCGCAGCTGCAGGCCAGGTTTGAAGCGCGCTTTGCCCACCTGGGCCGCGAACGCGTCGTGCCGATGCACAGCGGCCTCACGCCCGCCCAGCGGCTCAAAAGCTGGCTCGCCGCGCATTCGGGCCAGGCCCGGCTGGTGCTGGGAACGCGCATGGCGGTGTTCGCATCCATGCCCAATTTGCGCCTGCTGGTGGTTGATGAAGAGCATGACCCCAGCTACAAGCAGCAGGAAGGCGCGCGCTACTCGGCGCGCGACCTGGCGGTGTACCGCGCCCGGCTGGAGAGCAGGTCAGGCGATACCCCCCAAAAAGCAGAATTTTCCGACGGGCCGCCCCTAGGAAAATTAGCCCCCTCGGGGGGCAGCGGCTTACGCGAAACGAAGAGCGTGGGGGTCAAAATTTGCCGCGTGCTGCTGGGCTCGGCCACGCCCTCGCTGGAAAGCTGGCAGGCCACCCTCACCGGCCGCTACCAGCGGCTGAACATGGACGACCGTATCGGCGCCAGCAGTACATCAGGCAAGGGCGCCAGCGAACGCAGCGCCGGGCCGCCCCAAGCAAGTTCAGCCCCCTCGGGGGGCAGCGCATTGCGCGTTGTGAACAGCGTGGGGGCGACAGGGTTGCCCACGGTGCGCCGGGTGGACATGAACCACCAGCCCCGGCACTGCGTCATCGCCCCGCCGCTGCTGGCGGCCATTGCCGAGCGGGTGGCGCGGGGCGAGCAGTCGATGATTTTTTTGAACCGGCGCGGCTATGCGCCGGTGCTGGCCTGCCTGGATTGCGACTGGAAAAGCGACTGCCCGCACTGCAGCGCCTACCGCGTCTTCCACAAGATCGACCGCACGCTGCGCTGCCACCACTGCGGCTTCACCGAACGCGTGCCGCGCGCCTGCCCCAAGTGCGGCAACATCGACATCGCCCCGGTCGGGCGCGGCACCGAGCGGCTCGAAGAACACCTGGCCGAACTATTGGCCGGCGTGACCCGGCCCGACGGCAGCCCGGTGCGCATTGCCCGCATCGACGCCGACAGCACGCGGCTCAAGGGTTCGCTCGAATCGCAGCTGGCCAGCGTGCATGCCGGCGAGGTCGATGTGCTGGTCGGCACGCAGATGATCGCCAAGGGCCACGACTTCCGGCACATCACGCTGGTCGCGGCCGTCAACCCCGACGGCGCGCTGTTTTCAAGCGACTTCCGCGCGCCCGAGCGCTTGTTCAGCCTGTTGATGCAGGCGGCAGGACGCGCCGGACGCGATGCCCGGCACAGCGCCGCCAGCGAAATGTGGGTGCAGACCTTTCACCCCGGGCATCCGCTGTTCGAGGCGCTGAAGCGGCACGACTACCCGGCCTTTGCCGCAGAGCAACTGGCCGAGCGGCAGGCGGCCGGCCTGTCGCCGTTCGGCTTTTCCGCCTTGATACGGGCCGACGCCAAGACCCAGGAAGTCGCGCAAGGCTTTTTGAGCGCCGCCGCCCAGGCCGCCCGGACGCAGCAACTGCCCGGCCATGCCCACGTCACGGCCTACCCGGCGGTGCCGATGACGATCCAGCGCGTGGCCAATATCGAGCGCGCGCAAATGCTGGTGGAAAGCCCGTCGCGCAAGGCGCTGCAGGGCTTTCTGGCCGCCTGGCAGCCGCTGCTGTTTGAAACCCGGCGGCAGGCGGAATTCAAAAGTCTGGTGCGCTGGGCGATTGATGTGGACCCGATTGCGATTTGAGGGGGTGGGCAGGTGGTTTTTAAGGGTCGGCTATCGGTCAGGAGCAATAAGCAGCCGTTACTGCTAAAAGAGTCTTTGAAAAAGACCCATATTTCTTACGCCAAATGCAGTACATGCGGATGCATTGTCAAGATCAATGCGGACTCCTTTGATATGTTTCAAAGTCAGCCACCGTGGGGATGCATCAAGGGGAACAATAAGCGCTCCGTCGTCCGCAGTGAATCTTACGCTGGAGGATTCAAAAGGAGCGCCATGATCATCACCCCACCAAAACACTTTTATTCTTGGTTCCGCGCTCTTTCCCATGCAAGAGAAATCGAATCTTAAAAGACCAGCATTGCGTCCGGAAAGGCCAAGACTCGAAATATCGAAAATTAGCCGAGGATCAATTCCAGTGACCTTGTAATCACCATTTACAGAAACCAGATCGTGAAGATCAGGAGATAGGCCAGCAAATTCCCTGATTAGGGTCATTTTCTTCTTTAAAGATTTCTCTGATCTGCCCCAGGCGACTGGGATTTTCTGGAAATCTGATTGGGCGAATGCCTTTTCAAAAAGCGATACTCTGTAATCAGCTTCTATTTGCGGATCAACTGCAATATTAATCTGATTTGGATAACCAGCCAGCGCCGGATCAATAACGGAACCATCCAGCCATATTGCACTTCCGTCAATCCAGACTCTGGTAATTTTTCGAAGATCACCATTTCCAATATGAACTTGGTCGCCAACCCTGATGAGTGGCATCAGTGCCGGGTCCGCCACGATGACAGCAGGTTCTACACGATGGATGCCACGATCCCAATTTACATCCGTGAAATTTTTAGCAGCAATATTAATTGTTGACTCGTGATTATTAACCTCCTCCATTTTTTTGTCGCCAATGATGAATCCGTCTTCGAGGCTTGGCGTGTAGTTATCAAGAATGAATCGGTACAGATATGGATTGCGCAACGCAAGACCGCCGCCATCATGAATAATATTAGCTCCCTCCAGGAGAGCCAGACGCGGCACGTTTTGTGAAAGCTGTTCCACTGCACGTTTTTGCTGGGATGGCGACACCATATTGTAGGGTGCAGTCACCGGTATCACTGGTCTGCGATTCAAATAAAAATACTGTGCATTTCGAGAGGTTAAGTCGAGGTAACTTTCATTTGGTGAAAGTTTTCTATTTAGCAATTTGTTCAGCCTGATGAGACGATCCCAATGCTCATCCTGAACGGCAGCTTTCCCAATATTGGATAGTCCTGCACCAGGTCCATCCTTTAATGGACCAGCGCCAATCCGAGCAGATGCAGTTGAAACCAAACTGGAAAAAGAGATTTGCCCACCATTCAAAGTGGCACTCATGCAAGCCACCAAAAGGATCAGCGGAGCTCTATTAACAGGTTTTAATAAACTCCATGCGATGACAGGAAGCAAGATCGACCACCCGAATATTGCAACCATGCCGGGCCTTGATGCGTAGCCTGGATCAATACGCCCCATAGCATATGGGATCAGCAGCAAAATAAACAGGAAACCGACGATGGCTGGAAGAAGGATTTTTTTGCGATTTGTCTGATCTTTCAGGTTCGCATAAATTATTGCCATGAACGCAATAGGAATTGCCACCCATGACATGCGAATTGCTTCAAATAAAAAACCAGCCTTTGCCCCTTCGTTCCAGCTGCGTGCCCAAGATATGCCATAAGCTACTTGATTGATGGGTCCATTCTCCAATACATAACGGATAGCGCCAAACAACATTGGCACCAGCGGCGTGGCAAGTGCTGCAACTATCAGTACGGCAAAGGATATTCCGATGTCCCTCCAGACTCTTCCCTCGGGACTACGCCAAAAGCACCACATGATGCCGGCCGCCATGACTCCAGACGCCGTAACAAGCAGCAGACCCTGGCCGGGCACACCCAAAATAACAAGGGGTGCCGTCAGCATCCAGATGCTCAGCCATCTTGCCGGATTTGCGCCCAGAGAATGGCTAAACCACAGGCAGAGGAAGGGCGTAAAAAAAAGCCAGGCTAAATTTCCGCCAACGAAAAAAGTCGATATAAAAGCAAGCCCGATGCTGCCAGAGAAGCGGTAGATAGCGATAAAAGTAGCGAACGCCAATAATGCATAACCTAAACGACCAGCATCAGCAAAACTGCCTGCCGTGCCATCATAAAAAGCAAATGAAAGGAATGAAGAGAGGTCGTCTACTATCACCCCATGCGCTGGCACATATCCTACATAAGGAATCATGCCATTTAGATATGACCACCAGCCAAGCACCATTTCGCCAAAATGATAGTCATCAGGACTAATATGCGGAGAAACTGTATTCCCAACCCTGAGTGCCATCAGAAGTGCAAACAAGGCTGGTGGCGAAAGTAAATTCGCCCAGTTACCATGGACAGTTACAGCGTGCTTTCGATGGCGGCATACCACGTCAAATATGCCCCATACAACCATTCCAGTGATGAGAAGCTTGAGCCCCCACGTAGTTTGGTACTTCGTAACCACCCCGTTGAGCTGCAAAAGCCTGGCAGGATAGAGGGTAAGAAATAGAGTTGGCAAGCCAATTTGTCCTGTCAGAACAAGCTTCGGCAAAAGGCGGGATAGTTTTTCTGGATAGCGCATTGCATAGAACAACCCAATAACTACCCCAAACCCCATGATGATGTACGTCGCTTTCGCATAGCGGGCAAGGTTTATGTCGCCAACCAGCGTCATTGGTGCCCGGCCAAGTACGAGCGCGATTTCTAGCGGTATGATCGCTGTCAGAATAATTGCGAACACGCTTAAGCCAACAAGCTCTGGACTAATGCTTATTTTTCTCGATGCGTTATAGGCGGAGGTGACTGCAATGAAACCAATACCAACAGCAGAGATGACGAATAATTTTTCGTCGATTACTGCACCCGGGATCAGGCTGGAAACAGCAGCAAAAGATGGCACCGACCACCCTATCAATTGATTGGACAGCTGGACGGAGTAGTCGCTGCCAAACTGCTGTTTTTGCCTGGCCAGCTGAAGCGATAAAAATAGAAATCCAAAAAATAAAACTGCAATAAAGACCGGCGCAGCAATAAGGTCCTGAAGCTTTGTATCGGCCTGCCATGCAATGTTTCCGACAATAAAGTCAGCATAGCTTGGCGCAATTTTCAGCTTGAGACAGACCAAAAGTGCCAGAGCGGCGAGAACGCACGACGAGACAGCTACGGCAAGTTTTTCCGTAATCGAAAGTTGCTTAAACATCGGTGCATTCACAATCAATTGATTGGACAGCTGGACGGAGTAGTCGCTGCCAAACTGCTGTTTTTTCCTGGCCAGCTGAAGCGATAAAAATAGAAATCCAAAAAATAAAACTGCAATAAAGACCGGCGCAGCAATAAGGTCCTGAAGCTTTGTATCGGCCTGCCATGCAATGTTTCCGACAATAAAGTCAGCATAGCTTGGCGCAATTTTCAGCTTGAGACAGACCAAAAGTGCCAGAGCGGCGAGAACGCACGACGAGACAGCTACGGCAAGTTTTTCCGTAATCGAAAGTTGCTTAAACATCGGTGCATTCACAATCAATTGGTCTTTGAGTTATAAGCACCGAAGCAAGCCTGAAAAAGCACCTGCAGCACCGATAGGTTCCCCTTAACGCTGCTGATCTTGGTCGGCACTTCCCCTTTGGGATAACGCCGGATAGTCGGAAGCTCGATACAACGATAGCCAAGCCTGGGCACGCGATAGGAAAGATATGCAAGCAACTCGTAGATCATGAATACATCGCGGAATGGAGCAATCCGGGTGTCCAGCAGCATTTTCCGACTGTAGGCGCGAAAGCCTTGGGTGGTGTCAGTCCATCTAAAGCCGGAAAACAGACTCAGCATCGGCGCATGAATGAAGCGGATGGCGAAGTCTCGCGATTTGGGTGTGTTCTCTGCTGCTCCCCCTGCGATAAAGCGGGATGCCTGTACAAAATCGACACCCTGTTTCAGCGCTTCAATGAAACGCGGTATGGCTTGCGGATCATCCTTGTCGTTACCGTCAATGGTGACAATTCCGTCATAGCCCTGGTCGAGTGCAAAGGCATAGGCGCAGCGAAGCTGGGCGCTCAATTTGCCGGGACCCGTCTTGACCAGCAGTCCGCCCACGCCTTTCTGTTGCAGTGACTCCAGTCCCAGCGAGCCATCAGTGCTCCCCCCATCCACGATGATGATGTCGGCAATCCTGTCGATCTTGAGAGTCGCCATTCTGGAAAGCAGGCTCTTGATTCTTTCGCCTTCATTGATGACCGGAATCACGACACACCACGGGTGCTGTCGGCCAAGCCATAGGTTTGTCTCAAACGAGGGGACTTGCCAGTTGGCACGAATTTCAGGGGCAATATCAGGAGCCATCGTTACTTTCTTTTTTAAACCATCAGGCCACTCTGGCCGTAATCAGGGCCACACCAGCGATCACCAGTACGATCCCGGCGCCCGTTGTCCAGTGGAAAGGTTCACGAAAAATCAGCACCGAGCACAGGGCAACGGTCGCCACCGCTCCGGCGGTCAGTATTGGATGGGCCACATTAAGCGGTAAACGCGCCAAGGCGGCAGCATAAAGCAGGAATGCCACACCATAAAGTCCCAGCCCCAGCCAGAATGGCCAATTACTCAACGCCGCCACGGGCTCGCCTAGGGAAGGAAACTTTCGAGGTGGCATCATGGCCATCTTGATCAGGACGCTGGCTGAGGCATTGGAGGCAATGCCGAGAATCAGAATGAGCCACTTCATACAGTGGCCCCAACGCCGTTATTGCGATAGTGCTGAATCGCCACGTTCAGTGCGCGCTCAATCGACACTTGGTGCGGTTCACTCCTGGTCGCCAGCATCTCGATGGAAACCACATGATCAGGCAGATGCTGATTCAGGGCTGCAATCACCTTGCCGTGGTCAGCTCCTCCGTCCCCCAGAGGAAGCAGGTCCGGCTCACTGGCGTGAACATGCCCAATCAGACTCGCGCAGTCTTGCAGCACGGTGGCAGGGTCTTCACCGTTGATGGTGAGCGCACCTGTGTCCAGCTGCATCCTCACCGCCGGGTGGGCAACCTGCTCCACCACCTGTGCGGTTTCGGCGCTGGTGGTCATGAAGTTAGCGCCATAGCAGGTCGGGGTGGGTTCGAGGCAGATCACCACGCCATAGTTTTGGGCGATGTCTCCAAGACGTCTAAAAAAAGGAACCGCCACATCCATGGCTTGCTGATCGCTCAACCCAGTGCGGTCCCGATTCTTCGGCGAGCCAAACACCAGTCGCCTGGCCCCCAGGCCTGCGCCGATGCGGCACACCGCGGCGAGATGCTGCAGCATCGCGTCTTGCGCCTCCGGCAGGCCAAAGACATTCAGGCCCGTGGTGCCAAACAACAGCGCCTGCATGCCGGTAATTTCGATGCCACGTTCCGACCACCAGTTTTTGACGCGAACCATGTCCTCTCCTGTTGCCTTGGCTGGCTCGGGGAAATATTTACCTGGCGCAACATCAATCGCATCAACACCAAAACGATGAAGCAGCATGGCTATCGCTTCATCTTCATCGGTATCCCAGGCAATGTTTGAAATAGCCAGTCTCATGATTTCACCCCCGAGTCGGACTTCACCGTGAGCGGCTCAGACTGCGCATAAGCCCTGATGGCCTGGATGGTTTCACGTGCGCTGTACTGGTAATGTCCCGAAGCACCAAAAACCTGAGCGTGGCAGGTCCGCAGGTCATAGGTGGCCGGGGTATTCGCCAGGGCATGGTTAAATGATTTGCCGAAACCTTGTTCTGAAACATCCGCCACGCTGATCGGTTCTGCTGTGAGGTGCAGCAACTTCAAACCGGCATTGAGCGCGGTTTGAAGGTCATGCCAGAGGCTGACCATCGGGTAGAACTGGAAAACTCCCCGGCTATCAATCGCGTCGAGATTGTTGCTATTCAGGAAGTCAAAGATAACGTTCTTGCGCAGTCCAGGACCGACCAATCCGGGGAGGCGAACGATCAGATGGCTAGGGAAGTGGCTCTCGACGAACTTCTCAAGCAAGCGGCGATGCTGGCCGTATGCGTGAAGTCCTGACTCATCGACAGGTGTATTTTCATCCACCCCTATTGGATTTTTGAACACATCGACCGTACTGATCAGGATAAAGGTTTTGCACTGGATGGTTTTCAGGTGCGCGATCAGGCCATCAATCTTTTGCCGGTCTGCTTCGGGTTCCCGGTTGGCAATCCATTTCTGCGCAGGTGCGCCGGCACACACAACGGTATCGAACGATTGGCCCTCGATATCACTGATATTTGTTGAACGATAACGTGATTCGAAAGGTGCCTGTTCAAGCAGCGTACTTCCTACGAATCCCGAAAATCCTATGAGTGCATTCTTCATTTTACGATCTCAATTTTATTTGGGAAACCAACCTTTTCCCCGTCAAGAGGCTGTCCATTTACATAAATATTTAAATATGCGCCCGTTTGTTCCACTCGAATAATTTGTCGAGTATCCCCGGTAGAAAACTTAATTAGCTTACCAACTTGGTAGTAATTAAAGTTTTCACGACTATTGTTAATAAAGAAACATGTTGTGTTTATTCCGACGCCATTAACCCAGTTGTTATCAGTTAAGTTGTACGGGGTGGTTTCGAATTTTTGCACGCCTGAAGATTGAACTGAGTAAATATATGAAATGGCAACAATTGGGAAAATAAGATAGAGCAACAGGATTGCTGTTGAAGCGCGAACTCCGAAGTTACCTTTAGATGATATCTGGCTGTCGAAAAACGTCTTTGATCCGCGGTATTTTCCAACTCTTTTCTCAATGACAAGGTAGATCAGAAATCCAATTGAACACGACACAATAGCCACCCATGATCCGAGCCCGAAAAAACCAAAATACTGTGGATGCGACTGCGTAAAATGACGAAGGGTAAAAATAGTAGTTAAATGCCGAAATGTCAACCGATCTTAAATATTCAACCGAATCCAGTGGGAAGTGAATTTTGTTTATAGATAGCAAATAACCGCAACCCAACAAAACAAAAGCAAAGGTTTTTTGCTCACTTTTAAGTATGTAAGGCGCCGTCAAATAAAAGCCTAGCTCAACTGCCAAAGACCAGGCTGGAGGGTTGATTGTCATTCCTACCGGAGAGGCACATCCAAACGATGTGGTCTTGATGCAAAGCAGGTAGGGCAAATCCTGTCCAAATATGAACACGTTTTGAAAAATGAAATAAAACTTAGCACCGATTGAAAGGTGTTCATAATAATCAACTACGTTTCCAAATGAAACAAATAGCGCTATCAATGTTCCAACATAATATGCCGGGAAAAGTCTAAAAGCGCGACTTTTGTAGAAATTAACAGGAGTTATGTCCTTGTATTTTTCATTAAGAATCATCGCCATATAAAATCCGGAAATTATAAAAAAGAAATTTACCGCATACCAGGCGCCTATTCCATTAAATCCAAATACTGTGGTTTTTGCATGTCCTGCGATAACGGACAATGCAAGAAAAAACCTTAGCAACCCCATTTAAAAAATCTCCGCATCCAGCTTTTCCAATACATCATAAATATTGTCAATCTTCCCACCCAGTATGGAATAGCAACCCGGCAACTCCGGGTGTTTCTCAAACAGAATAGGCCTTCCGTCGTCACTTTCGTTCTTCACCAGAACGGTTTTGACCTCGAATAACGAATCGACATATTTGGCTTCAAGCACGGCGGGGAGATACCGCCCGACATCCCTGACCATGCGATCTACACGGCTTGCGCGTTCGTATTGCTTGAGTTTTTGGTAAGGATCAATACCTTGTTGGTCGTTCCAGTGCAGGTGTGGGGTGTAACGGACATGGGAAAGCGTATGCAGGCCGCGAGCGGGGAACGGCATCATTGAGAAAAAAGGGCCATCCATCACCGTAATGCCCAAGCCCTGGAGCGCTGGCGGTGCCTGCATGAGTGCCATTTCGGTGATTTCTTGTTTGAGGCCGGTTCGGGTTCCGGGAAAATCACCCTTGAACTGATTGAGCCCGCTATAGGTGCAGTTGAACACGTAGCGGCAGGAGATCAACTCATCAGCCCCGCGATCGGGTTGTACGGCAACCTGCAATGTTCCATTCGGCCCGTTTGAGATCGCAGTAACGCGCGTTCCAAAGCGTATCTGCACGCCACATTCTTTCAGTTCACGCTCAGCCCAACTTGCCAGCTTCGTCGAGTCGAAAGCATATTCCTCGACCAGAAACACATCCTCGATCAGGCGCGGTTCAAATAATGCCCGCAGTGCCGGATCTGCTGGTTGAATCCTGGCACCAATCTCCCGACAGAAGCGTTCAAACTGCTTGGCCGTGACCTTGGAATTACGACGAGCAATCGCGTATAGCTTGGTGAAATCTTGCTTCACCGCATCCGGCCAGTCCCGCACGAACCTGGGCGAGTTAACCCGGCTTCTATACGCTGTCGTAAAGCTGCGTGGATAGTGATAGCCATTGTGTACGCGAGCCTGATTGTTATAAGAGGCCCGTGCGAGAAGCGCCGGCTCGCGCTCTACCAGAACGATGCGCTTGAGTCCACGCTGCCTGGCCAGGTAAATGGCAATAGCGGCGCCGTAAAACCCACCCCCAATAATGACTGCCTCTTGGTTTATATCTGCGGTGGGCATCAGGCAACTCATTCGGGGTAGCTGCCTGGAGTCTGCGTTAGCTTAGCCGCTACTTCCTCGATATTCAGCTTCTCACGCCGGGTCATGCGGGCGCTGGTGAACTCTCGCCCTACGTGATAGAGCGGACCTTCATTCGACAGGCTGGTCATTTGCAGGATGTACTCGCCAAGCACAAGAAGGACGAGCGAAATCAGGAAAAACATGCCGGATTGCTGGAGGGAAAGGCTGATCCAGCCGGGTGCAACATCTGTCTTCAGGAAGCCGATGGCGACGACGTAGATGGAATACAGAAGATTGGCGACCGCCCCAAACAAAGAGAGCGAGGTAACAAGGCGCATCGGCGCGCGGGTTGTCGAAACCAGCAGCCGCATACCCCGGTCGATGCTTTCGCCCAGCCGCTTGGTATGCGAAATCTTTGGCATTGCACTGTAGTTGAGATTGACGCGTGCAAATCCCCCGGACGCAGGAAGATGACGATAGGTCAGTGCAGGCTGGGGATGCTGAAGAATAAAGTTGACGACCCTCTTGCTAAGGACGCGGTACTGCGGAGCCTCTTTGGCCAGATTGATGCCGCTGAACCACTTGTAGAGTCCATTGAAAACTGCAAAAGCACCTCGATAGGCCAGACTCCGGGCAGGTTTTTGCTCATTGCTGGCGAACACCACATCGGCGCCGCTGACCGCCTTGTCGAGCATTTCCGGCAGAAAACCAATGTCATCTGCCAAAGGATCGATGACGGCGACAAAGTCACCCAGCGCGTTTTCCAGCCCAAGCCAGAAAGCCGTGTCCGCATCCACCTCCTTGGTGAGGACATACACCTGCAAATTGGGTTGGCCATTCTCTCCTGTCAGATTTTTGAGGGCAGAAACACTGTCATCATCTGATGCGTTGTCTACCACAATGAGTTCGTAATCACTGACCAGAGAGGATATACAGGAAGAGGCGTCGGATAGTATTTTTTCAATATTGCCCGACTGGTTACGCACAACAAACACAACCGATAGAAAAATCGGAAAAAACTCCATTCAAAACTTTCTCAAACGCCAATGGCAAAAGGGGGGCATCAATTTATCCTAGAAAAAGCAGTTGAGATGACGAAAGCCCGCTAAGTGCTTGCGGCACAACGGAATTCAGCGCCATGCTTACTTTGGGGGATATGTCCATGGTAGCTTGGGTTTCCCTGTCCGGTCAGTCGAAGTTACTGTTGCCGGAAAACAAGCAGCCGGGGAAGGCTGAAAGCATCCCATTACACACATCTTTTTTCTCGACTAAAAACAACAGCTTAGCCGACTTTTCTTGAGGGTATACCAGGGCCGGATCGTGGAAAATTGGCACCCATTCGCGTTAACTCAAAAAGATACCCATGAACGAAGCCACCCAGCGCCCCGCCCTGCCCGACCGTCTCTCCATTGACCCGCGCAGCCCCTATCACGTTGCCGCCGTGTTCGAGCACGACGTGAGCATCCGGCTGAAGGACAAGGAGCGCCTGGATGTCTATGAATACTGCATCAGCGAAGGCTGGATCAAGGTGCCCGCAGGCAAGACGCTGGACCGCAAGGGCAAACCGCTGCTGATCAAGCTGATGGGCAAGGTCGAAGCGTTCTACAGCTAGGCAGCGTCTGCCCGGCCCGGGCATCGGTGCGGCTCGGCCCCCGCTTACGGCTTGATCGCCACCTTGAGCACGCCGTCGCGCTGGTGGGAGAACAGGTCGTAGGCGGCGACGATGTTTTCGAGCTTGTAGTGGTGCGTCACCATCAGGCCCAGATCAATCCGGCCGGACGCCACCACATTCATCAACCGGCGCATGCGTTCCTTGCCACCGGGGCATAGCGCAGTCCTGATGGTGTGGTCGCCCAGTCCGGCGGCGAAGGATGACAGGGGAATTTTCAGGTCGCTCGAATACACGCCCAGGCTGGACAGCGTGCCGCCTGGCTTGAGCACGCGCAGCGCCGACCCGAAGGTGGCCTGCGTGCCCAGCGCTTCAATCGATGAATCCGCGCCACGCCCGCCGGTGATCTTCATGATTTCTTCGACCACATCGCAGGTGTTGAAGTTCAGCGTCAGGTCGGCGCCCATTTTTTTGGAAATGCCCAGGCGGTGGTCGTTGCCATCGACCGTGATGATGGTGCTGGCGCCCAGCAGGCGCGCGCCGGCGGTGGCGCACAGGCCAATCGGCCCCTGGGCGAACACCACCACGGTGTCGCCGATGCGGATGTTGGCGTTTTCCGCGCCCTTGAAGCCGGTGGACATGATGTCCGGACACATCAGCACCTGCTCGTCGGTGAGGCCGTCGGGAATCGGCGCGAGGTTGGCCTGGGCATCGGGCACCAGCACGTACTCGGCCTGGGCGCCGTCGATCAGGTTGCCAAAGCGCCAGCCGGCGGTGGCCTTGTAGCCGTGGCAGCCGCACAGCCCCATGGGGATGAGATAGCTGCCGTCCTGCGACGGCGCGCCGTCCTGGGCGGCGTAGGAGTTGAAATTGGGGCAGATGGCGCCGGCAATGACGCGCTGGCCCTCTAGATAGCCCTGCACCGCGCTGCCGAGCTTTTCAATCACGCCCACCGGCTCGTGGCCAATCGTCAGCCCCTTGGCAACGGGGTACTCGCCCTTCAGGATGTGGACATCGGTGCCGCAGATGGTGGTGGTGGTGATGCGCACCAGGGCATCGTTCGGCCCGACATCCGGGATGCGCTTGTCGGTAATCTCGATGCGACCGGGTTCGACAAACACGGCGGCTTTCATCATGGCGGACATAAATACTCCTTGGGTTGTAAGCAAGACTCGTGAATCCAGTCTATCCCGTATGAATGTCAGGCACGTGTCGCATCCAAGCGCGCCTTGATCAAGGTCAATTCACTCCGGATTCATGGGGCAGGCCCGCAATACGTCGCGGGCGTTTGGCCTTGCATTCAAAAACAGACTTGTCAAGTTTAATGAGACTTATTATCATTAAACTTTTTGGAGCCCAAATGAAACGCCTGTTGCCCATTGCCCTGTTGTCGTTTGCCGCAAGCACGGCTTTTGCCGCCGTTGATGAATTTACCCTGACGATCAAGGATCACGCCTTTGAGCCCAAGGAAATCACCCTCCCCGCCGGGAAAAAAATCAAGCTGCTGGTGGTGAACAAGGACGCCACCCCCGCGGAGTTTGAAAGCAAGCCGCTGGGCCGCGAGAAAGTCATTGCGGGCAACTCCACCGGCACGATCAACATTGGCCCCTTGAAACCTGGGCGCTATCCGTTCGTCGAGGAATACCACGAGAACGATGCCGCCGCGCAAGGCACCATCGTCGTCAAATAAGCGTCTAACGTCCAAGCCAGGAAACCGCCATGTTCGCCGCCGCACTCATCGTTTTTCGTGAATCACTGGAAGCGTCGCTGATCATCAGCATCATGGCCGCCGCCACGCTCGGGATTGCCTCTCGCGGGCGCTGGATAGCCGCCGGAATACTGGCCGGGCTCGCAGGCGCGGCGCTGGTGGCGTCGAGCATGGGGCTGATTTCCGACATGGCCAGCGGCGTGGGCCAGGAATTGTTCAATGCCGGCATCCTGATCCTGGCCGTGGGCATGCTGGCCTGGCACAACATCTGGATGTCGATTCATGGCCGCGAAATGGCCGCGCAGGCCAAGAGCACCGCGCGCGCCATCCATGACGGCAGCCGCGAGCGTTCCGTGATCTTCATGGTGGTGGCCCTCGCCGTCCTGCGCGAAGGCTCGGAAACCGTGCTGTTTCTCTACGGCCTGGCCACCAGCAGCGAAGACGGGCTGCGCAACACCGTTGGCGGAGGCCTCAGCGGCCTGGCGGCAGGCCTGCTGGTCGGCGGCCTGCTGTACGCCGGACTGCTGCGCATTCCGTTGCGCTGGTTTTTCTCGATCACCGGCGTCTTTGTCTTGCTGCTGGCCGCCAGCATGGCGTCGCAGGCCGCCCGCTTCCTGATCCAGGCCGATCTGCTGCCCAGCCTGGGCGCGCCGTTGTGGGACACCTCGGGCCTGCTGTCGCAGACCTCGGCGGTCGGCACCCTGCTGCACGGACTGATCGGTTACGAAGCACAGCCGGCGGGCATGCAGATTGTGTTTTACGTGGCGGTCGTGCTGGCCATCACGGCCGGCATGCGCTGGGTGAATTCGCGCGGCCCCGTCAGGAATTCAGTCCAGCCAGCCTAGCTTTCAGCGCCGCGTTCTCGGCGCTGAGTTCGGTGATGGTCTGCCTGAGCCGGGCAATCACGCCTTCGGGCGATTCAGGCTCGGTGCGCGCCACGGCCTTGCTTTCGCGCACCTGCCGGGCGGCCTGCTGAAGCTCTTTCTTGCCGCCGGCCACGGCCGCCACCTGCGCCTCCACCGGCAGCGACGCCACGGTGGCCGCCGCGTTGATCGAGATCGTGCCCGACTTCACGGCCGCCACCAGTTCCGGCGCGGCCGACTTCTGGATCTTTTCAATCTGGTTGATGGTGTTGCTGCTGATGCGCGCGGCCTTGGCAACGGCGTCGCGGGTTGGCACCGGCTCGGGCTTTGCAGTTCCTGAAACTGGCGCTGATTCACGTGCGGACGGCTCGCCGGGCGCGGGCCGCACGCGGGCGGTCAGGATGTCCTTTTTGCGCAGCGCCAGCACGCCGCGCTGGAAGTCGGACACGCTGCGCCGGCCCAGGTGCTGGTCGATCATCCACAGATGCACGTCGTCGATGGACTCGAAGCGCGTGTTCTGCACGGTGTTGAAGGCAATGCCGTGCTGCGTGCAGATGCGGTGGCGGTTGTGGCCGTCCACCAGCACCTCGCCCCACAGCACCAGGGCGTCGCGGCAGCCCTCGGCCAGCAGGCTGCGCTCCAGCGCTTCGTTTTCCTCGGGCGTCAGCGGGTCGATGTAGGCAAGCAGTTCTTCGTTGACCGTGATGTTCATGATGGGCAGACAGGCAGGGATGGGCAGGGGCGCCATTCTATATATAAGGGCCGGTGGTCTTGCAAAATGGCGCCCCAGGCGCAAGCCGCGCCGCCCCTCAATGCGTCGCCGGCAGCGTGTTGGCCAGGAAAAAGCGCAGCATCTCTTCGGTGGCGTCGGGGCCGTGTCCATCGGTGTACGAGCCTTGCGCGCTGCCGCCCGACCAGGCGTGGCCGGCGCCATGCACGGCCCAGTGTTCGGCCACGACGCGCCCGTCCGCTTCCTTGTAGACGCGCCGGGTGTAGTCGCGGCCGTTGGGGCTGCGCGCGCGCTTGTGCTCCGGTCTGGAGGCGCCGGCGCTGGCGGCGACGACATGTTCGCCGTTGGCCGGGTTGACGGTGGCGTCCTGGTCGCCATGAAAGACGATGGTCGGCGGGCTGGCGGTGGTGCGCGCACCGGGCGCCGCGCCGGTCTGCATCACGCTGAGCGCATCCTGCACATTGGTCGCCGAGCCGGTGGCCAGGCCCGAATGCACGCCGACGGCGGCAAACAGGTCCGGGTAGGCATCGCCCAGGATCGCCGCCATGGCGCCGCCGGCCGACAGGCCCGCCACATAGACGCGCTGCGGGTCGATGCTGTAGCGCTTCATCACGTCACGCGTCATGCCGGCCAGCAGCGCCGGCTCGCCCCGGCCGCGCTTTTGGTGGTTGTGCTTGAACCAGTTCCAGCAGCGCGAGGAATTGGCGTGCTGCGTCTGCGCCGGGTAGAGCACGTAGAAGCCGCGCTGGAGCGCCGCCTCGTTCATCTGGGTGCCGGCGGCGAAGTCGTCCGGGTTCTGGGTGCAGCCGTGCAGCATCACGACCAGCGGCAGCGGCCCTTCAAAGGACGCCGGCGGAATGTAGAGCTTGTACTCGCGCGTGCCGGCCGCGCCTTCGGTGTGGCTGCCGCTGATGAACTGGCCGGACGGGCCGGGCTTGACGGTGGGGGCCGGCTGCGCTGGCGCCTGGCGCCCGACTTCATACGCTGCCACGTCGATGACATTCAGGTCGTCGGCGTCGGCGGGCGCGGCGGCGGCGCCGAGTGCGGCCTGGATGGCGGCGGTGGCGGCCTGCAGGTTGCCGGTCTGCATCAGGCGGGTCGCCTCGGCCATTGAATGCTGGAAAGCCGGGTTGTTCATCGAATTTCTTGCGCCTGCGACGAGCCGGTGCAGCGGATTCGCGCCGCCTTCGTCAGTGGCCTGGTGAATGGAGGCAAGGGCTTGCGCCTTGGCGTCCTGCGCCAGTCGGGTGGCTTCGTAAATCAGGCGTTCAAAAGTGGGGTTCACGGTGTTTCCTTTCGGGAGAACAGGTTGGGGAGTCAACGGATGCGGCCGGCCAAAGCCGCCTTCACGGCCGGGCTGGCATGCAGCGCGCCCAGCACCACCACCGAGTCAATGGCGGCCAGCGCCAGTTCGGGGGTGACATCGAGCGCAATGGTGGCCAGGCCCAAAACACGGATTTGCAGCGCCTCGCCCGACGCCTGCACGGCGCGCAGGCCGGCGGCGGTGAAATGCTGGATGCCCAGCACCAGCGTCTTGCGCGCCACCACCTGCCTGACCACCTCGGAGTGGGTCGTCAGCTGGTTGCGGATGGCGGTGCGGATCAGGTCGGTGCGGTTGGCGTAGAAGCCTTCCTGCACCAGCAGGTCGATCTGGCCAAGATCGACATAGCCCAGGTTGATGGTGATTTTCTCGTCGGCCGGCTTGGCGGCGGCGACATGGCTGGCGGTTTTAGGTGGCATGGCGCCATCCTATCACCATCCAAGTGGATGGTTTAAATTTATTCCCCTTCTTTACAAACGGCTATTGACAGGCTGTAGCGCACTATTATTTTTATAGCTGCTTGCGCATACAGGCCGTGCGCCAGAAGCATATTTCATGCACATTCAGGGGGCAAAAAAGGCGCGCTGCGCCCGCAACAGCCTCAGTAATGCGGCGGCAGGTCATCGCCAGCGCGGCTAAAGACGCCGCTGCCGGCGTCCGGCATCTGCTGCCGGAGCCGCGCGACCTCGCGCGCCAGCGCGTCGATTTGCTGCTGCTGGCGAATGACGACCTGGTTCAGCTGGTCCAGCAGGTCTTCGTTGAAGCTGGCCTTGATCTCCAGCTCGGTCAGGCGGTGGTCGATGGCGTCGGCGCGGGTGTCGTTGGGTTGCATGCGGCTATTGGACACGAGTCTGCAAAGCCCGCCCCGACTCAACTCGCCTCAGCTCGCCGCCGCCCGCCCCAGCCGGTCGCGCACGCCGTCCCATTCGGGGTCGGCGGGCGGGTTTTCAATCCAGATCAGCCGGGCGCCCTGATCGTCGAAGCCGCGAAGCACGGCGAACAGCTGCTGCGCGGTGGCCAGCGCGTCGTCGGGCATGCGGCGGTAAAGGACTTTTTCCGACTTGAGGCTGAACAGCGTGCGCGCATACACCGCGATATGCGCCGCGTCCGCGCCCAGCAGGTCGAGGGCGGCCTGCATCGCGCCGGCATCCATCAGGCGAACCTTGGCATTCGGCGCGTAATGCGCTTCCAGCGTGCCGGAGGCGCGGGGCGCGCTGCCGGCTGCCTGCAGCTCCTCTTTGTCCAGCACCGGCTCGCCGCAAGCGGCTGCAAGCTGCGCGCGCGTCAGCACGCCGGGGCGCAGCAGCACCGGCCGGCCCCGGGTGCAATCGACAATGCTGGACTCGATGCCGACCGCGCATGGCCCGCCGTCGAGCACCAGCAGCGCGTCGCCAAACTCCTGCGCGACATGCGGCGCCGTGGTCGGGCTGACGCGGCCAAAGCGATTCGCGCTCGGGCCGGCCACGCCCCTTACGCCCAATTCCAGGCAAGCCTTCAGGAAAGCCAGCGCCACCGGATGCGCCGGGCAGCGCAGGCCAATCGAATTTTGGCCTCCGGCGGCGGCCAGCGCCACGCCTTCGCGGCGCGGCAAAATCACCGTCAGCGGGCCGGGCCAGAAGGCCTGCATCAGCCGCTCGGCAAACGGCGGCACGCTGCTGGCGTAGTCATTGACCTGGCGGGCGTCGGCCACATGAACGATCAGCGGGTGGTCGGCGGGCCGGCCCTTGGCTTTGAAAATCCCGGCCACGGCGGCATCGCTGGAGGCATCGGCGCCCAGGCCATAGACGGTTTCAGTCGGAAAACCGACCAGCCCGCCGGCCTGGATGCAGCGGGCGGCGTCCTCAATCGCCTGCGGGTCGGCGCCGGGCCGGATCATCAGGCTGCCTCGAATCCGGGCAAGCTAAGGATCGCCGCCGCCCGGCGCGCCGTGGCCTTCACACCCGCCACGTCGGCGCCGGTCAGCGTCAAATGGCCCATCTTGCGGCCCGGCCGGGCGTCGGTTTTGCCGTACAGGTGCAGATGCGCGCCGGGCAGGGCCAGCACCGCCTGCCAGTCGGGCGTGCGCGCTTCGCCTTGCGCGTCAAACCACACATCGCCGAGCAGATTGAGCATGATGGCCGGCGAATGCTGGCGCGGCGCGGGCAGCGGCAGGCCGGCCATGGCATGCACCTGCAAATCGAACTGCGACACATCGCAGGCGTCCATCGTGTAGTGGCCGCTGTTGTGCGGGCGCGGCGCCATCTCGTTGACGACCAGCGCGCCGTGCTCGCTGCCGTCGTCGATGACGAAGAACTCGACGCACAGCACGCCGACGTAGCCAATGTGATTTGCTATTGATTTAATAGCTGCTAACGCACGCACTGCGAGCGCAGGCGGCATATTTCCTTCATAAACCTCGGTCACGGCGAGGATGCCGTCCACATGCACGTTGAGCTGCGGCGGAAAAGCCACGATGCGCCCGTCCCAGCCGCGCGCCACGATGACCGAGCATTCGGCCTTGAGCGGCAGCAGCTTTTCCAGCACGCACGGCACCTGCTTCAGGTCGGCCCAGGCAGCGGCCAGTTCGGCGGCGTTCCTGACGCGGGCCTGGCCCTTGCCGTCGTAGCCCATGCGCGCGGTTTTCAGGATGCCGGGCAGCAGGCCGGCAGGCACGGCCCGGAGCTGATCCGGCGAGGCAATCACCGCGTAGGGCGCGCAGGTCACGCCGGCCATCACACCCGATTCGGCGGCGCTGGCCGTGAAATGCGACTTTTCCTGAATCCGGTCCTGCGCAATCGCCACGGCGGCGGCGCCCGGCGCCACCGGACGGCTTTCGGCCAGGGTCTGCAAGGCGGCAGCCGGCACGTTTTCAAATTCGGTGGTGATGGCCGCGCACAGCCCGGCCAGTTGCGCCAGGCCTTGCGCGTCGCTGTAGCCGCTTTGGATATGGTGATGGCTGACCAGGCCGGCCGGGCTTTGCGCATCAGGGTCGAGCACGGCGGTGAAATAGCCCAGGCGCTGCGCGGCATGCACGAACATGCGGCCCAGCTGGCCGCCGCCCATCACGCCCAGCGTGGCCGGCCGGCCGGATGCATCGACCGTGCCGGGGAAAATCGGCAGTGCGCTCATGCCGGGGGCAGCGTCATGGCGCGTGCGGCGGCGGTCTGTTCGGCCCGAAAAGCCTGCAGCTTTTCAGCCAGCGCCGGGTCGTGCAGCGCCAGCATGGCGACGGCAAACAGCGCCGCATTGGCCGCGCCGGCATTGCCAATCGCAAACGCGGCGACCGGAATGCCCTTGGGCATCTGCACGATGCTGTGCAGCGAATCGACGCCCTGCAGATGCCGGCTGGCGACCGGCACGCCCAGCACCGGAACAATCGTCTTGGCCGCCAGCATGCCCGGCAAATGCGCCGCACCGCCGGCGCCGGCAATGATCGCCTGCAGGCCGCGCCCGGCGGCCTGTTCGGCATAGGCAAACAGGTCGTCGGGCATGCGGTGCGCCGACACCACGCGCGCGTCGTGCGCCACGCCAAACTGCTGCAGGATTTGCACCGCGTGCTGCATCGTGTCCCAGTCGCTGCTGGAGCCCATCACCACGCCCACCAAGGGGCTTGCCGGGTTGTTTGTTGTTTTCATAGGGGGAATTTCAAGTCGTGGGGTTTGCCGGCGGTGCGCCTGGAAGCGCTGATTTTAAAGGCTGGCGCCCGCACCGCCGCCAGCGTCTGCGTGCTATCGTCTTGCCTGCCGCGAAAGGCTGCGCGCCGGCCGGCCCATCGCCTGACAACCCTTTGTCCAACCCTACTTCTCAAACACCATGATCGACGTCACCATTGCCAATTTCAAAGATGAAGTCCTGACGGCTTCCAGGACGACGCCCGTGCTGATTGATTTCTGGGCGCCCTGGTGCGGCCCCTGCAAATCGCTCGGCCCCGTTCTGGAAAAGGTCGAGGCCGCCTACGCCGGGCGCTTCAAGCTGGTGAAGGTCGATTCCGACCAGGAGCAGCAGCTCGGCGAAGCTTTTGGCATCCGCAGCATCCCGACCTGCATCCTGATGGTGGGCGGCCAGCCGGTGGCCAGCTTCACCGGCGCCCTGTCCGAAAGCAAGGTCAAGGAATTCCTCGACCAGCACCTGCCGCCCGCCCCCGAAGAAGAAGTGCCTGAGGAAGCGCTGATGCTGGACACCGACCCCGAAGCCGTGCTGCAAAGGCTGCAGCAGGCCGTCGCGACCGACCCCGCCAGCGAAACCGCACGCTTCGACTACGTCAAGCACTTGCTCACGCTGGGCCGCGACGACGATGCCAAGGTGGCGTTTGCGCCGGTGATTGCGCAGACCGGATTGGTGCGGCGCTTTGACTCGCTCAAACGCTGGATGAATGCTATTGATTTTGTAGCTACTAACGCATATGCAGCAAGCGCAGAAGCCAGTTTTGATGCAAAAATAACGGCCAACAAACGCGATTTTGAAGCCCGCTTCGACAAGGCCCGCTGGCTGATGGCCGGCCAGTGCTGGACCGACGCGCTGGACGAACTGCTCGAAATCCTGATGCGCGACAAAGCCTGGTCCGACGGCCTGGCGCGCAAGAGCTACATCGCCATCCTCGACATCATGGAAGCGCCCAAGCCCAAGGTCGCCGACGGCCAGATTCCACCCGAAGATGCCACGGTCGCCACCTACCGGCGGCGCCTGAGCAGCGTGGTGCTGAGCTGAGGTTTGCAAGTCGCGCCTGACCTAGCGCAACCCAGCGCGCTACCGCGCTCTGTGCAGGCCGGCATTCGCTCTTTTAGCGCTTGTAGCCACGTTCGCGCTGGCTGCGCACCGCCAGCACAAATGCGGTGTCCAGCACCGGGTCGTAGCGGTACAACGCAAGATAACCGCTGCTTCCAGTGGCAATCACCAGTTCACGCTGTCCGAAGGCCACTGGCCGACCAATCAAGGGACTGGTTTCCAGAATATCGATGGCCGCAATGATGGCCTCGATGCGCGCGGCAGCGAACTCAGGGACGTACTCAAAGAGAAAGTCGAAAATCCGGTCGAAATCGGCTCTGACCTGCGGGGCCAGAACAATCTGGCTCACCGCTGTTCCGACGCGGGCCTGGACGCGGCGGCCGCCGCGCTCAGACGGGTACGCAGATAGGCGCGCATTTCATGCCACTCCACGCCTGGCTCTCCTGCTTGCAAGTCCGCATCGCGCTGCTGGGCTTCGCGCTGCATCGACAGCTTCCACTCGGCCTCATCCGCCTTTTGCGCCAGCGCTTCAAGCATGAAATTGTGCGGCGTCTGGCCCAGCGCTTGCGCGAGCCGGACGATGCGTTCGCGCAATGTGTCGTCAATACGCAAGGTGGTGGTGGACATCAGGGATTCCTTTTTCGTCAGTTTGTATCACAAGTGTGACACAAAAGAAAGAACACCTCAAGCCGTCAGCCGCGCCATCGCTTCCTGGTATTTGGCGGCGGTCTTGGCGATCACGCCGGGCGGCAGGTGCGGCGACGGCGGGGTTTTGTCCCACGGCTTGCCGTTGATGCGCACGGCCTCCAGCCAGTCGCGAACGAACTGCTTGTCGTAGCTGGGCGGGTTCTGCCCGGCGGCAAAGGCGGCTTCGTAGCCTTCGACCGGCCAGTAGCGCGACGAATCAGGCGTCAGCACCTCGTCCATCAGCGTCAGCGTGCCGTTTTCATCGAGGCCGAACTCGAACTTGGTGTCGGCAATGATGATGCCCTTGGTCAAGGCAAAGGCGGCGGCGGTTTCGTAGATCTCGATGCTGAGCTGCCTGATCCGCGCGGCCAGCTCGGGACCGACGATCTTGACGACCTGCTCGTAGCTGATGTTTTCGTCATGCTCGCCGACTTCGGCCTTGGCGGCGGGCGTGAAGATCGGCTCGGGCAGCTTGCTGGCGTTTTTCAGGCCGGCGGGCAGCGGCACGCCGCACACCGACTGGCTTTGCTGGTATTCGGCCCAGCCGCTGCCGGCCAGGTAGCCGCGCACCACGGCCTCGACCGGAATGGGTTTCAGGCGCTTGACCAGCATAGCGCGGCCGGCGACCTGCGGGATTTCAGCCGCCGTGACCACGCTTTCGGGCGCCTCGCCGGTCAGGTGGTTCGGGCAGATGTTGCCGAGCTTGTCGAACCAGAACAGCGCCATCTGCGTGAGCAGCGCGCCCTTGCCGGGAATCGGCTCGCCCAGAATCACGTCGAAGGCGCTCAGGCGGTCGCTGGCGACCATCAGCAGCCGGTCCGTGCCCACGGCGTAGTTGTCGCGCACCTTGCCGCGCGCGAGCAAAGGCAGGGAAGTCAGGGCCGAGGTGTGAAGTACGGAGGTCGTGGTGGTCATGCGGGTCTGCGTGTTTGGAAAGTAACAAAGCCCGTGCGACTTGGGTCAACCACGGGCTTTGAATTATCGCCAATCCGGCAAGGCGGATGGCATGGGGGTTTTGTTATTGAACGACTTGCGCCAGTTCGCCCTGGGCATATTTGGCCGCGACCACCGACAGGCTCTGGCCCTTGATGGTGGCGGCCCGGCCTGCGCAGCCGAACTCGATGTAGCGCTGCTTGCAGATCGCCTTGGCGGCCTCTCTAGCGGGCTTGAGCCATTCCCGGGCATCGAACTTGTCGGGGTTCTCGGCCAGAAACTTGCGCACCGCGCCGGTCATGGCCAGGCGGATGTCGGTGTCGATGTTGATCTTGCGCACGCCGAACTGGATGGCCTTCTGGATTTCCTCGACCGGCACGCCGTAGGTTTCCTTCATGCTGCCGCCGTACTGGTTGATGATCGCCAGCAGATCCTGCGGCACGCTTGACGAGCCATGCATCACCAGGTGGGTGTTGGGAATGCGGCGGTGGATTTCCTTGACGCGCTCGATGGCCAGGATGTCGCCGGTGGGCTTGCGGGTGAACTTGTAGGCGCCGTGGCTGGTGCCGATGGCAATCGCCAGCGCATCGAGCTGGGTGCGCTTGACGAAGTCGGCGGCCTGCTCGGGGTCGGTCAGCAGCTGGTCGTGCGTCATCACGGCGTCGGTGCCGTGGCCGTCTTCCTTGTCGCCCTGCATGGTTTCCAGGCTGCCCAGGCAGCCGAGTTCGCCTTCGACCGAGACGCCGGTGGCATGCGCCATCTCGACGACCTTGCGCGTGACCTCGACGTTGTACTCGTAGCTGGCAATGGTCTTGCCGTCAGCTTCGAGGCTGCCGTCCATCATCACCGAGCTGAAGCCCAGGTCAATCGCGCCCTGGCAGATGGCCGGGCTCTGGCCGTGGTCCTGGTGCATCACCAGCGGAATGTGCGGATAGGCCTCGACAGCCGCCAGGATCAGGTGCTTGATGAAGGCTTCACCGGCGTACTTGCGGGCGCCGGCGCTGGCCTGCAGGATGACGGGCGCGCCCACCTCGTCGGCGGCGGCCATCACGGCCTGGACCTGCTCCAGGTTGTTGACGTTGAAAGCTGGAATGCCGTAGCCATTGGCGGCGGCATGGTCCAGCAGCTCGCGCATCGAAACGAGTGCCATGATCTAGATCCCCTGAAAGTTAAAAAGCTGTCGGAATGGTGGCTCGCCAGGCGGCTCCACACTCAGCGCCAACGCGGTGCTGCAGCGGGCTGTAACCGCGACGTAACCCAGTCGTTCATTCTACCGTCTGCCAAAAGTCCGAACGCTCAGGAAGCGGCTGGAAAAGCCAGCCGGTAACACCGGGTGAACGGCGCAGGTGCGGGGTGCTGTGCAAAGCTGCCGCCATGAATGTCCATGACGCGGCCGACAATCTTGTGCCCCAGGCCCAGGCGCTCGGTGGAAGGCAAGGGCAAGCCCGGTCCCGTGCTGCGGCCCTTGCCGTCATCGCAGACCTGCAGCCATGGCCCGCCCGCGTCACAGCCACACTGGACGCTCACGGCGGTGCCTCCGGGGGTGTGCTGCAGGGCGTTGTCGATCAGGTTGCGCAAGGCCAGCTCCAGCAGCAGCGGATGCGCCAGGATGTGCAGGTGTTCAGCGCCCTGGACACTCAGTTGATGGCCGCTTTGCCAGGCCGCCTGGGCATAGTCGCCCACGACCTGCCGGGCCAGCGCCGCCACGTCGAGCCGGACCAGCGGCTGCTGCAGGCCGGCCTGGCCGGTCCGTGCCAGGGCGAGCAGCTGGCTGATGACGTGGCCGGCGCGCAGCGCGTCGGCGCCGATTTGCTGCAGCGCCGCTGCCTGCGCCTGTGCCGGCAAGGCGCCCTTGAGCGACGCCGCCTGCAGGGCAATCGACGACAGGGGCGTGCGCAATTCATGCGCGATTTCGCTCGCCAGCTGGCGTTCGCGCTCCAGCGCGGCCTGCTGCTCGCCCACCAGCTTGTTGATGGAGCGGACCACCGAGTTGAACTCGCGGTAAGGGTGGCGGGCCTGCAGGCGCTCGGCCTTGTCCACTTCCAGCTCTTCCACGTCGCGCGACAGCGCCTGCAGCGGCTGCAGGCCGCGCAAAATGGCCGCCCCCAGCGCCAGCGCCACCACCGGCAGCAGCCACAGGCCGGGAGCGGCCAGCTGGGTGGCAACGTCTTCAGTCAGGTCTTCGCGCTCCTCGATTTTCACCAGCACCATCACCTGGCGGCTGTGCGCCGCATCCCATTGTGAAAAGCTGCGCCATGCAATGGCCGGCGTTCCCAGCTGCAGGTCGGCGAAGCCGTCGCGCTGCCCGAACGGCGGCAGTGGCGCTTCGCCGGTGCGCGCCAGCACATGGCCGCCGGCGTCGCGCACCAGCACGCTCAGGGAAAACTGGTAGTCGTGCTTTTTCAGGGTGTACAGGGAAGGCCGGGCCACATTCAGGTTCGCCTGGCGGTTCGCCTGCGCGCTGCCCGCCACGAACGGCGGCAGCTCCAGCGTGAGCAGCAGCGCGGCTGTTCCGGCCAGGTGTCCATCAGTCAGTTCGTCGGCCTCATGAATGCCGGTGCGGTAGCCGACAGCGACAAACCCGGCCCACACCAGCAGCAGCGCCGCCAGCACCCCCAGCACCAGCCGTCCGGTCAGCGAGGCCTGCCGGTCAGCGGGCCGCTTCATGGCGGCTCTTCCCGGGGAATGAAATAGCCCACGCCGCGCACCGTCTGGATCAGGCTTTCGCCGAGCTTGCGGCGCACATGATGCACATGGACCTCGACCGCATTGCTGCCGACGGCGTCTTGCCAGTTGTAAAGCCGCGCCTCCAGTTGCTGGCGCGACAGCACCCGGCCACGCGACTCCAGCAGCAGCAGCAGCAAGGCGAATTCACGCGGCGTCAGCTCGACCGGCTGGCCGGCGCGCAGCACGGTGTGGGCGGCGGGGTCAATCACCAGGTCGCCCTGCACCAGCAGGGGATGGGCACGGCCTCCGGCCCGGCGCAGCAGCGCGCGCATGCGGGCTTCCAGCTCGTCGAGGTCAAAAGGCTTGACCAGGTAGTCGTCGGCCCCCAGGTTCAGCCCCGAGATGCGGTCGGCCACCTGATCGCGCGCCGTCATGATGAGGACCGGCGTCAAAGGGTCGGGCATGCTGCCGGCTGCCGCCGGCGACTGCCTGACGCGCTGCAACAGCCTGCCGCCATCGCCATCGGGCAGGCCAAGGTCCAGCAGGAGCAGATCGAAAGGCTCGCTGCACACGGCGGCCCAGGCGCTGGCCAGCGTGCCGCACACATCGACCGCATAGCCGCGCTGCTGCAGATTGGTCCGCAGGCCGGCGGCAATGCCGGCATCGTCTTCAACCACCAGGATTCTCATGGGCCTATTGTCATGCACCGCACTTATTTTCAGGCGCCCGCCTGCCTTTAAGGATGACTTAAGACGTTGCGGCTACCTTGGCGCCACCCGTCCCCGCCACAAGCCTGCATGCCTTACCTGCCGTTTCCCGCACCCTCCTCCTCCTCCTCACCGCCGCGCCTTTTATTCTGGACGCTGGCCAGCTTTCTGCTGTTGCTGCTCTGGGACTTTTCAGGACTTGATCTGGCCATGGCGCACTGGTTCGGTTCTGCCGGCGGCTTTGCGCTGGAGAGCCACTGGCTATGGCGCGACCTGCTGCACGACGACATCCGCCTCTGGCCCTGGGTGCTTGAGCTGGGCCTGCTGACCGCGATTTTCCTGCCCATCGGCACCCTCAGGCAACTGCCCATGGCGCGCCGGGCGCAACTGGCCCTGACCACGCTGGCCGCCCTGCTGGCCGTCTCGACCCTCAAGCTGCACAGCCACACCAGCTGCCCCTGGGACTTGCAGGAATTCGGCGGAGCGGCGACTTATGTGTCGCACTGGGCTTGGGGCGTGCGCGATGGCGGCACCGGCGGCTGCTTTCCGGCCGGCCATGCGTCGGCGGGCTTTGCCTTCATCGGCGGATTTTTTGCGTTCAGGCATGCGCTGCCCAAAACCGCCTGGCGCTGGTTTGCCGGCGCGATGCTGGCCGGGCTGGTTTTTGGCCTGGCGCAGCAGATTCGTGGCGCGCACTACATGAGCCACACCTTGTGGACCGCCTGGCTGTGCTGGACGGTGGCCGCCGGCATTGACGCGGCGGTCAGCCGGCTGATGGCCCGAAGCCGCACGCATGCGACAGCCCCGGTGTCCCGCCTCTCGGCACTGACGCCATTGACGCCAGCGGAGTGAATGCGGCCGGGCTCAGGCGCGCCCGGCACCCATTCAAGCCACCCGGCAGATCTTGAGCATGTTGGTGCCGCCCGGCGCGCCCATCGGCTCGCCGCAGGTGATGGCGTACACGTCGCCGCTGTGTACGATGTCCAGGCGCAGCAGGTGGCTTTCGGCCTGCTCCAGCGCGGTGTCGCGGTCGGCGCTGCTGTCCATGAGGATCGCGCGCACGTTGCGGTACAGCGCCATCCTGCGCTGGGTGTCCAGACGCGGCGTCAGGGCGTAGATCGGCACATGGATGTCGTGGCGGCTCATCCACAGCGCGGTCGAGCCGCTGTCGGTCAGCGCCACGATGGCCTTGGCGCCCAGGTGGTGGGCGGTGAACAGCGCGCCCATGGCAATCGACTGGTCGATGCGCGCAAAGGTCTTGCCCGAAAAGTCGCCGCCCAGCTCCTTGTATTCGGCCTTTTCGGCTTCGGCGCAGATCTTCGCCATTTCCTCGACGGTTTCGAGCGGAAAGCGGCCGGTGGCGGTTTCGGCGCTGAGCATCACCGCATCGGTGCCGTCGAGCACCGCATTGGCCACGTCGCTGACCTCGGCGCGCGTCGGCACCGGGTTCAGGATCATGCTTTCCATCATCTGCGTGGCGGTGATGACCACCTTGTCGGCGGCCCGGGCCATCTTGATCATGCGTTTTTGCAGCGCCGGCACGGCGGCATTGCCGACCTCGACCGCCAGGTCGCCGCGCGCCACCATGATGCCGTCGCTGACCTTGAGGATTTCTTCGAGCTTGGGAATCGCCTCGGCGCGCTCGATCTTGGCGATCAGGCCGGGCTTGTGCCTGTAGGGCGCGGCGGCCACGTTGCACAGCTGGCGGGCCATTTCCATGTCGGTGGCGTTTTTCGGAAAGCTCACGGCCACGTAGTCGGCCTGGAAGCTCATCGCGGTCTTGATGTCTTCCATGTCCTTGGCGGTCAGCGCCGGCGCGGTCAGGCCGCCGCCCTGCTTGTTGATGCCCTTGTTGTTCGACAGCTCGCCGCCAAGCTTGACGGTGGTCATCACTTCCTCGCCGCGCACCGCATCGACCGTCAGCACGATCAGGCCGTCGTTCAGCAGCAGCACATCGCCGGCCTTCACGTCGCGCGGCAGCTCCTTGTAGTCCAGCCCGACGCCCTTGATGTCGCCCGGCTCGGTGCGCGACGCGTCAAGGATGAATTTCTCGCCCGGCACCAAGCACACCTTGCCTTCGGCGAACTTGCCGACGCGGATTTTCGGCCCCTGCAGGTCGGCCATGATGGCGACTTCGCGGCCGGCGCGCTGGGCCACTTCGCGCACCACGGCGGCCAGGTTGATGTGGTCCTGGGCCTTGCCGTGGCTGAAATTGAGGCGCACCACGTTGACGCCGGCGCGTATCATTTTCTCCAGCAGCACCGGGTCGCCAGAAGCGGGACCGAGGGTGGCAACGATTTTGGTGGCGCGACGCGTCATGGGGGATGTCTCCTTGTAATTTAGTTTCCGGTTTATACACGAAACCCGTTACCAAACAGCTAGCAAATGCAAGGCGCCGCACCGCGCACAGCGCAGCGCGGGCCGGCGCGCGCCCCTCAGCGCCGCAACCAGGCGGATGGGCGCCATTTACAAGCAAAACAGGCCGTTTGCGCACGCCCCGCCTGCGCAGGCAGCTATCAAAACAGAAGCGGAAAGTTCAGCCCGCTGCCCGCTTTTGCAAAATCTCGAACGCCGGCAGCGTCTTGCCTTCGAGCACTTCCAGGAAAGCGCCGCCGCCGGTGGAGATGTAGCCGACATCCTTCTCGATGCCGTACTTGGCAATCGCCGCCAGCGTGTCGCCGCCGCCGGCAATGCTGAAGGCGCTGGAGCCGGCAATCGCGCGGGCGATGCCTTCGGTGCCTTTGGAAAAGGCCTCGAACTCGAACACGCCGACCGGGCCGTTCCAGACGATGGTGCCGGCGCGCTTGAGCTGCGCGGCCAGCCGGGCGGTGGTCTCGGGGCCGATGTCCAGGATCAGGTCGTCGTCCTCGACCTGGGTGGCCAGCTTGACGGTGGCGGGCGCGTCAAAGGCAAAGGTCTTGGCAGTTACCACGTCGGTCGGAATCGGCACCTCGGCGCCGCGCGCCTTCATGGCCGCCATCACGGCGCTGGCCTCGGCCAGCAAATCAGGCTCGGCCAGGCTCTTGCCGATGTTCAGGCCGGCGGCCAGCATGAAGGTGTTGGCAATGCCGCCGCCGACGATCAGCTGATCGACGTTTTCAGCCAGCGCCTTGAGGATGGTCAGCTTGGTCGAGACCTTGCTGCCCGCGACGATGGCAACCAGCGGCCGCTTGGGATGGGCGAAGGCCGCTGAAATCGCATCCATCTCGGCGGCCAGCAGCGGACCGGCGCAGGCAATCGGCGCATATTGCGCAATGCCGTAGGTCGAGGCTTCGGCGCGGTGCGCGGTGCCGAAGGCGTCATGCACAAAAATATCGCACAAATCCGCCATCTTGCGGGCCAGCGCTTCGTTGTTTTTCTTCTCGCCCTGGTTCAGGCGGCAGTTTTCCAGCATCACCAGCTGGCCGGGCTGCACGTCCACGCCATCGACCCAGTTGGCTACCACAGGAATATCGCGCTGCATCAGCTCGCCCAGGCGTTTGGCCACAGGGGCCAGCGAATCGGCCGGCTTGAACTCGCCTTCCACCGGACGCCCGAGGTGCGACGTGACCATGACCGCCGCGCCGGCATCCAGCGCCATCTGCAGGCACGGCACCGAGGCGCGGATGCGCGTGTCCTCGGTGATGGCGCCGCTGGCATCCTGCGGCACGTTCAGGTCGGCGCGGATGAAAACGCGCTGGCCGGCCACCTGGCCGCTGGCACACAAATCGGAAAAACGGATGAAATTCATGGACAACTCGCAAAGTACGAAGGGTTGAAAAACCGCCGGCAGGCGGCTGGCTGGAAGAATTGTAGGGAGCGACCCCCGGGGGCAGGAAGCTATATGCAGTGAGCGACCATGCCCCCGTCCCTTCCAGCCAGGGCCGCGGAGACGGCTTTGCCGGGCCGCAGGCGCAGCGGCCCCCTCGGGGGGCAGGAAGCGACACGCAGTGCGCGACCGTGGGGGCCACATTCACCAGCCCAGCCCGATGTGCAGCGGCAGATAGACCGCCATGCCGACCACGATGGTGCCCAGCACGGCCTGCCCGGCGCCCCGGCGCCAGATGTAAAACGCCGCCCCGGCCAGCGCGCCAAAAACGCGCGCATCCTGCCAGGAAGCGATCAGGCGCCCCTGGGTCATGACCAGTTCGGGAACGATGACCGCCGCCAGCGCGGCAATCGGCGCGTATTGCAGGCCGCGCTGCGCCCAGCGCGGCAGGTGCCAGGGGCGGCTGGAGATGAAAAAGAAACTGCGCGTGATGACCGTGACGACCGCCATGCCAGCGATGACGCCCAGCGTCCACCAGTCCGTCATATGGCCCCCACGCTTGTCGCTTCGCGTACTGCGCTGCCCCCCGAGGGGGCTGGCCTTGCTTGGGGCGGCCCGGCGCGGCGGCCGAGGGCTCCTACGCTTGTCGCTTCGGTTGTCGTGCGACTCACTTTCATTCCGGTGCCCTCCGGTCAGGCGGCGCGGGCGACTCCAGCAGCAGGCACAGCGCCACCGCCACGGCAATCGCCACCACGATGTTGAGCTTGTACGGCAGCGCGAACACCGCCACCGCCGCCGCGCCCGCGACACCGCCCGAAACGCGCCGCATGGGGCTGGAGGCCAGCGAACAGGTGACGCCGATCAGCGCCAGGATGCCGGCAAACCCCAGGCCCCAGGCTGTCGGAATCCATTGCGCCAGGGCGATTCCCAGCAGGCTGGCGGCCTGCCAGCTGACCCAGTTCAGGCCGCTGCTGCCGGCAAAATAGGCCAGTTCGGCCTGGCGCTGGGCCGGCTCCAGCGCCGGATGGGGAAAGCGCCGCACGAACAGCACATAAGTCATGTCGGCGCACAGGTAGCCGGCCAGCAGCCGCGCCGGCCGGGGCAGGTGCATCAGGTAGCTGCGCAAGTGGGCGCTGAACACCACGAAGCGCAGGTTGACGCAAAAACTGGTGGCCAGGATCACCCAGACCGGCGCGCTGGCGGCAATCAGGGGAATGCCCGCCAGCTGCGAGCTGCCGGCAAACACCAGCAGCGTCATCGCCACGGCCTCGACCACCGACATGCCCGAGTTCACCATGGCCACGCCGGTCATCAGGCCCCAGGCCGCCAGGCCGGGCGCCACGCCGGCAACCTCGCGCGCGCCCAGGCGGAATTCAGGATGGCGAATCAGCCCGGACAAGCTGTGGCCGAGGCCGCCGGCGGCGCGCAGGCGGCTCACGGACGGAGCAGCTCGAAGGATTGGCCGGCCTGCAGGTCAAAGCCGCGCAGGAAGTCGGCGGCGCTCAAGCGCTTGCCGCCGGCGCGCTGCAGTTCGGTGACGTTCAGCACGCCATCGCCGCACGCCACCCGCACGCCGTCAGCATTTGCAGACAAAATCATGCCGTAGCGCATATCCGGCGGGCGCAAGCAGCTATCAATTTCAGAGTGCCAGAGTTTCAGTACATCCGGGCCGATCTGCGCGCTGGCGCCCGGAAAAGGCGTCATGGCGCGAATGTGCCGGTCAACCACGGCGACCGGCTGCGTCCAGTCCACCGCGGCTTCGGTTTTTTCGATCTTGTGCGCATAGCTCACGCCCTCGTCGGCTTGCCTGACCGGATGCAGCCCGCCAGCGGCCGCCAGCCTGAGCGCCTGCACGATCATTTGCCCGCCCAGCGCGGCCAGCTTGTCGTGCAGCGTGGCGGTGGTGTCGGTGGCTTGAATGGCGACTTTTTCGACCCGCAGCATGTCGCCGGTGTCCAGTCCCGCATCCATCTGCATGATGGTGACGCCGGTTTCCGGGTCGCCGGCCTGGATGGCGCGGTGAATCGGCGCCGCGCCGCGCCAGCGCGGCAACAGCGAAGCGTGAATATTCAGACACCCCAGCCGGGGCATGTCGAGCACCCACTGCGGCAGGATCAGCCCGTAGGCGGCGACCACCATCACATCGGCCTGCGCGGCCTCGATGGCGGCGCGGGCGGCAGCGGCATCGTCGGGGTATTTGCCGTCCAGCCGCAGGCTCCTGGGCTGGACGACCGGGATGCCGTGGCTCTCGGCCCACTGCTTGACGGCGGAGGCCTGCAGCTTCATGCCCCGGCCGGCGGGGCGGTCGGGCTGGCTCAGCACCAGGGGGATTTCAAAACCGGCGCCGTGCAGCCGGGCAAGCGCCACACGGGCAAAGTCAGGAGTACCGGCAAAAATAACGCGCATGGGGCGTTATTCTAGAGAGTCGCCTCGCCGTCCGGCACCGATCCGGCCAAAACCCTTTGGCGTCAACTCAGCGCACGGCCTCGCGTTCTTCGTCTTTCTTCTGCTTGAGCATCCTGGTCCTGATGCGGTTGCGCTTGAGGGGCGACAGGTATTCGACGAACACCTTGCCGATCAGGTGATCCATTTCGTGCTGGATGCAGACCGCCAGCATGCCTTCGGCCTCGTGAATTTGCTTCTGGCCGTCCAGGTCCAGCGCCTCCACCTTCACCGCCAGCGCGCGCTCCACGCCGTCGTAAATGCCGGGCACCGACAGGCAACCCTCGTCGCCGATGCGCGTCTCGGTGCTGGCCCAGACGATTTCAGGGTTGATCAGCACCAGCGGCTGGTTGCGGCCCTCGCTCACGTCAATCACCACCAGCCGCTCATGCACATCGACCTGCGTGGCGGCCAGGCCGATGCCTTCGGCTTCATACATGGTCTGGAACATGGCGTCCGCCAGCTGGCGCAGGCGCGCATCGACCGTGGCGACGGGCTTGGCCACGGTATGCAAACGCGGGTCGGGGTAACGGAGAATGGTGAGTGGAGTCATGGCAGGAGTGAGGGGGAAGTCGCTATTTTCGCCACTTTTCCCGATTTTTAAAGGCTGCAATCCTCTCAGAATCGCCCAATCATTGCTTAATCAAGGGCTTGGGTACAGAATCGCTGAAAATTTCTTCAGATACAAACACTACAAAATACGCTTCTCTGTACCAGGAAGTAAGCGTAACCGGTCCCAAACAAGCTTCAAGATGCCTACTATTTTTGCTCGTTTCAGTCATATTTCAATAGCCGCTGCCACCTTGCTGATCACTTCAGCCGGCGTGCAGGCGCAAAACCTCCCGGTCACGCCAGGCCAGCAGGCCACGGCCGCCCAGGTGGCCCGGACCGGTGTCCCGCTGGCCGACCTGGCGCCCAATGCGCCTGACAGCTACACCGTCAGGCCGGGCGACACGCTGTGGGCCATTTCGGGCATGTTCCTCAAGGGTCCGTGGCGCTGGCCCGAGCTGTGGGGCATGAACCTGGAGGACATCCGCAATCCGCACCGCATCTATCCCGGCCAGCAGCTCTACCTTGACAAAAACAATGGCCGGGCAACGCTGCGCACAAGCCGCCGGGCAGGCGACGCGGGCGGCGCGCCCGCGAACACCGTCCGGGTGTCGCCGCGCACCCGCTACGAGTCGCTGGCCGATGCGTCGATTCCCACGCTGGCGCCCCAGGCCATCGAGCCCTTCCTGGCCGAGCCGCTGATCGTCGATGAACTGACCTTTTCACGGGCTCCGCGCATCGTGGCCACCCAGGAAGGCCGGGTGCTGCTCAGCCATGGCGACCGCGCCTATGCGCTGGGCGCCTATGCTGGCGGCGGCGATGATGGCCCTGGCCAGCCGCTGAGCGACGCCAAAGGCGAGCCGCTGAATTACCGGGTGTTTCGCAATGCCACGCCGCTCAAGGACCCGACCACCCAGGAAATCCTGGGTTATGAAGCGCAATATGTCGGCAAGGCCGAACTGGTGCGCAGCGAGTCCACGGCCCAGAGCACCGACAAGGACGGAAAACCGCAGATCGACATCGTGCCGGCCACCATCGACATCGTGGCCGCCAAGGAAGAAATGCGGGTCGGCGACCGGCTGATTCCCGAGCCGCCGCGCGAGTTGCGCAACTATGTCCCGCGCGCGCCTTCGTCTCCCATCACGGGGCAGATCGTCTCGGTGTATGGCAATGCGGTGGCCTGGGCTTCTGAAAACCAGATCGTGGTGATCAACCGTGGGGCTCGCGACGGACTGGAGCGCGGCCATGTCATGGCCATCCTGAAGGACGGCGAGCGCCTGACGGACAAGACCGACAGCGCCCGGCCGGACATCAAGCTGCCCAACGAGCGCAACGGCCTGCTGATGGTGTTTCGCACCTTTGACCGCCTGTCGTATGCGCTGGTGATGCAAGTCACCGACGGCGTCAAGATCGGCGACCACTTCACCAACCCGAACTGAGGTTTTCAGGGGCTGGCGCCTGGGTTTCGATGGCGCTGGCCATGCCTGCCTGAGCGCCGGCCCGTCCGGCATCCGGCTGAATTTTCATCTTATGGACTCACAAGAACTTCAAGCCTGGCTGCGGCTGACGCTCACGCCCGGCGTGGGCAACACCACGGCGCGCAAGCTGCTGGCGGCCTTCGGGTCGGCGCAGGCCATCTTTGAACAAAGCAGCGCGACCCTGCAAAAGCTCGGCTCCGACAAGCTGGCCAGCACCCTGCGCAGCGAGCCGCCCAGCCTGGCGGCCCAATTGCAGACTACGCTGGACTGGCTGCAGGCAGGAAACGACCGGCGTATCGCCGTGCTCGGCGATCCGGCCTATCCGTCGGTCCTGCTCGACATCGAAGACCCGCCTTTGATGCTTTATATGCTGGGTACGCTTGCCAGTCATGCAGACCTAGCTACCAAATCCATAGCAAACAGCCTGGCCATCGTCGGCAGCCGCAACCCGACGCCGCAGGGCGAGAGCAATGCCCGGCAGTTTGCCAGGGCGTTTGGCAGCGCGGGCATCTGCGTGGTGTCGGGACTGGCGCTGGGCATTGACGGCGCGGCCCATGATGGCGCGATGCTGGGCGGCGGCGAGACGATTGCGGTGGTCGGCACGGGACTGGACCGGGTCTATCCCAAAAAACACCTGTCCCTGGCGCACCGTATTGCGCGCCAAGGCATGATCATCAGCGAATTCCCCCTCGGAACGCCGCCCCTGACCGCCAACTTTCCCAAGCGCAACCGCATCATTTCAGGCTTGAGCCGGGGCACGCTGGTGGTCGAGGCGGCGCTGCAGTCGGGCTCGCTGATTACCGCCCGGCTGGCGGCCGAGCAGGGCAAGGAAGTCTTCGCCATTCCCGGCTCGATCCATTCGCCCCAGTCGCGCGGCTGCCATGCCCTCATCAAGCAGGGCGCCAAGCTGGTGGAAGTGGCGCAGGATGTACTGGAAGAGCTCCGGCTGGCGCCCGCCGGTTCAGCCGCGACGCCCGATGCCTTGCCGGCGCCTCCAGAAGACATCGAGGGTGATGCGCCAGTGCCCGCCAGTGAAGACCCGCTGCTGGCGGCACTGGGATTTGATGCCGTCAGCCTGGACGCCCTGCAGGCGCGCACCGGCCTGGATACCGCGCAGCTGCAGGCGCAACTGCTGGAGCTGGAACTCGACGGGCAGGTCGCGCGCCTGCCCGGCGGACTGTTTCAGCGGATAGCGGCGGGCTGACCTTATCTGCGTTATATTGAATGCATGTTTGAAGTTCTGGTCTATGTTTACGAAAATTACTGGCAAGGCGCTGCCTGTCCTGAATTTGACAGGCTGGGGCGCAAACTCATCGCAGCAGGATTTGAAGCAGAGGAAATTCAGCAGGCACTGATATGGCTGGACGGCCTGAACATAGCAGCCAAAGGCACGCAGATCAGCCTGCCGGAAGCGTCCAGCACCAGTTCCTGCGATTCGGCGGACTTTGCCAGCGCGCATCCCCGCATGCAGGCGCAGTCAGCCAGCAGCCTGCGCATTTATTCCGTGGCCGAACAGGAACATCTGGGCGCGCAAAGCCTGGGATTTGTGTGCTTTCTTGAAGCCTCCGGCGTGCTGCCGCCCTACATGCGCGAAATCGTGCTGGACCGCGCAATGGCCGCGCCCGGCGATCCGGTTTCGCTGGACGACCTGAAAATCATCGTGCTCATGGTCTACTGGAGCTTTGGCGAAGAGCCCGACGCACTGGTGCTCGACGAGTTGTGTGACGACAGCGAAGGCCGTCTGGCCCATTGACCGCCTGCGTTCAGGCCCGCATTGCCGGCCTTTTTACGCCCTGAGCCGCAGACCGCGTGCTTCGGCTTCAACACCTAGCTGAGCAATCGCTCTGGATTGGCATCAATCTTGGCCAGCGCATCCCGGGTGGCGCGCACCGTCAGCGTTTCCGCTTCAGTCGGCACCAGCAGCCCAGCCTGCAGGTAAGCCGCCAGCCGGCGCATCTGGATCAGGAAGCTGCGGCCATCGGCGGCGGCAAACAGGTGCAGCTGCTTGCGCTCACTGCACCACGCAAACTGCACATGGCTGACTTTTCCGTTGTGGTCCAGGTTGAACCAGCTGCCGGGCTGCAATTCCCTGGCCCAGGCGCGCATGGCTTCTGTCGGCTGGCTGCCGCCATCACCAATCACTTCGATACTGGCCGCATCAATCCCGATCATCGTGACCAGGCTGTCGGCATCCAGCGGAAAGTCGCCCACATCCTGTTCCGACAAATAGTCTTCGAGATTGGTCAGCCGCCTGGCCATGGCCTCGATCTTTTCAAGGGGAATCACATCGGTTTTTGACATGAAGGCATCGACCAGCGTGTCGCTGATGATTTTCAGCTGAACGTCCTGCGCCGGCAGGTCCAGCCCCAGCAGCGTCATGCCCTGCCGAAGCAGCTGGAGTTGCCTGGGAAGTGCGGCAATGACACGGGTCCGGTCGCTGCGGTTAGGCTTGGCGCTGGCAGCCCAGACCAGATCGGCCGCAGCCTGCTTGAGCAGCAGGGTCTGCGCATGCTGCGGACCATTCTTCATCGCGGCAAGGGCCAGCACCTCGGCCCATATCCTGAACAAAAACCCCCGTATCTCGTCGCGTACCGGCATGTCATTGAGCATGGTCCGCATCTCGATGGTGTACTGGACGATCATGGTTTCCTTTTGCTCAAGCTGCTGGGCCAGGCTGACCGCCCGTGCCACGCTGCCCTGCTCGGCAAAAAAACGCGACAGGAACTTGTCAAACTCTTCATAGACCAGCTGGAACACCCGGCGCCCGGTTTCTGGATACTGCTCGATCACCTGCACCACGCGCCTGATTTCAGACTCCAGGACATTGCCCGCCACCGTCACGTCAAAACCCAGCGCGCACGAGCCCATGCGGTCAATCAGCTGGCGCGCCGGGTGCTGCTGGGAGCCGAAAAACTCCGGCTCGGCAATGGCAACCCGCAGAACCGGCATCTGCAGCCGCGCAAACCAGACACGTATCTGGGGCGGAATCCGGTCTTCGGCCAGGATGCTCTGGAACATCAGGGCGACGATTTCGATGGTGGCTTTTTCAGTGGACGTGGAAGCGGCCTGCTTGAGCGCACTGGTGCGCTGGCGCAGCCCCTGAAGGGCCTGGTCAACCTGGGTTTGAGCATGTGCCAGGTCAAACTCCCCGGCCGGAACGGAAGGGTCTGAACTGGTTTCCTGGGTCCGCTGCTGCAAGCGGTTAAGGGCCTGCTCCAGCTGGGGCGATGCCTGCTGGACCCGGGCCGCGTCAAAACCTTCCACACGACTGGTCAGCAACTGCTTGAGACGCCCCATCACGCCCTGAGCCCGCATCCGCACGCGTTCCAGCGGCGTGGTCGCGGCCGGCAGGCGTGTTTCGTCCTGAACCGCGTTGCCCGACCACCAAGCGCGCGCCTGCTGCGGGCCAGCGCCTGGTTCCGCAGCCGAGGGCAGGTTGATGGCCGCGCCGCCTTCAGCCGTTTGCAGATTTCGCCTCAGGCTATCAGGACCGCCCGCCATGCCGCTATCCGCAGACGTTTTTGGCGCCGGTTCTTCGGCGGCACCGTTCAGGCTTGATGGCCCATTGCCCGTCACGGCAGAAGGGGTTCGCCTGACCAAAGGCCGCAGGTCGATTTCCGCCATCACGCCGCGCCTGATCAGGAACTCGTTGGTTGCGTGATAAATCTCCAGCATCTGCACGGCCATGCTTTTCTGGACAACATCCTGAACCAGCAGCCACACCGACTGCGGCAGGGGAGCCAGCGTCCACTGCTCGATCAGGCCTTGCGCAAGCACTTCAGGCCGGAAGATGTCCTGCCGGCTCAATTCGGACAGGCCTTCCAGGCTCTGGATACGCAGGCGCAGGTCATTGAGTTCCCAGCTCGCAAAATCGAGCAGGCGCAGCGCCAGCCGCGAGGCAAGAATCCTGTTTTCCACCGCCTCGTTGCCGACCAGTTCCATTTTGCCAAGCTCTGACAAGGCGGATGCTGCAGACGCAGCAGGCGGCGGCGCTGCCCGGGTCCAGGCCTTGAGCGTTCCCTGAACCCAGACTGAACTGCTTTTCTGGTAGGCCAGCAGGGCGTCACGCATATCCTGCATTTCACGGGCATTGCCTGGCCGTGCAGCCAGTTCAGCCAGGGTGTCGCCGATGGTTTTGGCCAGTCCAGGCAAGATGCGGACCGCACGCTCGGTAAACAGGGCGCGGGCCTGCCCGGCAAGAAGACTGTGCTTGGAATTAGGAGAAGGCACGGCCACCATGAACGACTGGTTAAGAATTACACCGTGGCGCCTGCGTTCGGATCGTTGGGATCTTCGTCTTTTTTCGCCGGTCCCTTGATCAGGTCTTCACGCTTGATGCCCAGCCACATTGCAATCGCAGCGGCCACGAAAACCGAGGAATAAATCCCGAACAAAATGCCGATGGTCAGTGCCAGCGCAAAGTAAAACAGCGTCGGCCCGCCGAACAGCAGCATCGACAGCACCATGATCTGGGTGGAGCCATGGGTGATGATGGTGCGGCTGATGGTGGAAGTGATCGCGTTGTTGATGATCTCCTCCGTGTTCATCTTGCGGTAACGGCGGAAGTTCTCGCGGATACGGTCAAAAATCACCACCGATTCATTCACCGAGTAGCCCAGCACCGCCAGCACGGCAGCCAGCACCGCCAGCGAAAACTCCCACTGGAAAAAGGCGAAAAATCCGAGAATGATGATCACGTCATGCAAATTGGCGATGATGGCGGCGACTGCATATTTCCACTCGAAACGAAACGCCAGGTAGACCATGATGCCGAACACCACCATGGCCAGCGCCTTGAGGCCGTCCTGGGCCAGTTCTTCGCCCACCTGCGGGCCGACAAACTCGGTGCGGCGCAGCGTCACGTCAGGGCTGGCGGCTTTCAGCGCGGCCATCACGGTATCGCTCTGCTGCGCGGTGCTGACGCCCTTTTGCGCCGGCAAACGAATCATCACGTCGCGCGAGGTGCCGAAGTTCTGCACCTGGACATCGTTCAGGCCCAGCTTGGCCACGGTGTCGCGGATCTTGCCCACATCGGCGGCCTGGGTGTAATTCACCTCCATCAGGGTGCCGCCAGTGAATTCGACCGACAGATGCAATCCGCGTGAAAACAGGAAAAACACCGCCAGCGCGAAGGTGACGAAACTGATGACGTTGAAGATCAGCGCGTGCCGCATGAACGGAATGTCGCGCCGGATTTTGAAAAATTCCATCTGGGGTCCTTGGGATGCGGCTCAGGAAAAAGAAACGGTCATGACCTGGCGAGCGCGCCCTCTGAGGGCGGACGCCATACCGTGCCAATCGACACTGTCTTGAGCTTTTTCTGCCGGCCATACCAGAGGTTGACCAGGCCGCGCGAGAAAAACACTGCCGAGAACATGCTGGTCAGAATGCCGATGCAATGCACCACGGCAAAGCCGCGAACCGGCCCCGAGCCAAAGGCCAGCAAGGCCAGGCCGGCGATCAGCGTCGAGATGTTCGAGTCCAGAATCGTCGCCCAGGCCCGCTCATAGCCGGCATGGATGGCCGCCTGCGGCGAGGCGCCGCTGCGCAGTTCTTCACGGATGCGCTCATTGATCAGCACGTTGGAGTCAATCGCCATGCCGAGCGCCAGCGCCATCGCCGCCATGCCGGGCAGGGTCAGGGTGGCCTGCAGCATCGACAGCACGGCCACCAGCAGCAGCAGGTTGACGGCCAGCGCAATACCCGAGAACAGGCCGAACAGCATGTAATACGCTGCCATGAAGACCACGATCACCGCAAAACCCCAGGACACGCTGTGAAAGCCCTTGGTGATGTTCTCGGCGCCCAGCGTCGGGCCGATGGTGCGCTCTTCAATGATGTCCATGGGCGCGGCCAGGGAGCCGGCGCGCAGCAGCAGCGCCAGGTCGCTGGCTTCATTCACGCTCATCGAGCCGGAAATCTGGAACCGGTTGCCCAGTTCGCCCTGGATGACCGGCGCGGTCAGCACTTCGCCCTTGCCTTTTTCAAACAGCAAAATCGCCATGCGCTTCTTGATGTTTTCGCGGCTGGTGTCGCGCATGATGCGGCCACCCTTGGCATCGACCGTCAAATCGACCTTGGGCTGCTGGTTCTGGGAATCAAAACCGGGCTGGGCGTCGGTCAGGTTTTCGCCGGTCAAAATGACCTGCTTCTTGACAATCACCGCCTGGCCGTTGCGCTCGAAGAAGCGTTCGGCACCAAACGGCACCGGGCCGCTGCCATTCTCGGCCGCCCGCGCTTCGGCGCTGTCCTCGACCAGGCGCATTTCCAGCGTGGCGGTGCGGCCCAGAATGTCCTTGGCCTTGGCGGTGTCCTGCACGCCGGGCAGCTGCACCACGATGCGGTCAGCACCCTGCTGCTGGATCACCGGCTCGGCCACGCCGAGTTCGTTGATCCGGTTGTGCAGCGTCACCATGTTCTGCTTGAGCGCCTGGTCCTGGATGCGGCGCGCGGCGTCTAGCTTGATGGTCGCGGTCAGCTTGTAGTCGGTGCCGTCAGGCGCTTCGACCATCTGAAGGTCCGGGATCTGGTCCTGGATCAGGTTTTTGGCTGATGTCAAAGTGGCGGAATCACCAAACCGGATCTCGATGGCCTGGCCGTTGCGGGCAATGCCGCCGTGGCGGATGTTCTTTTCGCGCAGCGACAGGCGGATGTCGCCGGCCAGCGATTCGGCGCGCTTGGTCAGCGCGGCCTGCATGTCCACCTGCAGCATGAAATGCACGCCGCCGCGCAGGTCCAGCCCCAGGTACATCGGGTTGGCATTCAGCGAGGTCAGCCAGGCGGGCGAGCGCGACAGCAGATTGAGCGCGACCACATAGGCCGGGTCGGCAGCATCGGGCGTCAGCGCCTTCTGGATGGCGTCCTTGGCCTTGAGCTGGGTATCGGTAGTGCCAAAGCGGGCCTTGATGGAGCCCGCTTCGAGCGTGACAGCATCGGCGGCGATGCTTGCGTCTTTGAGCGCCTGCTCGACTTTGGCGAGCGTCGTCGTGTCCACCTTGACGGTGGACTTGCTGCTGGAAATCTGCACCGCAGGCGCTTCGCCAAAGAAATTGGGCAGCGTGTACAGGGCTGCGATCAGCAGCACGACCACGATAAGGGCGTACTTCCAGGCCGGATAACGATTCATGAGAGATTTGTTCCTGATGAGCGGATAGACAAGGAGCGGGCCCGATTTGTCCAGGCGCGCCCGGCCAGGCCGTCGTTATTGCGATGCGGCCTTATTTGGCGCTGCTGATGGCGCCCTTGGGCAGCACCTGGGCAATGGCGCTGCGCTGCAGCTGCACTTCAACGCCAGGGGAAATTTCCAGCGTCAGATAACCTTCGCCCAGGCGGATGACCTTGCCCAGCAGGCCGCCGGCGGTTGCGACTTCGTCACCCTTGGCCAGCGCCTCTATCATGGTGCGGTGTTCTTTTTGCTTTTTCATCTGTGGGCGGATCATCACGAAATACAGCACCACGAACATCAGCACCAGCGGCAGCATGCCTGTAAGCGTGGACATCATGTCACTGCCGCCGGCTGCGGCAGCGGGAGCAGTTTGAGCAAAAGCTGAGGAAATAAACACGGCTGACTCCACAATTATTGAAGGGAACACTGGCAAGCGCTCAGGCCATGAAGGCCGGAGCATGAACTGGTGGATTGTATGCGTCGAGGGCGCGCCGTGAATTTAACCGGCGCGCATACGGCTATTTTCCGGCGGCTTGCGGCCAGCCGCCCAAAAGCGTCAGCCCGCAAGTCGCGAAGGTCCGCGCCCCCAACCTCAGGCAACCTGCTTTTTATGCATCGCGACGGGCTGGCGGAAGGCCTGCATCAGCGCCGTCCATTGCGGCCGGGCCGTGGCCAGATGGCGCGCCTTGACGTGGCCGTAGCCTTTGATCAGCTCGGGAATGCGGGCGATTTCCACGGCTGCGGCATGGTTCTGAGGGGTCAGGCCGGCCAGCACTTCGTTCAGGCTGGCCCGGTACTCGGCAATCAGCGCGCGCTCTTCCCGACGCTCGCCGGTGCGGCCAAACACATCGAGGGGCGTGCCGCGCAAGCCTTTGAGCTTGGCGAGCAACTTGAAGCCGGTCAGCATCCAGGGGCCGAATTGCTGTTTTTGCAACTCGCCCTTGTCGTTTTTCGACGCAATCAAGGGCGGCGCCAGATGGTAGTTCAGCTTGAAGTCGCCCTCGAACATGGCATTGACCTTGTTCAGGAAACCCGTGTCGGTATGCAGCCTTGCCACTTCGTACTCATCCTTGTACGCCATGAGCTTGAAAAGGTAACGGGCGACGGCCTCGGTCAGCGTGGTCTGGCCCAGCGGCGCTTCTGCCAGGCGCACTTTTTCAACAAAGTCCTGGTAGGTCTGCGCATACGCGGCGTTCTGGTAATCCGTCAGGAAAGCCACCCGCTTGACCAGCATCTCGGCCAGCGACGATTTCCTGACAAACTGGATCACCTGCGCGGCCTTGAACAGCGCCTGCACAGCCGTCAGGTCATGCGCGCAGCGACGGCCCCATTCAAACGCCGCCTTGTTGTTGTCCACCTGGATGCCGTTGAGTTCAATCGCCCGCGTCAAGGAAGCATGGGACAGCGGCACCCGGCCTTTTTGCCAGGCAAAGCCCAGCATCAGCGGGTTGGTGTAGATCGAGTCGCCAATCAGCTGCACGGCAACCTGTTCGGCATCAAAGCTGGCCATCCCCTCCACGCCCACAGCCGAACGAACGGCGCTGTCGCAGTTGCTGCCCGGAAACTGCCAGTCGGGGTTGGTCACGAAGGCCGCCGTCGGCGTGCCGTGCGAATTCATCGCCACGAAGGTGCGGCCCGGCTGCATGGTTGCCAGCGTGTACGGGCTGGCGGTCACGATGGGGTCGCAGCCGATCACCAGGTCGGCTTTTGCCGTGTCCACCTTCGTGGTGTAGATGGACTCGGGCCGGTTGGCAATCTGGATATGGCTCCAGGTCGCGCCGCCTTTTTGCGCCAGCCCGCCGGCATCCTGCGTGACCACGCCCTTGCCTTCGAGGTGCGCGGCCATGCCCAGCAGCTGGCCGATGGTGATGACGCCGGTGCCGCCCACGCCGCCGACCACGATGCCCCAGGCGTTCTCGGCCACCGGCAGCACCGGCTCGGGAATCGGCGGCAGGCTGTGCAGGTCGCCCTTTTTCTCTTTCTTCGGCTTTTTGAGCTGGCCGCCTTCGACCGTCACGAGGCTCGGGCAAAAGCCCTTCAGGCAGGAGTAATCCTTGTTGCAGGTGTTCTGGTTGATCTGGCGCTTGCGGCCGAACTCGGTTTCCAGCGGCTCGACCGACAGGCAGTTCGACTGCACCGAGCAGTCGCCGCAGCCTTCGCACACCAGTTCATTGATGACCACGCGCCTGGCCGGGTCCAGCAGCGTGCCGCGCTTGCGGCGGCGGCGCTTTTCGGTCGCACAGGTCTGGTCGTAGATGATGACCGTCGTGCCCTTGAGTTCGCGGAATTCACGCTGGATACGGTCCAGCTCGTCCCGGTGATGCACGGTCACGCCGCCCGCCAGCTTGGCGCCGTCGTATTTTTCCGGCTCGTCGGTCACGATCACCAGCTTGCTCACGCCCTCGGCATCCAGGCTTTGCATGATCTGCAGCACCGAATGGCCCTCGGGCCGCTCGCCAACCTGCTGGCCGCCCGTCATCGCGACGGCATCGTTGTAGAGGATTTTGTAGGTGATGTTGACGCCGCTGGCAATGCTCTGGCGAATCGCCAGCAGGCCGCTGTGAAAGTAGGTGCCGTCGCCCAGATTGGCAAAGATGTGCGGCTCGGTGGTGAACGCCGACTGGCCGACCCACGGCACGCCCTCGCCGCCCATCTGGGTGAAGGTCGAGGTGCTGCGGTCCATCCAGGTCGCCATGTAATGGCAGCCGATGCCGGCCACCGCGCGCGAACCCTCGGGCACGCGGGTGCTGGTGTTGTGCGGGCAGCCGCTGCAGAACCACGGCGCGCGCTCGCCCGTGTCAAGCTTGGTATCGGCCAGCGCGCGTTCTCTAGCGTCGATGACGGCCAGGCGCGCCTGCATGCGCGCCACGATGTCCGACGGCACGCCCAGCCTGGTCAGGCGCTTGGCAATCGCCTTGGCGATGATGGCCGGCGTCAGGTCGGCCTTGGGCCGCAGCAGCCAGTGGTCGCTCGGGTTGGCGCGGCTCCACTCGCCGCCCGACTGCTCGCCCTCGGGCTCGTCGAACTTGCCGAGTACATTGGGCCGCACGTCGGCGCGCCAGTTGTAGAGTTCTTCCTTGACCTGGTATTCGATGACCTGGCGCTTTTCCTCGACCACCAGGATTTCCTGCAGGCCCATGGCGAAGTCGCGCGTGATGGTCGCTTCAAGCGGCCAGACCACATTGACCTTGTGCAGCCGGATGCCAAGCTGGCGGCAGGTGTCTTCGTCCAGCCCCAGGTCGTTCAGCGCCTGGCGCGTGTCGTTGAACGCCTTGCCGCTGGCGATGATGCCGAAGCGGTCGTTCGGCCCGGCAATCACGTTGTAGTTGAGCTTGTTGGCACGCACATAGGCCAGCGCGGCATACCACTTGTAGTCCATCAGCCGCGCTTCCTGCTCCAGCGGCGCGTCGGGCCAGCGGATGTGCAGGCCGCCAGTCGGCATCTGGAAATCCTCGGGCATGATGATTTTCACCCGGCTTGGCTCGACCGACACCGAACTCGACGACTCCACGACCTCCTGGATGGTCTTCATGCCCGACCAGAGGCCCGAAAAACGGCTCATGGCAAAGGCATGCAGCCCCATGTCGAGGATTTCCTGCACGCTCGACGGAAAAAACACCGGCAGGCCGCAGGCCTTGAAGATGTGGTCGCTCTGGTGCGGCGCGGTCGAGCTTTTGCTCACATGGTCGTCGCCGGCAATGGCGATGACGCCGCCATGTTTGGCCGTGCCCGCCATGTTGGCATGCTTGAACACGTCCGAGCAGCGGTCCACGCCCGGCCCCTTGCCGTACCAGATGCCGAACACGCCGTCGAACTTGTTGGTCTGCGGGTACAGGTCGAGCTGCTGCGTGCCCCAGACGGCGGTGGCGCCGAGTTCCTCGTTCACGCCCGGCTTGAAGACGATGTTGTGCGCCGCCAGGTGCTTTTTGGCCGCCCACAGCGCCTGGTCGTAGCCGCCCAGCGGCGAGCCCCGGTAGCCGCTGATGAAGCCGGCGGTGTTCAGGCCGTCGATGGCGTCGCGCGTGCGCTGGAGCATCGGCAGGCGGACCAGCGCCTGCACGCCGCTCATGAAGGCGCGGCCATGGTCGATGGCATATTTGTCGTCGAGCGTGACGGTTTCCAGCGCTTTGCGGATGTGCTCGGGCAGCGGTGCGTTCATGGTGTTTGTCTCCAGAAGGTTGTCTGCCCCGCCTTGTGGGCAGGCTGTAAACAAGCGTCAAGCCCGGTAGGGCCAGCGCTTTGCTTTAGGACAAAAGTGTATTCCTGACCTTGTGGTATGTCTTTGCTTTTTTTGCCTCATTCCACGCGTCTTGTGCAAGATTCTTGCTGCAAAATGCCAAAAATGGAAACATTGGACAAGTTTGACATCGCCATCCTGAATGAGTTGCAACGCGAGGCGCGGCTGACCAACACCGAGCTGGCGTCGCGCGTGGGCCTGTCGGCCGCGCCCTGCTGGCGGCGCGTGCGGGCGCTGGAAGACGCCGGCTTCATCACCGGCTACCGCGCCGAGATCAACCGCCACAAGATCGGCCTGGGCGTGCTGGCCTTCGTGCGGCTGGACGCCGCCCGCAACACCGGCGACGTGCTGCAAACGCTGGAGGAAGCCATCCGCAAGATCCCGGAAGTCGTCAGCTGCCACTACATCAGCGGCACCGGCACCTTCGAGCTGCAGGTGGTCAGCCGCGACCTGAACACCTTCAGCCAGTTCGCCCGCGACGTGCTCATCAACCTGCCCAATGTGAAAGACCTGCACACCAGCTTTTCGCTCGGCGAGGTGAAAGCCAGCGGCGCGCTGCCGCTGGGGCATTTGCTGCCGGCTTCAGCCGGAATTTCAAGCAAATAATGGCGTTTGCGCATGCTGGTATTGCGCAAGAAGCTATTAAAAAAATAGCAAGAACGAAAAAGCCCGGCCTCCGCAGGATGCCGGGCAACCGGCTGGGCCGGGTTTGGCTTGTTGTTCTTCAGCGCCCCTCGGCCCCTTGCATCACGCCTTCTTCAGCTTCGTCTGCGTCGGCTCGGCGGTCAGATAACCGACGGCAGCGCCGAACTTGTCCTTGTAGTTGGTCTTGATCAACGGATCGAGCGTCGTCTTGACGACGCTGTGGATGCCGCCCCAGTCACCGGGGTGCTGGAAGTTGCTCATGATGTAGGTCCAGCCGTTGAGTTCGTCCACCGCGTGCAGGCCGGTCGATTCGCCGCCAGCCGGGATCGACATGACGCGCGAAAGCGCCTTGGTGTCGATGTTGTAGGCCCACAGAAAGTTGTTGACGTGCTGGCTGCTGTCCTCGCCGATGAACAGCGTGCGCATTTTTTCAGAGAACTTCAGGTTGTCCGGGTTGGCGATCTTGTTGGGGTTGGCGGTGTTGCCCAGCGCGTCGGCCATGATGTCCTCGCCCGTGATGAGCGCTTTCGTGTCCACCGGCATCCATTCGCTGTTGATGGCCGTGCCGGAGGTGTCCTTCTGGCCGCCCTTGAGGTTCAGGGCCATCACGGCGCCGGCCTTCAAGGCTGCGGGAAGGGCGATGCCATTGTCAACGGTGTTGTACTTGCCCCCCTTGACCATCGAATCCTGGATGTTTTGCAAGGCCGAATACGCCACCTTGTCCTTGATGTTGACGGTCGTGCCTTCCATTTTGGTAAAGCCCATGGAGGCGCCCACCAGGCTGGCGTAGCGGTGGGTTTCGAGGAAGGCGGCGGCCTTTTCCATGCCGGACTTGAGCTTGATCCACTCGGTCTTGCCGTTGGCGTTCACCTTGGTGTAGGTCGCGTCCAGCGGGTCGGCGGTCTTGACATCCATGATGTCGGTTGCCTTCAGGGTGCTGGCCAGGGTCTTGATCTCGCTGCTGGTGGCCGAGCCGAGCTTGATCCAGGACAGCGGCGCGGCGGCGGCGGCCGGGTCGATCGAGAAGCCGCTACCCACCTTGGCGACATACAGCGTGCCCGAGGACAGGTCTTTTTCCTTGTCGGCGAAGAACACGAAGTAGCCGCTGTTGGTGGCGTCGTCACCCATGAACACGGTGCGGTTGTCGGGCATGACCTGCACCAGTTCGTGCGAAATGCGGCCCAGGCAGTAATGCTTCTTGATGGAAGCGGTGCCGTCGGCGTTCACGGTGACTTCCGGCAGGTGGCCGTAGTTGTAGGGGTTGGCGGCGGTTTCGTTGCCGTAGAGATTCTTGCTGAATGCCTTGAACTGGGTTTCGCCGGCGGCGGTGAAGGCATTGGGCTCGTACTCTTCGCTCGACAAGTGCGTATTCCAGGGCGAGAGGCTGGCGCCGCAGGTGATCCACAGGCCACTGACCGAGGAGGTATCGACGTTGTGGTATTTGACCAGCGTCAGCTTGCCGGTGGCCGGATCCTGGTCGAGCGTGAGCACGGCGATGGGCGATGGCAGCTTGCCGTACATGTCGCTCTTGCCGTCCAGCGCCCAGGTGGTGTATTCAAACTGCACCACGGCGAACACGGTGTTGCCCTTGACGCCTGCGACTTTGGCGCCGTCGATCTTAAGCAGCGAGGTGCCATCGGGCGCATCGGAGAAGAACTGGCGCTCCTTGCCGGACACCGTGGCGTCCATGATGGGCTGGTTGTGGATGTCAACATAGCCGCCCGCCAGAATCTTCCCGCCATTGCCATCGGAAACCATGTCGCCGGTGACGAAGAAAGGCTGGTAAGCCAGCTTGAAATCAACCTTGCTGCTGTCGCTGAAGCTGACGCTCATGACCGAGCCCACCGTGGTGGTGGCCATGGCGGCGGCGTCGGCCAGCGTGGGCGCAGGCATGGAAGAAAAGCTGACGCTGCTCAGCGTCGCGGCAGGTGCGGCAGGTGCGGCCACCTCATCATCGTCACCACCGCAACCGGCAAGAAGAAAGCTTCCGGCAAAAGCTGACGACAGCGGCAGCATAGGCACGCCCGCAAAAAATTGCAAAGCACGGCGGCGGGACAAAGTAGCAACAGGCTTCATGGGTTTTCGCTCCAGGCAAGTGAGCTGCGCGCGGCAAAAAGAGCCGGCGTCAGCAAGATATGACACTTGCTTACTTTCGCCGGCCCGTGTTGCAGCTTGATGACAACCCGCGGCCTCCGGCAGCCGTTCAGTCACGCAGGCAGCGCGCCACCATGGGCGGCGGCTGCAAATACTGCAGCACCGCCTCGCGGCCGCTGGCCCCCAGACCGAACTCGGCGCGCATTCGCGGGTTGCTGTAAACCGTCTGCGCGCCCTGGCCGCCGGCATCGCGCAGCAGCACATCGTCGCCGCGCGCGCCCTTCAGCACCGCCGTGCCATTGACAAAACTGACGCTGAATTGCAGGTTCTGGTCGCATTGGTAAACCGGCGGCCCCGAGGGCGCGCCGCGGTTCATGCCGGCGCAGCCGGCCAGCGCGGCCAGGCCTGCCAGCGCCAGCGCGGTGGCCATCCGTTTGCCCGGGTGTTTCTTCATGTTTCTGCCTTTCAGTGTTTATTTGGGCCAGAGCGCCCACAGCCGCAGCGGCTGGTTGAGCCGGGCCGCCATCAGCCCGGCTTCGATGCCCGTGCCGGCAAAATAATCGGCCCGCACTGCGCCCACGATGGCGCTGCCGGTGTCCTGCGCCAGCACCAGCTTTTGCAGGCTGGCCGCGCCGCCGCGCGATGCCAGCCAGACCGGCGTGCCGTAGGGAATGCTGCCGGGATCGACCGCAATTGAGCGGCCCGGCGTCAGCGGCACGCCCTGCGCGCCCCTGGGGCCGAAGGCGGCATCAAAGTCGCTCAGCGCTTCTTCGCGGAAAAAAATGTAGCGCGGGTTGCTCCAGAGCAATTGCTGCACGCGCTGCGGGTTTTGCAGCACCCAGGCCTTGGTGGCGTCGGGCCAGGGGTTGATCTTGGTCACGCCCTGCGACAGCAGCCACTGGTTGACGCTGCGGTAGGGCTGCTCGTTGGAGCCGGCAAAGGCCACGCGCACGATGCGCTGCGCGCCATTGGGCTCGCTGATGCTGAGCCGGCCCGAACCCTGGATGTGCAGCATCAGCGCATCAATGGGATCATTGACCCAGGCAATCTCGCGGCCAGTGAGCGCGGCCCGCGCTTCGGGCAGGGTGTCGATTTCCTGGCGCGAAAACCAGGGTTTGCGGCTGCCCAGCGTGGCCGGCGCGCGGTACAGGGGGATGTCGTAGCCCCCGCCCGACTGGCGGCTGGCCTTGAGCACCGGCTCGTAATAGCTGGTGAGCAGGCCTTCGGAAACCCCTTGCAGGGACTCGATGCGGTAGGGCTGCAGCCGGGCGACCATCCAGGCGCGCTGCTCCTGCGGGGTTGCAATGCTCAGGCGCCGGATTTCACCGCACAGGGGGGCAAACACCGGGCCGGGCCGCTCGCAGCTCTTGATCCAGGCGTTCCAGGCTTCAAACAGCGAATCTTCCTCAAACCCGGGCAATTCGACCCACGGCACCGCGACCCAGCGGCTTTTGCCCTGCAGCCGGGGCGGCGGCAGCAAGCCCGCATCGCCGGGGCGCACCCCGGCCGGAGCCTGTACGCCGCCCGGGTAGGACGCGGGCGGCAGGGGCACGCTGGTACAGGCCGCCAGCCCTGCGACGATGGCGATAATTGAAGCCTTGCGCAACGACGGCAGCCAGCGCGTCACGCCCTCAACCGCTTTCCAGGAACAGATCATGGCCTTACTTTTACTCGAAGCGCTGGGTGCGCTGCTGCTGCTGGTGTTCATTGTGTGGTGGACGATGTTTTCGGGCCGTAGGAAAGGCGAACTGAAGGACGGATCGGCGCGTGCTGCGCCAGCCCCGGAGAAGGTAAGGAAATAAGCCCCATCCGCTACAGATTTCGCAGCAGATTGGCCGGCTCGACGGCCGGCTTGACGCCCATTTTCTCAAAAACCCGGGCCCGGTGGACTTCCACGGTGCGCACGCTGATGTCAAGCTGGTCGGCGGGTATCGAAGGCCTCGGCGCTGGCATTCCAGCATCGTCTTGAGCGGTTGACCAGCCCGCATCGAGTACGGACCTGGCCATCTTCGTCTTGATCAGCGCCTTGCCTGAGACATTACCGACGAATATCGCGGCATTTTCTTTGCCCAGCCGGGTGCTGAATTTGTGCATGGCGTCCTTGCGCACACGGGCAATCCTGGCGTGAATGGCCCGCATCCTGCCTTTTTTTCTGGCTTTCAGCGGGGGTTCTGCGGTGCGGCGCTGCTCGCTGACATCGAGGATGGCGCTCATCCAGCCAGTGTGCTTGCCCACGGCATTGATCAGCAGGTTTTGCAGCGAATGGGTGGCCACGACATAGCCCGTCAGGCGGCCCGCCTCCATCAGGGGCAGGCACATGTCGGTCACTTCCATGCCCAGCCCATCGGCCTGCAGGCTGGCGCGGTCCAGCCGCTCGAACACCGGCATGCGAAAGGGCGTCTCGACAAAGCCGAGCCTGTCCAGCGTTGAATTGCGCCATTCGAGCCGCAGGATTTCGCGGTGCTCGCGCCCGGCCAGCCAGACCAGCAGCCCCGGCAGCAATAGCCACAGGGAAACGCGCCGGCTGGCCCAGCCGGCAAGCCGGGGAAACGTCAGGCCCATCGGCTCATAACACCCGATGGCTCAGGGCGGGCAGGCGCTGGCGAACCTCCTGCAGCCGGGCATTGAGCACCTCGCCCATGATGACGCCCGGCCCCTCGGCCTGCTCCGCCAGGATCTCGCCCCACGGCCCGACGATCATGCTGTGGCCCCAGGTGCGCCGGCCGTTTTCATGCAGGCCGCCCTGCGCGGCAGCCGCCACATAGGCCAGGTTTTCAATCGCCCGGGCGCGCAGCAGCAGCTCCCAGTGCGCCTGTCCGGTGACGTAGGTAAAGGCGCTGGGCACCAGCAGCAGGTCGGCCTTCAGGGCGCGGTACAGCTCGGGAAAACGCAGGTCGTAGCAGACGCTCAGGCCGACCGTGTAGATGTGGCCGTCGCGTGAAGCCAGCTCGAAGCGCACCGGCTGCGTGCCGGGGTCGAGCACGCGGGTCTCGTCGTGGTCTTCGCCGCCCTGCGCGAAGCGGAACAGGTGAATCTTGTCGTAGCGCGCCACGCAGACGCCCGAGGGCGCATAGGCCAGGGAGCTGTTGCGCGCGCGGCCGGCATTGCCGGTGGCCGTCGGCAGCGTGCCGCCCACGATCCACAGCCTCAGCTCGCGCGCCGAGCGGCTCAGGAAGTCCTGGATCAGGCCGCTGCCGGCTTGCTCCTGCACCTTGAGCTTGTCGGTGTCCTTCATGCCCATGACGCAAAAATATTCGGGCAGCACGGCCAGCTCGGCGCCCTGCGCCGCAGCCTGCGCCAGCAGCGCCCGCGCAGCGTCCAGGTTGCCCTGTACGCCGGTTCCTGAAACCATCTGGATGGCGGCTATTTTCATGATCAGCGGGTCTCCATAGTCGGTTCGTTTGCCTGGGCTCTTGCCCGGGCCTTGCGGTCAATTTTCGTGATTTTCGGGTCGTCCCAGCTTCCCTCGATCTGGAACTCCTGGGTGGCCGCCTCCATCAGCGGACGGCGCAGGAACATCTGCGCCAGAAAACTGCCCAGGCCCACCACCGGGTTGATGGCCGTGGCAATCAGCGAAGCCGTGCCGGCATTGATTTCAGGCACCACGACCACCTTGAGGTTCTGCGTTTCATCGGCAATGCTGGCGCGGCCTTCCATCAGCACGGCGGCATTCACGCCGCTCATCTGCAGGTTGTTGGTCTGCGCCACGCCCTGGCGAATCGTGACATCGCCGCGCACAAAGTCAAAGGCAAAGCCCTGCGAAAAAACATCGCGGAAATCCAGCGTCAGCCGCCGGGGCAATGACTGCAGGCTCAGCACGCCCAGCAGCTTGGCAATGCCCGGGTCGGCCTTCATGAACTGGCCGGACTCGACGTTCACATGGAACTCCCCGCTCAAGGTTGGATAGTCCAGGCTCAGCGGCGAACCCATCCAGGCAATCTGGCCTTCCAGCACGCCCTTGCCGCGCCGCACCACGCCGCTCATGCCAAAGCGCTTGAGCAACTCACCCGAATCGGCAATGGCGAGCCTGAAGTTCATCGCCGAGCGGCGCCGCTCGGCGGGCGGGCGGGCCACGCGCGGCCCGCTGGGCAGGGCCTCGGCCCAGTTGCCGGTGGTGGTCAGCACGGCTTCGGGCAGGATGACATTGAACTTGTTCAGCCGCCACTCGCGCATGCCGCCCTCGGCCACCGTGGCGCCCCGGTTGACCGCGTCAATTTCAACCCGGCCCAGCTTCCTGCCGCGCAGTTCCAGGTCATCGACCACGATGTCGAGCGCCGGAATGCTGGCCGGCTGCTCATCGAGAATCGCCTCGACCTCGCTGGCCTCGCTGGCCGCCAGGCTCAGGCGCGAAAGCCGCGCATAGACACGGCCGGCGCCCTGCGCGCCGGGCTGGCGAAACTCCATGTAGCCGTCCAGCTCGGCGGCGCTCATGTTGGCGCGCCAGTTCAGGCCGTCCCGGCTGGCGCCCACCACCACGTCGTGCAGGCTGTGCCCCTGCACCTTCATCTCCCTGGCGCGTATGGCCATCACGTTGGGCAGGTAGCTCATGGCCGCCGCCGGGCTGGCGGCGGCCTGCGCCATGGCGCCGCCGGTGGCATGACCCAGAATGGCGTCCCAGGCATCGAGGTCCACCTTCGCCAGGTTGATGCTGGCCCCGACGCCGGACTCTGGCGCGGGAACCGCTTCGCCCGCCTCCAGCCCCATGCCGATGCTGCCCCGGATCACGCGGGGTTCGTCGCCGCTGAGGTCGCGCAGGTAGCTGATGACCGCCACGCGCCCGATGCTGACCGATATCTGGTCCTGCAGCGCCTGGCCGGCCGCCATCGAGCCGGGCAGCAGCACGCTTTCGAAGCGCAGCGGCAACGCCGCTTCCGCCGTCTTGGCCAGCGGCGCCGGCAAACTCAGCGCCATGCCCTGCAGGCTGCTCGACACCATCACCTCCGGCACGCCCCGCCGGAATACCAGCGAGGCGGTGTAAGCCGTGCTGCCGCTGACATGCCCGGCCACGCGCGACGCCAGCCCCAACTCACGCGACTGGCGCAGCCCGTCCGCCGTGACCGTGCCTTGCGCACTGAAAGCCACACCACTGGTCTTGGGGCCGGCGGCAGAGGCCTGGGGCCGCATTCCGCCGTCAATGCGAACGTCGCCCCCAAGCAGCCGCGCCTGGGCAGCGGCCACGGTAAAGCCCTGCTCGGTCACGTTCACCACGCCTTTGAGCTGGGCCAGCGGCGGCGCTGCGGGCATGAACTTCACATCATTGCCCGGCAGGGTCACGCTGCCCTCGACGGTTGATTTGTCGATGGCATCAATCGGCAGACGCAGGCGAAAGCGGTAGTCGGCCGCGCCGCCGGCCGTTGCGCGGGCCAGCGCCTGTCCGGTCATCTCGCCGACGGGCGAGGTGTTGACAAAGCCCAGCGCGTCACTCAGGCCGCCCTTGACCTCGACCGCCACCTCGACGGTCGGATTGTGTTCGAGGTCGGCAATGCGCGCGTCGCCCTTGACCAGCTGCAGGCCCGGCAGGCCGGCAACCTTGCCGCTGACGCCCTTCACATCGAGCGAAGCCCGGCTGAACAGCAGTTCGCCATTCAACTCGGTCAGCGCCGGCCACGGCGCGGCGCCCGGCGGCTGCAGCGCTTTGGGAACATAGGCGAAATGCCCGTTGCGCACCTTGGCCGACACCTGGAAATCCCCCTGGGCCGGGTCGGAGAAAGGCAGGTCATTGACCGGGCCGCTGACCTTGAACTTGACATCGCTGAGCTGCCCCTTGAGCACCGCGTCGCGCACATAGTGGCGCACATCGTCGCCCAGCACCAGCGGCAGGTAGCGATGCACCCGGCTGCCGTCGCCCCGGCTCAGGCTGCCCTGCAGGTCGAGGATGCCGGGAAAGCGGCGATCCGGCGCATCGCCGGCTTTGGGCGGGCCGGCGGCGTCATCGGTGCGCCAGCGCACCTGCGCCCGGCCCTGCGCGTCGGCGTTGGCAAACTGCAGGTTGCGCAATTGCACATCGATTTTCTGGCCCGAGAGCTTCCATTGCGCCTCGGTGGACAGCTGGTCCAGCGCCAGCCGGGAGTCTTCAAAAATGCCGGGCAGGTCAAGGGCGCCCTTGACGATCTTCACGCTCGCCTGGCCGCCGTCCTGCGTGAGGTTGAAGTCCACCGTCGCGCCGCTCAGGCCGGGCCGGCCGGGCGCTGGCCGCAAGGGCCTTGCGGCGGCCGGCGCGGATGCGTTGCCAGCCGCCGGCAGCGCGGCCACGCTCAAGCCCGACACCCGGCCTTTCGCGGCGAAGGCCGTGGGCGCCTCCGGCGGCCCCTGCCAGCGCGCGTCCAGCGTTTCCACCAGCCCCCGGGGCGCGAAAGAAGCCACCAGCGCCTGCGCGCCGCTCTCCAGCGGCAGGCGGCCGGCAATCTGGGCCAGCGCTGCCAGGTCGAGCCGGTCGGCCTTGAGGGTGGTCTGCTCGCGCGCGCGCCGCGACTCGCTGGCATGCACCAGCGCCAGGTTGCCGCCCGGCCACTGCAGGCCGTCGCGGGTGCGGAACTGAAGGTTCTGGGTGCTGAAGTCAAAACCGCCGGCATGCTGGCTGGCGCCGATGCGCCCGGCCAGGGAGTCAAAACCCAGCGGCTCCAGCCGGCTGCCCAGCCTGGCGTCCACGTCGCGCAGCGCCACATCGACCAGTGCGCCGGTGACTTTTCCCTTGCTGGCGTCAAGCCAGGCGCGCACCGCGCCCTGCCCCCGGTTCAACGCGATGCCCAGCGTGTCCAGGCTGGCGTACTGCCGCACGCGCGACACATCGACACGGGCAAAGTCGCCATACACCTGCCCGGTCCAGGTCGCGAAATCGCCGGTGCGGCTAGAGAGCAGCGGCTGCCTGAAGATGCCCCGCAGACTGAACCGGGCGCCCCACTCGGCGGGCGGCGTCGCATCCAGCCGCATCAGGTGGCGGCGCCGGCTGTTTTTCATCACGCCATCGACCTCGGTCAGGGCCAGCGGCGGCGCCTGGCGCAGCTCGTCCGTCCAGCGCACGGTGCCGCCGCGCACGACGAATTCAGTCTGCGAGAACAGCCAGTCCGCGACGGCGCTGCGGCCGGTATCGCTGTCCCTGGAAACCTCCAGGCCGCCGACCAGGATTTTTCCGTCGGCTGTGCGCCGGATATCGACTTCGGGCCGTTCAATCACCAGCTGCTCAAAGCCAAGCCCCCACAGCGAGGAAGGAGAAAGAGCGCCCAGCACGCGCGGCAGCCGCACCGCCACGCGCCCCTGCGCATCCAGCAGCGTGACATCATCCAGCTCGAAGGAGGGGATCGCGCCGACCGAGCGCCCGGTGATCCGGCCGATGCGGACCGGTACGCCAAGCACCCGGCTGGCCTTGGCTTCCAGACGCGGACGAAACTCGGCGATTCGCGGCACAATCCAGCCGTGAAGCACCCACCAGCCCAGGCCAAACAGCAGCCAGCCTGAGACGACCAGCCACAGCAGGACACGCATGGCCACAGCAATCCAGCGCAGGCGCCGGGACGGCAGGGCTGGCAAGGCGGGTAGTGCGGACGGGCTGATGGGGGTAGGCTCCATTGACCTGAGAATTATGACCGCCGACGGTAAAACCGGCCGGCGCAGAACCACGAAGTTTGTGAAGTAGTGTGATGCCCGATTCCTCAACTGGCTGTCCAACAACCCCTGTTGCCGTGGGGTTGACCGCCCCGGCCACCTCGCCGGCTTCGTCGTACTCGCGTTATGTCCAGCGCATTCGCCGCCGCTATGCCACACAGATGCCGCTGCTGCCGGCTGGCGAGCCGGTGCGCGCCATGATGCAGGCCACGCTCGATGCGCTGCTGACCGGCGGCCTGGAAACCGGCGCCGCCCTGCGCGTGTTGCGCCAGCTGGTCCTGGAACGGCTGGTGGTGCTGGACTGCAGTCAAGAAGCCCCCACGCTCCACACTGCGTGTGGTTCGCTGCCCCCCGAGGGGGCTGGCGTTGCGCTGAATGTCGTGACCCGGGCCATGACCGAGCTGGCCGAACTGGCGCTCGACGTGGCCATGCGCCACTCCCGGGAAACGCTCGATGCGCAGCACGGCGCGCCCCAGGCCGCTAACGGCGTGCCGGCGCAAATGTGGGTGGTCGGCATGGGCAAGCTCGGTGCGCGCGAACTCAACGTCTCCAGCGACATCGACCTGATCTACGTCTATGACCAGGACGGCGAGACCGCAGGCCGGCCCGACGGCCGGGGCCAGATTTCCAACCACGAGTATTTCGCGCGCCAGGTGCGCTCGGTGTTCAGCCTGATTGGCGATGCGACCGAGCATGGCTTTGTGTTTCGCGTCGATCTGGCGCTGCGGCCCAACGGCAACTCCGGCCCGGCGGCGGTGTCGCTGAGCGCGCTGGAAGAGTATTTCCAGGCGCAGGGCCGCGAATGGGAGCGCTTTGCCTGGCTCAAGAGCCGCGTCGTCGCGCCGCTCGAATGCATCGACAGCGGCTCGGCGCAGGCCTTGCGCGGCCCGGTGCTGCCGTTTGTCTTCCGGCGCTACCTCGACTACAGCGTGTTCGATGCGCTGCGCGTGCTGCACCGGCAAATCCGCGAGCATGCAGCCAAGCGCAGCGCCGGCCACCCCGAGCGCGCCAACGACGTGAAGATGTCGCGCGGCGGCATCCGCGAGATCGAATTCACGGTGCAGGTGCTGCAGGTCGTGCGCGGCGGGCAGTTCCCCGAGCTGCGCACCCGGCCCACGCTGGACGCCCTGCAGCGCGTCGCCCATGCCGGCCTGATGCCGCAGGACACGGCCGACGCCATGGCCCGCGCCTATGACTTCCTGCGCCGCGTCGAGCACCGCATCCAGTACCTGGACGACCAGCAGACGCACGTCCTGCCGACGCGCGACGACGACCTGGCCTGGATTGCCCGGACCATGGGCTACGGCAACTGCTGCGCCTTCCTGTGCGAGCTGGACACCCACCGCGAACTGGTGGCCGGCGAGTTCGACATCCTGCTTGGCGGCAAGCCCCAGTGCAATGGCAATGGCTGCGGCAAGGCGGGCGCAAAGCCGGTGCCGCAGCTCGACGACCTGCTCGACCAGCTGCCGCCCGAGTGGCCGGCGCAGTTCAGGAGCCGCCTGGCCCTGTGGCGCCAGCACCCGCGCATCCGCGCGCTGCGCGAGGATTCGCGCGCGCGCCTGAGCCGGCTGGTGCAGCGTACTGCCCAGTGGCTGGCCGAAGGCACGGTGACTGAAGAAGCGGCCTTGCGGCTGATCGACTGGATCGAGCCGCTGCTGCGGCGCGAAAGCTACCTGGCGCTGCTGATGGAGCGCCCGGCCGTGCATGAGCGGCTGCTGCGGCTGCTGGGCGCGGCCAAATGGCCGGCGCGCTACCTGATGCAGCACCCCGGCGTGATCGACGAGCTGGCCAGCGACGAGCTGCTGCACGAGCGCTTTGACGCGGCCGCCTTTTCCCGCGAGCTGCAGCAGCGGCTCGCAGCGCTCAGGCGCACCGGCGAGGATGACGAGGAAACCTGCCTCAACCTGCTGCGCCGCGCCCACCATGTCGAGGTGTTTCGCACCCTGGCGCGCGACGTGGAAGGCGCGCTCACCGTCGAGCAGGTGGCCGACGACCTGAGCGCGCTGGCCGAGTCGATTCTCGGCATCGCGACCCACTGGTGCTGGAAGCACCTTAAAAACCGGCACCGCAGTGACAGTGAAGGGCCGCAGTTCGCCATCATTGCCTACGGCAAGCTGGGCGGCAAGGAGCTGGGCTACGGCAGCGACCTGGACATCGTGTTTGTCTATGAAGACGAGGACGAGCGCGCGCCCGAGGTGTATGCCGCCTTCGTTCGCAAGCTCATCAACTGGCTGACCCTCAAGACCGGCGAAGGCGATCTGTACGAGATCGACACCGCGCTGCGGCCCAACGGCAACTCGGGCCTGCTGGTCACGCCTTTCGCGGCCTATGCCAACTACCAGCAGCAGCGCGGCAGCAACACCGCCTGGACCTGGGAACACCAGGCCATGACGCGCGCGCGCTGCGTGCTGGGCGACGCCTCCCTGCGCCAGCGCTTCGACGAGGTGCGCCGGGCGGTCATCACCGCGCCGCGCGATCCGCAGGCGCTGAGCCGCGAAATCGTCGAGATGCGCCAGAAAGTGCGCGGCGCGCACCCGGTCAGGGGCGGCAAGTTCGACCTCAAGCACAGCCCCGGCGGCATGGTCGATGCCGAATTCGCGGTGCAGTTCCTGGTGCTGTCGCAGTCGGCCCGGCACCCGGAGCTGATCGGCAACGTCGGCAACATCGCGCTGCTGCAGCGCGCCGAAGCGGCCGGCCTGCTGCCCGACGGCGTGGGCCAGGACGCCGCCAGCGCCTACCGCGAACTGCGGCGGGTGCAGCACCGCGCGCGCCTGAACGAAGAGCCGACACAGGTCATGCCGCCCGAGTTGCAGGACGAACGCAACGCCATCCTGGCGCTGTGGGACGTGATCTTCAAGCCCGGCGCGTAAGCCGTTCCTACAGGATTCCCGCCTTCGCGGGAATGACGGAAGTTACAGGCACCCGAGCAGTTATCAGATTTTTAATGGAATCAGCCTCTCGCGCAATCAGAGCATGCGCAACCAGCTATCAATACAATAGCAATCCTCACCCCGCCGCAGAATCCCCACGAATCTTCCTCACCAGCGCCGTCGTCGAATACCCCTCGACAAACGGAATCGCCAGCGCCTGCCCGCCGTAGGCTTTCACCACCGCCGTCTCGGCCAGCTTGTCCATGTCGTAGTCGCCGCCCTTGACCAGCACGTCGGGCTTGAGTTCGCTGATGAGTTCCAGCGGCGTGTCTTCGTCAAACCACGTCACCAGGCTGACCGATTCGAGCGCGGCGATCAGCACGGCGCGGTCTTCCTGCCGGTTCAGCGGGCGCTCCGGGCCTTTGCCCAGGCGCCGGGCAGAGGCGTCGGTGTTGAGCGCCACCACCAGGCTGGCGCCGAGCTCTCTAGCCTGCGCCAGATAGGTGGCGTGGCCGCAGTGCAGCACGTCGAACACGCCGTTGGTGAACACCACCGGCGGCGGCAGCGCGGCGACGCGGGCGCGGGCGTCGTCGCGGGCGGAAATCTTGTCGAGGAATGCGGGTGGTTTCATGCGGCTTGCCCTGACTCTGAGGTGGCGCCAGGCGCCGGGGCCGTCTCCATCTGGCGGCCCAGCGCCTTGCGGTAGTGGTTGAGCTGCTGGACGGTCTTGAAAGGCTGGCCCAGCAAAAGCCCCAGATTGTGCAGGATGCGCTCGACCACTTTCGTTTCCCACGCCGCGCCGAAGCAAATCTGCGTGTCGAGCCAGTGCGCCAGCCACTCCGGGTCGGGCAGGCGGCTCTGGATGGTGTCGCGCGGAAACAAGGCCTTGTTGACGTGCAGGTTGGTCGGGTGCAGGGCCTGCGCGGTGCGCCGGGTGCTGGCCATCAGTATGCCGACCTTGGCGAAGGCGGCCCGGGCTTCGTCGCCGGACTGGCCGATGGCGCGCCTCATGTAGCGCAGGTAAGCGCCGCCGTGGCGCGCCTCGTCCTGGCCGATCAGGGTGTAGATTTGTTTGATGACCGGCTCGGTATGCCATTCGCTGGCGCAGCGATACCAGTGGTTCAGGCGAATCTCGCCGCAGAAATGCAGCATCAGGGTTTCGAGCGGCGGCGCGGGCTCGAACTCGAAGCGCACCGCGTGCAGCTCGGCTTCGGTTGGCACCAGCGCGGGCCGAAAGCGCCGCAGGTATTCCATCAGCACCAGCGAATGCTTTTGCTCCTCGAAGAACCAGATCGACATGAAGGCCGAGAAATCGCTGTCGCCCCGGTTGTCGCGCAGGAACATCTCGGTCGCCGGCAGGGCCGACCATTCGGTGATGGCGTTCATGCGGATGGTCCGGGCCTGCTCGTCGGTCAGCCGCAAAGCATCAAAACCGGCCCACGCAATGTCCGTGTCCATGTTCCAGCGGACGGCTTCGAGCTGTTTGAACAATTCGGGATAAAGCATTGAAAAACTCCTTGTCCGGCAGATATGCAGTCCACCGCGCACCGGATGCAGCGGCGGCCCGGGGCATCGCTGAATTTTAGGAAGGGACTGTGACAAACAGCCCCCTTCACGGTTTTTGCCGGCCAGGCCCGTGCGTATAGATGTAAACCACCCCTTTTTATGTAAGCCCGCCATGCCCGCTTTGTCTTTCGCGCCTTGGGTATTGGCGCTCGTTGCCAGCGCCGCACTGGCGTCCGCCCGGTAAAGGCAGCCAGCCCGGGCACGCCTGCGCCTGTCGCGCAGCCGGTTTGCCCCGCACTTTTGCAACAAAACGTGTTGCGCCTGCAGGATGAAAAGCCACAGTCGCTGTGCCAGTACAGCGGCAAGGACGCCAGCCCGCTCTTTCAGCAGCTGGCCAGGCCATGAGCGCCGCGCGCACGGCGCTGGGAGCCAGCCACCGCTTAACAAAACTTTACCGGCTCACTTCCCGGCAGCGCGGAACTCGTTTAGGCTGCATTCACTCCTATCGTTTACCCTGTCCCCGGCATTGCACGACAAATTGCACGACAAAGCCGGCGCAAGGTAGCCACAGTTTCACTGCTGCGAAGCCTTTCCGGCCAGCCAGGCCGGTTTGCCCTCCCGGGGCGGTTTCACTCCTCCCTCACTCCCTTGTTCGCACCGGGGCGCTTCGCAGCATTTTTATCTTCCGGGCAGCGGCATGAGCCGCGCTCTGCTGGCTCAAGAAACGCCTGCGCCAGTCGCAGCAGGAAGTTTTTCGCCGGGCCGCCAAAAAATCAGCCCCTTGGGGGCCGCGTTTACTTGATGCGAAAAGCGTTGCGGCTCCTGGCGTCAGCCCGCCGGCACTTCCGCGAAGCTGGGGCGCAGGGCAAGCTTTTGCTGCAGCCGGGCCAGCTTGGGATGGGTTTCGCGCCAGGCGATCTCTGGAAAGCGGAAATCCAGATAGCCCAGGGCACAGCCGACCGCCACATCCGACAGGCTGAAATGCACGCCGCTGCAATGCGCCTTGTCGCCCAGGCCCTTGCTCATGGCCTGCAGCGCGGTGTCGATTTTTCCCATTTGGCGCGCGATCCAGGCGTCGCAGCGCTGCTCGGCGCCACGGCCGGACCAGGTGGCTTCCAGCCGGGCCAGCAGGGCGGCATCCATCACGCCATCGGCCAGCGCCTCCCAGGTCTTGACCTCGGCGCGCTCGCGGCCCTGCGCCGGGATCAGCTTGCCCACGGGCGAGAGCGTGTCCAGGTATTCGACGATGACGCGCGAGTCAAATATCGCCTCGCCCGCCTCCATGACCAGGCAGGGCGCCTTGCCCAGCGGGTTGAAGTTGCTCATGGTGGAGTTCTCGGCCCAGACATCTTCCAGGACAAACTGGTAGTCGAGCTTTTTTTCTGCCATCACAATGCGCACCTTGCGTACATAGGGACTGGTGGCGGATCCGATGAGTTTCATGATTGGGCTTGGGTCTTGGGTTCTGGTCGTGGTCCGGGGAAGGGTAGATTCTATCGAGTCAAGGCGCGGCTGCCGTGATGTCAGGCACCGCGCGCCAGGTTTGCAGGCTTTCAGCAGGCGCCGACACCTTGACCAGCCCGGCCTACAATCACGCCCATGAGCTTTTCACCCATCAACGCCCTGTCGCCGCTGGACGGCCGATACGCCGCCAAACTCGCCACCCTGCGCCCTCTGATGTCCGAGCAAGGCTATATGCACCGCCGGGTTCAGGTCGAAATCGCCTGGTTCATTGCGCTGTCAGACGCCAGATTCGCCGAATTCAAACCGCTCAGCCCCGGCGCGCGCACCTATTTGCTGGGCCTGGTCAAGAACTTCTCCGAAGCCGACGCCTGCGCCATCAAGACGATTGAAAAAACCACCAACCACGACGTGAAAGCCGTCGAATACTGGATCAAGTCGAAGTTCGAAGCCCGGCCCGAGCTGCAGGCGGCCAGCGAATTTGTCCACTTTGCCTGCACCAGCGAAGACATCAACAACACCAGCCAGGCCCTGCAGCTCAAAAGCAGCCGCGAACAGGTCGTGCTGCCGGCGCTGGACAAGGTCATCGACAAGCTGCGCCAGATGGCGCACGAGCATGCCGAGGCGCCCATGCTCAGCCGCACCCACGGCCAGACCGCCAGCCCGACCACCGTGGGCAAGGAACTGGCCAACGTGGTCGTTCGCCTGACCAAGACGCGCGAAACCATCGCCGGCATCAGGCTGATGGCCAAGATGAACGGCGCGGTGGGCAACTACAACGCCCATCTGGCCGCCTGCCCCGACTTTGACTGGGAAGCCTTCAGCCGCCATGTGATTGAAACGCCCGAGCCGCTGGGCCTGGGCCTGACCTTCCAGCCCTACAGCATCCAGATCGAGCCGCACGACTACATGGCCGAGCTGTTCGACGCCGTGGCCCGCACCAACACCATTTTGATCGACCTGGCGCGCGACATCTGGGGCTACGTCAGCCTCGGCTACTTCAAGCAGCACCTCAAAGAGGGCGAAATCGGCTCCTCGACCATGCCGCACAAGGTCAACCCGATTGACTTTGAAAATGCCGAGGGCAACCTGGGCCTGGCCAACGCCATGCTGCGCCACATGAGCGAAAAGCTGCCCATCAGCCGCTGGCAGCGCGACCTGACCGACTCGACCGTGCTGCGCAACATGGGCGTGGCGCTGGGCTACGCCGTGCTGGCCTACAACGCGCTGTGCATCGGCCTGAACAAGCTCGAACTCAACAACGAAGCGCTGGCCGATGACCTGAACAGCTCATGGGAAGTGCTGGCCGAGCCGATCCAGACGGTGATGCGCCGCTACGCCGTAGCGGGCGCCTACGAAAAGCTCAAGGAAGTCACGCGCGGCAAGACCGTCAAGGCCGAAGACCTGCACGCGCTGATCCGCTCGCTGGACATTCCCGAGGCCGAGAGAAATCGCCTGCTGGTCATGACGCCCGGCAGCTATGTCGGCATGGCGGCGGAGTTGGCCCGGCGGGTCTGACTGCACGCCTGAACCTTGAGAGCGGGCCTTGAACAGCCCGCTTTTTTTTCGGCCCGGCGCCAAGCTGCGGCATGTTCTGCAGCGCGTCCAGCAAGGCGCGGGCGCCGGCCTGTTCTTCGTCGTTCGTCAGCCAGACTTCGGGCTGGCACGGGTCGGGCGGCAATTCACCCGCCACGCTGCCCAGGAAATAGCGCTGCACGCTGGCCGAGTAACCGGCCTGCTGCAAGGTGTCCACCCACAGCGCGGCAATGGCAATATTCGGGGCACGGGCCAGGCGAAGCATGCCGGCAGTGCAGCGGCCAAATGCCGGGCACTCTTAAATTGATAGCTGCCAGCGCATGCTGTGTATGCGCAAACGCCCTGTTTGGCTTAAAATCAGCGAGCCGGAAGCTATTTTTTCTCCAGCGCCCGGTCGGCATAGCGGCCAAAGCGCCAGGCCGTCGCCTCCTGCGTGATGCGCCGCCAGGTGATGCGTTTCTCAACCGGGCTCATCGCCAGCCAGTGCTGCACCTCCTCGAAAGTGCGGCCGCAGCCCTTGCACAATTCATCGCCCTGGCTGGTCGAGCAGATGGCGATGCATGGCGTGTCGGCGGTGGTGTCGTACCAGGCGTGCCAGGCGGCCAGCGCATCGGCCGGAAAAGCGGTTTCGTCGGCCAAGTCCTGATGCCGGAACACCAAAAGCGCATACACACCGGCCAGTGCGCGCACCTCGGGCGCCAGCGTCACGCCGTCGGGCGAAGGCTGTTTGCCGCGCCAGTAATTGATGGCCGCTTCAATGTCGATGATGTGGATGCCGGGCATGGAAAAAACAAAAGCGGAAAGGCGCCGTGGGCAAAATGGCCTGGGCCGGGCGCCTGATTATCAGCCGGCCAGCCCTCCAGCCCGGGGTGGCCGGGAAAATCCGGCAAAGCCCACAGCAAGCGCAATGAATTATCAAGTCAGGTCCAATAGCCGCTTCGAAGGGGAGTAACTCCCGGGTGTTGCCGCCGCCGGTTTGATGAACAGCGCGGCGCCACCGCTTCGGCAAGTCGTCAATACGAAGCACACGCTTCCGGCTTGCCGGGCCCGCAGCCACGCTGCAGGCCGAGCCAGACCTTCGATTGAAACCTGTACAGGTTCAGTCGAGGCGTTCGTGGCATTTGAAAAACTCCATCTGCAACCTCGCCTGGCCCTGTCTGGTTTCGCTCCTGCGGACAGCCGTTCACTCGGGTGTCCGTCCTTGAAACCTGATATCTGGAAAGCCTGCGCAATGGAATTATTCACAGCCCCCTGGTGGTCGGCCCTGCTGGCCATTATTTTGATTGACCTGGTACTGGCCGGCGACAACGCCATCGTGATTGCGCTGGCCGCGCGCAACCTGCCGCCCCATCTGCAGAAAAAAGCCATTGTCTGGGGCGCCGCCGGGGCGATTGTGGTGCGCTCGCTCATGACCATCGGCGTGGTCTGGCTGCTCAAAATCCCCGGCCTGATGCTGGTCGGCGGACTGGGCCTGCTGTGGGTGGCCTACCAGCTGCTGGCCGACCAGGGCGACAAGGCGCATGACGGCCCGGTCGCCAGCACCTTCTGGGGCGCCATGAAAACCATCGTGATCGCCGACGCGCTGATGGGCATCGACAACGTGCTGGGCGTGGCCGGCGCGGCGCATGGCGCGTTTGACCTGGTCATCATCGGCCTGCTGGTGAGCGTGCCCATCGTGGTGTTCGGCAGCACCATGGTGCTCAGGCTGGTCGAGCGCTTTCCCGTCATCATCAAGATCGGCGCGGCCGTGCTGGCCTTTACCGCCGCCAAGATGATTGTCGGCGAGCCGTTGCTGGACCGCATTTACGGCGGCCCCAATGACCTGCCACCCGCGCAAGCCCTGCACACCGCCGCCGAATGGGCCACTTACGCTGTCGCCGTGGCCGGTGTGCTGGCTGCGGGCTGGTGGGCCAGCCGGCGCGCCCAGGCAAACTGAGGCGTCCTGGGTGCCATTGATGCAGAAAATCCCCGGTGGTATTCTGGCGCCATGAAACTCCTCATCAAATGGCTTTTAAGCGCCATCGCCCTGCTGGCGGTGGCTTACCTTTATTCAGGCGTCACGGTGACGAGCTTTACCGGCGCGCTGATCGCGGCGGCGGTGCTGGGCGCGCTGAACATGGTGGTGCGCCCGATCCTGGTGCTGCTGACGCTGCCGGTGACGGTCATCACGCTGGGGCTTTTCCTGTTTGTCGTCAATGCCCTGATGTTCTGGGCAGCGGCCAGCCTGGTCAGCGGGCTGAACGTCAACGGCTTCGGCGCCGCGCTGCTGGGCTCGCTGATCTACTCGGTGCTCCAGCTAGCGATCGATTTTGTCCTGGAGCGCCTGTTCCTTCACGATTGACTCGACCTGCCGCGCCCGGGTGTCGATGATCGAGCCTTCCACATAGTCGGCACGGCCCGGGCTGCTGCGCATCAGCCCCTGCGCCGCCTTGAAGCGGTCCAGCGCGGCGGGGTAGTCGAGCTGGGCGGCGCGGCTTTCGGCATCGGCCCGAATTGCCTGCACCGGCTGGTTTTGCTGGCCGTAGGCAACGGCCAGCAACTGCCAGGCCATGGCATCCCGGTGATGCTCGGCCACCCAGCCCTGCAGCGCCTGCGACACGTCGGATGCGCGGTTCGCCGCCATCAGCGCCTTTGCCTGCAGCAGCAACTCGGCCCGCGAGCCGGCCTTGCCGAGGTCGGCAAAAGCTGCGGCGGCCGGGGTTTTACCCTCCAGCAAATCGACCTCGATGGCCAGCAGTTCGACGGCCTTGCCGGCCGGCCCCGCGCCAGCGGCAAGCGGCCCAAGCCGGCCGAGCAGATAGCGCGCAGCCGCAAATTCACGCAGCTGGGCGGCGGCAAAAGCGCCGCCATACAGCGCGCCGGCATCGCGGACACCAGCCGCCGACGCCAACGACGCGGCGGGCGGCGGCGCCGGCAAGGCAGCCGCCCTGCGCTGGGCTTCGGCCACCATCGTGCGCAGCGCGTCCACGCCGGGAACGGCCAGGATGCGCGCGCGCGCGGCCATCATCGCGTGCAGCTGCTGCATCCGGCTCTGGGCGGCCAGCTTCTCGGGTGACGGCCTGGCCGCCGCCGACGCCAGCTGCACCCGGGCCTGCGCCTCGGCAATCCGCTCGGTGGTCAGCGGGTGCGAGCGCAGGTAGGGAAACGAGCCGTTGTCATTGAGCCGGTTGGCCTGCTGCAGCTTTTCGAACATGCCTGTGACACCCTGGCTGGCATAGCCGGCGTCGCGCATCACGCCAAAGCCGACGCGGTCGGCCTCGCGCTCCATGTCGCGCGAGAAATTCAGCTGCCCCTGCACCGCCAGCGCCTGCCCGCCGACCATGGCCGCCGCGCCGGCGTTGGAATTCTTGCTGGCCGCCAGTGCGCCCAGCACCATGGCGGCAATCATCCACGGCGCCTGCCTGGACTGCTGCGTCATCAGCCGCGAAATATGCCGCTGCGTGACATGGCTCATTTCATGGGCCAGCACGGCAGCCAGTTCATCGGCGCTGCCCACGCTGCCGATCAGCCCCAGATGCACGCCAAAATAGCCGCCGGGCAAGGCAAACGCGTTGATGCTGCGGTCGCGGATCAGGAACAGCTCCCAGGCAAAACGCTCGTCGAGTTCCGCCGGCAGCTCGCCGCGCGCGCGCGCGGCAGTCATCAGCGGCTGCCAGATGCCCTGCAGGTAGTCCACCAGCACCGGGTCATCGACATAGTCGGGGTCGCGGTAAATGCTGGCGGCAATGCGGTCGCCAATGCGCCGCTCAGCCGCCGGCGACAGCTCGGAGCTGTCGCCCAGCGACGGCAGCGCGCCGGTCGTGCCGTTGGAAACAGGAGGCAAGCCGGCCGGCGCCTGCGCCAGCGAAACACCCGAAAACGCTATCAATACAATAGCTGACAGTGCACGCCGGCCTTGCGCAAAACGTTGTTTTGTTCTAAAAACTTCAGAGCGGTTGGAGGGAGTCAAAAGCAGTCACCTTTATGGCGAGAAGAAGCATGCGGACAAGCTCTTATGATGACGCATACTTGAAAAGGTTCTGGATCGGCATGACGTCTTCTTCACCACTCACCCATTTTGACGGCCAGGGCCAGGCCCACATGGTCGATGTCGCGGCCAAGGCGGCCACGCACCGCATCGCCGTTGCCCAGGGCCGCATCGAGATGAAACCGGCCACGCTGGCCCTGATTCTGGCTGGCAACGCCAAAAAAGGCGACGTGCTGGGCATCGCCCGCATCGCCGGCATCATGGCGGCCAAAAAAACCAGCGACCTGATTCCGCTGTGCCATCCGCTGGCGCTGACCCGGGTTGCTATTGAATTTGTAGCTACTCATGCACAGGTGACAAGCGCAACAGGCCTTATTGATGATGAAACTGGCAGCGTGAGCTGCACCGCCACGGTTGAAACCGTCGGCCCCACCGGCGTCGAGATGGAAGCCCTGACGGCCGTCACCGCCGCCCTGCTGACGATCTACGACATGTGCAAGGCGGTGGACCGGGGCATGACCATCACCGATGTAAAGCTGCTGGAAAAGCATGGCGGGAAGTCAGGCAGCTTTGTCGCCGGCAGCGCTTGAGGATGTGAATTGTTTTCAACAGAAACTCACGGCATGCCACTTGAACTGACACCCTTTCGGAATGCACTGGCCAGCCTGGAGCGCGGCCTGGTGCGCCACCGCGCCAACCTGGCCGACGAGGAGGTTCGCGACGCCTGCATTCAGCGGTTTGAATACTGCTTTGAATTGAGCTGGAAAATGCTCAAGCGGCAGATCGAAACTGAACTCGGCAATACGGCGGAAGTTGACAGCTACAGCAAACGCACGCTGTTCCGGGTAGCCGCCGAGCGCGGCCTGATCCGTTCACCCGAGCCGTGGTTTGTCTATCTGGTGCAGCGAAACAAAACCTCTCACGCCTACGATGCCCGCGTGGCGGCAGAGGTTGCCGCAGTGCTTGAAGGTTTTTTGCGGGACGCACAGGCTGTGCTGGCAACGCTGGAAGGTCGTGATGCTTGACCTGACGCCATCCCAGAAAGCGCTGGTCTGCGCGATTGTCGATGCCCATCTTGAGCGCCAGCGCGTGCGCGTGTTTGGCTCGCGTGCGCAGCGCACGGCCAAGCCGTTTTCCGACCTGGACCTGCTGGTGCTTGGGGCGCCTTTGGACGACAAGCTGCGCGGCATGCTGGAAGAAGCGTTCGACGAGTCCGATCTGCCGTTTCGGGTCGATATTGTCGAGGCGGCTACGCTGAGTCCCGAGTTCCGTGTACGCATCGAACCGCTGGCCGTAGCGCTGGACTGATCAGCCGGGCAGCTTTTCAATGTGCAAGGGCTTGGGGCTGCCGTGCGCAGGCATGCGCGGAGCCGCGTTTTTCTGAACCCAGCGCGCATGCTCTTGCGGAAAAGCCGCCCGGTAGCGCGCCAGATACTGCAGGGCTTCGTCCTCGCGCCCCAGCATCACCGCGCTTTCAATCAGCTTTTCAATGACCCGCGGCTCGGGCGAGTAGTGCAGCAAGCCCTTGGCCAGGTCGTGCAGGGCAGCGGCATTGTCAGGCGTGAGGGGCGTGAGGCTTAATTCGGCAAAGCGCACCTGGTCGCGAAACAGCCAGCTGCCGCGCACCTTGTCCAGCGTATCTTCGCGGTAGGCGGCGCTGCGCTTGTCGGGCGCCAGGTAAATCTGGCTGACGCGGTGATAGCTGATGGCGATGAACGCCAATATCACTATCATAATAATAGCTGCCAGCGCCCGCAGGTATTGCGCAAAAGGCATTTTTTGCTTAAATTTTCCGTCCAGGCCATCAGGCAATGGCTGTTCTGTGCGCCACCCGGCGAACAGCAGCCAGGCACACAGCCCGGCAGCGATCTGGAACGGCCCGTACCACAGCGGGTATTCCAGCAGGCTGTGCAGCCCGATGACCGCCAGCACGCCCCAGGCCGTCTGCCGCACCGGATTTTGTTCGCGCCACGGCCGGGCGCGCCAGACCAGCCAGCCCAGGGCGCCGCAAATCGCCACGGCCACCGGAACGCCCAGTTCCACCGCCAGGTGCAGCGGCAGGTTGTGCGCGTTGTCCAGGATTTCGCAAAAGCGCGGGCCTTGGTACAGCGTCATGAAATGGGCATAGTCCAGCTCGCCCCAGCCCCAGCCCAGCCACGGCTTTTGGGCAATCAGCGTCAGCACGTTGGACCACAGCACCTTGCGGCTGGAGCAGCCCGGCGCTTCGGCCAGCCGGCCAAACAGGCCGCCGCTGTGCAAGCCCGTCGCCCATTCCAGCAGCCACGGCAGCATCAGCACGGCGACGCCATAAGCGACCAAGGCCTGCACGGCAAACACCGGCAGCCGCCATCGGCGGTCCGGCAGCGCCCACCAGGCGGTCAGTGCGGCAATCAGCAGCCATTGCAGCAGGCCGGTGCGCGAACTGCTGGCCGCATTGCCCAGCGCCAGCAGCAGGGCCAGCAGACAGGCCCACCACGGCATGCGCCATTCCTGAGCCGGTTGCCGGCCTGCGGGCTTTCCCCGTTGCGCCAGCCAGCCGGTCAAGGCGAGCAGGCCGATGCTCGTCAGCGTGGCGAACTGGTTGCGCTGGCGCAAGTTGGCAAACGCCTCGCCGGCCTCCGTCTGGCTGATCCACGGGCTCAAGGTCTGCGCCAGGCCAAAATACTGCACCAGACCGATGAGCGCGCTGACTGCTGCGGCGATCAGCCAGCCAGCGGTGACGAGCCTAGCATTGAGCCGACGCCGGTAAAACCACAGAACAACCGCGCACAGCGCCGACAGCAGCAGCGGCCAGACATTGGGCGTGGAACCTGCGGTGTAGGGGCTGAGCCAGGGCAGGATGAGGAGTGTGACCAGCCACCAGGCGGGCAGGCTACGGGCATTGAGAGTGTGTGACACGGGAAAGATGGTTCGGCATTTGCCGGGAATGGATGATTCCCATGGATTGTCAAAGCTGACTTGGCAAGAGTGACGTAGTTCAGAGAATTTTTTCTTCCAAATTTTGCCCGGTGCATGCCCAAGTGATTACAGAAGCTTCAATCTGACGCCCCCAATACCCATGGCGAAAGCTGCATTATTGGTGCACAATTAGTTCACCAAATGAATGATGACTGCCCGGAGCATTTATGAAACCTCATGCCTCAACCTACAGCCCTCCCAGCTATGACGACTTCTTGTACTCGCTGCAAGACCCTGAGATTCCGGCGCCGGCTTTGTCTCCCCGGCTTTTCAGCCAGGCGCTGCAACTAGACCTTCAAAGCCTCGCGGATCAGGCTCATGTCCACCGCAACACCTTGCGCCGGGCGCCCACCACGCCGAGCGTCCAACGCTATATCAGGGAGTCGGTGAAAGTGATCAAAGCCGCTTTCAGCCTGTCAGGGGACATGGCAAAAGCGCTGACCTGGTATCGCAACGACGGCATTGAGTCTTTTGGTTATAAAACAGCCGAAGAGTTGGTGAGTGACGGTCGTACAGAGGATATTTTGCGGTACATGTCATCTTTGCAGGCGGGTGCCGCAGGGTGAAATTCGTTCAAGGTTTTGTCGGTACGGCATATCGAATGCATACCCCACGCTGGGCTCACAGCCCGACCAGCGGCGCCGGTGCGGCAACGCAGGGAGGCCGGGCAAATCGAGTCGGCGTCAATGCCCTGTATCTCTCCAAAGACTCACAAACGGCGGTCAGCGAATACCAGCAGCTTTCAAACCTGATGCCGCCTGGCACGCTGGTGTGTTACGAGCTCAATATAGGGCCGGTGCTGGATTTCACCAACGGCTATCAATCAGGCGAGTGGGACGAGCTTTGGGAGGATTTCTTTTGCGACTGGCGCAGCCTGTGGTTTGACAAGCGCATCGAGCCGCCCTCGTGGGTGCTGGGGGATATGGCTATGGCGGCAGGAGCCAAGGGCATTTTGTTTTCTTCCAGGCTACCGGCTGGCGGTGTCAATCTGGTGGTGTATACCGACCAGCTTGCTCCCGGCGACATTCTCAAGCCTTACGATCCCGCAACGCTGCTGCCCAGGAATGCTGACTCCTGGAAATAGGGACGCATGAGCGCTAGAGCCATGCTCACAAGGGGATTTCCCGGTCGCGTCGTGCACGATCTGTTCGGCCAATGCCATTTCAATATACAGCCAGGCCTCCAGTAAATCGGTCTGCGCACTCTGTGCGAGCGTCACGCGCGCATCAGGCAGCGCCCGTTTTAGGCTGCAATACAGCCCGCCCCTGTGCCCGACCAGGAAAACGGCTCAGGAGCGAAGTGCGGTGCGGTAGGCCCGGTTCAGCCCGGCCGCCACGGACTCCAGCCGCTTGTCCAAAGTCCAGATCAAGGTCTGATCGCTCAGCAGCGCCGAAGCCAGCAGGCTCATGTCAACGAAGCCACACCCGCGACCATAGAGGCTGCGACGCTCGATCAATTCCAAAATCTCATCAGGTGTCGCAAGCGGCGTGCTTTCAAGTTCGGCCAGCATGGTGACGATGGCGCGCCGGTTCGGCGGCGTCCCGCAGGCCACTTCCGTCACCACACAGGGGTGGCATACGACCCTGCCCTCTTCCAGCAAAGCTGCCAGGCGCCCGTTGCGCTGCTTGAAGTGGCCCACCCACACGGAGCTATCGACCAGTATGTTCATGAAGCGGGCGCGTCTTCGCGCCGGCGAGGCGCGAGCTCAATATCAGGCGCCTCCCCGCCCAGGGCGGCCAAGCGACGGGCCGTCTGGCGCTGAATGAACGCCTTGACGCATTCCCTGATCAGCTCGGACTTCTCGACCCCAGGCTCGGCCAGTGCCACGGCCCTGGCGAAAAGTTGATCATCAATCGTGAGTGTGGTTCGCATGGTCAGCCTCTCGCATCAAAAATGACATCATTTTGTATCAATCAATGACAAAAGAAAAGGGCCTTGACCGCTGCCCGCCCCCTTCGCTCAACCTTCTTGAGGTGAAATCAACGCTGCTTTCGCAGCTGCACGACACCCACCCGCAAAAAAGCCCATCAGCATCAAGCGCGATGAAGATGTGCTTGACTACTTCAAAGGCCAAGGCACGCGCTATCAGGCCCACACCAATGCCGTATTGCGTGGAATGCAAGACCTGACCCCGTTTGTTCCATTGCTCGGGTTGCCCGGATTCAGCGCCAGCGACTGGCTGCGCGTACGCCTGGCAGTATGAACGACCCAGACTGGCTTTCCATGAGCTTGCAAATGTATTAAATAGGATACAATAAAATTGTGAACATCATTCAAACCACCGACACCTTTGACGCTTGGTTCGATGCACTGAAAGACCGTCAAGCAGTGTTGCGCATTCACGCGTATCGACCGGGCAGAAAATGGAAACCTTGGCGATGTCAAGCCAGTGGCTGAGGGTGTGAGCGAGATGCGCATCGACTTTGGCCCCGGCTACCGGGTCTATTTCACCCAGCGGGGCCAGGAGATTGTGATTTTGCTGGCGGGTGGCAACAAATCAACCCAACCCAAAGACATCAAAACCGCGCTGCAACTGGCACGCCAACTGTAGGAGATCCTCATGGCCATCAAACTGAATAAATGGGACAGCGCCAAGTACCTCAAAACCGAGGAAGACATTGCCGATTATTTTGCCCTCTGCATGGAAGAGGCTGGCGATGACGCCGCATTTATCGCCCACGCGCTGGGTGTGATCGCTCGTGCGCGTGGCATGACGCAGCTGGCCAACGATACAGGCCTTGGGCGCGAGAGCCTGTACAAAGCCCTCTCTGGCGAAGGCAACCCCAGTTTCGCCACCATCTTGAAGGTCATCAAGGCGCTGGGCCTGAAACTGGGTGCCGCGCAGGTGCATGCCTGATTGCAGCGACAGCGTATCCGCCTGCCAAAAAAGCCATGGCCCGGCTGGCGCAGGCAAGGGGAAATACAAGGCGGGGCGGAGCCGGTGAACTGGTGTTGATGCCCCAATGGACTGGCAAAGCGGCTGGTGACAACTGGCGTATGTGCAGCTGCCCTTAGCGTTAATTGGAATCTGACGCCAATTATTCCGCATTGCGCTATACAATTCGTATATGCCATTCAAGGAGTCAAAAAATGACAGTAAGCACCGTTTTTATCAACAACCGTAGCCAGGCGATACGACTGCCAGCTGCATTGCGCCTACCCGACAACGTCAAACGGGTAGATGTCAGGGCTAGAGGGTGTGAGCGCGTGATTGCACCACTGGGGCACACGTGGGACAGTTTTTTTCTTGATGACACCGCAGTTGCCGACGACTTCATGAACCAACGCGCCAGCCAGGTTCAACCTGAGCGTGAGGCTTTTTGATGCTGCGCTACATGCTCGACACCAATATCGTAATTTACGTGATCAAGAAAAAGCCCCTGTCTGCGTTACAGGTGTTTAACCAAGAGGCCGGGCACATGGCCATTTCCAGCATCACCTTGGCGGAACTGCTGCATGGTGCCGAGAAAAGCAATGCGCCGGCGCGCTCTTTGGCCGTGGTTGAAGATTTTTGCAGCCGGCTGGATGTGCTGCCCTATGGTCCCAAAGCCGCGCAACATTACGGCAACATTCGCAGCGCGCTGGAAAAGCGCGGACAAACCATTGGCGTCAATGACCTGCATATTGCTGCGCATGCCCGTAGCGAGGGCTTGACACTGGTATCGAACAACCTGCGTGAATTTGAGCGGGTTGAGGCTTTGCAATTGCGCAATTGGATTGACGGAATTTGATTCTGACTCAATCAATGTATATAAAATTGATAGCAACATGCGCATGATTTACCTTGTCTAGCGCCTGGCATTTTATAAATTTCTGCAGCCGCACCGACATCAGTAAACTCGGCACTGCGTCACTCAATGCCCTGGGTGATCACACGCACAACGCGCTGAATTTAATTGGAATCTGACCCTAATTATTCCGATGCTGGTGAATAGCGCAAAGGTGCTTGAGGTCAAAATCACCCTGTATCGGGTCGGCAACCAACTCAAGCATGCGCAAGGCGGTTGCATCTGCCTCGAACGCGTCCAAAGCAGCCTGATCCCGAATGTCCGCCAAGTTGCGAAGTACCTCCGTAGTACCAGGATAGACGTAGTGATCAGTCCCGTCGTATCGCGACATGGTGCTGCATGATTTTCTGAAGCAAGCTTGCGGTTGTCCTCTGTCCGCTAGCGCAGGCATTCATTCCTTGGACGACGTACCCACTAGGAGTCAGTTTTTCAATACGCAAGGAGGCCAATACATTGGCAACAGTCTTGCTTTGAACTATTTGTCTGTTGATTTTTTGCATTTCAATGCTACCCGTTCAGTTGGCATGTTGGCCGTATGCTCATTGCACAATCCTAGCATTTAAAGGCCGTCAATCGGGTTTTCAAGACGGTGGCCATTGTCAGGCAACTCCTGTTGCACCCATTCCCAAGTCCGCGCCACCCCATCAACCAGCCCCACAACTGGCTGCCAGCCCAGCCCAACGCTCAGGCGCGTGTCGTCCAGCTCCACGCTGCGCGCATCCGCGCCGCGCGCCGGGCGGTAAGTGGCGTGCAATGTTCGGACGCAAACCTGCTCAACCACGTCCTTCACCTGGTTGACGCTGTAGCCCACACCGCTACCCAGGTTGTAGGTGCCGCCGTCTTGCGGCTGGTCAATCAAACGCAGGGTGGCTTCGACGATGTCGTCGATGTAGATGTAGTCGCTTGGCCTCAAAAGCGCCAGGAAGCCTGTTGTCAGAAAAGCGGCACAGGAAGACATGCTGTATGCCTGAGCGCAGCGTCCTGCTCCATTTGACCGACATACAGGACACTGGACAGCCCACAGAAAAAGGCCAGGACTTGCAAACCCAACCGATGCTGGAAGGCAAGACCTGACCCCGTTTTGTGACCTCAATAACATTAATTTTCATTATCCGCCATGTCCTGAAGCTGTGGATACTGAGCCTGTAGCGCCTTCCAGCCCTCCCTGGCTTCTACACATCGTTGGCGTTCATGAATGCGGCAAATGCGCTGCAGCGTTTGCTGAGAAATCTCCGGCTGTTCATTCAGGCCGGCAGCTAATGCATAACGAAACATTACTGGCGGGTAGCCAAAACGTTCTGAAACTTTTCGCATCCACTCCACCTGCTTGGCGGGCATGCCGGGTGTGGCTTCGATTCGGGCAAATTCCAGAAAAGCACCTAATTGCGTCAGCAGGTGCAGTTTTGGTGCCGGCGTTTCAATGCGATCCACGCCGATATGCGCAGACTCCATGCGCAGGGCACGATAATTTTCCTCGGCTTTCAGGTATTCGCCGGCCACAGCTACAAAAACAGCACTGAGCAGCGCTGTGAGCGACAACACCACCCAGCGCGGCAATGTCAGTGATCTCCCAGTGGGCGACAAACCGTCGATGGCTCCCATTACCAGCCCCACAGGAATCAGAAAGTAGGCGTACTCGAGCGGAAACTCAAGCATGGCATGAGTGAAAACGCCGGCTACAGCCAAGAGCAGCCACGCCACTCGTGCATCGCGGCAATTCCGAATGTGCGCAACAAACCACCACACCAGCAGTGCAACGACAAGGCCTCCCACAGGCACGCCATTCCACAGCAGCAGATCCAGCACCAGGTTATGGCTGTGCTCAAACAGCACACCAACGCCAGAATGGTCTAGTGCCACACGCTGTTGTGCGGCCCCGATTTGTTGCCAGCCATATCCCCACAGTGGTTCTCGCCCAATGGCATTTAACATGGAAAGCCAATACGGCAGGCGAATGTCGGCCTGCATCTGATCACCGATGGAACGCCCTGGAGAAAGAAACAGCAAATTGCACACGATAGGCCAGAGTGCAACACCTATTGCAAACAACCCACCAAGCATGAGTAATTGCCGGCGGCTGATTCTCAAATCAGCGCGCGTTCGCATGGCAACTGCCCATGCGATCAACAGCCCGATCTGGAGCCAACCGGTACGCGACTGCGTCATCACCATGCCGAGCAGCAAGAACGTGGCGCCAGGCCAGAAGACGGCATCTTGAACGCGTCTTTGCTGATGGAGCCACAACAGCCCACACAAACCCAGAAAGCAAATGGTGCAAAGGTGGTTCGGCTGGGCCACGTTGCCAAATGGGCGCCCACCGGGCGGCAATTCCGCTCCATAGATGCCCAGGCTGAGCGCATCCGTCCACTGCACCAATCCAATACCGACCGAAAGCAGAGCGACGAAAAGCCAGGCCACGGTCAGCGCGTTCAAACTGTCGCTGCGACCGGCCGGTGCCGCCATCAACCTGCCGGCAAGAACGGACGCCAACCACAAACCTATATAAAAGGCGCCCATCAGCGCATCGCCGAAGAAAAGGAGCTTGCCAGTGGCGAGTTGCCCCCATGGCACCGCGCCGCACAAGGCAGCGATGCCCAAAAGAGACCATGAAACGCGGCCACTAGATACCCTCCCACCTACCATTGCAGCGGGCAATAGCGTCAGCAGGCCGAGGATTGCCAATGCGTCGCCCCAAGCGGAAGACCAGGGTGCATAGTGGTTAGGGATCAGCCACGCAACTGCAGTGAGCCCGATAAATAGGCGCATTGAAAAGGAGAAAATTTGAAGCAAAAAAAGAGCGTGTAGATAACACGCTCTTTCAATAATCTATTTACCAGGAAATATTATTAATTAAGGTGCAAAGGTACCGGTCGGTGCAGCGGCGAAGATGGTTTTGCAGGAACCTGGCAGATACTTGAGAATAGTGTCGCCAGTAACAGCGCCGCAGGCCCACGAGCCGACTTGAATAGGCATGTTAGTGGAAGAAACCAATGCAGTCGTTCCATCAATTTTACGTGGTTCCAAATACATATACTTGTCATCAATGTTGGCATCACCAAAACCAGTCGCCTGCACCCTCACCGCACCATTTGGCGTTGTGGAAACTTGCTTTACATACTTGCTGGTTTGCGAGGCACTCTCACATCCCCAGTTGCCACCAACAGTGGGGGCGTTTGATGCAGAACTACTTTGGTACACCTCGGTGATGGTGGTGCGGCAGCCCGATGCAGCCAAGATCACCTCGGACATTTTGGCCTTCTTGGTGTAGTCCTGATAAGCAGGCAGGGCCACGGCGGCCAAGATACCAATGATCGCCACAACGATCATCAATTCGATCAGGGTGAAACCCTTTTGCATCTTTTGCATCTTTTGCATGGAACGCTTCATGAAAAACTCCTTGGTTGGAAAAACTTGCCATGAACTACAGCAGGTTGTGTGCCAAGCCTTTCAAATTCATTTGCGCCTTGCAGATCATGATTTTTCTCACAATTGAAACGCAAAGCTTACTTTTTTTGACACTCCGAATTGAATTTGCCGACATTTTTGTCACTCGACTGTCAACTTAGGATGCGGTCAACAATAACTTCCCTGCGTCATACCCGCGAAGGCGGGTATCCAGACTCGTTTGAGCGTTCAACCCGTGCCGCTGGATTCCCGCCTTCGCGGGAATGACGGACGGAAAGTTGTTAGCTGGATTCCCGCCTTCGCGGGTATGACGGACGGAAAGTTGTTATTTGCCAGATCCTTAATCAGTTTTACCCATCAAGACTCTAGCTTTTAGCCAGTTGAGGCACTCAAGCCACGAAGCTAAATTTCATGGTTTCAAAACTGTAGTGGCCTGCTTGCAGCAGCAAAAAGTTGCAAGTATGATTTAAAACGTATTTTCCTACTTTTAACTCCCCACACTGGAGTCTCATGCCACAAGTCACCCTCCGCCCCAAAGGGCAAGTCACCATTCCCTCAAGCATTCTGGCGCAATGGAATGCCCGGCCTGATGACATCCTGGACGTGCAGCTGGCGAACGGTGTTGTCATGTTCACGCCCGTCAGCCGTCGCGAAACCTCACCCGATCTGATGGCTTTCGCAGGCCTGGGCAAAGGCTTGTGGGGCGATACGCCCGAGCAGGTGGAAGCCAGCATTCAGAGCCTTCGCGACACATGGGTGCGCTAGGCGCGGCACTCGCCCGCATGGCGGGCCAGCGCGTTTACTTCGACACCAGCGTCTTCATTTACTTTCTGGATCAGGGTGCGCTGTTTGACGTGGTGGCGCCTTTGCTAACCGCCTGTGTTGAAGGCCGAATGCTGGGCTGCACCGGAGACGCCGCCGTGGCAGAAACCATGGTGATGCCGTACCGGCACAAAAACACGGCAAAAATTGCGCAGTTCAAAGCCTTTTTTGGGCTGCAAGGTTTTTTGACGGTGCATGCCCATACCGCCCATACCTTTGACCTGGCGGCGCAGCTTGCGGGCATGCAAGGCATGCGCCTGATGGATGCGCTGCATTACGCCACGGCCATTCAATCGGGCTGCCGTTTTCTGATCACCAATGACGCAGGCATTAAAAGCAGCGACGAAATCGAGGTGCTCTATGTCAAGGCTTTGCAAGCTTGATTGCCGGGGAAATCTGGGTTTGCTCATAGCCCAACCACTTCGCGCAGGACTTGTTCGCGAATATGGCGATTCAGTTCGTGCTCGGGTATCAATTCCACCGGGCGTTTGAGCAATTGGGCCAGCTGGTCGGTCAGCGGCAGGCGCTGGGCAAACAGGTCGTAGCCGCGCGGAAAATCCACAAGAAAGTCCACATCACTGTCGGCGCGCTCTTCACGCCGGGCCACGGAGCCAAACACACGAATGCGGCGAGCCCCGTACCGGCGGCTCAGTGTTTGTATGACATCGCGTTTTGCATGCAATTCGTCAAGCAGCATCGTAATCGCTCCTGGGATGTCCTGGGTCGATGGTAGTCAACGGATTCCCTATTGTGCAGCGTTCGTCATGAACGCCGCCTCTTCAATGCACCACGAACTGCATCTGCGCGCCGGCCAGTTCAATCTTGTCGCCATCCCTGAGCACAACGGCTTCGACGCCTACAGCCAGGCCGTTGACCATGGGCTGGCTGGCGCCTTCCACATGGGCAATCACAAAACCCCGGGGACTTTTGGTGATGCTGGCGACTGCCACGCCGGGTTTGCCGAGGGTGGTGACTGGCTTGACCAGGGCCATTTCACGGCCGGCGGCGGCACCGGACATGACGCGGATGGCGCCGCTGACAGCGCTTGCGCCTGCATTGGCTTCATCGACATACTGAATTTTGTATTTGCCGATTTCCACAATGTCGTCGTGGTGCAGTTGCTGCTTTTTGACGGTCTTGCCGTTGACATAAGTACCGTTGGTACTGTTGAGGTCTTCAATGTAGCTTTCGCTGCCTGACCACTGCAGAACGGCATGCTCGCCGCTGACGGCCATGTTGTCGATCACGATGTCGTTGTACGGTCTGCGGCCCAAGGATGTACGGTCTTTGGTCAGCGGGACTTCCTTGAGGACGACTCCGTCCAGGGAAATGATCATTTTCGGCATGGCCGACTCCTCTTTGTTTTGAATTGCTTGGTCGCTGCGCTATTTCCCCAGCATTCTGGAGAGCAAACCGCGCCTGGATTCGTCTTCCGTGGCTTGCGCATGCACCAGCAGGACGGAGATATTGTCGCGGCCACCGCTTTCATTGGCCGCAGCCACCAGCTGCAGGGCTTTTTGCCGCAATGTGCCGGAGGTGTTCAATATAGCGGCCATGGCGCCATCCAGCAGCATGTCCGACAGGCCGTCCGAGCACATTAAATACAGATCACCGAGTTCTACCCGGTGTTCGCTGATTTCAATCAGGACCGAGTCTTCCACCCCCAGGGCGCGCGTAATCAGATTCTTGTGGGGCGCTGTGAGGGCCTGCTCGGGCGTCATCAATCCGGCGTCGATCTGCTCCTGCAGCAGGGAATGGTCTTTGGTGATTTGCTGAAAAACCTGGCCGCGCAGGCGGTAGCAGCGGGAGTCGCCAATATGGCCCAGCATCAGCCGGCCCTCGGCAAAAACCCCCGCGACCAGCGTGGTGCCCATGCCTTCATAGTCAGGATTGGAACAGGCGGCGCTGAAAATCGAATGATTGACATTGTGTGCGCAGGTTTCCATGGTGCGGCGCAGTTCCCTGGCCGATGCGCGATTACCGGCCTCTAGCAGCCAGGAGCCCAGCTCCTGACGGATGAAGGTGATGGCCATGCCGCTGGCAATCTCGCCCGCGTTGTAGCCGCCCATCCCGTCAGCCAGCAGGCACAAGCCGGTCTGCGGGTCAAACGCAACCGCATCTTCATTGTTTTTGCGTATCAGACCCTGGTCCGTTTGAGCGAAGATTTCGTACATCATGGGGTGCCGGGTTTGACCTCTGTCTGGGTGGCTTTACCCAGTTGGCGGCAGGGATTGAGCAGTCTTGCTTGAACATTGACTGTATCAAGCCGTAATGAGGCTGGACATTAACAGACAGCAAAGCACGCGACAAGGAATTTTTACGCGATATTTCAGCCCGCACCAGCCGGTTTTTTACCTGGCTGCATCAGTTTGCCAATCACCAGCACCAGCAGCGCACCGGCAGCGGCCACCGCATAGCCCCAGACCGGCGCTTCGGGCAAATAAGGCTTGATGGCCGGGTCGGAGTAAGCCATTTGGCCCGCAATCCAGCCCAGCAGCATGGCGCCCAGGGTAATCACGACCGGAAAGCGCTCCATCAGCTTGAGCACGAGCTGGCTGCCGCCAACGATGATGGGAATGCTGACCAGCAGGCCAAAAATGACCAGCGGCAACTGGTGCTGCTGGTGCGCGCCCTGCGCGGCGCCGGCAATCGCCAGGACGTTGTCCACGCTCATGACCAGATCGGCAATGATGACGGTCTTGACAGCGCCCCAGAGCTTGTCGCTCGAAGTGACGTTGTGGTCATCCTCGTCCTCGGGCTGCAGCAGCTTGACGCCAATCCACAGCAGCAAAACGGCGCCGACAATCTTGAGGTAAGGAATGGCCAGCAATGCCAGCGCAAAGGCAATCAGGATCACGCGCAACACAATGGCGCCCGCAGTGCCATAAACAATGCCTCGGGTGCGCAGGTTTCCGGGCAAGTTGCGGCAGGCCAGCGCAATGACGACCGCATTGTCACCCCCCAGCAGAATGTCGATCATGATGATCTGACCCACGGCAAGCCAGAAACCCGCCGTCATGAACTCTTCCATGGAAACCTCTTGAAAAATGAAAAAGACCGATTGTCAGCGCTGACAACCGGTCTGTCTGTTGCGGCTAGAGCGAAATCGCCCTGGCTTGCAAGAGTAGTGCTCTGATTGCTATTTAAT
>JAECRO010000069.1 GCA_016000195.1 Burkholderiales bacterium | reverse complement strand
GGAGCAGCTGCTGCGCCAGACCAACTGGAAAGACCTCGACTACCTGATCGTCGATATGCCGCCCGGCACCGGCGATATCCAGTTGACGCTGAGCCAGCGCGTGCCCATGACCGGCGCGGTGATCGTCACCACGCCGCAGGACATTGCCCTGCTGGACGCCAGGAAAGGCATCAAGATGTTCGACAAGGTTGGCGTGCCGATTCTGGGCATTGTCGAGAACATGGCGGTGCATATCTGCAGCCATTGCGGCCATGCCGAGCATATTTTTGGCGCCGATGGCGGCAAGAAAATGGCCGCCGACTACCAGCTCGACTACCTCGGCGCGCTGCCGCTGGACATGCAGATCCGCCTGCAGGCCGACAGCGGCAAGCCGACCGTGGTGGCCGACCCCGACGGCGACGTGGCCGGCATCTACAAGGCCGTGGCGCGCAAGGTGGCGATCACCGTGGCGGCCAAGGCCAAGGACTTCTCGGCCAGGTTCCCGACCATCACGATCAGCAAGAACACCTGATTGACGCGCATGCGCACCTTGGGACAAATCCGTCTGCAGGGGGTAGCGCCCATGCGGCCAGCGGCGCTTGACCAGGCCTGCGTCTTTTTGTCGCCAGCCGTCCCGTCGCGGGATCGCCTGCAGGCCCGGGCGTGGAGGGCGCGCCCTGGAAATGGGCGGCGCTGGAACAGGCTTTTTGTGTGCACGAAAGCGTGCTCACGCACAATCAGCCCATGAATACTGGACTTCCCGGCAGACTGCGGCTCAAAAACATGCAGATCAAGGGAGCCGCTGACATGGCATCCTGGGCAATGGCACCCGCCGGGCTGGTGTCGTGCGGCGGTCTGTCGAGGCGGTCAGCGGCCCTCGCGCTGGGCGCTTTTCTGGGCTTGAGCCTGAGCCCTCCGGCGTCGGTTTCAGCCCCGCTGGTTAATGGCGTGGCGCCTGCCGGCCCGGTGCCGCTGGCCGCCGAGTTTGCGCGCGAGGTGGCGCCGCGCCTGCCGGTGCCCGACGACGAGCGTCTGGCGTATGCCGCGCGCCTGCAAGACGCGCTGACTGCGGCGCAGGTGACGCTGGCCGCGCCCCAGTTCATCGTGCTGGTGGACCGCAGCCCCAGCGTGCAGGCCGCGCTGCTGTACTGGGGTTCGGCCGAGCGCGGCTGGGGCTTCGTCGGGGCCACGCCGGTATCGACCGGCCTGCCGGGGCGTTACGAGCATTTCCTGACCCCGCTGGGTGTTTTTGACCATTCTCTGGCAAACCCGGACTTTCGCGCCGAGGGCACGAAAAACAAGCTGGGCTTTCGCGGCTATGGCGTCAAGGGCATGCGCATCTACGACTTTGGCTGGGTCGAGTCGCCGCGCGGCTGGGGCGACGGCGCGATGGGCACGCTGCGGCTGCAGATGCATTCGACCGATCCGGTTCTGGCCGCGCCGCGCCTGGGTACGGCGCAGTCCGAAGGCTGCGTGCGCATTCCGGCAACGCTCAATGACTTCATTGACCGCCATGCCCTGCTCGATGAAGACTACGAGCGCGCAGTCGCCAGCGGAGAGCCGCTGTGGGTGCTGCGCAAGGACCGCACGCCCACGCCATCGCCGGGCCGCTATCTGGTCGTCGTGGACAGCGAGCGCATCGAGCGGCCGGCCTGGTCGCCGCTGCCCGCGAAGCCTTGACCCGCCGTCCATCGCTATTTATGGATGAAACAGCGGCTTTGCGCAGGGCCTGCCTTCACAGTATGCTATTGATTTTGTAGTGTTTTCCCGCGGGTGGGGCAGCGCGTTCAGCCCAGCACCGTTTTTGCCGCTTCAAAGCGGGCCGCGTAATACTTGCTGTCGAGCCGGTCCGTTCTCACGCCGGTGCGCGGGTTGCTGGCATGCACGAAGCGCCCGTCGCCCACATAGATGCCGACATGCGAAAAGGAATAACCCAGCGTGTTGAAAAACACCAGGTCGCCGGCCAGCAGGTCGGCCGGGTTGACCGGGCGCATGGCCTTGGCCATGGATGCCGCGCTGCCCTGCAGGCGGATGCCCGCAGCCTGAAGGTACACATGCGAGACCAGTCCCGAGCAGTCGAATCCCGTGGCCGGGCCATGTCCGCCCGAGACGTAAGGCATGTCGAGCAGGGACAGCGCGAACAGGGCAATGTCGCTCCCGGCCTGGGCGGACTTTAATGAGCGCGGGCCGGGGGCGGGGCGGGTCGCGCAGCCGGTAGCCGCCAGCAGCGCCAGGCAGCCCAGCAACTGACCGAGTCCCCTGCGGGAACAGGCTTGATGGTGCATGTTTCAATCCACGCCCCTTTCGGGGCGAATTTGGAAGAGCCTACTCTCCCGAACAAATTCTATTCGCCTGAAGGGGGCGGTTTCAAACCGGAGTTTGTTTTTGATGAAAAGACCCCCATTCAAAAAGTCCGGCGGCGGGTTCCGTCCGGGATAGGCCCAGGGGCGCTGCCTGGACAGTTTGCAAAATGCCGGCAGGCCCGGGCATCATCCTACCGCAGCGCCAGGGGGAAAACCCTTCATGCCTGCATGCGTGTGACCGCCGTGCACTCCCGGCGTGCTTGACTTTCTGATGCAGTCTCCCGAGGCCGACGAGGCCCTTCGCCGCCCGCGCATGGACGTGGCCGTGGTCAATGCGCCACATGGTTCACGCCGTGGCCACGGTGCTGATGATGGCCCTGTTCATCGGCCATAGCTACATCGGCACGATTGGCATGGAAGGGGCTTGCGAGGGCATGAAAACCGGCTATGTCGATGAAACCTGGGCGCGCGAGCACCATGAGCTCTGGTACGACGATATCAAGTGCAATAAGCGCAAGAGGCCTGTTTGGCTTGAAAACAGGGTTTCATTCCGATGGCGCGCTGCCATGGCGCACTGTCAACCGCAGCAAGCCCTCACTGCGCACCCGTTACCGTTTCTGCGCTAAGGTCGCGCCCCATGAACACACTTTTTCTCAAGCTCGGCTGGAAAACCCTGCTGCGCGACCTGCGCGCCGGCGAACTGGGGCTGCTGATGGTGGCGGTCACGCTGGCGGTGGCGTCGCTCACGGCGGTCGGGTTTTTTGCCGACCGGCTCAATGGCGGGCTCCAGCGCGATGCCCTGCAGTTGCTGGGCGGCGATGCGGTGATCCGCAGCGATGGCCCGTTGCCATCGGCCTTCACTGAAAAAGCCCGCGCGCTGGGCCTGAAAGCGGTCTCGACCGTCACCTTTCCGACCATGGCCCGGGCGCGCGACGAGGACGGCGGCGCCAGCAAGCTGGTCGCCTTCAAGGCCGTACCTGGGGCTTATCCCCTGCGCGGCAGCATGAAAGTGGCCGACAGCCTGGATGAAAGCACCGCGCAGCCGACCCGTGATATTCCCGCACCCGGCACCGCCTGGGCCGATGCGTCGCTGCTCGATGCGCTGGGCCTGACGCTGGGCCAGTCGCTGCTGATGGGCGACGCCAGTTTCACCGTCACCCGCGTGATCGTGCAGGAGCCCGACCGGGGCGCCGGCTTCATGAGCTTTTCGCCGCGCGTGATGGTCAACCAGCTGGACGTGGCGGCCACCGGCCTGATCCAGCCGGCCAGCCGGACCAGCTACCGTTTTGCGGTGGCGGGCGACAACCCGCAGGCCGTCAAGTCCTATGTTCGCTGGGCCACCGATGAACTCAAGAAGCCCGCTGCCGCCGCAGCGCTTCGCGGCGCGCGGCTGGAGTCCCTGGACAGCGGCAACCCCCAGATGCAGCAGACGCTGGACCGGGCCGAAAAATTCCTCAACCTGGTGGCGCTGCTGGCCGCGCTGCTCAGCGCCGTGGCGGTGGCCATCGTGGCGCGCAGCTTTGCCGCCAGGCACCTGGACGACTGCGCCATGCTGCGCGTGCTGGGCCAGCCGCAGCGCACCATTGCGCTGGCCTACACGTTTGAATTCGTGCTGGCCGGGCTGGCGGCCAGCGCGCTGGGCGTGGCGCTGGGTTTTGCGGTGCATTACCTGTTCGTGATGCTGCTGGCCGGGCTGGTCAGCAGCACGCTGCCGGCGGCGACCCTCTGGCCGGTGGCGTTCGGCATGGGCATGGGGCTGACGCTGCTGCTGGCGTTCGGCCTGCCGCCGGTGCTGCAACTCGCCTCGGTGCCGCCGCTGCGCGTGATTCGCCGCGATGTCGGCAACCTCAAGCCGGCGTCGATGCTGGTCCTTGGCGTGGGCGTGCTGGGCTTTGCGGCCTTGCTGATGGCCGCCAGCGGCGACTTGAAGCTCGGCCTGATCGCCGTGGGCGGGTTCCTGGGCGCGGTGGCGGTGTTTGCCCTGGCGAGCTATGCCGCCGTCAAGCTGCTGCGCGCCAGCGTCAGCGAAACCACGGCGCCGCGCTGGCTGGTGCTGGCGACGCGCCAGCTGTCGGCCCGCCCGGTCTATGCCGTCGTGCAGACCAGCGCCCTGGCCATCGGCCTGCTGGCGCTGATGCTGCTCGTGCTGCTGCGCACCGACCTCATCAGCAGCTGGCGCCAGGCCACGCCGCCGGACGCGCCCAACCGCTTCGTCATCAACGTGCAGCCCGAGCAGGGCGACGCCTTCCAGCAGGCGCTGCGGGACGGCGGCGTGAAGAAGTTCGACTGGTATCCGATGATTCGCGGCCGGCTGGTGGCCATCAATGGCAAGCCCGTCACGCCCGATGATTTTGTCGATGACAGCGCCAGGCGCCTGGTGGATCGCGAGTTCAACCTGTCCAACAGCGCGGACCAGCCGGTCCATAACCAGATCGTTGCCGGGCGCTGGACGGCGAATGAACAGGGCGCCATCAGCGTCGAGGAAGGCCTGGCCAAGACGCTCGGCCTCAAGCTCGGCGACAGCCTGCGCTTTGATATCGGCGGCCAGCCCAGCGAAGCGAAGATCACCAGCCTGCGCAAGGTGGACTGGGGTTCGATGCATGTCAATTTCTTCGTCATGTACCCGGTGGCGCAGATGGCCGCCGAGGTGCCGGTGTCCTTCATCAGCGCCTTTCGCGCACCGGATGCTATTGCGGCGGGCGCCGGGCAGGCCCGGCCGCAGAGCTTCGACAACGCGCTGGTCAAGGCCTTTCCGAACATCACCAATGTCGACATGAGCAGCACGCTGGCGCAGGTCCAGCGGGTGCTCGACCAGGTGATCCGGGCGGTGGAGTTTTTGTTCGGCTTCACGCTGGCGGCCGGCCTGGTGGTGCTGTTCGCCGCCATCACCGCGACCCGCGAGGAGCGCGCTAGAGAATTCGCCATCATGCGCGCCGTCGGCGCCCGGGCGTCGCTGCTGCGGCAGGTGCAGCGCGCCGAACTGGCCGGCGTCGGTTTGCTGGCCGGCTTCCTGGCGTCGCTGGTGTCGCTGGTCGTCGGCTGGGGGCTGGCGCGCTATGTGTTCGATTTCAGCTGGACCGGCTCCTGGGCCGTGCCGGTGTATGGCAGCCTGGCCGGTGCCGCGCTGGCGCTGGCGGCCGGCTGGTGGGGGCTGCGCGCCGTGCTCAACACGCCGGTCGTGGAAACGCTGCGCCGCACGCCTCAGTGAGCCGCCCGCACCCGCTGAAGACGCACACCCGGCATCCTGGCGATGGCTGCTGCGATGACCGCCGCCAAAGCCCCGGGTCTCCGGCCGCATGAGCGGCGCGGTGACGCATCAAAAATATAAGGAAAAAATGGCTCTGGCGCAGGCGGCATGGGCGTGAGCAGCTATTGATTCAATAGCTGCTGAGTCCCGTTCACTGCTATGCCAGCAGCACCACCAGCGCCCCGGCGCCACCGTCGGCGGGGCGCGCCTGCACGAAGGCCAGCACTTCCTGCTTCTGGATCAGCCAGCTTTGCACCCGGCCCTTGAGCACCGGCATCTTGCCGGGCGAGCCCAGTCCCTTGCCATGCACCACGCGCACGCAGCGCAGGCCGGCCTTGTGGGCTTCGCGGATAAAGGCGCCCAGCGCATTGCGCGCATCCTCGCGCCGAAAGCCGTGCAGGTCGAGCTGGCGCTGAATGCTCCAGTTGCCCCGGCGCAGCTTTCGAGTCACGTCGGGGCCGATGCCGGGCCGGCGAAAACTCAGCGTTTCATCGGTGTGCAGCAGCGTCTCGACATCAAACTCGTCCGACAGCGCTTCCTGCATCACGGCCATCTCGTCGAGCCGCAGCTGCTCGGCAATCGGCGCCGGCCGCGCCCGCTCCAGGCTGGCCCGGTGGCCAGGCCGGTGCTGCGGCGGCAAGGCCACGACGCGCCCGACGGCGCGTGAAAACAGCTCTTTTTCAGCCCGGGCCAGCGCGGCGGCAGCCTGGAGCGCGGCCAGCCGCTGCGCTTCCTGACGGGCGCGCGTTTCCAGCTCGCGCCGGACCAGCTTGAGATCCTTGAAGTCCCGGATCAGCAGGCCTTGATGGCTTTCCTGACTTTTCTGGCGTGAAGAGGAGGGCTGCAGCATGGTGGCGGTGGTGAAAAAATGCCTTGGGCACCCATCCTAAACCAGTCCCATCTCGGCCATCGACACCGACTGCGATGCCGTCACCACGAAATGGTCGAGCACCCGCACATCGACCAGCGCCAGCGCGGTTTTCAGGGTCTGGGTCAGCATTTCGTCGGCGCGCGAGGGCTGGGCCGCGCCGCTCGGGTGGTTGTGCGCCAGCACCACGCTGGCGGCGTTGAGCGCCAGCGCCCGGATGACCACCTCGCGCGGGTACACGCTGGTCTGCGTCAGCGTGCCGCGAAACAGCTCCTCCAGCGCAATCAGCCGGTTCTGGCTGTTCAGGAACAGCACGGCGAAAATTTCGTGCGGCCGGCTGCCCAGCTGCAGCTGCAGGTAGTCGCGCACCGCTTGCGGCGTGGTGAACAGCGCTTTTTCCTTCAGCTCCTCGGCCAGCGCGCGCCGCGCCAGTTCCAGCACGGCGACGATTTCGGCGCGCTTGGCCGGGCCGAGGCCCTTGATGGATTTGAGCGCTTCGGGCCCGGTGTGCAGCAGCCCGGCCACGCCGCCGAAATTGTCGAGCAGCTCCTGGCCCATCTGCAGCGCGTTCTTGCCGGGCAGGCCGGTGCGCAGCAGCAGCGCCAGCAATTCGGCGTCGCTGAGCGCCGCAGGGCCACGGGCCAGCAGTTTCTCGCGCGGACGGGCGTCGGCGGGCAGGTCTTTGATGAGCATGGAGGGCGTGGCCTGAAAATTGAAAGCAAAAGTAAAAAGAAACTGGAGTATGCAGCAGGCCAGCGCGGTCAATCCGCACGGGAAGCCCTGAAAAATGCATGAAATGACGCGCCGCAGCACCCGGGCCAGCCCGGCTTTCTACAATAGAGCCCGTTCAGTCACCGTTGCCGGCCGACCCACCCGTGGTGGCCCGAAAGTCTTTATGCCTACCCTGCAATCCTCCATCCAGTCCGCCCAGCCCGATGCCGCCCCGGTGGTCGAGCCAGGCTCCTTCCTGACGCTGCACTACCGCATGGCCGCACCGGGCGGCGCCAGCATCATCAGCACCTTCGACGGCAAGCCCGCCACGCTGAGCCTGGGCAACGGCGAGTTGTCGCCGGCCATCGAGCAGCGCCTGCTGGGCCTGCCCGAAGGCACGCGCACCACGTTTCAGCTGGCCGCCGGCGAGGCTTTTGGCGAGCGCAGCCCGGAACTGGTGCAATGGGTCGCGCGCAAGCTGCTCAACCAGCTGGGCGACCCCGACGAGCGCTACAGCGTGGGCGATGTGGTGCAGTTCCCCACGCCCGACGGCATGGGCCAGTACGCCGGCGCGGTGCAGCAGGTCAAGGACGGCGACGACGCGGCGGTGCAGTTCGACTTCAACCATCCGCTGGCCGGCCAGCCGGTGGAGTTTGAAGTGCATGTGATCGGCGTTTTATGAAAAATGCCCCCACGCTTGCCGCTTCGCGTGCTGCGCTGCCCCCCGAGGAGGCTGTTCCGCCTAAGGGCGGCCTGTCGGCGGAACCCGCCCCGCGGCTTGAAGAAATCCTGCTGGCCGAGCCGCGCGGCTTTTGCGCTGGCGTTGACCGGGCGATTGAAATCGTCGAGCGGGCGCTGACCAAGTTTGGCGCGCCGGTTTATGTCCGCCATGAAATCGTTCACAACACCTATGTGGTGAACGACCTGAAGGTCAAGGGCGCGATTTTCATTGAAGAGTTGTCCGGCGTTCCGCCCGGCGCCACGCTGGTGTTCAGCGCCCACGGCGTCAGCCGGGCGGTGCAGGAAGAAGCCAGGGCGCGGGGTTTCCAGATTTTCGATGCCACCTGCCCGCTGGTGACCAAGGTGCATGTCGAGGTCGCCAAGCTCAACAAGGAAGGCTACGAGTTCATCATGATCGGCCACAAGGGCCACCCCGAGGTCGAGGGCACCATGGGCCAGATCGACAGCGGCATCCACCTGGTCGAGGACGTGGCCGACGTGGCGCGCATTGCACCGCTGCAGACCGAGCGCCTGGCCGTCGTCACGCAAACCACGCTCAGCGTGGACGACGCGGCCGAGATCAGCGCCGCCATCGTGGCCCGCTTTCCGCAGGTGCGCAAGCCCAAGCAGCAGGACATCTGCTATGCCACGCAAAACCGGCAGGACGCCGTCAAGGTGCTCAGCCTGCAGGTCGATATCCTGATCGTGGTCGGCAGCCCGACCAGCTCGAACAGCAACCGCCTGCGCGAGCTGGCCGCCAAGCTGGGCACCGAAGCCTACATGGTCGATGACGCCAGCGAGCTGCAGGAAGCGTGGTTCGAAGGCAAGAGCCGTGTCGGCCTGACGGCAGGCGCATCGGCACCCGAGATTCTGGTCAGGCAGGTCATCGACCGCATCAAGGCGCTGGGCGCGGTGTCGGTCCGCAAGATGGACGGGGTCGAGGAAACCATCAAGTTCCCCTTGCCCAAGGGCCTGAAGCTGGACGCGCAGGGTCAGCAGATCGAGATCAGCGACAGCCAGCTTCACCAATTGAGCTAGCCGGTGAGGCGTGTCGACCGCTATCAAATCGAGAGCTGCGAGCGCACGTTCAGCATGCGCTACAGCCACTTTATCCGTCAAACTCCGCGCTGGAAGCTACCTGGCAGGACGCTGGGCATGCACTGCGCTGGAGTCTGGCTCAAGCTCGAACACATGCAGACGGGTGGCAGCTTCAAGGCGCGCGGCATGCTGGGGCTTGGGTAGCAGTGGAACGTAAAACCGGTTAAGCCACCCTGCCACGCTGCAGGAGACGCGACACGGTAGCTCTGGATGGACGTTGAATAGTCTGGCCCGCCTACGGGACAACCGAGGGAGCTCAAGCTGCGCGTTTCTGCGGAGATCAGCCCGGCGCGCAGTCGACTCTCTATTCAGTCGTTTTGCCGTCGAAGTGTTCGTTGTCGGCCTCCGCGTCGGCGCGGGTATGGTGGACGACGCCGTCCCGATGATTCGGCGGCGCATAGAGCGTATAGAGCTTCAGCGGAACACTGCCGGTATTGATGATGTTGTGATTCGTTCCAGCCGGGACGACTACCGCGAAGCCGGCTTGGATCGCCGTCCGAACGCCATCGAGAACTGCCTCACCGCTCCCTTCCTCGACGCGAAAGAACTGGTCGAGCTTGTGGACTTCCGCCCCGATCTCTTCCTTGGGTTTTAACGCCATCACGACGAGCTGGCAGTGTTTTGCAGTGTAAAGCACCCGACGAAACTCGTCATTCTTGACGGCGAGACCCTCGATATCCTGCACAAAACCTTTCATAACGACTCCTCTTTCGTTCTGCCCCACCGGGGCGTTGATGCCATACAGAACCAGGTTTTTTGATAACCAGCGTTTCCGACTACTGTCTTAAAACCGGGGTCCACTATATTACCCGCCGAGCGTCTGGTCCTGGTTTTTAAACCAGGCGAGTGCGTGCTCAAAATGCTGCGGATCAAAATCTGGCCAATATTCATCCCTGACATAGAAATCCGCATAAACCGACTGTACCGGGAGAAAACCGCTCAATCGGCATCCTCCTCCCCAGCGTACGATCAAATCCAGACGTGAAACTTCATCTGAACGCAGGCCGCCGTTTTTAAGACCGGCCAGATCCCATTCCCAACCATAATTGACGAGTAGATTTACCTTCATTCCAACACCTTGGCGCTGCCGGAATTCTTTTAATTCCTCAGGGAATTGTGTCGAGGTCTCATCGCCGACAACAAGCAGCGCCGCTCCACGGCGTGCGATCTCTAAAGCGAATGCAACGGTGGCCTCGCTGAATGCCTGTTTCTGAATGGAAGGCCGCTTGGTGTTGTCCTGGGTAAAGCAGTAGATTGAGGCTTCCTTGATCCCGGATTCTTTACATTTCTCATACAGCAGCAACCCCGGGTCGATACCATGAACATATCCGGCTTCTTTGGGCAGGCCATGATCCAGGGCCCAGCGGCGGTTTCCATCGGGAATGAACCCGACGTGACGCGGGACATTATTTTTCGCCATAGCAAACCTTATTCCATCATGATGTGGAACTATACGATACGAACATCAATAAATTTTACTGAAACCGCGAACTGTCAGTTAGAGGTTTATCAATAGCGGTGCAGAGAACTAAACCCCGGCTATGCCGGGGGAATCTCCAAGGGTCGCCCGCTACGAAAGAGTTATTACACACTCTGTGAGTGCCGGTTTTTGTTTGTTTGCGAACCTGGTTGCGATGACGGTTGGTCCCGGTTACTTTTTAACACCTCATCCTGTGCGGCGCCAGCCTGAATTGAACCCGCCGCGAGCGTTGCGGCCCCAAATACAATCGACCCCATGCTAGACATCAACCTGCTCCGTAAAGACCTGCCCTCGGCCATCGCCCGCCTGGAGACCCGCAAGAGTCCGCAAACCTTCCTCAATGCCGACGCATTCCAGGCCCTCGAAGCCGAACGCAAGGCCGTGCAGATCAGGACCGAAGCGCTGCAAGGTCAGCGCGGCACCCTGTCCAAACAAATCGGCCAGCTCAAGTCCAGGGGCGAAGACGCCAGCGCCGTGATGGCACGGGTCAGCCACTCCAAGGCCGAACTCGAATCATCGGCCGCGCGCCTTGAGCAGATCCAGGCCGAGATGCAGGCGCTGCTGCTGGCCGTGCCCAATCTGCCGCACGACAGCGTGCCGCACGGCATCGGCGAGGCGGGCAATGTGGAAGTGCGCAAGTGGAGCCCGGTCGAAGGGCTGGGCGGCGCGCCCGCCGCCTTGAGCTTCGAGCCCAGGGACCATGTGGATGTCGGCCAGCCGCTGGGGCTGGATTTCGAGCTGGGCACCAAGCTGACGGGCTCGCGCTTTACCGTCATGAAAGGCCCGCTGGCGCGCCTGCACCGGGCGCTGTCGCAATTCATGCTCGACGTGCAGACGGCCGAGCATGGCTACACCGAATGCTATGTGCCCTACATCGTCAACAGCGACTCGCTGCGTGGCACCGGCCAGTTGCCCAAGTTCGAGGAAGACCTGTTCGCCGCCAAAAAAGGCGGGCAGGAAGGCCAGGCCGAGAATGCCGCGCTCTACCTGATCCCCACGTCCGAGGTGCCGCTGACCAATTTCGTGCGCGATGAAGTCATGCCGGAAGCGCAACTGCCGCTGATGTTCACCGCCCATACGCCATGCTTTCGCTCCGAGGCCGGCAGTTACGGGCGCGACACGCGCGGCATGATCCGCCAGCACCAGTTCGACAAGGTGGAAATGGTGCAGATCGTGCATCCCGAGAAAAGCTACGAAGCGCTCGAAGCCATGACCGGCCACGCCGAGGTCATCCTGCAAAAGCTCGGCCTGCCGTACCGCGTCATGCTGCTGTGTACCGGCGACATGGGTTTTGGCGCCACCAAGACCTACGACCTGGAAGTGTGGCTGCCGGCGCAAAACACCTACCGCGAGATCAGCTCGGTGTCCAATTGCGAAGCCTTCCAGGCGCGCCGCCTGCAGGCCCGGTTCAAGAGTGCGCAAGGCAAGAACGAGTTCGTCCACACCCTGAACGGCTCCGGCCTGGCCGTGGGCCGCACGCTGGTGGCGGTGCTCGAAAATTACCAGCGCGCCGACGGCGGCGTCGAGATTCCGGCGGTGCTGCAACCCTACATGGGCGGCATGACGACTCTTTCGCTGCCTGCGGCCTGATCGGCATTTCAGCCTGCTAGAATTGCGGCTCGATACATAGGAGAGGTGGCAGAGTGGCCGAATGTACCTGACTCGAAATCAGGCGTACCGCAAGGTACCGTGGGTTCGAATCCCACCCTCTCCGCCAAGATACATAAGGGTTTGTTGCTATGAATTTAGCAGCAAACCTTTTTTGCTTTAAGGGGTCATGTAGTCACCCTGTAGAAAGGTATAGTTTTTGTGCGCCGTGTCGCCAGTGCTTAAAGTCCGGTTGAGTGGCTGGAATTTTTGATCTTCGATAGCCGCGCCAGTCTTGCCAGTGGCTTTTTCAGCTTATCTGCTCCTTTCGCTGTCCAACTCTCTACTGGATAGCTGCCTAGAGCGCTTTCATCCAGACCGGCAAAGGTGCCGGGCCGGGCTTGAAAACGTGCTAGTGTTTAATTGGTGAAGTTCCTCGCGGTATTGCGAAGCTGCGTGCCCCGCAC